>NZ_JACYVL010000002.1:0-642442 GCF_014842245.1 Frigoribacterium sp. CFBP 13707
CCGCGCTAGTACGCTCGTCGTCTCCGCCGCAGCCGGACCGGGCCGCGGCAGGTCGCCGAAGGAGAACCGTCGAAGTGCGTCACGTCGTGGGAGGCCTGCGCCTCCTGGCCGCCGCCGTGGGCCTCGTCGCGCTCGTGGGCAACTTCGTCTACGTGCTCGGCTTCTCGACCTTCACGTCGTTCAACTACTTCAGCTACTTCACGCAGCAGAGCAACATGTCGAACGTCGTGGTGCTCGTGGGCTCGGGGGTGGCCGCCCTCCGCGGCCGGTCGGAGTCGTCGCTCTTCGTCTCCGTCCACGCGTTGGTCACGACCTACGTCATCGTGTCGGGCATCGTCTACGGCATCATCGTCGCCGAGTCGCTGGCCAACGGCTACGCGATCGGCGTGCCCTGGTCGAGCCAGGTGCTGCACTTCTGGATCCCCAGCTACGTGCTCGTCGACTGGGTGCTGGCCCCGGGGCGCAGCCGGATCAGCTGGAAGGTGCTCGGCGTCGTCCTCGTCTACCCGGTCGTCTGGGGCGTGGCCACGATCGTCCGCGGCGCCGACGTCGGCTGGTACCCCTACTTCTTCCTCGACCCGGCGCAGGTCTCGTGGCCCGGCGAGTTCCTGATGTACAACGCCATCGCGCTCGGCACGATCGTCGGGGTGCTGACCGGGCTGATCGCGCTCAGCCACCTGCGGCCCCGCGGCCCGCTGGCGGGCACCGCGCCTCCGCCCGGGCACGCCGACCAGCCCGGGGGCGGGGCGGGCTCCGGGGCGGCAGGGGCGGCCGGGGCGGCTGGCGCGGCCGGGGCTCAGGAGGCGGGGGTCGAGTCGGGGGTCGTGGTCTCGCCCGGCTCGGTGCCGGCTCCGTCGTCGCCCTCGGCGTCGTCGTCGGCCGGGTCGTCGAGCAGGTCGAGGTAGGGCTGCAGGCTCGCCATCGCCTGGGCGACGGCGTCGTCGTCGTCGAGCTCGAGGGTCGCCAGGGCCGCGTCGCCGCCCGTGAGGGCGACGAGCACCGGTGCGCCCGTGACCGGCTCGAGGTTGAGGAAGACGCGCCAGCGGGCCGTGTCGTCGACGACGACCCAGACGGTGGCCGTCGTCGACCAGAACGCCCGCTCGAAGCGCAGCCAGAGCACCTCCTGGTGGCCGACGCCCAGGGCGTCGATCGCGTCGAGGTGCTGCTGCGGGAGCTCCGGCGAGAACTCGACCGACGCCTCCTTCAGCACCCCCAGCGGGACGGTGACGACGGCGCGGTCGGCGGAGAGCGACTCGCCGGTGGCCGTCCGCAGGCCGACGCCCTCGTCGCCGTGGCGGATGCGCACGACGTTGCTGTCGCGGAGCACGTCGAGGCCCCGCAGCTGGGCCGTGACGAACGACGAGAAGCCGCCCGTGACGAGGGCGGCGTCCGCGGGCAGGACGAGGTCGGAGACGCCGGAGGCGCTGCCGGCGTCGAGCTCGCGGGCGGCGAGGGCCGAGGCGCCCGCGCCGAAGCGGACCGGCAGCACCTCGTCGACCACGACGGCGAGCCGGTCGGCGTCGGAGACTCCCGAGGCGTCGGGCTCGGCCGACACCTGGTCGGCCCCGGAGCCGGCCAGCGCCTCCGCGAGGGTGGGGGAGCCGGCGCGGCCGACCGCCCACTCGGCGGCCCGGGCGAGGGCGGAGGCGGTCGTCGCGTCGAGCACGGGGCCGTCGGTGACGAGGGCGGCCCCGTCGGCGGCCCGGGCCTCGACGGTGGGCTCGAGCCGGGTCAGGGCCACCCCGCCGAGGGCCAGGGCCGCGCGGAGGGCGACGGCCGCGTCGCCGAGGGGGACGCCGGCGCCGAGCTCGACCGGGAAGGGCCAGTCGTCGCCGTCGACGCTGTGGACGCGGCCCCCGACGCGGTCCCTGGCCTCGATCACGACGACCTCGAAGCCGCGGTCGGCCAGGCTGCGCGCGGCGGTGGCCCCGGCGATGCCGGCGCCGACCACGGCGATGCGCTCGCCCGGCTGTGCGACGTCGGCCACGGCGTCGGCCACCTCGAACCCGCTCGCCCGCGCCCCGGAGACCGTGCCGGGTGAGACCGAGGCCGTGGCCTCGCCGGCGAGGAACACGCGGTCGCCGAGGGGCTCGCGGAGCGCCCGGCGGCTGTCGGGGCCGGCGTCGGGGGTGAGGTGGCTCGTGGCTCCGAGGGCGTAGGGGTCGCGGGCCCAGTCGCTGCGCCGGAAGGCCACCGGGGCGACGCCCTCGGGCAGCGGGGTCGGCGTGGGCGTCGGGGTCGCCGTGGGGGTGGGGGTCGCCGTCGGCGGAGGGGCGTCGGTCGTGCAGGCGGCCAGCAGGAGCACGGCCCCGGAGACCGAGCCCGTCAGGAACGCGCGACGACTGATGCCCATGGTGCGTCCATCATCGCAGCGACGGGCGGCCGTGTCGCGCTCCACGGGCGCGTCGCATCCGTCGAGCGCGTCGAGCGTTCAGGAGCGGCCGGCGCGAACGGCCCGTCGCGGGGCGCCCCGCGCGGCTGCCTCCTGAACCGTCGACGCCGGGGCGGCGCGCTGACGCGACGGGGCGCTCAGGCGTCGACGGCCTCGAGGAAGGTCCGCAGCAGGTCGGTCACCTGGTCGACCGGCTGCAGCGACGACGCGTGGTCCTGGCCGACGAGCTCGTAGAACGCGGCCTCGGGCATGCGGCGTGCGGCGTCCTGCGACTCGCGGTGCCGCTCGACGTCGCGGGTGCCCGCGAGCAGCAGCGTCGGCACCGTGACCGAGTCGAGCTGCTCGGCCGTGAGGCCGCCGCCCGTCTCGGCGGCGGTGAAGAACGCCGCGAGCGCCTGCGGGTCGTCCTGGCGGAAGGCGAGCCGCGTGCCGGGGTCGAGCGGGCGGCCCATCGCGAGCTCCCACCCGGCGATGAACGAGTCCATGCCCCCGGTCGTGAGCCGCTCGTGCCAGTCGGGCGTGAAGGTCGCGCCGATGTTGCCGTTCATGGGCGCCCAGCTGCCCCCGATCGTCGTCAGGGTGCGGAGCAGCTCGGGCTCGTGGGCCGCGATCGACAGGCCGACCCGGGCGCCGAACGAGTACCCGACGTAGTGCACCGGCGCGAGCCCGGTGGCGTCGAGCACGGCGGCGACGTCGGCGCGGTGGTGGGCCATCGAGTACGCGGCGGGGTCGTGGGGCCCGCCGCTCCGGCCGTGGCCCCGCAGGTCGAGGGCGACGACGGTGAAGTCGCGCTCGAGGTCGCGGAGGTAGCCGAGCCCGCGCCAGCTGCCCTTCGACAGGCCCGAGCCGTGCACGAGCAGCAGCGGGGCGCCGTCACCGGCCACCTCGTAGGCGATCGCGGTGCCGTCGACGGGGTTGTGGGCCTCAGAACGCATCCGGCCAGTCTGGCAGGGAGGCGCCTCCGCGTGCCCGGACCGGTCCGTTCGTGCCCGGATCGCCCCGGTCACGGTCTGCTTCCCTCGGAGCGAGCGCGGGGGGCGCGGGTCGGCCACGATGGACCCCATGGTCCACGGATGGTCGGCAGAGCAGGTCAGGGCGGCCGAGGCGCCGCACCTCGCGGCGGGCGAGCCGCTGATGCAGCGCGCGAGCGACGGCCTGGCGGAGGCGGTGCGCGGTCTGCTGCGCGCCTCCGGCCGGTGGCCCGCCCCCGTGGTGCTGCTCGTCGGCAGCGGGTCGAACGGGGGCGACGCGCTCTTCGCCGGGGCGGCGCTCGCGGCCGACGGCTGCCCGGTGACCGTGGTGCCGACCGGCTCCCGGGTGCACGAGGCCGGCCTCGCGGCGGCCACCGGGGCCGGGGCCGTCACGGACGACCCGGCCGCGTGGGCCACGCCCGAGGGCGCCGGTCGGCGACTGCAGGAGACGGGCGCCGCGGTGCTGCTCGACGGCCTCGTCGGCACGGGCACGAGCGCCGACCCCGCGCTGCGCGGCCGCGCGCGGGACGTCGTCGAGGCCTTGCTGCCCTCGCTGCGCGGGCCGGGCGCGCCCGCCGTGGTCGCGGTCGACGTGCCCAGCGGCATCGGCCCCGACGACGGCAGCGTGCCCGACCCCGCCGTGCTCCCGGCGACCCTGACGGTCATCTTCGGCGGCCACAAGGCCGGGCTGCTGCTCGAGCCCGCGGCCGGCCTCGCGGGGGAGGTCGTGCTGGTCGACATCGGCCTGCTGCCCGACCTCGCCCGGATGACGCCGCTCGTCACGCGCTGACGAGCGGCGCCGGCCTCACGACCCGGCCCGGCCTCTCAACCGGGGCTTGACCACCGACAGCGGGCTGGTGATCGCCTCGAGCGACTTCCGTTCGGCGGCCACGCCGAAGACGAACGCGATGACGCCGCCGACCAGCATGATGCCCGCGCCGAGGAAGTAGCCGAAGGTCAGCGGCCCCCGGTCGGTGCCGTCGCCGATCAGGGCGCCGTAGAGCGTCGGGGCGACCGCGCCCGCGATCTGGCCGAGCGCGAAGAAGTAGCCGATGACCTGGCCGCGCAGCTCGAGCGGGAAGATCTCGCTCACCGTGAGGTACGCCGAGGAGGCGCCCGCCGACGCGAAGAAGAACGACACGCACCAGAAGACCGTCTGGGTCGTCGCGCTCAGCACGTCCATGTGGAAGAGCACGGCCGACACGGCCAGCACCACGGCCGAGACGCCGTAGGTGAGGAAGATCATCTGCCGGCGGCCCCAGGTGTCGAAGAGGTGGCCGAGCAGCAACGGGCCGAGCAGGTTTCCGATCGCGAACGGGAAGAAGAAGTACTGCGTCGACGCCGGGTCGGTGCCGTAGAAGTTCTGCAGCACCAGGGCGTAGGTGAAGAAGATCGCGTTGTAGAGGAACGACTGCGTGATCATCATCGTCGCGGCGACGAGGGTGCGCTTCGGGTAGTCCTTCACCAGGGTGCGGACGATGACGCTGAACGAGATCCGGCCGTCGCCGGCGATCTCGAGCGCCTGGTCGTCGCTGACGGGCTCCAGGTGCCGGCCCTCCGCCTCCACCCTCTTCTCGATGTCGGTGACGGTGGCCTCGGCCTCCTCCTCGCGGCCGTGGGTCATCAGCCAGCGCGGGCTCTCGGGGATGTGCCGGCGCAGGTAGATGATGATCAGCCCGAGCACCGGGCCGATGAAGAAGCCGATGCGCCAGCCGACGTCCTCCGCGAAGTAGTCGGTGTTCAGCAGGAAGAGGTTGGCGGCCGAGCCGAGGGCCGCACCGCCCCAGTACGTGCCGTTGATCGCGATGTCGACGCGCCCGCGGTAGCGCGACGGGATGATCTCGTCGATGGCCGAGTTGATCGCGGCGTACTCGCCGCCGATGCCCATGCCGGCGATGAAGCGGAACACGGCCAGGAAGGCGAAGTTCGGCGAGAGCCCGGCGAGTCCGCTGGCGACGAGGTAGATCGCCAGCGTGAGGATGAAGAGCTTCTTGCGGCCGAGCGTGTCGCTCATGCGCCCGAAGATCAGGGCACCGGCGACCTGGCCGAGCAGGTAGATCGTGCCGAGGTAGCCGACCTGCGCAGCCGTGAGGCCGAGGTCGGCCTGGAAGCCGGCGGAGGCGACGATCTGGATCTCGAGGCCGTCGAGCACCCACGAGAAGCCGAGGCCGACGACGATCGTCCAGTGGAAGCGGGTCCACGGCAGCCGGTCCATCCGGGCCGGGACGAGGCTGCGCCGGGGAGCCCCGGTCGCCCCCTCGGCGGTGGTGGGCGTGTTCGACATGGGTGCCTCCCCGGGTGCTGCGCTCGACGTGCGGAGCGGCCGCGGCGCAGGTGCCGTCGGCCGGTCGGGGAGTGCAGGCGCTGCAGGAGTGCAGCCTCTGCACGGGCCGCGACCGGTCGAAGCTACTCCCCGCCCGGGGCCGGTGACCGGTGCCCCGGAGGGGCTCTCGGCGGAGGCGTCGAGCGTTCAGGGGCGACCGGCTCGGCGGGGCGCCGACGGCCCCCGGACGCCGATGACGCCTGAACGCTCGACACGGGGTCGGCGCGCAGGCGTCAGGGGGCGGAGCCGGGGAGGCGGCGCCGGCCGGGGGAGGCAGCGGGCCGGGCGTGGCCGCGGGCCGGGGAGGTGCGGTGTCCGCCCCGAGGAGGGTCGGCTAGTGCGCGACCACCTTCTCGGCACCCTCGACCACCGGCGGCCGGCGGACGAAGAACGAGCCGACCACGGCGAACACCGAGATGACCGCGCCGACGAGGAAGGCCGCCCGCACGCCGCTGCTGGCGGCGGCGACGTCGCCCGCGCCGCCGGAGGCGGCCGTGGTCGCGGCGAGGGTCATCACGGTGACGAACACGGCCGTGCCGGCGGCACCGGCGACCTGCTGCACCGTGCCGACGACCGCGCTGCCGTGCGAGTACAGACGCCCCGGCAGCGAGCCGAGGCCCGACGTGAAGAGCGGCGTGAACATGAGGGCGAGGCCGATGCTCAGCGCGACGTGCGCCCCGAGCACCATCGGGATCGGCGTCGACTCGGAGACCGTCGACAGGAACCACAGCACGGCGCTGACCAGGGCGGTGCCGGGCACGAGCAGGACGGTCGGGCCGTACTTGTCGAAGAGGCGGCCGACGATCGGCGACAGGAGGCCCTGGACGAGCCCGCCCGGCAGGAGCAGCAGGCCGGTCGCGAGGGGGTCGAGGCCGTGCACGTTCTGGAGGTAGATCGGCAGGACGATCAGCGTGCCGAACAGGGCGATCATGCCGATGCCGAGCACGAGGGTCGACATCGTGAAGGTGCGGGAGGCGAAGGTGCGGAGGTCGAGGAGCGCCGTGTCGGTGCGCTGCAGCGCGCGCTGGCGCAGCACGAACGCGACGAGGGCCACGACGCCGACCGCGAGCGGCACCCACGCCGGCACGGCGGCCTCGGCGCCCTCGCCGAAGGTGCTGAGCCCGTAGACGACGCCGCCGAAGGCGAACGCGGAGAGGATGACCGACAGCACGTCGAGGGGCACCTTGGTGGGCGTCGTCACGTTCTTGACGCGGACGGCCCCGAGGGCGAGCGCCGCGAGGGCGATCGGCAGCACCAGGATGAACATGAAGCGCCACTCGAGGACGCTGAGGATGAGGCCGGAGATGGTCGGGCCGATGGCCGGGGCCACCGAGATGACGATCGAGATGTTGCCCATCGTGCGGCCGCGGGTCGCCGGCGGCACGAGGGTCAGGACGGTCGTCATGAGCAGCGGCATCATGATCGCGGTGCCCGACGCCTGCACCACGCGGCCGATCAGCAGCACGCTGAAGCCGGGCGCGATCGCCGAGATGGCGGTGCCGAGGCTGAACAGGCTCATCGCGGTGATGAACACGGGGCGCGTGTCGAAGCGCTGGAGCAGGAAGCCCGTGATCGGGATGACGACGGCCATCGTCAGCATGAAGCCGGTGGTCAGCCACTGGCCGGCCGTGACCGTGATGTCGAGGTCGCGCGTGAGGCTGGGCAGCGCGACGCCCATGATCGTCTCGTTGAGGATGACGACGAAGGCCGAGACGAGCAGCAGGCCGATGACCAGCTTGTTGCGGGCGGCGGTCGCCGCGTCGGGGCCGTCGTCGGCGCCGGCCGCGCCGGCGGGGGCGGCGGTCGTGGGGCGGGCGGTGTCGCTCGTCATGGCGGTGCTCCTGGGGAACGAGGGCGGATGGCGGGAGGCGACCTCACCGTCGAGACGCTCCAGGGAGAAGGCCCCGCCCGCCTGGATCATTCCCGCGGATCGCCCCTGGATGTGCCGGGAGCCCGCGAGCCGCCCCGAGGGGCGGCCGGCGGGCTCCGAGGCCGAGCGGTGACGGCGGCGGCGTCAGACGTCGCGGCGCTTCACCGCGGCGACCGCGACGACGAACAGGGCGACGACCCAGCCGGCGAGCACGCCGAGGGCCTGCCACGGCGTCAGCACCACGGCGTCGTCGACCGTCGGCGGGGTCAGCATCGACGACCCCTCGACCTGGTACTCGAAGACCCGGGTCGCGGCCTGGGGCGGGGTGAACTCGTACAGCGTGTAGATCCACGGCTCGGAGATCACGGCCATGCCGATCGTGAAGATGATCGGCAGCACGAAGACCAGGCCGATCGACGCCGCGATGCCGCCGGCCCCGTTGCGGATGACCGCGCCCAGCCCGAACGAGATCATCGCGATCATCGCGACGCTGGCGGCGGCGCCGACCAGCGACCACCACAGGCCGGTGTCGCCGAGGTCGAGCTCGATGCCCGTCGACGACGAGAGCAGGGGCGTGCAGACGAGCGCGGCGACGACCAGGGCGAGGCCGGAGACGACGAAGGTGCTGACGCCGACGATCAGCACCTTGGCCACGAGCGCGGGCGTGCGCCGGGGCACGGCGGTGAAGGTCGAGCGGATCATGCCCGTGCCGTACTCGCCGGTGATGACGAGGGCGCCGAGCACCGCGGCGACGAGCTGGGCGAAGGCGACGCCGATCGTGATGACCTGCACGCCGAGCGCCTGCTGCTGCTCGGCCGTCGCCTCCATGCCCTCGAAGCCGCTGGCGACGGAGGCGAACAGCGCGCCGAACCCGACGACGATCACGACGATGACGGCGAAGCACCACGCGGTCGAGCGCAGGCTGCGGAGCTTGATCCACTCGGAGGCGACGACGTGGGCGAAGGTCACGCCGGGCCCGACCGAGTGGCCGTGGGCGGAGCGTCGGGTGGGGGCGGCGGCGGTCATCGCGATGCTCCGGGGGTCGTGGCGGTCTTCTCGGCCGCGGCGGGGGAGGCGGGGGTCGCGGCGGCGGCGCCGCCCGCGTGGTACTCGACGGAGTCCTGGGTGAGCGACATGTAGGCCTCCTCCAGCGAGCGCACCACCGGGGTCAGCTCGTGCAGGACGATGCCGCGCGAGGCGGCGAGCTCGCCGACCCGGGCCGCGGTGACGCCGGGCAGCTCGAGCGAGCCGTCGTCGGCCGTGACCGGCTCGACGCCGTGCTCGGCGCGGACGAGCTCGACGAGCTGGGGCAGGTGCGGGCTGCGCACGCGCACCCCGTCGCCCGAGGCCTGGGCGATCACCTCGCTGACGGGGGCGTCGGCGAGCACGCGGCCGCGGCCGAGCACGATCAGGTGGTCGGCGGTCTGGGCCATCTCGCTCATCAGGTGCGACGAGAGGAAGACCGTGCGCCCCTCGGCGGCGAGGTGGCGGGCCAGGGTGCGGACCCAGACGACGCCCTCGGGGTCGAGGCCGTTGACCGGCTCGTCGAAGATCAGGGTGGCCGGGTCGCCGAGCAGCGCCGCAGCGATGCCGAGACGCTGGCCCATGCCGAGCGAGAACCCGCCGACGCGCTTCTTCGCGACGGGCTCGAGCCCCGTGAGGGCGATGACCTCCGCGACGCGCGAGCGGCCGATGCCGTGGGTCGCCGCCATGGCGTGGAGGTGCTCGGAGGCGCTGCGCCCGCGGTGCACGGCCTTCGCGTCGAGCAGCACGCCCACCTCGCGGAGGGGAGCCCGGTGCTCGGCGTAGGGGCGGCCGTTCACCGTCACCGAGCCGGAGCTGGGGCGGTCGAGGCCGACCACCATGCGCATCGTCGTCGACTTGCCCGCGCCGTTCGGCCCGAGGAAGCCGGTCACGATGCCCGGCCTCACGGTGAACGACACGTCGTCGAGGGCGACCTTCTGGCCGTACCTCTTGGTCAGGTGCCGAGCTTCGATCATGTGGTGGGTTCCTCCCCGGGGCCGTCCGGCGCCGCAGCGCCGCCCCCGCGCGGTCGCACGGCGGTCCTCGACCGACGATAGGGCCGCGGGCGCCCCGGCGGCATCCGCCGACCGGACGAGGCGGAGCGGGCCCGGCTGCGCTGCGCGGGGGAGGACCGGTCGTGCCCGCCGACCTTGTTACAGTCCTCCGGTGACGACCGACGCGCTCCTCGCCTCCCTGCCCGCCGCCTCCGGGGGGTTCCTCCTCTTCGACCCCGAGGCGCTGCTGCCCGCCCTCGGGCCGTGGGCGCTCGCCGGCATCTCGCTGATGATCTTCATCGAGTCGGGCGTGCTCTTCCCCTTCCTGCCCGGCGACTCCCTCCTGTTCACGGCCGGCCTGCTGCACGAGCCGCTCGGCCTCGAGGTGTGGGTGATCGCGCTCTGCGCGTTCGTCGCGGCCTTCCTGGGCGACCAGGTCGGCTTCTTCCTCGGCCACACCTTCGGGCGCCGGTGGTTCCGCCCCGACGCACGCGTGCTGAAGACCGCGCACCTCGAGAAGGCCGAGGCGTTCTTCGCCAGGTACGGCGGCGTCTCGCTCATCCTCGGCCGGTTCGTGCCGATCGTCCGCACCTACGTGCCCCTGGCCGCCGGCACCGCGGGCTACACCTACCGCAAGTTCGTCGTCTTCAACGTCGTCGGCGCCTTCCTCTGGGCGGTCGGCATGGTCGTGCTCGGCTCGCTGCTCGGCGGGGTGCCGATCATCCGCGACCACGTCGACGTCTGGGCGATCGTCCTCGTGGTCGTGTCGGTGATGCCGATCGTCGTCACCGTGCTGCGCAAGGCCCTGGCCGGCCGACGCGACCGGGCCGCCGCCGCGAAGGGCCTCTGAGGCCGTGACGGCGGGCGCGACGCGGGCGAGCGAGGCCGCGGCCGGCCTCGTCGACCGGCACCGCGCCTCCGGCCGGCGCCGCACCGTCGTCGGGCTGGCGGGCGAGCCCGGCGCGGGCAAGAGCACCCTCGCGGCCCAGCTCGTCGTCGCGCTCGGGGCCGCGGGGCTGAGCGCCGTCGTCGTGCCGATGGACGGCTTCCACCTCGCGAACGTCGAGCTCGACCGCCTCGGGCGTCGCGACCGCAAGGGCGCCCCCGACACGTTCGACGCCGACGGATACGTCGCGCTGCTGCGGCGTCTCGCGGCGCCGGGGCCGCGCCCGGTCTGGGCGCCCGACTTCGATCGCGACCTCGAGGAGGCGGTGGCCGGCTCGATCGCCGTCGCGCCCGAGGTCGAGGTGGTCGTCACCGAGGGCAACTACCTCCTCGTGGACGCCGAGCCGTGGACGGCGGCCCGCGCGGCCCTGCACGAGACGTGGTTCGTCGAGGTCGACCCGGCGGAGCGCCTGCGGCGGCTCGTGGCCCGGCACGTGCGCTTCGGCAAGGACGAGGAGGCAGCGCTCGCGTGGGCGACCGGCCCCGACGAGGGCAACGCCCGGCTGGTGCGCGCCGGGCGGGCCTCGGCCGACCTGGTCGTCGTCGCGGACGCCGGTGCGGGCCCGGGCCCGGTGCCGCGCCCGGAGCCCGCCGTCGGGGGCCTCTCGTAGGCTGGGCGCATCATGCGACTGCTCCTGATCCGACACGGCCAGACCCCCGACAACGTCATTGGCGCCCTCGGCACCACCGCGCCCGGCGCCCGCCTGACCGACCTGGGCCTGCGCCAGGCGGAGGCCCTGCCGGCCGCGCTCGCGGCGGAGACGATCGGCGCGCTGTTCGTCAGCACGCTCGTCCGCACCCAGCTGACCGCGGCGCCCCTGGCCGCGGCGCGCGGCCTCGAGCCCGTCGTGCTCGACGGCCTCCGCGAGGTCGTCGCGGGCGACCTCGAGATGCGCGCCGACCCCGCTGCGGGCGCCGCCTACATGGGCACGGTCGCCCGGTGGGTCGTCGGCGACCGCGACGCGCGGATGCCCGGGGCCGAGAGCGGCCACGAGTTCCTGGCCCGCTACGACGCGGCGATCGAGCGAGCGACGGCCGACGGCCACGACACGGTGGCCGTGGTGAGCCACGGCGCGGCCGTGCGCGGCTGGGTCGGCTGCCGGGTGGCGGGGGCGGGCGGCACGTTCGTCCGTGACCACGACCTCTCGAACACGGGCGTGGTCGTCGTCGAGGGCAGCACGACCGACGGCTTCCGCCTCGTCTCGTGGGAGGGCACGCCCCTCGGCGGCGCCGACCTCGACGACCCGACGGCCGACGACCCGACGGGCGAGGCCCCGGCCGACGTCGTCGACGCCGCTGCCCGGTCGTAGGGCGGGGGTCGCCTAGGCGGCGACCACCTCGTCCTCCTCCGTCACGGGCGCGAGCTCGTCGGCCAGCCGCGTGCGGCGGACGCTGCCGAGGTGCACGAGCCCGGCGACGAGCAGGCCGGCGACCAGCCAGAGGGCGAGCACGAGCACGTCGCGGCCGACGCCCTGGTCGGCGAAGTAGACGACGGTCTGCGTCGCGTGCAGCCACGCGGCGCCGTTCCAGAAGCTGCTGAGCGCGGCGAAGAACGGCGGCACCAGGCCGGCGGCGAACACCCCGCCCGAGCTGGTGAAGTTGAGCATCACGAAGAGCATCGTGAGCACGGGCGTGGTCCAGTGCCGGAGGAGCGGGTGCAGGCCGACGCCGATGACGACGATCGTCGAGACGTAGAGCCAGCTGAGCAGCCACAGCTGGCCGAGGGCGTGGTCGACGATGCCGTAGACCGGCCCGACGACGAGGGTGCCGATCGCGGCCACGACGGCGGCGGTCGCGACCGCGACGCCGAGGCGCGCGGCCAGGCCCGTGCGGGCCGCTGCGACGACCGCCGAGATCGCGGCCGCGCTCGCGTACCCGCCGACGCTGAGGGCGACGAGCAGGAAGAAGAGGCCCTGCCCGGTGGGGTCGCCCTCGCCCGAGGGCACGACGTCCTCGACCTGCAGCGGCAGCTGCTGCTGGTACGCCACGGGCAGGAAGACCTTCTGCACGACGGACGCCGTCGTGTCGCTCGCGGCGCTCGAGACGAAGAGGGTGGCGTCGTCGGCGGTCGCCTCGTAGGCGGCGACGACCTCCCGGTCGGCGACGAGGCCCCGGGCGGCGCCCTCGTCGGCGACCGTGCGGACGTCGAGGGCGTCGGGCGCCCGGTCGTTGAGGGTCTGGGCGAAGACCTCGGCCTCGGCGCTGGTGCCCACGACGGCGACCGGCAGGTGGTGGGGCGCGGGGTGGCCGAACGCGCCGAGGTACGCCAGCGCCATCCCTGCGGCGAGGAAGAGGGGGATGAGGAGGTGCAGGCCGAGCCCTCGCCAGAACCGGGGGTCGAGCCGCGGGCGGCGGCCCGCCGTCGGGGCGGCGGTCGCGGTCGGAGCGGTCGTGGTCGAGGGGGAGTGTTTGTGTTGCACCATGCAACACACTCTAGCCCTCGAGCGCGCGCGGTGCCAGCTCGTCGTGCCCGGGCTCGCCCTCGTAGGCTCGGGGCGTGCAAGCCGACGACCAGACCACCGGCATCGACGCCGTCTACGCCGAGCTCGAGCGGGTCTCCCGCCGGGCGGTGGCGCGAGCCCGTGCCCGCAGCGCCCCCCTCTCGTTCGTCGAGCACTCGCTCGTGACCTTCATCGCCTCGCACCCGGGCTGTCGGGCGATCGACATCGCCGCCGACTTCTCGCTGAACCGGTCGACCGTGT
This sequence comes from Frigoribacterium sp. CFBP 13707, assembly GCF_014842245.1. Taxonomy (NCBI): domain Bacteria; kingdom Bacillati; phylum Actinomycetota; class Actinomycetes; order Micrococcales; family Microbacteriaceae; genus Frigoribacterium; species Frigoribacterium sp. CFBP 13707. Next base: position 13,222 of record NZ_JACYVL010000002.1, read on the forward strand.
CGCGTCAGCTCGCGGGCCTGGTCGAGCTCGGGCTCGTGACGACGGTGGGCGAGGAGGCGCCGGCCGGGTCGGCGGAGACGCGCCGCGGCCAGGTGCTCGCGCTCACCCCCCGCGGCGACGAGCTGCTCGCGCGGTCCGTCGACGCCAACCGCGCCGCCCTCGCGGAGCGCCTGGGCGACTGGCGGGCGGACGAGGTGGAGCAGCTCGCCGCGTCGCTGCACCGTCTCAACACCGCCTTCGGCGACGGCGCCCCCGGGGGACAAGACGCGGTGCCGGTGTGACTCCTGTGACTCGTGAGGCCCTGTGTGCACCCTCAACTGGGGACAGATCCATCCACAGGCATCGGGCCCGACGGGTTTACCCTCGCCGGTCGCGCACCTAGGGTGGAGGAGTTCCCCGGCCGGGAGGACGCGCCCACGAGGTGCGGAGACCGGCGTCCCTCCTGCAGTTAGGTACCGCCTCCGTGAGCCACGCCGTCTCCGTCCCGTCCGCCCGCAGCGCCCTCGTCGCTGTCACGACGCTCCTGGTGGCCCTCGCCATCGTCGTCGCGGGCGTGGTGGTCGGTGGCTCGCCCGCTCGGGCGGCGTCGTACCCCAGCTGGGACGACGTGACGGCGGCCCGCGCGAACGAGAGCACGAAGCAGGCGCAGATCACCGAGCTCCAGGGCCTGCTGAGCGGGCTCCAGACCGCTGCCGCCGACGCGCAGGCCGAGGCCGACCGCCTCGGCGCCGCCTTCCAGGCCGCGCAGGAGTCCGTCGACGCCGAGGCCGCCAAGCTCGCCGAGCTCGAGGCCCAGGTCGCCGAGAAGAAGGCCGTCGCCGACGAGAGCCAGAAGCGCGCCGGCCAGGTCGCCGCGCAGCTCGCCCGGACGGGCGGCGGAGACGTCTCGACCCAGCTCGCCGCCGACGCCCAGGGCGCCGACGACCTCCTGTACCGCCTCGGCGCCATGAGCAAGATCACCGAGCAGGCCGAGGGCATCCGTGCCCAGGCCGTCGCCGACCGCAACGTCGTCCAGTCGCTGACCGACCAGGCGGGCGTCGCCAAGAAGGCGCTCGACGGCCTGCGCGACGCCGCCGAGACCTCCATGTCGGAGGCCCAGGCCGCGTCCGACGCCGCCGCCGCGGCCGTCACCGCCCAGCAGGAGAACGAGGGTCGCCTCCAGGCCCAGCTCGCCGCGCTCCAGTCGGAGACCGCGGTCACCGAGCAGCAGTACCAGGCCGGGGTGGAGGCCGAGAAGGCCCGCCTGGCCGCCGAGGAGGCCGCACGTCAGGCCGAGGCCGCGCGTCAGGCCGAGGCCCTCCGCCAGCAGCGCGNTCCCGCCCGGGCACGTCCGCTCCCGCCCCCGCTCCGTCCCCGTCGGGCGGCGCCTGGGTCCGCCCGAGCGGCGGCGGCATCTCGAGCGGCTACGGCATGCGCGTCAACCCCGTCACCGGCATCTACACGAACCACGACGGCATCGACCTCGCCCCGGGCTGCGGATCGCCGATCTACGCGGCGTCGTCCGGCACCGTCGACTACGCCGGCTCGTACGGCGGCTACGGCAACTACGTGCGCATCGCCCACGGTGGCGGCCTCAGCACGGCGTACGGCCACATCGTCAACGGCGGCATCCGGGTCTCGAAGGGCCAGTCGGTCGTCGCCGGCCAGCTGATCGCCCTCGTCGGCTCGACCGGCAACTCGACCGGCTGCCACCTGCACTTCGAGACGCGCGTCTCGGGCGCCTCGACGAACCCGGTGCCCTTCATGGCGGCGCGGGGCGTCAGCCTCCGCTAGCGGGCCTCGGCTCCGATCGAGGGCCTCGGCACCGGCCTGGGGTGCAGAGCAGACCGCGGGCGCGGAGCAGACCCCGGGCGGAGTGGCAAGATCGACAGGTGTCGAACGCTGCCGCCCTGCCCCCCGTCCACCTCGAGCACGTCGACTGGCACGACCCCCGCGCCGTCGAGCTCCGCGCCCGGATGGACGCCGAGATGTCGGCGGTCTACAGCGCGGGCCGCGAGCCCGATCCCGACGACGTCGTGGCCGCGCGGGACGCCGCTCTCCTCGTGCACCCCGAGAAGGTCCGCGCCACCCTCCTCGTGGTGGACCCCGACGGCACGGCCCTCGGCCACGCCGCCCTCTACGACCGGGGCGGCGAGTGGGAGGTCAAGCGCGTCATCGTCGACCGTGAGCAGCGCGGCCGGGGCATCGGGCGCCTCCTGATGGCCGGCGTCGAGGCCGACGCCCGCGCGGCGGGCGCCCCGCGGATGATCCTGCAGACCGGCGACCGCCAGCCCGACGCGGTGGCGCTGTACGAGAAGACCGGCTGGACGGGCATCCCCACCTACGAGCCCTACGTCACGACCATCCCGCAGTCGATCTGCTTCGAGAAGGTGCTCGTCGGGGCGGAGCAGCACGCCGGTTAGGGTGGGCACCGTGATCACGCGACGCGACGCCGCCCTCCGCCTCGACATCCCGCTCGAGATGGCCGCCCGGCACGGCATCCCCGCCCGCCTCACGGTCGACGAGCTGCTCGAGCTCGAGAAGTCGCCGCCGGCCTGGCTGGTGCAGTCCCGCGCGAACCGCACGGGCAAGCCCGTCTGGGTCGACCTGTCGTGCGTCGTCTGCGGCTACCACGAGGCCGCGCGGCCGAAGAAGTGGTGGCCCGAGTGGACGCACCTCAGCTGTGACGACCACCACGCCGACGAGCTGCCGGCCCCGGCCGAGGGCGTCGTCCGCACCGAGGTCGACGGCGTCGGCAGCCGTTTCGTGGCGGTCGTCGACGTCGAGCTGAGCCGCTAGGCGCCGTAGCCGACCGACGCCGGCGGAGCGATGCCCGCGACGACGTGCACGGCCGCCTGCCGGGCGTCGTCGGCGAGGAGCAGTCGCTGCAGGTGCTGGTCGTGCCACCGGGCGAGCTCGCGCGGGGTCACGTCGTCGACGTCGTCGGCGACCGTGTAGCGGAAGGCCGCGACCTCGCCGTCGACGGCGACGGTCCGTCGCTCGCCGAGCTCGGTGCCGTCCGCCGCGTCGACGAAGACCTCACGGCCCGGGTCGTCGGAGGCGGGCAGCACGACGTCGACCCGGGGGTGCGCCGCCCCGGCGGCGGGACCCTCGACCCCCGTGCCGAGCCGCGCCTCGACGAGGCGGGCCGAGTCCCCGACGCGGGCCGACTCCGCGCGGCGGGCCGACTCCGCGGCGGCGGGGCGGGTCTCGTCGTGCCCCGCGGCGACGTCGTCGACGACCCGTCGCACGTCGTCGTCGATGCGGTCGCCCTGCTGCTGCAGCGCCGCGGCGGCGGCGCGCAGCCAGGCCTCGACGGCGCGGGTCTCGTCGGCGGACCACCCCGTGGGCTCGGCCGAGCTGACGGAGAAGTCCGCCGCGTCGATCGACCACTCCCAGGCGAGCAGAGCCCGCGTGAAGGCGGAGGGGGAGGGCAGCACGGCGAGGGTGCCCCGCCGGAGGCCGGGCGCCCAGTGCAGCTCGGGGTCGGTGAACAGGTGCTGCACGGCGGCGGCCTCGGGCAGGGCCGCCGTGGCGGGCACCGCGAACCAGGCCCGGATCGCCCGCCACGACGACGACCGCCGGGGGAGGGCGTCGTGGTCGCGCGGCACGAGCACGGTCAGCGGTCGCCCGCCCTCGTCGCGCCCCGCGGGGTCGCGCTCGGCGGGGTCGAGGTCTTCGGGGTCGAGGTCGGGCACGGAGGTCGATGATGCCACGCGGGGCCCGGAGGCGCGGGGCGGGTCAGAAGGTGAGCTGATCGACCGAGGTGAGCGGCACCCAGCCGGGGCGCAGCCCCTCCGGTGGCTGGACGGTCGGCACGGTCTGCAGGGAGTCGGCCTCGGCGAGCTGCGCGATCTCGAGCCCCGTGAGGGCGGCGATGTCGCGGACGGGCACCTGGAAGGTGCGGTACTCGCCCAGGGGCGGCGGGTCGCCGGCCTCGTGGGCCCGGGCGAAGGCGGCCTCGAGGTCGACGCCGTCGAGCTCGGGCCCCTGGTCGAGCAGGTAGCCCGCGGTGCGGAGCGCGGCACCGCCCCGGGTCGCCCAGGCCGCGATCTTGAAGAAGCTGCGGGGGATGCGCACCCCGCGGTAGGGCGCGTCGTCGTCGAGCAGCACCGGCCCGGTGAAGACGGTCAGGCGATGCCGGTGCACCTGGGCGTACTGCAGCACCTGGTCCTCCAGGCCGAGCCAGAGCTCGGCCGACTGGTTGAAGTCGGCGGCCTGGGGCGCGGCGTTCGTGTACGAGAACGTGTCGCGGTTCGCGCGGGAGGCGACGGCGGGCGAGCCCCAGACCGGGTCGCGTCGGCGGACGAGGTGGCCGCGGTCGAGGTCGTTGCGGGCGTAGACCTCGGGGCCGCACTGCTCGTCGGCGGGCACGCGCTCGTCGAGGTGCCAGTCGTCGCCCCGCTCGAGGTCGATCAGCGAGCCCCCGTCGACGTTGACTGCGGTCAGCGCCGCCAGGCGCCGCGCCGGGTCGAGCAGCACGGTGAAGTGCGCGTAGGGCAGCTCGCGGACGACGCGGCCGCCGGTGTCGGGCAGCGGGACGCCCACGGCGAGGAAGTCGGGGTCGTAGCCCGTGGCCGAGGCAGCCTCGGGCCCGTCCGGGTCGAGGCCGGCGAGGTCGGCGGGGCCGGAGTCGACGGGCCCTGCGGCGTCGCCGGTGCCGGTGCCGATGCCGCCTGCCCCGTCCAGCCCCTCACGTGCGTCCTGGTCGCCTCTGGTCGTCATCCGCGCCTCCTGCCGGTGGGGCCCTCGGCCCCTCGCGGGTCATGGTGCACCCGGCTGCCGACATCCGCCCGGGGGTCGCGGCGCCCGGGCGGACGACGGAGGGGGGGCGGCGCAGCGGCTGCTGCACCGCGCCTCCCCGGGGTGGCGCGTGCCCGGCACCGGCCGGGCCGCCGTCGCTAGTCGGCCAGGATGGCGTACAGGGCGCGACGGGTCTCGTCGAGCTTCGCCGTCGCGGCCGCCCGCTGGGCGTCGGTGACGCCGGTGCGGAACTGCTGGACCGCGCCGAAGAGCTTGCCGAGGCTCTCGCGGAACTCGTCCGAGCCCTCGGCGTCGCCGGCCGTGGCGGCCCAGGCGGCCTCGATGGCGTCGGCCTGCTCCGCGACGTACGCACGGCCGGACTCGGTCAGCGAGTACTCGCCCTTGGCGTCGGTGGCGGTCTCGACGCCGTCGACGATGAAGCCCTCGTCGACGAGCTGCTGCAGGGTCGGGTACACCGAGCCGGGGCTCGGCTTCCAGACGCCGTCGGTGCGCTCGGCGATGGCCTTGATCAGGCCGTAGCCGTTCGACGGGGCGTCGGCCAGGAGCGACAGGATCGCGAGGCGGACGTCGCCGCGGCGGGCGCGCCCCCGGCCGCCGCGGTGCGGGCCGCCGGGGCCGGGGAAGCCCGGACCGCCGAGGCCGGGGAACCCGAAGCCGGGGAAGCCCGGCCCGGGGCGGCCGGAGCGGCCGAAGGGGCGGCCGAAGCGCGCTCCGCCCGCGAGCGGGTCGTGCGAGCGGCGGTCGTGGTCGTGGTGCTGGTCGTTCTCGTGGTGCTGTGCCATGGGGCACGTCCTTCCGGTCAGGGGTCTCGACCGGGCGGAGGCCGCGGGCGGTGTCGCCGGGCGGATCGGGGTCGAGTGTCGCGGACCATTCCGCGATGTGTCGAAGATATGTCGCTGACAGTCGTTCGTCAACCCCTGACGACACATCCACAGCCCGGAGGGCGAGGGAGGCGCGCCCCCGGTGCGGGGACGCGCCTCCTCGGGTGCTGCGCCGGGCTCAGCTCGCGGGGGCGACGCCGAAGGCGGTGGCGAGCTTCTCGATCTTCTGCGCCCGGCCGAGGCGGGGCAGGTCGCTGCCGTCGCGGATGACCCGGCCACGGCCCTCGAAGTCGGCGAGGAAGTCCTGGGCCCAGGCGACGTCGGAGGGCGTCGGGCTGATGACCTCGTTGATCACCGGGAGCTGCTCGACGTCGAGGCAGAGCTTGCCGGTGAGGCCGAGCGCGACCGCGACGCCCGCCTGCTCGCGCAGCACCGGGTGGCTGCTGCCGACGGTCGGGCCGTCGATGGGGCCGGGCAGGCCGCCGATGCGGCTCGCGACCACGAGGCGCGAGCGCGGGTACGCCATGGCGAGGTCGTCGGCGCTGGTGCCGGTGTCGCGGCGGTAGTCCCCGCTGCCGAAGGCGAGGCGGAAGGCGCCGCGGGCCTTGGCGATCGACGGGCTCTCCTCGATGCCGAGGGCCGACTCGACCAGTGCGAGCACCCGCACCGCGCCTCCCAGCCGGTCGAAGGTCTCGGTGACGTGCTCGGGCGCCTCCGTCTTGGCGAGCATGACGCCCTGCAGGCCGGGCAGGCCGAGGAGGGCGTCGACGTCGTCCGACCAGAAGTCGGTGGAGCGGTCGTTGATGCGCACCCAGGCCTCGCCGCCGTCGCGGAGCCAGGCGACGACGTCGTCGCGGGCGGCGGGCTTGCGGGCGGGGTCGACGGCGTCCTCGATGTCGAGCACCATCTGGTCGGCCCGCGACGCCGCCGCGGGGGTGAACCGGTCGGGCGCCGTGCCGGGCACGAGCAGCCAGCTGCGGGCGATGTCGGCCGGGGGCTTCGGGCGACGTCGCCCGTCGGGGCGGGAGGACGGCTCGCCGCCGGGGGTCGGTGCTGCGGTCGCGGCGTCTGCGGGCGCGGTGTCTGCGGTCTCGGTCATGGGACGTCCTCGTCTCGGTCGGCGGCCGGTGGTCGCGTCAGGCGGTCGCCCCCACGGTACCGGTCCGCCCCCCGAGGGCGGGGCGTCCCGGCTTCTGGGAGGAGACGGGCGTACCGTTCAGCGAGATCACAGGCGTCCGACGCCCGCACCCCCGCGACGTCGTCGATGCCGGCACCTGAGCACGAGTCCCCGAACACGAGGAGCGCACCATGACCGACGAACGATCCCCCCGGGCCGACGGCACCGACGACCACGCCGAGGGACGCGTCGACGAGGGCCGCCCCGAGGCCGGGGCCCCCGCCGTCGACTTCGGCGGCCCGGCCGAGCCGGCCCGCGACCCCGCCGACGACCAGCACGGCGAGCAGCACGGCGAGCACGCGTCGGCCCCCGCCGTCGACTTCGGCGGCCCCGCCGAGCCCGCCCGCGACCCCGTCGACCACGAGCACGACGGCTCCGACTCCGCGACGCGCGCCCTGCCGGTCACCGGTGACGAGCCCGGCCGCCACGACGACGACGTCGAGCCGCGGGGCGAGCTCTTCCCGCCCGCCGCGTCGCTCGCCGACGACCAGGCGACCCCGACGACCGCCGACGGCTCCGTCGCGGCCGCCGAGGTGCCGGGAGGCGACCAGGGTCGCCGCGTCGACGCCGGCGACGGCCGCGGAACGACCATCGACGGCGACGCGAGCGTCGACCCCGAGCGGATCGAGGCCGAGCGCCGTGACGGTGTCGACCGCGACGGCGAGACGGAGGTCATCGCACCGCTGAGCAGCGACGATCGCGACCACGACGCTCGCCACGACGCCGACGGCGACGCCGACCGCCGCGACGACGCCGACCGCCGCGACGACGCGACCGTCCCCCCGGTCGTGGCCCCCGTCGCCCCCGGCGCGCGCGCCTGGTCGGCCGGGTCGTCCTCCGACGACGACGGCCCGCGTCGTCCGCTCCACGACGACGAGGCTCTCCGTGCCGCCGAGGCCGCCCGCGCCGAGCCCGTCCGCGACTCCTCCGAGCGCGACGGCGACCGCGACGCCGACCGCGACCGCGACTCCCGCGACGGCGCCGTGGCCGTGGGTGCCGGTGCCGCCGCGGCGGGCGCCGGTGCCGCCGCCGCCCACGCCCGCTCCGACGACGGCCGGATCGGCGACGCCCGCACGACCCCCGCCCCCGCGGCGGGCCGCACCCCGACCGGAGCGGTCGAGCGCGACCGCACCGGCGGCTACCCGACCACCGACGACGGCGACATCGACCGCGTCGGCCTCCGCCGCGACCTCCTCGCCGAGCAGAAGGAGGAGTTCGGCGGCATGCGCTTCGGCGCCGGCCTGCTGGGCTGGTTCGCCGCGACCGGCCTCGGCGTGGTGCTGTTCTCGATCCTCGCGTCCATCACGGCGGCCGTCGTCGTCGGCTCGTCGCCCAGCGCCTCGCCGCTGGCGCTGCAGCAGACGCTCGCCGACCAGGGCCCGGTGCTCTCGCTCGTCGTCGGCATCGGCGTGCTCGTCATCGTCTTCGTCGGCTACCTCGTCGGCGGCTACACGGCCTCTCGCGTGGCCCGCTTCTCGGGTCTCAAGCAGGGGCTCGCGACCTGGCTCTGGGGGCTCGTCATCACGATCGTCACCTCGGTCGTCGTCGGCGTCGTCGCCGTCCAGGCGGGCGACCAGAGCTCTCCGAACTCCATGGTGCCGACGGTCGACGACCTGACCTCGATGTCGGTCGAGAGCCTGATCTTCCTCGGCCTGGTGCTCGTCCTCAGCCTCCTGGGTGCGCTCCTCGGCGGCGTCCTCGGGCAGCGCTGGCACCGCCGCGTCGACCGCTTCATCCCCGAGCACCAGGTCTGACCGACCGGTGCCCCGCACGACCCCACCACAGAGACAAGGAACCACCATGCGCCACCTCGACCGCTCCTCCCTCGTCCGGACGACGCTCGGCGTCGTCGCCGCTGGCGCTCTGGCGTTCACGCTCGTCGCGTGCTCGTCGACCTCCGACTCGGAGAGCAACAACACGGCCCCGACCCACCCCGTCAACGAGCCCGACGAGCGCGAGGGCTCGTCGGTCGCCGAGACCCCGGCCGCGAGCGTGCCGAGCCTCGCGGGCGGCGTCGACACGCAGGTCGCCGTCGACGCGTCGTTCGTCGACGCGCTCGGCACGCTGGGCCTCACGCCCGGCGTCGTCGGCACGGCGACCTTCACCGGCGGCACGTTCTCGTTCCCGATCACGGGCGGCAACGTCGACTACTACGGCCCCGACAGCGAGGTGCGCCCGTACGTGCAGGGCTTCATCGAGCACGACGGCTCGGGCCTCAGCCTCACCGCGGCCGACGGCACCGTCGTCGAGCTGACGGACTTCGACATCGACCCCGGCGAGTCGAAGCTCTACGGCGACGTGACGGTAGACGGCACGGTCGCGGCCGAGCACGCGTACCTGTTCAACCTCTGGGGCGGCACGCTCGAGCCGCTCCGCACCGAGGGCTCGAACGCCGTGCTCGAGGGCACGACGGTGCACGTCAGCCCGGCCGCCGCCTCGCTGCTCAACGAGACCTTCGGCACCGAGGCCGTCGAGGACGAGATGCTCGTCGGCGTCGCCACGATCACGGTCGCCACGCAGTAGCCCCGACCCCTCTGCCACGCCGAGACCGCCCGCTCCCTCTTCGGGGGCGGGCGGTCTCGGTGTAGCGGTGGCCTGGTCCGCTCACCGTCGGTGACGGCGGCGACCGATCGTGACGACGGCGGTGACCAGCGCCGAGGCGAGGAGTGCACCCGTGGCTCCCCAGCCGAGGGGACCCCAGTGGAAGATGGTCGTGAGAGCGAGGGACAGTGCGGCCAGCCCTGACTGGATGCTCACGACGAACCTGGCTGGGACGCGGGCCCGCTGCCGCGTCGCCTCGGTCATCCGCGTGCCCACGCGATGCAGAAGCTGACGGTGCCGCTGAAGCCTGCCGCCGCGGCGCCGAGGCACACGGCGCATCCCACCCCGAGGGTGGCGGCACATGCCACCGAACAGGCGAGGCTGATGCCTGTGACGATCCATGCAGGAACGCCTGCGTTGTTCAGGCACTGCACGAAGCGGTCCCACTTGGCCCCCTTCGCCTGCTTGACAGGTGCCGATGAGTCGCTGACCACCTCGTCGACGATCTTGGTGCCGTTCACCCAAGTCTCGACACGACCTGACGTGTCCGACCGCTCCGTCAGCACCACCTCCATGACGACGGGGTCCTCGCCGGGAGCGAACTGTGCCGTCACTGCCGATTCTGGCCTCAGGCCGCCTGCGGGGGAGAAGGGAAGGCGGACGACGACGTTCCCCGCACCGAGATCCCATCCGATGGCTCCCGGCACGTCGGCTCCGACGCCGCTGCGGGCCGCCAGGACGTCCTGGTTCGCCTCGATGAGGGTCTCCACCGTTCCTGCCGGGAGGGCAGGAGCGTCGGCGAGGGCCGCCATCCCCGATGCGACATCGGCGACGGCCGGCGTTGTCTCTCGAGGGGGCGTAGCAGCGGCTGACGTGACGCTGACGGGAAGGATCAGGCTGCCGATGGTCGTGAGCGAGACCACCGCGATCTTCGTTGAACTCCTGATGTTCATGTCATCTCCGTTCTTGTCTGGTCAGACCGTTCTACATTGACATTCTGATGTTCTGCAACCCTCGCGCATCCACGAGGAGACCTGGTCTTGAGGGCTCGATCTTCGGTCTCGGCCCATCGGGTCGGGTGGCCGATGAATGGTCGCGCTCGACTTCTGTTCGCCTCATCGCGGACGGCCATAGTTCGCAGGGGTCGTATCCCGCAACCCCTGTGAACAAAGAAGTTCGGCTACCCGAAACCTGTGTAGGGTCGAGCGCATGCCGACGATCGACGCCCGCCGCCGTGACGACGACGCCCCCGGGGAGGCGCGGGTCGACCAGCCCGCCGCGGTCGCGCTCCCGAGGCCCCGCGGAACCCTGCTCGGCCCCGCGTTCGTCGCGGCCATCGCCTACGTCGACCCCGGCAACGTCGCCGCCAACCTCACCGCCGGCGCGCAGTACCAGTACCTGCTGCTCTGGGTGCTCGTCGCGGCGAACGCGATCGCCGTGCTCGTGCAGTACCTGTCGGCGAAGCTCGGCATCGTCACCGGCCGGTCGCTGCCCGAGGTGCTCGGCGACCGGCTCGGCCGGAAGCGACGGCTCGCCTTCTGGGGCCAGGCCGAGATCGTCGCGGCGGCGACCGACGTCGCCGAGATCATCGGCGGGGCGCTCGCGCTGCAGCTGCTCTTCGGCGTGCCGCTCGTCGTCGGCGGCCTGATCACCGGCGCCGTGTCGCTCGGCCTCCTGATGCTGACGCGCTACCGCCGCGGCCACGTCTTCCAGACGATCGTCATCGCGCTCCTGGCCGTCCTCACGATCGGGTTCTGCGCCGGCCTGCTCTTCTCGCCCCCGTCGGCGGGCGACATGCTCGCCGGCCTCGTGCCGCGGTTCGAGGGCAGCCAGTCGGTGCTGCTCGCCGCGTCGATGCTCGGGGCGACGGTCATGCCGCACGCGGTGTACCTGCACTCCGCGCTCGTGCGCGACCACCACGGCACGGTGACCGAGGGCGCCGACCGCCGTCGCGTGCTCCGGGCCACCCGGTGGGACGTCGTCTTCGCCCTCGTCATCGCCGGCGGCGTGAACATCGCCATGCTCGTGCTGGCCGCGTCGACCCTGCCCGGCCGCACCGGCACCGACACCATCCCCGGCGCCCACGACGCGATCGCCGACGCCCTCGGGCCGGTCGTCGGCGTCCTGTTCGCCGTCGGCCTGCTGGCCTCGGGCCTCGCGTCGACGTCGATCGGCGCGATGGCGGGCGCCGAGATCATGCGCGGCCTGCTGCACGTGCGCCTGCCGCTGTTCGTCCGCCGGGTGGTCACGCTGGTGCCGGCGCTCGTGCTGCTCGCCACGGGCATCAGCCCGACCTGGCTGCTCGTGCTCAGCCAGGTCGTGCTGAGCTTCGGCATCGCGTTCGCGCTGATCCCGCTCGTGATCGCCACGAGCGACGCCCGCCTCATGGGCACGGGCGTCAACGCGAGGGCCACGCGCGTCGCGGCCTGGGCCTGCGCGGTCGTCGTCGTGGCCCTCAACGTCGCGCTCATCTGGCTGACCGTCACGGGCTCGTAGGAGTCGCGCCGCGCCTCCCGCGGGCCGGTCAGCCCCGCTCGGTGCGGCCCTGCCGCGCGTCCCCGTCGTGCTCGGTGCTCCGGGGGTCGGCACCCGGGTCGCCGTCCCCGGCGTGCTCGGCGCCCGAGTCGTGGTCGTGGTCGTGGTCGTGCCGGCGGTCGTGGTCGCGCTCGGCCCGGTCGAAGGCGGCCTGCATCGCCTCGGCGTGGTCGGTCTTCGCCTCGGCGATGCCCGCGTCGTCGCCCCGGGCGATCGCGAGGCCCTCGCGGAGGCTCGCGCCGGCCGCGGCCAGCGACTCGCCGAGGGTGGGCCGGAAGTCACGGCGCTCGTCGCCGTCGCCCGCGTCCACGTACTCGTGCAGCACGCGGCCCTCGTCGCGGTGCACGGGCTTCTCGGCGTGCTCGACGCAGAGGCGGGCTACCTCCTGGGCGTGGGCGTGCATCACGGAGTGCGCGGCCCCCGGCATCTCCCAGAGGCGCGACGAGGGCAGCAGCTCGCCGACGCGCTCCACCCACGCGCGCGGCGCGACGGCGTCGTGCTCGCCGCGGATCACGAGGGTGTCGGCCTGCACGCGGGGCAGGACGTCCTCGATCGGGTAGGTCATCATCTTCGGCAGCACCTGCGAGAACCAGTGCACGCCGCAGGCGAGGTAGGCGCGCAGGGCGAGCACCTTGACCCGGCCGGGCTCGTGCCAGGCGGCCTGGGCGAAGCGCCGGCCCGCCGTCAGCACACGGCGCTCGGCGGGGTTGATCACCGGCCCGATCAGCACGAGGGTCGACAGCTCGGGGCGCCGCGCCGCGAGGTCGGTGACGATCTGCGTGCCCATCGAGTGCCCGACGACGATGGGGTCGGTCAGGCCGAGGTCGTCGATGACGGCGCCGACGAGGTCTGCGAACTGCGAGATCTCGAGGGCCTCGCCCGGGTGGGGCACACCGGCGAACCCGGGCAGGTCGAGGGCGTGCACCGGGCCGAAGCGGTTGAGGTCGGGCGCGAGGCGCTCGAAGTAGTCCGACGAGACGCCGATGCCGGGCACGAGCACGAACGGCCGCTCGCCCGTCGTGCCGATGGTGCTGACGCGGACGTAGAGGTCGCCGCGCTCGACGCGCTGCACGGTGACGTGCGTGCTCGACTCGTCACGGTCGCGCTCCTGGGTGCGGGCCACGCGCCTCCTCGGGGTCGTCACCGCGCCGAGGGCCGACGCGGAGGGACCAGTCTCGCACCGCCCCCGATGACGCCGCTGGGCGTGCTCCGGTCAGTCGACGAGCGTGTAGAGGCTGAGGTGGTTGCCGTCGGGGTCGGGGAAGTCGACCACGTCGAGCACGCCGGGCACGTGGACGACCTCGGGCAGCTCGAGGCCGAGCTCGACCAGCCGGGCCCGCTCGGCGTGGACGTCGTCGACGCCGAGTCGCAGCACCGCCGTCGCGGAGCCGGTCGGGGCCTCCTCGCCGAGCTGCAGCCAGCAGCCGCCGAGGTCGTACTCGACGATGCCCTCGACCGGGTCGAGCTGGGGGCCGTCGACGTCGAGCACCGACTCGTACCAGCACCGGGCCGCGACGAGGTCGCTGACCGAGAGTCCGACGGTGACGCTGCTGATGCGCATGCGGCGAGTCTGGCAGGGGCGGCGGCCGGGGCGCGACACCACGCCAGGCGCGTCCCGTCAGGGGCGTCGCGTCGGAGGCGTTGCGTCGAGGCGTCGCGTCGGGGGCGTCAGGCCGCGAGCACCGGGTCGAGCGCGCGCAGGTTGCGGTGCAGCACCGTGCCGAGCGCCAGCCGCGCGGCCGGCCCGGCCGCGCGCATGAACCAGGCCGCCGGGCGCCAGACGACCCGGATGTCGAGGGTGACGCGCCCGTCGTGGTGCTGGTGCACGAGGTAGCTCTCCCAGCCGCGCTGCGGGTGGCCGACGAGCGCCGCGTGGCCGAAGCCGGCGGTGCGCTCGTCGTCGACGACGGCGAAGACGCGGCACGCCACCCGCGACCGCAGCGGGCCGACCGGGATCGCCCAGACGTTCACGTCGCCGACCCTGGCGCGCTCGGGCACCTGCTCGGGCAGGAAGCCCGAGCCGCGGTGCACCTCGAACCGCAGTACCGCGTCGGCCGCCCGTCGGAAGTCGTCGTCGCCGTGGCCGATCACGCGGCTCGCCGTCGTGAGGCGGAACCCCGGAGGTGCGTGCCGGGTGAGCGTGGGCCGCCCGGTGAACGCGTAGTCGGGTCCGAAGCCGTGCGGGGCGGTCGATGACGTCATGCGACGAGCCTGGCACGCCCGCCTGCACGGTCGGGCAGGATCGTGGCGTGACCGCACCCTCGAGCTACCTCGTCCTGCACGGCTGGCAGAACCGGCGACCGGCCGACCACTGGCAGCACCGGCTCGCCGACGAGCTCGAGGGGCGGGGCCTCGTCGTCCGCTACCCGCAGCTGCCCGACACCGACGAGCCGCGGCTGGCCGAGTGGGAGGCGGTGGTGCGGGCCGAGCTCGCCGCCCTGCCGGAGGGACCGGTGACGGTGGTCTGCCACAGCCTCGCCTGCCTGACCTGGCTGCAGCTGCAGGCCGGCGACGCGCCTCCCCGGGTCGACCGCGTGGCGCTGGTGGCGCCTCCGTCGCCCGAGCTGATCGCGGGGCAGGAGGCCGTCCGGGAGTTCGCCGGGGGAGCCACGTTCGACGGGCGGCGCCTCTCGCTCGGCGCCCGCGGCCGGCCGGGCTCGGCGCCCGCCGACGACGCCGTGGTCGTGGCGGGCGACGACGACCCGTGGCTGCCCCTCGGCCTGGTCGACACGTGGGAGTCGCGGGTCGAGGCCGCCCTCCACGTCGTGCCCCGAGGCGGTCACCTCACCCCCGACTCCGGCTACGGCGACTGGCCCGCCGTGCTCGACTGGGCCCTCGGCGCGGGCGGCGCCGCCTTCGCAGGACGCTCTGCCGTCACGAGCGGCGGCTGAGGGAGCTGCCGATGAGCAGTGCGAGCAGGGCGACCCCGGAGCAGCAGAGGGTGAGGGGGTTCAGGACCACGGCCGTCCCGGTGCCGAGGCCCGACTCGGCCGCGGACAGGAGCGGGACGGCCGACACGGTGATGACAGCGACGGCGCCGAGTGTTCCGAGGCCCCAGATGAGGACTGCCTCGCACGCCGCGATCGCCCAGAGGGTCGTCGGAGTCGCCCCGGCCGCCAGCAGTGTCCGCCCGGTGTCCTGACGGACCGGGGCGGAGAGTCCGAAGAGCAGGGCGCCCGTGATCGCGGCGAGGACCGCGGGGGCCGTGGCGAGACCGATCACGGCAGGCCAGTTGACGGTGGCTCCGGACGGGGTCAGGGACCCGGCGGCGCGCAACGCCTCGTCCCCGGCGAGGAACACGGAGGTGAGTCCTCCAGGCACGGCGACGCCCACCATCGGCACGGAGATGCCCGCACCGTCTCGGCGGAGGGCGACCGCGACCGCGGTCAGCGCCAGGCGTGGAACGGTCCATCGTCCGGCACTCGTCGCGCGAACGACCCCACCGACGACGAGCCGGCCTGCCGACGGGGCGACCCTCGACGCGGCCACCGCCCCGAGGACGAGGACGAGCAGTGACCACGGAACGAGCTCGCCGATCTCGTCGTCCCCGGTCGGACCGGACGGCATCAGGGCGAGGACCAGCGCGACGCCCGACGCCGGGACGGCGGTCGTGACGGCGCGGGTGATGGTCGAACGTCGGGGGCGCGTCGGGAAGCGTCGGGTCGCGTCCATCAACGCGGGACCCGTGGCGAGGGCGACGACGACGGGTGTGCCGATGGTGACGAGCGGGCCCGTCGTGAGGACGAGAGCCCCCCAAGGCGTCGGGAGCGGGCTCCCGATCGCGGCCGCCAGGATCACCGCACCGAGCCCGGCACCGGTGGCCACGGCGGCGACAGCACCAGCCTCAGCCACGATGAGGGCGCGGCCCTGCCACGGGAGGACGCCGAGGCCCACCCAGGCGCGGCGCGTCGGATCGAACTGCGACTGGGTCAGCCGGGACACCGCGGAGAGGCAGGTCGAGCCAGCGACCACCGACATGAGGGCGGCAGGAGTCGTCCACGATCGGACGATGCCGCCGAGCGGAGCGGGCGCGACACCTGCCGACTCGACACCGGTCAAGGACAGCGCCGCGACGACGGCCGTGGCCAGGACGACGGCACCGTAGGCGTACCAGGCCCGCCGACCGGACCCGAGCGCGCGCGAGGAGGCCAGGGCGAGGTGCAGGACGCCGATCACCGGACGCCGTCGATCCGGTGGCTGATCTCGGCGGCCGTCGTCGGGCCCGGACGGGTAGTCACGTGCCCCCTGGTGATCGCCGCGACGGCGTCGAAGCTCGCGGCCAGCTCGAGATCGTGCGTGACCACCACCGTGCCGCAGCCGGCGGCCGAGAGCGCGCGGATGCCGTCGACGACATCGGCTCGGCTGTCGGCGTCGAGACTCGAGGTCGGTTCGTCCAGCACCGCGAACGGCGCTGCCTGGGCCAGCACCCGAGCGAAAGCGACTCTCTGGCGCTCACCGCCGGAGAGCTGATCGGGTCGTCGGTCGGCGAGACGGGCGAGGCCGAGATGGTCGAGGGTCGATCGAGCCGTGGCTCGCGACCTCGGGATGCGGCGGAGATCGAGGGCGACCTGCACGTTGTCGAGGGCGGACAGCGACGGAACGAGGCCGCCGTCCTGCAGGACGATGCCGAAGAGGTCGCGTCGGCGGCGGGCGAGCCGGGAAGGCGACAACGACGTGAGATCGAGGTCGTCGACGAGGACCCGACCCGAGGAGGGGCGCTGGAGGCCCGACAGGCAGCGGAGCAGCGAGCTCTTCCCGCTTCCCGAGGCGCCGACGAGGGCCGTCGTCGACGACCGGGTGACCTCGAGCGAGGGGGCGACCACCACGAGTCGACGTCCGTACCTGATCTCGACGTCCGCCAGCCTCAGCTGATCCACCTGTGTCATGTGCCGTAGGCTACATTCACAGCGAGACATTCTGATATTCCGAGAAAGGGGACGCGGTGGAGATCTTGCCATTCTGCTCACCAAACAGCCCTTTCTATGCAGAGCCGACCGCCTATCGTCCCGATCGCGACCTCGATGTCCCGCTTCCTGTCGATTGGTTAGTCGATGAGGGGACTCACTGGCGGTCTCTTTTTCCAATCGGGTTACCTCCACGGACCCACGGTTGGAAGATCCATCTCAGCTCGACGATCCAGGGTTATCCGAGCGTCCTCGGCGCTGCCGTCCGCATCTGCGTTGACAGCCGGACCCCGTTCAAGTACGTGTCCCGTTGGGATGAAGTACGAGGGGCGCTGTCGAAGAACGCGCAAAGGTCCTCGGCGGGCAAGCTCGTTGTCATCTACCCGCCTGACGACCGCTTGCTCAACCACATCGCCGAAGGGCTCGACGCTGCCCTGAATGGTTTTTCGTCGCCCTACGTCCTAGGTGACGTGCGATTCCGTTCTGGGCCCGTGTACTTCCGGTACGGCGGATTCATGCCGCTCGTCATCCCCGATGCAGACGGGGGAATCTTGGCTCATCCTGACGAATCGAGCACTCTCGTTCCCGACGTCAGGAGCCCTGTCTTCCGTCAGCCTGTCGGTCGCCATCCACCCGTGGTCGAGGAAGCTGTCTCTGCACTGGCAGTCGCAGACGGTCTAGGACCCCTCAACAGGTACGCGTCCATCGAGCCGATCCAGTTCTCAAACGCGGGAGGCGTCTACCTCGCAACCAGTCACGACGGGCTCAAATCCATCCTGAAGGAGGCGAGACCTCATGCGGGACTCGACGCCTCGGGCCTCCTCGCGCCGTCGCGTCTGCGTCAAGAGCACACGAATCTCCTTCGACTACAGAATTCCGGGATCGTACCTGGGGTCCTTGACTTCTTTCAGGTCTCGGGGCACGACTTTCTCGAGATGCAGTACGTCGAGGGTGTGTCTCTCCTCGAGCGGACTTCGCGACTCTGCCCCGGACTAGATCCGACGGGCAGCGCGGACGCTCGGATCTCCTATGCCGTTGAGACTCTCCATCTGCTGCGGCAACTCGTAGATTGCGTGGAGCATCTGCATTCCATGGGTGTCGTCTTCGGAGATCTTCATCCTGGAAATGTCATCGTCACGTCTGGGAACGACGTAGTCCTCATTGATCTCGAGGACGGAAGAGCGCCTGAATCTCGCACGCTGGGGCTGTTCAACGCGATCGGGTACGCCCCACCGGCGGGCTTCACGGCCGCTGAATCGGATTGGTTCTCTCTTTCCCGAGTGGCCATGTCAGCCTTCGAGCCGGCATTCGCGAGAGAGATCTTGTCGCCAGATGTCTGGCCTCAATTGATCGAGCGAGTGGCCGACCTGTACGGGCAAGACGTGGAGGCGTTCATTTCCGAACTCGAAAGCAGGTTTCGCGACCATTCGGCTGTGAGACTGCTTCGTCCTGAGTCACCTCCGAATCTTGCCCAAATCGACGCCACAACAACAGACCGCACGATCGCCCGTGTGATGGCCCGGAGCTTGGCCAGCTTGTCCCGAGAGCACTGCCTCGGCGATCCCCTCGACACGTCGACTCTCCGACGGTTTTCCTACGTCAACGGGACAGCGGGCCTGGCGACAGCTTTGCATCGCTCCCAGGTGGGCGTTCCCGCAGACATGGTCTCTGGTTTGACGACGGCGTACCTTACGTCGGGTGCGGAGCTCGGACTGTTCGACGGACTGGCTGGCATCGCGGCAACTCTGTCCGAGCTCGGACAGCACGAAGCGGCGGACCTGACATGCAAGACCGTCCAGCGCGCCGCGGGACGGGTGCGTTCGGTTGGTCTTGCCCGAGGTCTTGCAGGGATCGCCGTTCAACAAATCGACTACGACCTCGACTTCGCCGTCTACACAGCGCATCGTGCCACGAGACGAAGCCACACAGACCTCGCCCAGGACAGCCTTGGACGAGCTCCGGGCTTGTGGCGCGGTTCGGCCGGACTCGCCTTCGCCCAGGCCCTGGTAGGAAAGGCGGCAGAAGACGCTTACCTCATGGACTCCGCGCTCGAGTCGTTGGCGATGGACCGGCGCCGTCGGCGCGATTCTCGTCCAGGGGTCGCGGGGCTCGGGGAGTGTGATGGTCGGCGCACTTTTCCCTACCTCGAGAACGGCTCCGCGGGATACCTGATCGCCTATTCCGCGCTGCGGCTACACGATCTCATCGACGGTTCATCGGCGTACGAGGACGATGTAGAGGCCTTCATGACGGCTTGCACGTCAGATCTCTACGCTTTCGATGGCCTTCTCCGGGGTAGGGCCGGGATCTTGGCTGGATTACAGAGCGTGAGCCCATGGTTCGACGTGGCCACCTCCATGCGCGAGCAGGCCTCCCACCTGCGTCGAAGCCTCGTGAGCTGGAACGGCGGCACCTTCAGCGTCGGGGATCAGCTCCTCCGTCTTTCGACCGACGTCGGTACGGGCTCAGCTGGGGTTCTGCTGATGTTGCTTTCTCTTGATGAGGGAACCCCCTTGTGGCTTCCCGGCTTGATCAACAGCCGGGTACGACCCCGATATGAGGGGAGGTGAACTAAATGACATCGATCCTCGAATTGCAAGGCCTCGCCGAGCGCACCTCGAACGACACTCTGTCGAGCTCAGCGAGCTTCTTCGGATGTGCCGGGGGGCACCCCAGCAGCAGCATCAGTCTCTGGGCCTGCGCCTAGCGGACGAGCCGGTGGGCCCGGTGGCCCATCGGCTTCACCACGGGGACTGCAGGTCGACCCACGCTCGAGAGGGCGATCAAGCCGTTGAGAACTCTGGGGCACCGACGTGCCGTCCTCGGGGCTAGGCCGCGGCGACCGGGGCGAGGAAGGCCGCCGCGGCGCGGGCGAGGTAGCCCGGGTCGTCGACGCCGCACAGCTCACGGGCGGAGTGCATGCTCAGCAGCGGCACGCCCACGTCGATGGTGCGGACGCCGAGGCGGGTCGCGGTGATCGGCCCGATGGTGGAGCCGCAGGGCACCGCGTTGTTCGAGACGAACTCCTGATAGGGCACGCCGGCCTGCTCGCACGAGCGCGCCCACTCGGCCGCGCCGGGCCCGTCGGTGGCGTAGCGCTGCTTCGCGTTGATCTTCAGCAGGGGGCCGCGGTTGACCACGGGCTGGTTCACGGGGTCGTGGCGCTCGGGGTAGTTCGGGTGCACGGCGTGGCCCGCGTCGGCGGAGAGGCACCACGAGCCGGCGAGGGCGCGGAGCCGGTCGACCTCGGTGCCGCCGAGCCCGGCCGTGACGCGGGTCACGACGTCGGAGAGCATCGGGCCGGCCGCGCCCGAGGGCGTCTCGGAGCCCACCTCCTCGTGGTCGAACGCCGCGAACACGGCGACGTCGGCGAGCTCGACGCCCGACGCCGCGACGTCGAGCAGCGCGACGAGGCCGGCGTGCGTCGAGGTGAGGTTGTCCATGCGGCCCGCGGCGAAGAGGTCGCCCGTGAGGCCGATGACGGCGGGAGGCGCGGTGTCGGCCACCGAGATGTCGTACCCGGCGACGTCGTCGCCGGTCAGCCCGGCGAGCCCCGCGAGGTGACCGAGCACGTCGGCGTCGGCGAGCGGGCCGACCCCGACCACGGGGTCGAGGTGACGCTGCGGGTCGAGCGTGAGGCCGTCGTTGACGCCGCGGTCGAGGTGGACGGCCAGCTGCGGGAAGCGCAGCACCGGCCCGGTGCGGACGAGGTGCACCTCGCCGGTGCGCGTCACGAGCCGGCCCGCGAACTCGAGGTCACGGTCGAGCCACGAGTTGTAGAGCGGTCCGCCGTAGACCTCCACGCCGGCCTGCAGCCAGCCGCGGGTGCCGGTCGTGCTCCTCGGCTTCAGCTTGAAGCCGGGGGAGTCGGTGTGCGCGCCCACGATCCGGTACGGGGTGGTCGCGGTGGCGCCCTCGGGCTGGATCCAGGCGATCACGGCGCCGTCGCGCAGGACGTAGCGGCGGCCCGGCCCCGTCGGCCACTCGGCCCGCTCGTCGAGCCGGTCGAAGCCCGCCGCGTCGAGCCGACGGGCGGCCTCGGCCGCGGCGTGGAAGGAGGAGGGCGAGGCCTGGATGAAGGAGGCGAGGTCGTCGAGGTGCGCGCGCGAGGAGGTCATCCCCACCAGCATGCCACCCGGCCCCGCCCGGCGGGGGTCAGCGCCCGGCGGGGTCAGCGCCCGGCGCTGCCGCCGACCTGGGCGCCGGGCTCGGGGCCGCTCTCGCCGCGGCCGTCCTCGTCGTCGGCGACGAGGCCCGCGGTCGCCTCGCCCGAGTATCCGGCGGGGTCGACGGCGACGTAGTCCTCCTCGCCGGAGGTGGTGCCGCCGAGGGGCGAGACGAGGTCGTCGTCGGCCGTCGTGTCGTCGCCGCTCGCGGGGGAGCCCTGCGGGTCGTCCCGGAACGTCGCGAGGGCCGCCGCCTCGACGGCCTCCTGGTCGTGGTCGCTCTGGTCGCTCATGGGGCGTCCTCTCGTGGTCGTGACCCCCGACCCTAGGCGCGGCCCGCTCCGCCCGCCCGCCTCCCTCGGCGCCCCGCCCCCGTCGACGAGTCAGGAGGGACACGCGCCGCGGGCCGCGACCGACGCCTGCGGCGCGTCCTTCCCCTGAGTCCTCGACGGCGCGAGGCTGCCCGCGCGCCGGCCGACACCTGTCGTCACGAGCTGTTGACACCGGCTCACGCTCGTGTACAGTCACGAACACCTAGTGCAGCTAGGTTTTGACTCGAGGAGGCGTCAATGGCCCTGTCCGGCCCGCGCGGTGAGACCGTGCTCACCCAACCCGTCAGCACGATCCGAGTGGGCAGGGGCTACCTGGCCGCCCTCGGCTTCGCCCAGTTCGGCCTGTTCGTGGCCCTGCTCTCGCCGGTCTTCGTGAGCATGCAGCTCAAGGCCCAGCAGCTCGCGCCCGACAGCCCCGAGACCCTCGTCGGCCAGGTGCTGCCGATCGGCGCCCTCGGCGCCCTGATCGCCAACCCGCTGATCGGTGCCCTGAGCGACCGCACCCGCACCCGCTGGGGCCGTCGTCGCCCCTACCTGGTCGGCGGCGTGGTGCTGCTAACCGTCGCCCTCGGCCTCGTGGCGGCGGCGCCCGACCAGCTCACGCTGACTCTCGCCTGGCTGCTCGCGCAGATCGCCGCCAACGCCGTGCTCGCCACCCTCATCGCGAGCTTTGCCGACAACGTGCCCGAGGTGCAGCGCGGCCGGGCGTCGAGCATCATCGCCCTGGCGCAGAACGTCGCCATCCTCGCCGGCCTCTACCTGGCCGTGTACCTCGTCGGCAACCTCCCGGTGCTGTTCGTCCTGCCGGGCGTGCTGGCCGTCGTCCTGGTGCTCGTCTACGCCGTGGTGGCCCGCGACGAGCTGCCCGCCTACGAGCTCAAGAAGTTCACGGTCGTGAACCTGGTCAGCTCGTTCTGGACCAACCCGATCAAGAACCCCGACTTCGGCCTCGCCTGGTGGTCGCGCTTCCTGATCACGCTCGGCACGTTCATGTTCACGACGTACCGCCTGCTCTACATGGAGCGCCACCTCGGCATCGAGGACGTCGCCGAGGCCACGGCCGCCGTCGCCTTCGGCGTGCTGCTCTACACGATCGCCCTGCTCATCAGCGCGGCGGTCTCGGGCTGGCTGAGCGACCGCACCGGTCGTCGCAAGGTCTTCGTCGCCGGCTCGACCCTCGTCTTCGCGGTCGGCCTCGTGATGCTCGCGCACGCCGAGACGGTCACCGGGTTCTACGTCGCCGAGGTCGTGATGGGCTTCGCCTTCGGCATCTACGCCGCCGTCGACACCGCGCTGATCGTCGACGTGCTGCCCAACGCCGACCGCCCCGGCAAGGACCTCGGCGTCATCAACATCGCCAACGCCCTGCCGCAGTCGCTCGCCCCGGCCCTCGCCCTGGCCCTGCTCGGCATCGGCAGCGCCACGAACGACAACTACGTCGTCATGCTCTGGGGCGCCGGCATCGTGACCGTGATCGGCGCGCTCGTCATCATCCCGATCCGCCGCGTGCGCTGACGCCGCACCCGGGCCCCTGGTCCGCGAGGAGGCGGTGGTCGCCCGGTCAGGCCGGCGCGGCCACCGTCGCGGTGCGGAGGGCCAGCTCCCAGACGAGCCGCACGTGCTCGGCCATGTCGGTGCTCGGGTCGAGCATCCACTGCAGCTGCATGCCGTCGCTGACGGCGACCAGCACCCCGGCGAGCGTCACGGCGTCGACGTCGGGGGCGATCTGCCCGTCGACCTGTCGTCGCTCGATCGCCGTCGTGAAGTCGACGCGCAGCCGGGCGTAGCGCTCGACGAAGTAGTCGCGGGCGGCGTGCCCGGGGTCGCTCGTCGCGGCCGTCGACAGGCTCGCGAAGAGCTGCACGAGCCCGGGGGTCTCGGAGTTGTGCCGGATCACCGCGAGCAGCAGGTCGACGATGTCGTCGAGCTCGGCCCAGCGGGCCGAGTCGGCCTCGTCGCGGGCGCGGAGGATGGCGGTGAAGAGCCCCTCCTTGCTGTCGAAGTAGTGCAGCAGGCCGGCCTGCGTGAGCCCGACCGCGTCGGCCAGCTCCTTCACCGAGGTGGCACGGAACCCGTTGCGGGCCACCACCTCCAGCGCGACCCGCAGGATCTCCTCGCGCTTCGCGATCCCCTTCGCGTACGAACCCCGTTGTGCCATGTGCGCCAGGCTACCCACCCCCCGGCGGCTCGGCCGCCACCGACGCCACGAAAACCCACCGCTGTTCGGTTTTGTCGAGTAGCGTTCCCCCCACGCGGTGCTGCGCCGGCCGCGACCGATCTCCGACCACCACCGGAAGGCCCCTCGTGACCCCCTCCTCCGCCGGCGACGACGCCGTCACCGCCCGCCTCACCGAGCTGCTCGGGCAGCTGTCGCTCGAGCAGGAGGTCCAGCTGCTCACCGGCCGCGACTTCTGGACGAGCTGGCCGATCGAGCAGATCGGCCTCCGTCGCATGCTGTTCTCCGACGGCCCCTCCGGGGTGCGCGGCGAGTTCTGGGACGAGCGCGACCCGTCGCTCAACCTCCCGAGCGGAACGGCGCTCGCCGCCACGTGGGATCTCGAGGTTGCTCGCCGCTACGGCCACGCGTCCGCCGTCGAGGCCCGCCGCAAGGGCGTCGACGTCGTGCTCGGCCCGACCATCAACCTGCACCGCTCCCCGCTCGGCGGCCGCCACTTCGAGGCCTTCAGCGAAGACCCCGTGCTGACCGCCGACCTCGCGGCCGCCTACGTGACGGGCGTGCAGGAGAACGGCGTCGGGGCCACCCCCAAGCACTACGTCGCCAACGACTTCGAGACCGAGCGCTTCACCGCCGACGTCGTCGTCGGCGACCGGGCCCTCCGCGAGCTGTACCTGCTCGCCTTCGAGAAGAGCGTCGTGGAGGCGCGGGCCTGGCTGGTCATGAGCGCCTACAACTCGGTCAACGGCACCACCGCCACCGAGAACGACCTGCTCGAGACGCCGCTCAACAGCGAGTGGGGCTTCGACGGCGTCGTCATCAGCGACTGGACGGCGGTGCGCTCCGTCGACAGCGCCCGCGCCTCCCAGGACCTCGTCATGCCCGGCCCGGTCGGGCCCTGGGGCGACGCGCTGGTCGCCGCCGTGCGTGACGGCTCGGTCGACCGAGCCGACGTCGACCGCAAGGTGCTCCGCCTGCTCCGTCTCGCCGCCCGCGTCGGCGCCCTCGAGGGGTTCGAGGGCACCGACCCCGTGCACGTCGAGGACGGCGTCGCCTTCGCCCGCGAGGCCGAGGCCGCCGGCGCCGTGCTCGTGGCCAACGACGGGCTGCTGCCCGTCGCCCCCGGCAGCGTGCGCCGCATCGCGGTGATCGGCGACAACGCCGACCGGGCCCGCACCCAGGGCGGCGGCAGTGCGACCGTGGTGCCCGAGAGCGTGGTCAGCCCGGTCGAGGGCGTCCGGGCCGCCTTCCCCGACGCGGAGGTGACCTGGTCGGTCGGCGCGGTCGTGCAGGAGGGCGTCGCCGAGCTGCCGCTCGCCGAGCTGACGAACCCGGCGACGGGCGAGCCCGGCGTGCACGTGCGCTTCCTCGACGAGGCCGGCGACGAGATCTTCGCGGAGGAGCGACGGGCCACCGCCCTGGTCTACCTCGGCGGCGACGCACCCGTCGAGTGCCTGCACGAGCTGGAGGTCAGCACCACCTGGACCCCCGCCTCCTCGGGCCGGGTCCGGCTCGGCTTCGCCTCGATCGGCGAGGCCACCTTCGTGGTCGACGGCGAGGAGCTCTTCACCGCCCGCACCGAGGCCGACGGCGACGAGCTGGGCGCGGCGCTGCTCGCCCCGCCGAGCGAGTCGCACCCGCTCGACGTCGAGGCGGGTCGCCCGGTCGAGCTGGTCATCCGCTACCGCCGGGCCGAGACGAGCGGCGAGGCCTTCGCCGGCACCATGATGTTCACCGCCGGGCTCGACGCCGACGACACCGACCCGCAGCAGCTGATCGACGAGGCGGCCGCCGCCGCCGCCGACGCCGACCTGGTCGTGCTCGTGGTGGGCACCAACAGCAAGGTCGAGTCGGAGGGCTTCGACCGCTCGACGCTCGCGCTGCCCGGCCGGCAGGACGACCTCGCCCGCGCCGTGCTCGCCGCGAACCCGCGCACCGTCGCCGTCGTCAACGCCGGTTCGCCGGTCGAGCTGCCCTGGCGCGACGAGGCCGCCGCCGTGCTGCTCACCTGGTTCGGCGGGCAGGAGTACGGCCACGCCCTCGGCGACCTCCTGGTCGGCGACGCGGAGCCCGGCGGCCGCCTGCCCACGACCTGGCCCGCGGCCACGGCCGACGTGCCGGTGCTCGACGTCACGCCGGTCGACGGCACCGTCCGCTACGACGAGGGCATCCACGTCGGCTACCGGGCCTGGCTCCGCGCCGGCGTCGAGCCGGCCTGGCCGTTCGGCCACGGCCTCGGCTACACGAGCTGGCGCCAGTCGCGCCTCGAGGTCTCCGACGCGGTGGCCGAGGGAGGCGCGGTGACCGTCACCGTCCAGGTCGAGAACACGGGCGCCCGCGCGGGCAAGCACGTGGTGCAGGTCTACGCGTCGCGCCCCGACTCGGTCGTGGAGCGCCCCGCGCTCTGGCTGGTGGGCTTCCGGCCCGTCGAGCTCGCGGCGGGCGGGTCGGCCGCGGTGACGGTCGAGGTGCCGGCGCGGGCCTTCGCCGACTGGCGCGACGGCGCGTGGGCGCACGAGCCCGGCGAGTTCACGCTGCACGTCGGCACGTCGGTGGCCGAGCTGCCCCTGACGGCGACGATGGTGCTCACCGCCTGACGCCCGGAGCCCGCCGGGGCGCTGCGGCGCTCCCGGGTGCTGCCGGCCCCGCTCAGGGCGCGGTCGGCAGCACCGCGGCCCAGAGGTGGAACAGGGCGTAGGCGCGGAAGGGCGACCACGGGGCCGAGGCCGCCTCCGCCTCCTTCGTGGTCGCCCCGCCGAGCACCCGCCGCAGCACGAGGTCGCCGGCCGGCCACGCGTCGCGGTCGGCGAGGGCGCGCACGGCGAGGTACTCGACCGTCCACGGCCCGATGCCCGGCACGGCGAGCAGCCGTCGTCGGGCGTCGGCGAGGTCGACGTCGGGCGAGATCACGAGGCCGTCGGCGACGACCGTCGCCAGGGCCGAGAGCGTGCGCGCCCGGGCGTTGGTCACGCCGACCGCGGCGCGCAGCTCGTCGACGTCGACGGCGGCCAGCGCCTCCGCGCGCGGGAAGCGCCGGAGGCCCGTGCCGGGCACGTCGACGCCGTGCGCGGCGACGAGCCGTCCGGTGAAGGTCCGGGCCGCGGCGAGCGAGACCTGCTGCCCGAGCACGGTCATCACCGCCGTCTCGAAGCCATCGGGGCTGCCCGTGACGCGGATGCCCGGCCGGGCCCGCACCAGCGGGCCCAGCACCGGGTCGGCGCCGAGCGCGGCCTGCACCGCGCCGGTGTCGCCGTCGAGGTCGAGCCAGCGCCGGGTCAGCGCCGCGGCTCGGTCGAGGTCGGCCGGGCCCAGGTCGACGCCGTCGGCGGGCACGACGTCGACCTCGACGACGTCGGGGCCGAAGTGCACGTCGAGCCGACCGAGTCGAGCGGCCCGACCGACCCCGGCCCCGTCGACCCCGGCCCCGCCGAGGTCGACGACCCGGGAGTGGGTCGAGGCCGCCACGTCGGTCAGCTCGGCCCCGGGCACGCTGTGCGCGGCGAGCAGGCCGACGGCGTGGGCCGGGTCGTAGTCGCCGTCGACGGCGAGCGACAGGCGACGAGCGCGGGAGTCGCGGGTCGGCTCCGCCGCGGAGCCCCCCGGGGCCGTGCCCCCGGCCCTCACGGCGTCGCCGCCCACACCCCGGACGACCCGCGCCGGTGGCTGTCGACGAGGTGGGTGTCGACGATGCCCGTCGCCTCCATCAGGGCGTGCATGGTGGTCGGGCCCACGAACCGGAAGCCCACGGACTTCAGGGCGCGCGAGAGGGCGACGCTCTCGGGCGAGGTCGTCGGCACCTCGGCCGCCGTGGCCGGGCGGGGCGTCTCGGCGGGCCGGAACGACCAGACGAAGTCCACGAGCCCGCCTGCGTCGCGCAGGGCGACGGTGGCGCGGGCGTTGGCGACGGTCGCGTCGACCTTGAGCCGGTTGCGGACGATGCCCGCGTCGGCCATCAGCCGTGCCCGGTCGTCGTCGTCGAACGCGGCCACGACGTCGGGGTCGAAGTCGCGGAACGCCGCCCGGAAGGCGGGCCGCTTGCGCAGGATGGTCGCCCACGACAGCCCCGACTGGAACGCCTCGAGGCTCAGCCGCTCGAAGAGCCCCCGCTCGTCGCGGACGGGCATGCCCCACTCGGTGTCGTAGTACTCCCGCAGCAGGGGGTCGACGGCCGCCCAGGCGGGGCGGGCGAGCCCGTCGTCGCCGATCACCACGTCGCTCACGGTGTCGCCTCCAGGTCGATCAGCAGGGCCTTGGCCTCGGGGCCGCCACGGTAGCGGCCGGCCGTGCCGTCGCTCCGCACCACGCGGTGGCACGGCACGACGAGCGGCAGCGGGTTGGTCGCGCAGGCCGTGCCGACGGCCCGCACGGCGCGGGGGCTGCCCGCCGCCGCGGCGACGGCGGCGTAGCTCGCCGTCCGACCGTAGGGGATCTCGGGCAGGTGCTCGAGCACGGCGAGCTGGAACGCCCGCGAGAGCCGCCGGTCGAGCGGCAGGTCGAAGGCGCGACGGCGGCCGGCGAAGTACTCGTCGAGCTGGCGAGCGGCCGCGTCGAGCCGGGCCGGGGCCCGCAGCACGCGCGGGCTGACCGTCGTGGCGAGTCGGTCGAGCACGGCGTCGTGCCCCTCGACCTCGAAGGCGACCCGCACGAGGCCGACCTCCGTCGCGGCGAGCAGGAGGCGACCGACGGGGGAGTCGAGGGTGCTCCAGGCCACGTCGAGCACGCCGGCGTCGGCCGCGCCGGCGGCGAGCCGGGCCCGCAGCACGGCGAGGTCGACCTGCTCGGCGGTGGTCGGGTCGGTCACGAGGGTCCTCCGGGTCGACGACGGCGGGGTGCGGGCGGGAGCGCCCGGTGCGGGTCCGAGGGCGGCGCCGGGGGCGGGGGCGGGGGCACCAGCGCCGTCCGCAGCGCGGCGACCCCGTCGCTCGCCGCCCGGCGGGCGGCGTCGTGGCTGACCCCGGTGGCCTCCGCGACCTCGCGGTGGCTGAGCCCGGCGAGGTGGTGGCCGACGACGGCGACGCGCTGGCGGTGCGGCAGCCCGCGGACGGCGTCGAGCAGCTCGTCGTCACGGGCGAGCACCTCGTCGAAGGGCCGGGGCGCGGGCGGCTCGGGCAGCGTCTCGACCGGGAGCGCTCGGCGGGCCTGCCCGCGCAGCACGTCGAGGGCCTTGCGGCGCGCGACGGTCACGAGCCAGGCCTCGACGTTCGTCCCCGGCGGCAGCCCGGGCCAGGCGACGAGCGCGGTGAGGAAGGTCTCCGACCAGGCGTCGTCGGCGTCGGCCGGCGGCAGCAGGGCGCGGCAGACGCGCAGCACGGTGACCCCGTGCTGCTCGACGGCGCGGTCGAACGGGCCCACGTCAGAACAGCCGGCTCTCGCGCCGCTCGGCGGGCTCCTCGAGGGCCAGCAGGAACCTCTTGCGCTCCAGCCCGCCCGCGTAGCCGGTGAGGGCCCCGCCGGCGCCGACCACCCGGTGGCACGGCACGACGATGCTCAGCGGGTTCAGCGCGTTCGCGGCGCCGACGGCCCGGGCCAGCCCGACCCCGCCGAGGTTCGCGGCGAGCTGGCCGTAGGTGCGGGTCTCGCCGTGGGGGATCGTGCGGAGGGCCGCCCAGACCCGCTGGCGGAAGTCGTCGCCGCGCGGCGCGAGCGGCAGGTCGAAGGCCGTCCGCTCGCCGGTTAAGTACTGCCCGAGCTGCCGGGCCACCTCGCCGAAGTCGCTCGCGCCGGTGCCGACGTCGGAGCGCGGGCCCAGGGAGTCGCGGGTCGGCCCGCGCCGGTGGCCCTCGAACCACAGACCCACGAGCCCGTCGACGCCCCCCGCGACGGTCAGCAGGCCCACGGGCGTGCTCGTGGTGGTGTGCACGACCGCCGCGTCGGGGGCCGTGGTCGGGGCTGGGTCGTCCGTGCCCCAGCCCGTGCCCGTGGTGCCCGCTCCGCGCGCGCTGCCGGTCTCCGTCACGGTCGTCTCCTCGCCTCTGCCGATGCTACCCACGCTGCAGACGCGCGAGAGGGGGCGGATGTGAGGTGGCCGTCGCGAGTTCGTCCCCCGACCGGTGGGCGAGCGCACCGACCGACCTGGTAGACAAGCTGGTGCACCCTCGGGTGCAGCCCGGTCCGGGGACTCCACGCTGTCGGGTGCGTGCGAGCTCCCGGGCCGGGTCCCGGCACGCGGGCCCTCGCCGACGGTGCCGCCCGCCGCCCGCCGCTCGCCTACGCTGCCGCTGCCGTTCAGTGCCGCGTCTCGAAGCCGCCCTCGCCGAGCGGCGACAGCTCGCTCACGTCGACCCCGTCGACGCGGGAGCCCTGCGGGCCCTCCGTGAGCCACTCCAGCAGCTGGCCGACCGCCTCCGGCGTGCCCTCGGCCTCCGTCTCGACGGTGCCGTCGGGCAGGTTGCGCACGAACCCGGCGACGCCGAGGCGGTCGGCCTCGCCCTCGGTCGAGAAGCGGAAGCCCACGCCCTGCACCAGGCCGCGGACCACCGCGCGCCGTCTGATCACGTCGTCCATGCTGCGACCGTACCCGCGCCTCCCGCGCTCGGGCCCGCCCTGCCCCGGCCGCCCTGCTCAGGTCGCACTGCCCCGTCACGACGGCGGGCGGGTGCGACCCCGGCGGTCCGTCGTCGACGCCCGCCCGGCTCGCACCCGCCCGCCGTGGGCCGTCCGCGCTAGCGGTCGACCGTCGACATGTCGGCGTACCGGTCGCCCTGGGGCGCCGCGACCGCGTCGAGCTGCTCGACCTGCGCGGCCGTGAGCACGACGTCGTCGGCGGCGACGTTCTCGTCGAGGTACGTGCGGCGCTTCGTGCCGGGGATCGGCACGACGCCCTCGCCCTTGGCGAGCAGCCAGGCCAGCGCGACCTGGCCGGGCGTCGCCCCGACCTCGCGGGCCACGGCGTCGACCTGCTCGACGATGCGGACGTTCGCGGCGAGGTTGTCTCCGCTGAACCGCGGCGCGAAGCGGCGGAAGTCGTCGTCGGCGAGCTCGTCGACTGAGCGCAGGGCACCGGTGAGGAACCCGCGGCCGAGCGGCGAGTACGGCACGAAGCCGATGCCGAGCTCGCGCACGAGCGGTACGATCTCGGCCTCGGGGTCGCGGCTCCAGAGCGACCACTCGGTCTGCAGGGCGGTGATCGGGTGGGTGGCGTGGGCCCGGCGGATCGTCTCGGGAGCCGCCTCGGACAGGCCGAGGTGGCGGACCTTGCCCGCCGTGACGAGCTCGGCCATGGCGCCGACCGTCTCCTCGATCGGCACCTGCGGGTCGACGCGGTGCTGGTAGTAGAGGTCGACGTGGTCGAGCCCGAGCCGCTGCAGCGAGCCGTCGATCGAGCGGCGCACGTACTCGGGCCGACCGTCGACCGCGCGCTCCCCCCGCGCCTCGGGGTCGGTGACGTTGCCGAACTTGGTCGCGACGACGACGCCGTCGCGTCGGCCGCGCAGGGCGCGCCCCAGCAGCTGCTCGTTCGTGTGCGGGCCGTACATGTCGGCGGTGTCGAGCAGGGTCACGCCGTGGTCGAGCGCGGCGTGGATCACCCGCACCGACTCGTCGTCGTCGGTGCCGCTGCCGGTGTAGAACGCGGACATGCCCATCAGGCCGAGGCCGAGGCGGCCCACGTCGAGTCCGCCGTCGACGCTGCCGAGTGTCGTGTGCTTCATGCAGACCACGCAACACCCGCTGTCGGGGTGCCCGCTGGGAGGGGGACACCTCGCGCCGACGGGTCTTGACACGGTCGGCGGCGCCTCGCCATCATGCGGGAGACGACCGGCGGCGACGGGCCGCCGGCGCCCCGCAGAGAGGCGGCGCACCGATGCCCACCATGATCTTCGTCAATCTGGCCGTCGACGACGTCGCCCGGTCGCGCGCCTTCTTCGAGGCCCTGGGGTACTCGATCAACGAGGGGTTCAGCGACGAGAACGCCTTCAGCGTCGTGATCAGCGACACGATCACCGCGATGCTGCTCACGAGGCCGTTCTTCGCGGAGTTCACCCGCAAGAGGATCATCGACGCCACCACCTCGACCGAGGTGCAGCTCGCCCTCAGCGCCGAGAGCAAGGAGGAGGTCGACGCGACGTACGCCGCGGCGCTCGCCGTGGGGGCGACGCCGGCCGGCGAGCAGGACCACGGCTTCATGTACTCGAAGAGCTTCGACGACCTCGACGGCCACCACTGGGACTTCGTCTGGATGGACCCGGCCGCGGCGGCGGGCGGTGCCCCGGAGCTCAGCGTCGACGAGATGCGGGAGGGCACGACGGTCGCCTGACCACCTGGGGGAGGCGCGGTGCCGGCCCCGCCCGCACCGCGCCTCCCGCAGGCCCCGCGTCGCGGCCCGGCTACGAGCCCGTCGTCAGCTCGACCTTGAGCCACCCCGGCTCGCGCCGGTCGAACGCCTCGTACGCCGCGATCGCGTCGGTCACCGGCTCGCGCTCGGTGATCAGCGCGGTCGGGTCGAACAGCCCCGCAGCGACGCGCTCGATGAGCGGCGGCGTGACGGAGTGGTGGTCGCAGTTGCCCATCCGCACCGTGAGGTTCTTGAGCATCGCGGCACCGATCGGGTACGTCTCGACCGTGGGCGCGTAGACGCCGATGATGCCGATGCGGCCGTACTTGGCGACCATCTCGACGGCCCAGCGGGCAGCCTGCGACGGCGCGTTGCCCGGCACCCACTGGTCGCCCTGCGGGGCGGCGTCGGGCGCGACCTGCGCGACCTCCGCCTCGAAGGCGGCGGCCTGCTCGGCGTCGGGGGCGGCCGGGCCGTGCGCGGCGTGCTGCGCGTCGACGCCGACCGCGTCGATGACGGCGTCGACGCCGATGCCGTTCGTGAGCTCCTTGACGACCGCGACCGGGTCCTCCCGGCTGAAGTCGACGACCTCCGCGTTCTGGGCGAGGGCCTGGGCGAGGCGGTCCTCGAGGTGGTCGACCGCGATCACGCGGGCGGCGCCCTGCTGGAACGCCGACGCGATCGCGAACTGGCCGACGACGCCGGCGCCGAGCACGGCCACGGTGTCGCCGCGGCGGACGCCGGCGAGCTCGGCCCCGAACCAGCCGGTGGGGTAGATGTCGCTGAGCAGGATCGCCTGGTCGTCGCTGACCGTGTCGGGCAGCGGGTGCAGGGTGTTGCGCGCCCACGGCACCCGCACGTACTCGGCCTGCAGCCCGTCCACCGGGCCGGTCGAGGCGGGCCCGCCGAAGAAGCTCGTGCCCGCGTCGGGGCCGTTCGGGTTCGCGACGTCGCACTGGGCGGTGTGGCCCTCGCGGCAGTACCGGCAGGCGCCGCACGAGACCGTGCTGTCGATGATCACCCGGTCGCCCGGGCTGAAGCCGCGCACGGCATCGCCGACCTCGGTGACGACGCCGACGGCCTCGTGGCCGAGGATCGTTCCCTCGACCATCGGCGCCATCGTGCCGCGCACGAAGTGCAGGTCGGTGCCGCAGATCGCGCTGCGGGTGACGCGCACGATGGCGTCGTTCGGGTCGGTGATGGTGGGCTGCTCGACGTCGTCGAGACGGATGTCTCCGACGCCGTGCCAGACGACTGCCTTCACGGGGTTCCTCCTGGTGTCTGCGGTTCTGCGGGTCCGCGGGCGGGCTGGCCCGCGGGCGCGCACGGCCGAGCCGCGCGCCCGCCCGACGGTAGGCCGGGCGTCGCCCCGCCACCCGCCGAGTCCGCTCCGTGAACGGGGTACGGCCCGGTCAGCACGGCGGCCCCGTCGCCGGTCAGGTGACCGGCGGCGGGGCCGAGGGCCGCGGGAGGCGCGGTGTCAGTCCTCCGAACCGCTCACGACGGCCTGCTGCCGGCGCCGCAGCACGGCTCGGCCCGTCACGAGGCCGAGGCCCGCGACCAGCAGCGCGGCCCCGAGGCCGAGCGGCCAGGCCGCGTCGGCACCGGTGAAGGCGAGGCCGCCGGGCCGCCCGGCGGGACGGACCGTCGGGGTCGTGCCGGGGGCCACGGGGGCCGCGCTCGCCGTCGGCGCCGGTCCGGCCGGGGGGCCGGGGGAGGGCTCGGGCGTCGGGCCGGGAGTGGGGCCGGGCGTCGGGTCGGGCACGACGACGGTCACGGCGACCGTGCCGAGCCCGGCGTCTGCGAACCCGGTCGTGAAGGGCACCGCTCCGGCGACGTCGCCGTCGACGACGAGGCGGTAGTCGGTGCCGGGGTCGAGGCCGTCGAGCACGAAGCGCCCGTCGGCGTCGGTCGTGGTCTCGGCCACCGGGGCGTCGCCGGTGGCGGGCAGCACCGCGACCGGCGCGTCGGCGACGGGCTCGCCGTCCTGGTCGACGACCGTGCCGTCGACGCTGACCGACTCGGGCGCGGGCACCTCGAGCACGAGCGGCGTCGCGGGGGCGCCGGCGGCCGGGGTCGTGAACGGGACCGCCGCCTCCGCCTGCTCGTCGACGACGATGACGTAGTCGGTCTCGGGCAGCAGCCCGTCGACCTCGAAGCCGCCCGCGGCGTCGGTCTCCACGGTCGCGACCGTCTCGGTGGGCTCGCCGCCGTCGGCCGGCACGAGCACCACGTCGAGCGTGGCGCCCGCGGCGGGCGCTCCGTCGGGGCCGGCGATCGTGCCGCTCACGTCGACGGTGGGCTCGGGGGCCGGCGCGGGCACCGGCCGGAAGAAGTCGACCGGCAGCACGCCGCCGCTGTTGGGCACGAGCGTGCCGAGCGACTCGCCCGTGTCGGCGCGGAAGAGCTCGTACGACGTCGTCGGGGCGAGGTCGGCGACGGTCGCCGTGCCGTCGTCGGCCGTGGTCACCTCGGCCACCGTGGCGCCCGAGGCGCGCTCGACGAGCCTCAGCGGCAGGTCGGGCACGGGCGTTTCCTCGGTGTCGACGATCGTGGCGGTGACCGCGACCGATGTCGGCGCGGGCGCGGGCGCGGTCGGGAAGGCGACGTCGGCGACCCCGTCGGCGGCCGTCAGGTCGACGACGACGTCCTCCGCGGCGGGGGTCCCCGCCGGCGGCTCGACGGTGACGCGCCAGCCCGGCGCGGCGGTGAGGGCCGGCACGACGTACTCGCCGCGGGCGTTCGTGGTGGTCTCCGCGACGACGGTGCCGGAGGCGTCGCGGACGGTGACGGCCGCTGCCGGGAAGGCCGCGCCTCCCTCGGTCACGGTGCCGGTCAGCGACTGGGTGCGCGTCGCGAACCAGGTCTGGAAGACCGGGAAGCCCGAGCGCTGCTGGAAGGTCAGCGTCAGGGAGCCGAGCGGCACGGTCGGGCTGAACCAGGCCGCGGCGCCCTCGGTGTCGAGGGCGTCGGCGTTGCCGAGCAGCACCCCGGTCGAGGAGTCCCAGCGGGGCACGTCGCCGAGGCCGGCCGTGTCGCACGAGGGGCCGCCGGCGACGCGGCAGTAGTTGTAGGCCGAGCCGAAGCCCAGGGCCGAGGCGGGCACGGCCGCTCCCGCCGGGTCGGTCGCGGTCACGGTGACCTGGTCGGCGTCGACGTCGCCGAGGACGAACGACCAGCCGGCCGACGGGGTGGCGGAGCCGAACGTGTAGGTGGTGACCGAGGCGGCGGAGGCGACGGGCCGGTCGAGCTGCGGCCGCAGGTTGAGGTAGGGCAGGCCCCGGCTCGACCCGTAGCGCTCGCCGGGCGCGGTGGAGGCGGCCTGCCAGGTGCTCGAGCCGCTCGGCACCGTGGCCTGGCGCGAGGTCGAGGTGAAGGTCGTCTCGGGGAAGCCGCCGGGCAGCGACATCGTGCCGGACCACTCGCGAGCGCTCCCGCTGAGCGTGAAGCTGCCCCAGGCGCCGGCCTGGGCGGCGGAGGCGGTGGTCGCCCCCGCGAGGGCGAGCCCCAGCGCGACGACGGCGACGGTGCCGGCCGCGGCGCCGCGGCGGAGCGCGGCCCTCACGCGGCGGCCGCGGTGGTCGGAGCGGGCGCCGTGGTCGCCGCGGCCGAGGCTGCCGGGACGGGCCGCGGGCCGGGCCCGGGCTTCGGGGCGGGCGTGGGAGCGGGCGTGGCGTCGGACGTGGTCATGGTGGTCCCCTCGACCGGGCCCCCTGGTGGGCCCGTCCCCCGAGGCTAGCCGCGAGCTGAGCGTCTGTCACCGACGGAGGGGCGACCGGGGACGAGAACGGCACCGCCGCCTCCCGGGGTGACGGGGGCTGACGGTGCCGTGACGCTGCCGCTGCCGCTGACGCGGCGCTCGGAGGGAGCTAGCGCTTCTTGACGTTCGAGACGGCGTCCTCGGAGTGGGAGGCGGTGCCGCGCTTGTCCTTCTTGTCGGCCCGCTTTTCCTTGAGCGACCGCGTCGCGGTCGTCTTGGTGGACTTCTTCGCCGATTTCTCTGCCATGGTGGTGCCTCCGTCGCCCGTCCACGATGGACCGGTGCGCCGGAGCCTACGGTGCGGCGCCCCGAGACTCGCTACCCTCGTCGATGTTCACGGCTGGCGCACGGCAGGGCGTGTCGGGGACGCCCCACCCGACAGCGCCCGAGAGGCACCATGACCGACGACGTCGCCACGCAGGCACCGCCCACGCGCACCGAGCGCCTGGACGAGCTGCCCTTCACCCGCAAGCACGGCCGGCTGCTCGTCGGCAGCGGCGTCGGCTGGGCCCTCGACGCCCTCGACGTCGGCCTCGTCTCGTTCGTGATCGCCCAGCTGGCCGTCGTCTGGAGCTCCGACCGCGGCGCCCTGGCGTTCGTCGCCTCGGCCGGCTTCGCCGGCATGGCGATCGGCGCGGCCCTCGGCGGCACGCTCTCCGACCGCCTCGGGCGCAAGACCGTCTTCGCCCTCACCCTCCTCGTCTACGGCCTGGCGACCGGCGTCTCCGCGCTCAGCTGGTCGGTCGGGGCGCTGCTCGTGCTGCGCTTCGTCGTGGGGCTGGGCCTCGGCTCCGAGCTGCCGGTGGCCTCGACGCTCGTCTCCGAGTTCTCGCCGCGTCGCATCCGCGGCCGCGTCGTCGTGCTGCTCGAGGCGTTCTGGGCGGTCGGCTCGATCGCGGCGGCGCTGGTCGGCTACCTGGTGGTGCCGACCA
The DNA here is from genome assembly GCF_014842245.1 of Frigoribacterium sp. CFBP 13707. Lineage (NCBI taxonomy): Bacteria > Bacillati > Actinomycetota > Actinomycetes > Micrococcales > Microbacteriaceae > Frigoribacterium > Frigoribacterium sp. CFBP 13707. The sequence continues at coordinate 49,581 of NZ_JACYVL010000002.1, forward strand.
GCGACGACGGCTGGCGCTGGGCGCTGCTGATCGGGGCCCTCCCGGCGGCCTACGCCGTGTTCGTGCGGCTGCGCATGCCCGAGTCGGTGCGGTACCTCGAGTCCCGGGGGCGGCACGACGAGGCCGAGCGCACCGTCCGGGCCTTCGAGCGGGCCGCCGGGGTGCCCGCCCCCGACCCGGCCGACGTGGCGGCCGCGGCGACCAGGGCGACGGCCCTCGAGGAGGCGCGGGTCGCGTCGGGCGCTCGCCGCGCCTCCCTCTCCGCCCTCCTGCGCGACGGGCTCCGCCGGCGGACGGTCGCCCTGTGGCTCGTCTGGGCGGCGACGAACTTCTCGTACTACGGCGCCTTCGTCTGGCTGCCGACCCTGCTCGTCGAGGCGGGCTTCCCGCTCGTCAAGTCGTTCGAGTACACGCTGCTCATCACGCTGGCCCAGCTGCCCGGCTACGCCGTCTCGGCCTGGCTGATCGAGCGCTGGGGCCGTCGGGCCACCCTGGCGACCTTCCTGCTCGGCTCCGCGGTGGCCGCCGCCGCCTTCGGGGCGGGCGTCGTCAGCGGGAGCGCGACGCACATCGTGGTCTCGGGCGCGGCCCTGTCGTTCGCGAACCTCGGGGCGTGGGGCGCCCTGTACGCGGTCACCCCCGAGCTCTACCCGACGCGGCTGCGCGGCACGGGGTCGGGCTGGGCCGCCGGGGTCGGGCGCATCGCCTCGATCGTCGCGCCCCTGTCGGTGCCGCCGCTGCTCGTGCTCGGCGGGGCGCCCCTGCTCTTCGTCGTCTTCGGTGCGGTGTTCCTCGTCGCGGCCGCCGCGGCCCTCGCCCTGCCCGAGCTGCGCGGCACGAGGCTCGCCGAGTGAGCGGCGGTCGCGCGCGGGGGCGCCGTCGTCGGTCGTCGCTGCTCGGCGTCGTGGTCGTCGTCGTGGCCGCCGTGGTCGTGGTGGCGTTCCCGCAGCTCCTCGACGGCTCGCGCGACGGGTCGGGCCCGGGCGCCGGCTCGGGCCCGGGCGCCGGCTCGGGCCCGGGCGCCGGCTCGTCCCCCTCGGTCGCGGTGCCCGCCGCCGTCCCCGAGGGCGCCGCCCAGGCCACCGTCGAGCGCGTGGTCGACGGCGACACCGTGATCGTCGTGCTCGCCGACGGCGGTGCCCGGGAGCGGGTCCGCCTCATCGGCGTCGACACCCCCGAGACCGTGCAGCCCGACGCCTCGGTCGACTGCTTCGGCCCCGAGGCGAGCGCCTTCACGACCACGAGCCTGCCGGCGGGGTCGGCCGTCTGGCTCGAGGCCGACCCCTCGCAGGGCGACGCCGACCGGTACGACCGCCTGCTGCGCTACGTCTGGACGCCCGCCGGGGTCATGCTCAACCACGACCTCGTCGCCCAGGGGTACGGCCGTGAGGACACCTACGACGACCCGTACCGCTACCGCGACGCCTTCGTCGCCGCCGAGGCCACGGCCGAGGGCTCGGGCGTCGGCCTCTGGTCCGCCTGCGGCTGACCGCGGCGGCGGCTCGGCCACCAGAACGCGTCGCCGGTGAGGAAGACCAGGGCCGGCACCAGCACGGTCCGCACGACGAGGGTGTCGAGCAGCACGCCGATGCAGACGACGACGCCGACCTGCGTGAGGGCGACGACCGGCAGCACGCCGAGCACGGCGAACACGGCCGCGAGCAGCACGCCGGCGCTGGTGATGACGGCGCCCGTCGAGGCCAACGCGCGCACCATGCCCTCGCGGGTGCCGTGCCGCTCCCGTTCCTCCCTCGCCCGGGTGGTGAGGAAGATGTTGTAGTCCACCCCGAGCGCCACGAGGAAGAGGAAGGCGTACAGGGTCACCGCCGTGTCGAGGGCCGGGAACCCGAGCACGTGCTGGAACAGCCAAGTCGACGCGCCCAGGCTCGCCGCGAAGGTGGCGAGCACCGACGCGATGAGCAGCACCGGGGCGACCAGCGACCGGAGCAGCAGCGCGAGGACGGCGAAGACGACGGCGAGGATGATCGGGGCGATCAGGCGGAGGTCGGCCTGCGCGGCGGTGCGCTCGTCGTAGGCCGTCGCGTCGCTGCCGCCGACGAGGGCGTCCGACACCGCGCCTCCGGCCCCGGCGTAGGCGTCGCGGAGCGCCTGGACGACGACGAACGCGTCGTCGCTCTCCGGCTCGGCCGCGAGCTGGACGTCGACGCGGGTCAGCCCGGAGGCCGCCTCGCCGACGGTCGCGGAGTCGACGCCGTCGACGCCCTCCGCCACGGACACGGCGTCGGCGGCCGCCGCGGACGGCACGAGCACCGTCGTCTGGCTGGTGAGTCCGGCCGAGAACGAGTCATCGACGATGCGCTGGGCGGTGACCGAGTCGGGGTCGCCGAGCAGCTGGTCGGTCTGCGAGAGGCCGACCGCGTAGCCGCCGAGGCCCAGGCAGAGCACTCCGAGCCCGGCGACCGCGGCGACGCTCACGACCACCGGTCGGCGCTGCACGCCCCGGCCGAGGCGCTCCCAGGCGCCCTGCTTCCGTGCCGCGTGGTGGTGCGGTTCGTCGGCGCCGGGGGAGCCGGGGGCGGAGGCGCGGGGCACGAAGGGCCAGAACAGCCCGCGACCGCAGACCACGAGGGCGGCCGGCAGCACGACGAGGGCGAAGACGACCGCGACGACGACGCCCAGGGCACAGGCCACGCCGAGGGCGCGGTTGCCCGCGAGGGAGGCGAGCACGAGGGTGGCGAGGCTGAGCGCGACCGTGCCGCCGCTCGCCGCGATCGCGGGCCCGGCGCTCGTCACGGCGGTGCGCATCGCCCGGTGCCGGTCGTCGTCGCGCAGCAGCTCCTCGCGGTAGCGGGCGACCAGCAGGAGCGCGTAGTTCGTGCCCGCGCCGAAGACGAGCACCGAGAGGATCCCCGAGATCGAGGCGTCGACGGTCACCCCGAGCGGCTCGGCCAGGGCCGCCACGACCCGACCCGCGAGGCCGTCGGCGACGCCGACGACGGCGAGCGGCACGATCCACAGCACGGGGCTGCGGTAGGTGACGATCAGCAGCACGGCGACGACGACCACGGTGACGAGCAGGAGGCGGAAGTCCGCCCCCGCGAACGAGTTCGAGACGTCGTCCTGGAAGCCGACGGGCCCGGTCAGGTACGCCGAGAGGTCGTCGGGCAGCCCCTCCGAGGCGGCGGCGCGCAGCTCTCCGGCCACGCCCGACAGGTCGGCGTCGACGTCGTCGGCGGCGAGCAGCACGGCGACGAGCGCCGCGGCGCCGTCGTCGCTGACCTGCGGGCGGACGGCCTGCGGGGTGGTCGACAGGGCCGCGAGGGCCTCGGCGCGGGCGGAGACCGACGCGACGTCCGCGTCGGAGAGGGCGGCGCCTCCTCGGCTCCAGACCACGATGCCGACGGTCGTGTCGGACGACGGGAACTCGTCGAGCAGGGCGGTCACCTCCGCCGCCTGGCTGTCGTCGGGGAGCCCGGAGGGCGGGAACGCGTCGTCGCCGCCGGAGGGCAGGAGGGCGAAGAGCAGGGCGACGGCGACGAGGGTGCCGCCGAGGACGGCCCAGGCCGACCGGTGGCCGCTGACGAGGCGGGCGAGTGCGCGCACGAGTGTCCTTCAGTTGGTGGATGTCTTAGTTGCTGAGAGTATTGCACGGCGGCGACCCGACGTCGGCGAGAATCAGTGCACAGGAGGCGCGATGACCGACCCAGACCCGGCTCACCCCGACGTGCGAGACGCGCCGGGCGCGCCCGCCCGCGCCGGGGCCCGCCGCGACGTCGTCACGGCCATGCAGCGGCTCACCACCGAGTCGCAGCGGGTCGCCCAGGCGTTCGCGGCGCAGCAGGGGCTCGGCCACATCGACCTGGAGGCGCTGCTGCACGTCATGCAGGCGGAGCAGCGGGGCGACCCGGTCACGTCGGGCCGCCTCGGCGACGTCCTCGGCGTGACGTCCGGCGCCGCCACGGGCGTCATCGACCGCCTCGAGCGCGCGGGCCACGTGCACCGCACGCGCGACGAGGTCGACCGGCGCCGGGTCATCGTGCGCTACGACGAGGCGGCCCGCGCCGTCGCCGGCCGTTTCTTCGGGCCCCTCGGCGCGCTGAGCGACCGCGTGATGGCGGGCTACGACGACGCCGAGCTGCAGACCGTCCGGAGGTTCCTCGGCGAGATGGCGGCGGCGATGGGCGAGCACGCCCGCACCGTCGGGCGGCCCGACCCCGATCCGACCTCGACCCCCGCCCCGGAGGCACCATGACCGACCACGTCTCGGCCCTCGACCTGTTCTCGGTCGGCATCGGGCCCTCGAGCTCGCACACCGTCGGGCCGATGCGGGCCGCCCGCCTCTTCCTCGACGGGGTCGACGCCGCGGGCCTGCTCGACGACGTCGCCCGGGTGGAGGTCGTCCTCTACGGCTCGCTCGCCGCGACCGGCCTCGGGCACGGCACCCCCTCGGCGGTGCTCGCGGGCCTCGCGGGCATGGAGCCCGAGACCTGCGACCCGCTGGTGGTCTCGTCGATGCAGCGCTCCGTCGAGCAGGGGGGCGGCCTCCGGCTGCTCGGCCGGCACCAGGTCGCCTTCGCGCCGAACGACCTCCGCATGGCGCCCCTGACCCGCATGCCGCGGCACCCCAACGCGATGAGCCTCGAGGCCCGCGACGCCGACGGCGCGACCCTCGCGCGGGAGGTCTGGTTCTCGACCGGCGGCGGGTTCGTCGTCCGCGACGGCGACGACGAGCACGTCGTGCCCGCCGCCGAGGCCCCGTTCGCCTTCGTCGACGCCGACGACCTGCTCCGGCTCTGCGACGCCGAGGGCGTCGGCATCGCCGAGCTGGCCTGGCGCAACGAGGTCGCGGTGCACGGCGAGGCCGCGGCCGCCGCGGGCCTCGCCGCCCGCTGGGCCGCGATGGAGGCCTGCGTCGACGCCGGCCTCGCCGCCTCCGGGGTGCTGCCGGGCTGGATGAAGGTGCCGCGACGGGCCCGCCAGATCGCCGAGATGCTGCGGGCGCAGGAGGAGCGGGCGACCGCGTTCGCGATCGGGGGCTCCGCGGTCGACCAGGGCCGCGCCTCCTCGTTGCTCACCTCCGACCTGCCGGCGCAGTGGCTGCAGGCCTACGCGATGGCCGTGAACGAGGAGAACGCCGGGGGCGGCCGCGTCGTCACCGCGCCGACCAACGGGGCCGCGGGCATCATCCCCGCCGTCGGGTACTACGCGATGCGGTTCCACGGGGTGACGCGCGACGAGCTCGAGCGCGGCTACCTGCTCACGGCCGCCGCGATCGGGTCGCTCTACAAGCGCAACGCCTCGATCTCCGGTGCCGAGGCCGGCTGCCAGGGCGAGGTCGGCTCGGCCGCCTCGATGGCGGCGGGGGCGCTCACCGCCGTGCTCGGCGGCACGCCCCGTCAGGTCGAGAACGCGGCCGAGATCGCGATGGAGCACCACCTCGGCCTCACCTGCGACCCCGTGGGGGGCTTCGTGCAGGTGCCGTGCATCGAGCGCAACGCCATCGCGGCGGGCACGGCGGTCGCCGCGACGCGGATGGCGCTGCTGGGCGACGGCAGCCACGTCGTCAGCCTCGACACCGTGATCGAGACGATGCGCCAGACCGGGCGCGACATGGCCGACAGCTACAAGGAGACCAGCCGCGCCGGGCTCGCCGTCAACGTCGTCGAGTGCTGAACGGGCGGGCGGGCCGCCGGGCGCGGCCGGGCGGGCACGGAGCCCGTCCGGCCGACCCGGCCGCCCCGCCGGTCAGCGCACGCGCAGCGTGACGCCCGCCGAGGTGCTGCCGAGCACGTCGGGCGTGCCCGAGTAGCGCACCGAGACCACCGGGCTGCCGGCCGTGGCGTACCGCGGCAGCGTCACCGTCGCGGTGCCCTGGCCGGTCGAGGTCAGGGCGACCGTCTGCACGGCGCGCCCGTCCGAGAGCACGGTGACCGAGCCGGCCGGCGAGGCGACGCCGGCGACGCGCACGGTGACGGTGGCCGTCGTGGCGGTGTTCCGTGCGGGGCTCGTCGTGGCGGGCGTGATCGCCACCGTCGAGCTCGCGGGCACGACCGTGACCGTCTGGGGCGCGCTGACCGACTTCACGAGCGACGTCGAGGAGGGCGCGAACGAGGCCGTGAACGACCACCGGCCGGCCGACGTGCTCGCGGGCACGACCCACGACGCGGTGCCCGAGGCCAGCGGCACGACCGCCACCGGCACGCCCGAGCGCGTGAAGGTCACGCTGCCGGCGGGCCAGCTGCCGGCCACCTGCGGCACGGTCGCGGTGAGGGTCGTCGTCGTCGACCCGAAGGTCTGCTGCGGGCCGCTGACCCGGAGCGACGTGGTCGTCGCGCCGGCCGTGACCGCGAGCGTCTGCGGTGCCGAGCCCGACGCCGTGACGGCGGGGTCGGAGGGCGTGAAGGAGGCGCGCAGCGCGTGGCTCCCCGCGGCCAGCGTCGTCGGCACGGCGATCGCCGTGCGACCGCTCGTGCCCACGGGAACGGTCGCCAGCACGGTCGAGCCGTCGACGAGGCTCACGGTGCCCGCGGGCGCCGTGCCGTCGGCGCGGGTCACGACGGCGGTCGCCGTCGCGCCGGCTCCGCCGTAGGTCTGCGAGGCGGTGGAGAGGGTCAGCGCGGTGGAGGTCGACACGGCGCCGCGGGGCCCGCGGAGGGAGACGTCGAGCACGGCTCCGCCCTGGGGCGAGAGGCTCGCCACGGCGACGGTGAAGCCGCCGCCGGCGCTCGTGAACGACTCGCCGGCGTCGAGGTGGGTGTCGCGGCGGGCGGGGTCGGCCGCTGCGTCGGTGCCGACCGCGAGGGCCACCGTCGTGGCGAAGCCGCCGGGCTGGGGGAGGGCGCGCAGCACGCGCACGCTGCCCGTGGCGGCCGAGCTGTCGAGCGCACACTTCGTGAAGCCGGTCGCGACGACCGTGCAGCGGGGCGCACCGCCGGCGAACTCGGCGCTCGACCGGTCGCGGCCCGTGGCCGTGCGGTACTCCAGCACGTAGTGCANGAGGGCAGCACGACGCGCTTCGTGGTCGCCGGGGTGCTGAGCGCGACGGTGCTCGGCAGCCAGCCGAGACGCATCCGCTGCGGGGACGACAGGTGCGGGCGGGCGCCCGACACCGAGTAGCCCATGATGTCGAGGTGGTCGCCGTACTCCTCGGTGGGGCAGGCGGCGTCGGCCGTGCTGCGGAAGTCGCCGGGGGCGCCGTCGAACGAGGTCGTGCTGCGGCAGAGCGCCGAGCCGGCGTGGCCGAGCCCGAGGTTGTGGCCGAACTCGTGCAGCAGCACGGGCACGCCGAGCTGCTGGCCGAGGCCGTACGAGCTGACGATCTCGCCGCCGTCGCCGCCGATGGTGCCGAACGCCTGCGTGCCGCACGCCTCGCGGGGCAGCACGAGCAGGTGCTTCTCGGTGCCGGCCCAGCCGTACGAGGCGAAGGAGCCGCCGAAGGCCGAGGCCTTGACCTTGCTCAGCGTCGTGGACGCGTCGCAGCTCGTGCCGCCGAGGGAGCGCTCCTCGACGCCGCCGAGGCGGACGTCGACACGGCCGCCCGACTCCTCCCACCAGTAGTCGTGCAGCGCGGTGACGGCGGCGTCGATCGACGCGCGGTCGAGCGAGGTGACCGTGTCGTCGGTCGTGGCGGCGGTGGCCGACACGGTGCTCACCCAGAGGGTGTGGACGACCGGGCCGGTCGTGGGCGCGTCGTCGAGGGCGTCGGCCCGGGCGAGCGCCGAGGGCGGCACGACGAGCTGGTCCTTCGGCAGGGAGGCGGTGGTCGGGGCGGGCGCCGGCGCGGCGCTCGCGGGCGCGGCGGGCGCGGCGACCGGGCCGGCGAGCAGCAGGCCGGTCGCGAGGAGGCCGGCGGCGAGGGCCGACGGCAGACGGGCAGGGAGGGATGACGGCACGGGGGTTCTCCGGTCGGGGCGGGGGAGGGGCGCGGCCCGACCGTCGGGTGGTCAGGGCAGCGGCGCGCAGCGTTCATGCATGCGCATGGAACTGATCGTGCCCCCCTCCTGCCGGGGCGGCACTCCCCAGAACGAGTCCGTCCGGTGTCGGCGGCCATCGGTAGCCTCGTCCGCATGGCCGCTCCCCGTCGTTCCTCCTCCCGCGCCGGGCGCTCGGGCGCCGCCCCGGGCGGCGGCACCGACGCGCCCCGCATCGACCACGTCGACCCGACCGGTCTCGTCGACGTGACGGGCGACTCCCTCGCCGCGCACGACGACCGCGAGCGGGAGCGCCTCGTCGACGCCGACCTCGCCGACCGCGACCTCGAGGGCGTCGTCCTCCGCGAGTGCGTGCTCGAGGCGCCCCGGCTCGGCGGGGCGCGCCTCCGGGGCGCGCGGTTCGTCGAGACGGTCGTCGCCGACTCGTTCGCCCCCGAGCTCGCCGCCGGGCGCAGCACCTGGCACGACGTCCGCGTCGAGCGCCCGCGCTGGGGCTCGGCCGAGCTGTTCGACGCCGACTGGCGCTCCGTCCGTGTCGTCGGCGGCAAGATCGACTACCTTAACCTGCGGGGGGCCCGCCTCACCGACGTCGTCCTCGAGGGCTGCAGCGTCGGCGAGCTCGACCTCGGCGGTGCGGAGGCCCTGCGGGTGGCCCTCGTCGACTGCCGCGTCGGCACGCTCGACGTGACCCGCGCCTCCCTCGCCCACGTCGACCTGCGCACGACCTCGTTCGAGCGCGTCGACGGGCTCGACGGGCTCCGGGGGGCGACCGTCGACGCCGTGCAGCTGCAGGTGCTGGCCCCTGCGCTCGCGGCGCACCTGGGGCTCGTCGTCGACTGAGCCTCGTCGCTGCGCCGCGCCGCGCCGTGTCGCGGGTCGGCGGCGGCGTAGCCTCGACCGCATGATCGACGTCGACTGGAGCACCGGCAGCTGGACGACCGCGCCCGCGCGCGTGGAGGTGGGCGACGACGGGATGCGCGTGACCGCCGTCGAGGGCAGCGACGCCTGGCGCGTCACCTCGTACGGGTTCGTGCACGACACGGAGCACGCCCTCCTCGCGCCGTTCGAGCAGGGCACCGCGGTCGAGGTCTCGTTCCGTCTCGACTTCTCGGCCCAGTTCGACCAGGCCGGCGTCTTCGTCAGGGTCGACGACGAGACGTGGACGAAGGCGGGCGTCGAGCGCAGCGACGGCGAGGACGGCCTCGGCGCCGTCGTCACGCGGGGCGTCTCGGACTGGTCGCTCGCCCCCGTCCCCGGCTGGCGCGACCGCGAGGTCATCGTCCGGGCCAGCCGCTCCGGCGACGCCCTGACCGTCCGTGCCCGCGTGGACGACGAGCCGTGGCGCCTGGTCCGGGTGTCGCCGCTCGACGCGGACGCGGCGGCGACGGCGGGGCCGATGTGCTGCGCCCCCTCGCGCGACGGCCTCACCGTGCACTTCACCGCCTGGCGGACCGGGCCGGCCGACGAGGGCCTGCACCCTCCGACCTGACCCGGCGGGGCGACGTGACGGGGCGTGACGGCGGCCGAGGCCGCTGTCGGGGCCCGGTGCTATCGTCGCCGGTGAGCAACGCGCTCCGGGGTCAGCGAAAATCTGAACCGGCGGTCACAGTCCGCGACCCGGTGCGGCCCCCAGACGGTGGTCGCCCCGGTTGAACCGGTGGAACTCCGGTACCGACGGTCACAGTCCGGAAGGGAGGCAGCGCGGGCCAGGGCTCGTCGACGACGGCGCCCGGGCTGGCCGCGACCTCGCGTCGTCCCCGGAGAGCCCCAGCAGGCTCACCGACGGAGACATGATGACCACCACCCTCGCCCCGCGGCGCCGGCCGACGCCGGTGCCCGCCCTCCCGTCTCTCCTGCCGACGGCGGTGATCTGACGTGTTCACGGGTCTTGTCGAGGAGAAGGGCCGTGTCGTGCGGCTCGCCGACGTGGGCGACAGCGTCCGCCTCACCGTGCACGGGCCGCTCGCGGTCGACGGCGCCGAGCACGGCGACTCCATCTCGGTCAGCGGCGTCTGCCTCACCGTGGTCGAGCGCGACGGGGAGTCGTTCACGGCCGACGTCATGAAGCAGACGCTGGTCACGAGCACCCTGGGCGACCTCGAGCCCGGCCTGCCCGTCAACCTCGAGCGGGCGGCCCGCGTGGGCGACCGCCTCGGCGGCCACATCGTGCAGGGCCACGTCGACGGCACGGCGTCCGTGCTCGAGACGGAGGAGGGCGACGCCTGGCGGCGCGTGCGCCTGAGCCTCGCCGACGACCTCTCCCCCCTCCTCGTCGACAAGGGCTCCGTCACGCTCGACGGCGTGAGCCTCACCGTCAGCGGCATCAGCGAGCCGGGGGTCGAGGAGGGGTGGTTCGAGGTCAGCCTCATCCCCGAGACCCTCGCCGCCACGACGCTCGGCGACAAGGCCCCGGGCGACCGCGTCAACGTCGAGACCGACGTCCTGGCGCGCCACGTGCGCCGCATGCTCGCCCTCGACGCCACCGCCTGCGCGCACCGCTCCGGCCGGGCGTCGTGACCGAGGCGTCGGGCGCCCGCGCGGGTGCCCCCGAGGCGCCTCGGCGCACGGGTGCCGAGCCCCTCGACGACGTCGCGACCGTCCTCGACCACCTCCGTCGTGGCCGGCCGGTCATCGTCGTCGACGACGAGTCGCGCGAGAACGAGGGCGACGTGGTGCTGAGCGCCGAGCTGGCGAGCCAGGAGTGGCTGGCCTGGACGGTGCGGGTCTCGTCCGGGTTCGTCTGCGCCCCGATGTCGGCAGAGATCGCCGACCTCCTCGACCTGCCGCCCATGGTCGCCCGCAACGAGGACGCCCGCGGCACCGCGTACACGGTCAGCGTCGACGCGGCCGAGGGCGTGACCACGGGCATCAGCGCCTCCGACCGCGCCCGCACCCTGCGGGTCCTGGCCGACCCGGCCTCCGTCCGCGACGACCTGCACCGCCCCGGCCACGTCATCCCGCTCCGGGCCCGGCCCGGCGGGGTGCTCGAGCGCGACGGCCACACCGAGGCGGCCGTCGACCTGATGGTCGCCGCCGGCCTCCGCCCCGTCGCGGCGATCAGCGAGATCGTCGCCGACGACGGCGAGATGATGCGGCTGCCCGGCCTCATCGAGCTGGGGCGCCGCGAGGGCGTCCCCGTCGTGACCATCGCCCAGGTCGTCGCCCACCGCCTCGCGACCGGCCCGGCCGCCCCCACCACCCCCGGCGACCTCCCCGGTCGCCCCGCCCCCACCGAGAGGACCACCGCATGAGCGGCGCAGGAGCACCCACCGAGCAGGAGCCCGTCGACGGCCGCGGCCTGCGCGTCACCGTCGTCGCCGGCACCTGGCACACCGCGATCAGCGACGGCCTGCTCGCCGGCGCGCTCGCCACGATCGCCGAGCTCGGCGCCGAGGCGACCGTCGTCCGCGTGCCCGGCAGCTTCGAGCTGCCGGTCGTCGCGAAGGCCGCCCTCGAGGCGGGGGCCGACGCCGTGGTGGCGCTCGGCGTGATCATCCGCGGCGGCACCCCGCACTTCGAGTACGTCTCCGACGCCGCGACGTCGGGCCTGCTCCGCGTGACGCTCGACACCGGCAAGCCGGTCGGCTTCGGTGTGCTCACCCTCGACGACGAGCAGCAGGGCCTCGACCGGGCCGGGCTGCCGGGCTCGAAGGAGGACAAGGGGCGGGAGGCCGCCCACGCGGCCGTCTCGACCGCCGTCCAGCTGCGCGACCTCGCGCGCCGCGCCTCCTCGGGGCGTGTCGTCGGGTTCTGACCCCTCCGGCGTCCTGACGACCGAGACGACGACGGCCGGCCCCCCGAGGGGGCCGGCCGTCGTCGCGGAGGGGGCTAGTGCTCGCCGAGGACCTCGTCGAGGAAGCCGCGCATCTGCAGCCACGAGCGGCGGTTCGCCGTCTCCTGGAACTGCGCGCCGTGCTCGGGGCTGTCGGTGCCCGGCACCGCGAAGGCGTGCATCGCCCCGCTGTAGCTGACGACCTGCCAGTCGCCGACCTCGGCGTCGCGCAGCTCGTCCTCGAAGCCGACGACCGCGTCGTCCGGCACGACCGGGTCGGCCGCGCCCGTCAGCACGAGCAGGGGGGCCTTGACGGCTCCCTTCTCGGCGGGCGCCCCGGTGCCGAGGCCGCCGTGGAACGACACGACCCCCGCCACGTCGGCGCCCGAGCGGGCGAGCTCGAGGGCCCCGGAGCCGCCGAAGCAGTAGCCCATCACGGCGATGCGCTCGGGGTCGACTCCGGGCTCGGAGCGGAGGCGCTCCAGGTTGGCGGTGAGGCGGGCGCGGAACGCCGCGACGTCGCCGTACCAGGCGCCGGCCTCGGCCGCCGCCTCGCCGGGGCCGGGGCGGACGCCCTGGCCGTAGACGTCGCCGGCCAGCGCCACGTAGCCGAGGCGCGCCAGCATCTGGGCGCGCACCTTGACGTGGTCGACGACGCCGAACCAGTCGTGCAGCACGAGCACCGCGGGCCGGAGGGCGCCGTCGGCGTCGCCGGGCGTGGCGAGGAAGCCCTCGAGGGGCGTGCCGTCGTGGTCGTAGACCACGTCGCCCGCCTCGACGGTGCCGGTGTCGGGCACGCTGTCGAGCAGGTCGCGGAGGTCGGGGGAGAGGTCGGGGGCAGGGGTCGTCGTGGTCACCCCGTGACGGTACTCCCGCTCAGCCGACGAGTCGCCGGACCGCCTGCTCGACGACGTCGCACCGCCGCTGGTGCGGGCCCTGGTGCAGGTTCGTCGCGGTCGGCGTGACGAACCAGGCCAGCACGCTGCCGAACACCATCGTCAGCAGCTCGTCGGCGTCCCAGTCGGAGGGGATGTCGCCCGAGGCCTGCGCCGCCCGGACGGCCTCGCGGCGCCGGTCGAGCTGCTCGTGGTCGACGACCCCGGGGCTCGGCAGCGTGACGCCCTCGATCTGCCCCCAGAGCAGCAGGCGTGCGTCGTCGGCGTGCGTCGCGAGGTGGTCGTAGAGCCTGCTCGCCCACTGCGGCAGGTCGTGGGCGTCGAACGGGACGGCCTCGAGCCAGCGGTCGATGCTCTCGCCCAGGGCGGCGTCGAACAGGTCGCGCTTCGTCGAGAAGTGGGCGTAGAGCCGCTCCTTGCTCGCCTCGGCCTCGCGGGCGATGGAGTCGACGCGGGCACCGGCGAGGCCGCGGGCGGCGAACTCGGCGTGCGCCGCCTCGAGGATGCGGTCCCGCGGAGGGGTGGCTCGACGTGGCATGGCCCGAGCTTAGGGCGCGGGCGGACCGGACGGAACGGTCCGGACGACCCCCGTCCAGGTCCGGCCAGGACGGGGGACGGGGGCCGGGCGCGGGCGGGGCGTGGGCGGCGGGCGGGGCGGCCCAGCGGGAGGCGCTGGTCAGGCGGCCGGGACGACCCGCGACATCGGCACGTGCGGGATGCCGTCCTCCAGGAAGGGCTCGCCGTCCACGACGAAGCCGAAGCGCGCGTACCAGCCCTCGAGGTGCGCCTGGGCGTCGAGCCGCACGAGGCGGCCGGGGCAGTCAGCGAGGGCCCGCTCCATCAGCTGGGCGGCGAGCCCGCGGCCGCGGGCCGACGCGGCGGTCGCGACGCGGCCGATCCGCCGGTCGTCGCCGTCGCAGAGCAGCCGGACCGTGGCCAGCACCTCGCCGTCCTCCTCGACCCAGAGCATCTGCGCGTCGGGCTCGACGTCGCGCCCGTCGAGCTCGGGGTAGGGGCACTCCTGCTCGACGACGAAGACGTCGACCCGCAGCTTCAGCAGCCCGTAGAGCGCGAGGGGGTCGATGTCACGGACGGCGGAGTCGCGGTGCAGGAGGGTCACGGAGCCACGGTAGCGTCCGGTCGCCCCGAGCACGTCACCGGCGCCCGCCCCGGCGCCGCGTCGGCGCCGCTCACATGGGCTCCCCGAGCGGGTGGTCGACGAAGCTGCCGCCGATCGGCGTCGAGCCCCCCACCGGCGGCTCGTCGACCTCGTCGGCGTACGCCTCGGCGTCGTCGACCGGGTGGTAGCCGACGGCCTCGCCGGCCGCGAGGGAGACCGGTCGACGCGTGTTGCGCGAGACGCCCCAGACGACGTGGTGGCCGGTGGCCGTGGTGGTCAGGGCGGCCTCGACGAGGCGGGCCGCGTCGCCGGCCGACAGCCAGGTGCCGAGGCTCCGGGCGTCGAAGGGCCGCTCGACCGCCGTCATGATCCGGGCCGAGACGACGAGCTGGCCCGCGCGGTCGGCGTAGAGGCTGCCCATGGCCTCGAGCACGACCTTGCTCAGGCCGTAGAACGTGTCGGGCCGCGCGGCCGGCACCGCGTGCTCGGCCGCGGCGTCCCAGGGCAGGTAGCCCGCGGCGTGCACCGAGCTCGCGGCGAGGACGCGCCGCACGCCGGCCCGCACGGCGGCCTCGTGCACCGCGTGTGCCCCCTCGACGTTGACGTCGCGGATGTCCTCCCACGACCGCTCGTCGGCGTGCGCGGCGAGGTGCACGACGAGGTCGGCGCCGCGGAGCGCCTCCGTCAGGGCCTCGAGGTCGGTCACCCCGACGACCGCGGCGGACTCGGTCGGCGCGAGCGGGCCGGCCGGGGCGACCAGGTCGAGCAGGCGCACCTCGTGCCCCGCGGCGGCGAGGTGCGGCCGGATCATGGCCGCGACCTTGCCGGCGCCCCCGGTGACGGCGATGACCGACACGGCGTCAGCGCCCGGTGTCGGCGCGCACCGACAGGGTCTGCACGCGGGGAGGGTCCTCCGGGGTCAGCCGGACCTCGAGCCGCAGGGCCCCGCGTCGCCCGGGCAGCCACCACACGCGGTGCGACGGGGTCGCCGACTCGGCGGCGGGCACCTCGCCCGCGCCCTCGTCGTCGTGGTCGAGCAGTCCGCCGACCGCCTCGAGCTCGCGGGCCCACAGGGCTCGGCGGCGCACGAGCGGCACGTCGAGCTCGACGTTCTCGCTGAGGAAGCCCGCCGGCACCTCGCGCCCGCGCACGACGGCCTCGACCAGGGGCATCGCGGCGAGGGTCTCGGGCCACGGAGCGACGACGACCCGCGCCTCCGCCGTGTCGGCCATCATGCCGTCGAGGGCCCGGCTGACGGGCACGGCGACCTGGGCGTAGGTGGCGTTCTCGAGGCCCACGGCGCCGAGGCCGGTGGCGGTCTGCCAGCGCATGTGGGCGGAGAAGCCGGGGTAGCCGCCGGAGTGCGACACGACGGTGCCGAAGTCGGGGTACTCCTCGACGAAGAGGCCGAAGCCGTAGCCCGAGGGGTGCGCACCCCGGCCGGGCACGAGCCGGTGGAGCTGCTGCATCTCGCGGCGGGAGGCGCGGCTCAGCACCCCGTCGACGTCGCCGCGGCCCTCGGGGTCGAACGCCGACGACAGCCACCGGGCCCAGCGGGCGAGGTCGGTCGTGGTGCTGAACAGCCCCCCGATGGGCGAGAACGCGCCGGGGCCCGAGAAGGGCAGGGGCTCCCACCCGTCGTCGACCGGCCGGTGCCCGACGGCGACGCCTCCGGTGGCGGGCACGTCGGCCTCGAAGCCGGTCGACGGCAGCCCGAGAGGGCCGAGGAGCGTCTGCTCGACGACCTCGCGGTAGGGCCGGCCGGCCGCGCTCGCGACGACGCGCCCGAGCAGGGCCCAGCCCAGGTTCGAGTACGCGAAGGTCGTGCCGGGCACGCTGTCGAAGCGCAGACCGCGCCGCAGCAGGGCGTCGAGCTCGTCGTCGGTGATCGACTCCTGGCGGTCGCCCCAGGGGTCGTCGGTCGGCAGGCCGCCCGACATCGTCATCAGCATCCGCACCGTCGGCACGGGCGAGTCGCCCGTGGGCAGCGCGACGTCGGCGAAGGCGGGCACGAAGTCGGTGACGGGCGCGTCGAGCACGAGCTGCCCCGCGTCGCGGAGCGCCAGCAGCGCCGCCGCGGTGAAGCTCTTCGTGCAGGAGGCGATCCGGTAGGCGGTGTGCGGCCCCGGCAGGGCGCCCGCGACCTCGCCGCGGGCGCCGTGGTGCGTGACGCCGTCGTGGTCGAAGGTGGCGAACACGACGCTGGGCGCTCGACGTTCGGCCTGGCGCGCGTCGAAGACGGCGTCGATGCCGGAGGGGCGGGCTGGGTCGGTCATGGTGCCTCTCGGTGCTCGGTGCTCGGTGCTCGGTGCTCGGTGCTCGGTGCTCGGGCGGTGCGGCGGTCAGGGCGACGCGGGGGAGGCGCGGCGCATCGTCTCGTAGGCGTCGAGGGCGCGGCGCCGCGACTCCTTCAGGTCGACCATCGGCTCGGGGTAGTCGTCGGTGTCGATCTCGGGCACCCATGCCCGGACGTAGTTGCGCTCCTTGTCGAACTTCTCGCCCTGCAGCACGGGGTTGAAGACCCGGAAGTAGGGGGCGGCATCGGCGCCGGAGCCCGCCGTCCACTGCCAGTTGGCGGGGTTGTTCGCCTCGTCGGCGTCGACGAGGGTGTCCCAGAACCACTGCTCGCCGACCCGCCAGTCGACCAGGAGGTTCTTGATCAGGAAGCTCGCCGTCACCATCCGCACCCGGTTGTGCATCCACCCGGTGGTCCAGAGCTGGCGCATGCCGGCGTCGACGAGCGGCACGCCCGTGCGGCCCTGACGCCAGGCGTCGATCTCGGACTCGGGGACGTCGGCCCACGGGAAGGCCTCGAACTCGGGGCGGTAGCTGACCGTCGCCAGGTCGGGCGACGAGAAGAGGATGGTGTGGTTGAACTCGCGCCAGACCACCTCGCGGAGGAACGACTGCGCCCGCTCCCGCGAGGCGGGCGGGAGGTCGCCCCGCATGCGGTGCCAGATCTGGAACGGGCTGACCTCGCCGAAGCGCAGCCGGGGCGACATGCGGCTCGTCGCCTCCTGGGCGGGGAAGTCGCGCTCGCCGTAGTCGGCGAGGTGGCCCGTGGCGAACTCCTCCAGGGCGTCCAGTGCGGCGGCCTCGCCCGGGGTCCACGTCTCTCGGAGCCCGGCGGCCCAGTCGGGGCTCGTCGGCAGCAGCTGCCACGCGTCGAGGTCGTCGCTGGCGGGCGGGGCCTCCGGGGGCCGCACGGCGTCGGGAGCGTCGAGTGGGTGCCGGGGCTCGGGCCGGTCGAGGCAGGCCCGCCAGAACGGCGTGAAGACCTTGAACGGCTGGCCCTGGCCGGTCTGCACCGTCCACGGCTCGAAGAGGAGGTTCGCCTGGAAGCTCTCGGCCACGAGGCCCTCGTCGCGGAGCGCGGTCTTCAGGGCCGCGTCGGTGTCGCGGGGCACCTTGCCGTAGCGGCGGTTCCAGTAGACGGCGCCGGCGCCGACCTCGGCTACGACGGCCGGGAGCACCTCGGCGGCGGGGCCGCGGCGGAGCGTCAGGCCGGCCCCGAGCTCGCGGAGCGCGCCGTCGAGCGCCACCAGGCTGTGGTGGAGCCACCAGCGCGCGGCCCCGCCGAGAGGGCGGATGCCCGGGGTCTCGTCGTCGAGCACGACGAGCACGACCACGGGCTCGCCGCGGTCGACCGCGGCGACGAGGGCGGGGTTGTCGGCGACGCGGAGGTCGTCGCGCAGCCAGACGACGGAGGGGGACGAGGTCACGAGGCGGCACCGACCTCGGCGTCGGCCCTGGTCGTCGCGCCCGGGTCGCCGGGGCTGCCCGTCGTCTCGCCCAGGCGGAGGCGCGTGCAGAGGTCGGTCAGCGCGACGAGCTCGTCGTGGTCGAGGCTGCCGCCCACGCGGCGCCTGATGGCGGCTGCGTGGTCGACGGCGGTGCGCCGGTAGAGGTCGTAGCCGTGGTCGGTGAGGGCGACGATGATGCCGCGCCCGTCGCCGGGGTCGGTCTGCTTCTCGACGACCCCCTTGCTCGCCAGGCGGTCGACGAGGCGGCTGATGCTCGGCTGGGTGAGCAGGAGGTGCCGGGTGAGGTCGCGGATGCGGGCCCGCCGCTCGGGCTGGCTCGACAGGTTGAAGAGGACGTCGTACTCGTTGAACGAGATGTCGTCGGTGGGGAAGGCGGCGTTCAGCTCGCGCATGATGCTCACCTGTGCTCGGAACAGGGCCTCCCAGGCCCCGACGGCCACGGCTGTCTCGCTCATGTCGCCACCTCGTCTCGTGTCGACGTCGAGTCTACGAAGAACGGCCGACAGGGGGACGCCGTGCGGCGGTCACGAGACAGGCGAGCCGGCCCACGCGCCGGCGAGCGAGCGTCGGGGTCGAGTCGGGCCCGGACGTGACAGAGGGCCGGTCGCGAGGCGACCGGCCCTCTTCCCTTGCACCAAGAGTGTCCTGCAATCACATTCCGTGTCGGCTGCCACAGCAAACAACCTCAACGCGGTCAATCTATAACGGTGCGGTAACGGAGGTCTAGTTACCGAACCGTTATCTTGCTGGGAACTTCCCCTGAGGGGGACCCCCGGCCCTCAGAAGACGTCGGGCGACGGGGTCGACGCGTGGCGGATCGACACGTCAGCGTGGCGGTCGAAGCGGTATCCGACCCCGCGCACGGTGCGCACGATGTCCTCGAAGGCCCCGAGCTTCGACCGCAGCCGACGCACGTGCACGTCGATCGTGCGCTCGTTGGGGGCCTCGCCGTCGTCGTCCGACCAGAGGCCGGAGATCAGCTCGGCGCGCTCGATCGTGCGGCCCTCGCGCAGCACGAGGTACTGCAGCAGCTCGAACTCCTTGTAGGTCAGGGGGGCGGTCTCGCCGTCGAGCAGGAGGCGCTTCCGCGAGATGTCGACGACGACGCCCCCGCGGGCGCCGGGCTCCTCGTCCTCCACGGTCGGCCGGCGGGCCGCCAGGGCGGAGGGGTCGTGCAGGGCGAGCCGGACGACGTCGACGTCGCGGCCGCCGGCGCCGGTCGGGGCGAGCGCCACGGCGGCGTGGGTCTCGGCGCCGGGGGCGATCCGTGCGACGAGGGCCTTGATCTGCGCGACGATCTCGCCGAGGTCGGTGTCGGCCTCCGCGGCCTTGAGCTCGTCGATGCCGACGTAGAGGGCGAAGCCGCGGGCCTCGGTGCCCTCGGGCACCGTGCGGGGCCGGGGGGCGGCGGGCCGGGCGGGGGCGCTCGCCTCGGGAGCCGGAGCGATGACCGGGGCGGCGCTCAGGGGGCGGCCGCTCGGCGCGACGCCGACGGGGGCGGCGCCGACGGGGCTGGTGACGACGGGGCTGGTGGCGACGGCGGGGGCGGTGACGGGGCGGTCGAGGATGAGGGACATGGGTACGCGGGGTCCTTGCGTGAGGTGAGTCGCGCCCCCGGGCGTCGTCGGCCGGGGGAGTGCTCGGTGTGTGTCGGTGCCCGGGGCCTCGATGACGAGGCCTCTGCCGGGGGGCAGCGGTGCCGGGGCGGACGGCCCGTCAAGCGGGAGCTCAGGGCCGAGGGGATGCGCGTCGGAGGTGGTGACGCGTGTGCATCCGGGAGTCGCGGTTCAGCAGCAGGGTCGTGCGGCGAACTCGGCAGCGCGCTCGGCGCGGCACGGCGACTCGGCGAGGTGCGACCTGATCAGGCACACATTCGACACAGGACGACGGCGCTCGGCATCATCATGCCGGTGCTCCCGGAGGCCTCGGGGGAGGTCGGGATGAACACGCTGTCAGTCATGGGGTCGATCTTCTGTCACTCGTGCACGGCCTGTCAAGGCAGCACGACGAAGCGCCCGATCCGTGCGCCACGTCGGGTGACGTGGCCGGATCGGGCGCTGCGGGGAGGGAGCGGGGGAGGCGCCGGTGCGGCGCCGGGGTCAGGCCAGGCCGTAGAGGCGGTCGCCCGCGTCGCCCAGCCCGGGCACGATGTAGCCGTTCTCGTCGAGCTTCTCGTCGACGGCGCCGAGCACGATGCTGACGTCGCGGCCCTGCATCGCGGCCTCGACGGCGGCGAGGCCCTCGGGGGCCGCGATCAGGCAGACCGCCGTCACGTCGACGGCGCCGCGCTCGAGCAGGTAGTCGATGGCGGCGATCAGCGAGCCGCCGGTCGCCAGCATCGGGTCGAGCACGAAGCACTGGCGGTTCGACAGGTCGTCGGGCAGGCGCTCGGCGTACGTCGTCGGCTGCAGGGTCTCCTCGTCGCGGACCATGCCGAGGAACCCGACCTCGGCGGTCGGCACCAGCGTCGTCATGCCCTCGAGCATGCCGAGGCCGGCGCGGAGGATGGGGACGACGAGCGGCCGCGGCTGGCTGATGGCCAGCCCGGTGGTCGGGCCGACGGGGGTCTGGATCTCGATCGGGGTGGTGCGGACCCCGCGGGTGGCCTCGTAGGCCAGCAGCGTCACGAGCTCTTCGGTGAGGGCCCGGAAGGTCGGTGACGGCGTGCTCGCGTCGCGGAGCACGGTCAGCTTGTGGGTGATCAGGGGATGGTCCGCTACGTGCACTCGCATAGGCTCCACGGTAGCGGAGTCGTCCGCCCCCGACGCCCGTCGACCCGAGGAGCCCCGTGACCGCCGTGCCCCCCGAGCTCGCCCGGTGGATGGGGGCCGCGCTCGCCGAGGCGGAGGGCTGCGCCGTCTCCGGCGACGTGCCCGTCGGGGCCGTGGTGCTCGACGCCGACGGCGTCGTGATCGCGACCGGGCGCAACGAGCGCGAGCTCTCGCAGGACCCGACGGCCCACGCCGAGGTCCTGGCGCTCCGGGCCGCCGCCCGCCACACGGGTGACTGGCACCTCACGGGCACGACCCTCGTCGTCACCCTCGAGCCGTGCCCCATGTGCGCGGGCGCCATCCTCGCGGCCCGGGTGCCGCGGGTGGTCTTCGGGGCCTGGGACGAGAAGGCGGGAGGCGCGGGCAGCGTCTACGACATCCTCCGCGACCGCCGGCTGCCGCACCGCGCCGAGGTCGTGGCGGGCGTCCGCGAGCCCGAGTGCCGGGCCCAGCTGGACGACTTCTTCGCCGCCCGCCGTGCCGACGACGGCACCGGCACCGGCACCGGCACGACGGCCGCAGCCGGGGCCGGGGCCGACGGCTAGTCGGCCGCGCGGATCACGATCGCGTCGGTCGCCGGAGCCACGTGGCCCGGCTCCACCCACACGTCGGGCTCGACGTAGATCACGCGGGCGATCGGCACGGCCTCGCGCACGCGCGACTCGACCGTGTTGATCGCGGCGGCGACGTCGCTGAGCAGCGTGCGGCCGGGCATGGCCACCTTCGCGGCGACGAGCAGCTCCTCCGGGCCGAGGTACAGGGTCTTCATGTGGATGATCGACTCGACCTCCGGGCCGTCGGTCACGGCGGCGCGGATGGCGGCGACGTCGGCGGCCGAGGCGCCCTCGCCGATCAGCAGGCTCTTCGTCTCGATGCCGAGCACGACCGCCACCGCGACGAGCAGCACGCCGATGAGGAGCGTCCCGATCGCGTCGAAGACCCCGTCGCCCGTGATCCAGGTCAGCACGACGCCGACCATGGCGAAGGTGAGGCCCAGGAGGGCCGCGGCGTCCTCCAGCAGCACGACCGGCAGCTCGGGGGCCTTGGCGCGGCGGATGAACGAGACCCAGCTCTGGCTGCCCTTCGACGGCCGTGCCTCGCGGATCGCGGTGCGGAGCGAGAAGCCCTCGAGGCCCAGCGAGATCGCGAGGACGAGCACGGGCAGCCAGGGCACCTCGAGCGGGTGCGGCTCGCGGAGCTTCTCGACGCCCTCGTAGAGCGAGAAGACCCCGCCCACGCTGAACAGGATGATCGAGACGACGAAGGCGAAGACGAAGCGCTCGCGCCCGTAGCCGAAGGGGTGTTCCTCGTCGGCGGCCTTCTTCGCGCGTCGCCCGCCGAGCAGCAGGAGCAGCTGGTTGCCGGAGTCGGCCAGCGAGTGCACGCCCTCGGCGAGCATCGACGACGACCCGGAGAAGGCCCAGGCGATGAACTTGGTCACCGCGATGCCGAGGTTCGCGGCCAGTGCCGCGAAGATCGCCTTGTTGCCGCCGGAAGTGCTCATGGTGTCCGATCCCCTCGTGGTGCTCAGCTCGATCTTAGGATGGCCTGATGGTCACCACTCTCCCCACCACGGCGATCCTCGGCGCCGGCTCGATGGGCGGCGCGATCCTCGCGGGTCTGCTCTCGCCCGACGTCGTCGTCGAGGGCGGCGTCCGCGTCACGAACCGCACCGAGGCCAAGGCCGTCGCGCTCCGCCGCGGCCCGGTCACCTCGCTCGCCACCGAGACCGACCCGACCGCCAACGCCTCGGCGGTCGTCGGGGCGTCGGTCGTGCTGATCGGCGTCAAGCCCGGGATGGTCGTCGACCTCCTCCGCGAGATCGGCCCGGCCCTCGAGCCCGGCACGGTCGTCGTCAGCCTCGCCGCGGGCGTCACGACGGCCACGATGGAGGCGGCGCTGCCCGAGCACGTTCCCGTGCTCCGGTCGATGCCGAACACGCCCGCCGTGGTCGGCCTCGCCGTCACGGGCCTGGCCCCCGGCTCCCGCTCCTCCGAGTCCGACCTCGCGCTGGCGCGGCGCGTCTTCGAGGTGGTCGGCGACGTCGTCGTCGTGCCCGAGGAGCAGATCGACGCCCTCAGCACGATCTCCGGCTCCGGCCCGGCCTACGTCTTCTACCTGATCGAGCAGCTGCAGGAGGCGGCGGTCGCGCAGGGCTTCACGCCCGCGCAGGCGGCCACGCTCGTCCAGGGCACGTTCCGCGGGGCGAGCGAGCTGCTCGCCGCGAGCGACCTGCTGCCGGCCGCCGAGGCCCCAGCGGAGCTGCGTCGTCGCGTGACGAGCCCGGGCGGCACGACCGAGCGGGCCGTCGCCGAGCTCGCCGAGGGCGGCCTCCGCGAGCTGTTCGAGCGTGCGACGCAGGCCGCGCTGGCCCGCAACCGGGAGATCGCGGCCGGCAGCTGAGTCCGGCCGTCACCTAGGCCCGGCCGGCCCCTCGGCGGGGGCGGCGTCGAGCCGCCCCGATCGCCCTCCGCGACGCGCCTCAGCTGTCGAGGGCGGCGAACCGCTCGATCGCCCGGCTGTCGCCGGAGACGATGATGAGGTCGTGGTCGCTGATGACCGTCTCGGGCGTCGCCTCCTCGAACGCGCCTCCCGGGCTCTTCACGCCGACGATGGTGATGCCGTACTTCTTGCGGATGTTCGAGCTCGCGAGCGAGGCGCCCCGCACCGGCTTCGGCGGGTACATCTTGACGATCGCGAAGGCGTCGTCGAACTCGATGTAGTCGAGCATGCGGCCCGAGACGAGGTGCGCGACGCGCTCGCCGGCCTCGCGCTCCGGGTAGATGACGTGGTTGGCGCCGATGCGGGCCAGGATCTTGCCGTGCGACTGGCTGATCGCCTTCGCCCAGATCTGCGGCACCTTCAGGTCGACGAGGTTCGCGGTGATCAGCACGCTCGCCTCGATCGACGAGCCGACGGCGACGACCGCGATCGAGAAGTCCTGGGCGCCGATCTGCTTGAGGGCGTCGATGCTGCGGGCGTCGGCCTGCACCGCGTGGGTGACCCGGTCGGCCCACTTCTGCACGAGGCCCGCGTCGGTGTCGACGGCGAGCACGTCCCTGTCTTGTCGCTCGAGCTGGCCGGCGGTGGCGGCGCCGAACCGGCCGAGGCCGATGACGAGCACCGGGGCGTCGTGCTTGATCTTGTCAACCAACGATCGGTCGCTCCTCGGCTCGCGTGAACAGCTGGCGTCGCTGGCTGGCGGCCAGGGCGACGGAGAGTGTCACTGTACCAACGCGGCCCATCCACATCGTGACCGCGAGGATGTACTTGCCGGAGTCGGGGAGGCGGTCGGTCAGCCCCGTCGACAGGCCCGAGGTGGCGAAGGCCGAGATCGACTCGAACAGCACGTGGTCGAGGGGCTCCTTGGTGATGTGCATGATCAGGATGCTCGACACGGCGACGATCGTCGCGCCCCAGAGCACCACGCTGACCGACAGGCGGAGGACGTCGCTCGGGATCCGGCGGCCGAACGCCTCCATCGAGCGGTTGCCCCGGGCCTCGGCGAACGCGGCGAGGAAGAGGACGGCCAGGGTCGTCACCTTGATGCCGCCGGCCGTCGACGCCGACCCGCCGCCGATGAACATGAGCATGTCGGTGACCAGCAGCGACGACCCGTTGAGCTCGGAGATGTCGATGGTCGCGAACCCGCCCGACCTCGTCATCGTGCTGAGGAAGAGCGACTGGAAGATCGTCGGGCCCGCCGCGATGTCGCCGAAGGTCTCCGGGTTGTCGAACTCGAGCACGATGTAGAGGACGGTGCCCGCCAGGAGCAGGACTCCGCTGGTGACCAGCGTGAGCTTGACGTGGACCGACCAGCGTCGCGGGTTGCGGGGGTTGCGGGCCAGCGCGTAGATGACGGGGAACCCGATGCTGCCGAGGAAGACGCCGACCATGATCAGCGACAAGAACCAGTAGTCGTCGGCGAACGGGGCGAGCCCGTCGGCGTTCGGCGTGAAGCCCGTGTTCGTGAAGGCCATCGCCGAGTAGTAGAAGCTGTCGAGCACCGCGTCGCCGAGGGGGATGCCGTCGAGCAGCACGCGGGGGATGAGCAGCAGTGCGATGACGGTCTGGATCACGGCCGAGCTGAGCGCCACGGTGGCGAGCAGCCCGCCCACCTCGCCGAGCCGCACGGCCTGGCCCTCGGGCACCGGGCCCGCGTGCACGCGGAGCGGGTTGCTGTCGGAGGCGGCCATCAGCCGGGCGCGCAGGCCCAGCTTCCGCGAGACCACCAGCCCCATGATCGACGCGAGCGTCAGCACGCCGATGGCGCCGATCTGCACCCCGACGAAGATGACGACGTGCCCGAACAGCGACCAGTGCGTGGCCATGTCGACGGTCGCGAGCCCGGTGACGCAGATGACCGAGACGGCGGTGAAGAGGGAGTCGGCCAACGGCGTCCTGCTGCCCTCGGCCGACGAGACCGGCAGCGAGAAGACGAGCGTGAAGACCACGATGAGGCCGGTGAAGATCATGATGGCGAACCGCGCCGGCGAGTGCCGCCCGATGTCGTCGATCCACTCGGAGAGCCGCGCGAAGGGGCTGCGGGGGTCTCGACGGGGCAGGCGCCGATCGGCGACGGAGGGGCGCGACACGGTCGTCATGGTACTCGGGGGCCGTGGTCGTTACTGTGGCTGCATGCCCGACATCTTCAGCGTAATCGCCGACGGGACGCGCCGCGACCTCCTGAAGGTGCTGCTCGACGCGCACGTCTCGGCCGACTCGGCCACCGGCGACGTCAGCGTCGGCGAGATGGTCACGGCCCTCGGCCTCAGTCAGCCGACGGTGTCGAAGCACCTCCGCGTGCTCCGCGACGCCGGGCTCGTGCACGTCCGCGAGGTCGGCCAGCACCGCTACTACGGCATCGAGACCGTCCCGCTCGAGACCGTCGAGGACTGGCTCATCCCCTTCCTCGGCGCGGGCGCCGCGGACGAGCTCGACGGCGTCGCCTCCGGCGCGTTCGCCGCGTGGGCGGGGGTGGCCATGCCGGCGCCCATCCGCCGGGCGGCCGAGAACCTCCCCGACGCGGGCGACGTCGGGAGCACGCTGGGCCGTGCCGTCGCGGACGCGCAGCACCGCGCCTCCTCGGCCCTGCACGACGCCCAGAGCGCCCTCGACGAGCGGGTCATCGAGCCGGTCCGCAAGCGCCTCGGCCGCTGACGACCGATCCGTTGCACGGGGTCGGCCACGCCCCTAGAGTGGCCACGACCCGGGAGCTGCCGCTGCCGGTGCCCGACGACGAAGGTGGACCCGTGGCGCACGACCTGTCAGACGTGAGGTTCCTCACGGTGGCCGAGGTGGCCGACATGATGCGCGTGTCGCGGATGACCGTGTACCGCATGGTCCACTCCGGCGAGCTGCCCGCGATCCGCTTCGGCCGCTCGTTCCGGGTGCCCGAGTCGGCCGTCGCGGCCGTCCTGCAGATCGGCGTCGCCGACGTCGGCTGACGCCACTTCGACATTCGGGTCCGGCCCTTGTAGACTGCCCCGAGGTATTTTTCCGCGGTTCTGTTTCGGACCCGGTTGTTCCGATCCAGTCCAATCAGCGAGGTCCACATGGGTTCTGTCATCAAGAAGCGTCGCAAGCGCATGGCGAAGAAGAAGCACCGCAAGCTGCTCCGCAAGACGCGCCACCAGCGTCGCAACAAGAAGTAGCCGCCAGGCTCCGCGTGCCCCTGACCGTTCCGGTCAGGGGCCGCTTTCTTTTGTCGGCTCCTTCGGTGCCCATGGCGCCCTGCCGGGCGCGGCGCCCTGCCGGGCGCGGCGCCCTGCGGGGCGCGGCGCCCTGCCGGGCGCGGCGCTGTGGGCCAGCCGCCGACGCGGTGGCTTCCTGCTTCCCCTCCTTGCTGCCGCAGCGGCTCGTCGTCGGTGACAGCAAATGCCGACCGATCTGCAGCCTGGACGTGTCTGAGGCGTGGATTCTCCTGTATCAGGAGGCCGTGGGTCGGCATTTGCGGCAGCGGGCAGGAAGCGGGATGCGGGGGAGCGGGGCGGGACGTCACGCCGCGGGATGCGCGGAGGCGGGGGCCGGTAGGGTCGGGGCGTGAGTGCTCCCCGCCTGTCCCTGCTGACGAAGCCCGGCTGCCACCTGTGCGACGACGCCCGGACAGCCCTCGACGCCGTGCTCGCTGAGCCGGAGTTCGCGGCCCACGGCCTCGGCTACGACGAGACGAACATCCTCGACGACGCCGCCCTCCGCGACGAGTACGCGGAGGAGATCCCCGTCGTACTCATCGACGACCGGGTGCACACCATCTGGCGCGTCGAGCCCGACCGACTCCGCACCGCGCTGCGCAAGGCCGTCCTCTGAGGGGCTGACGCCTCGGCGCTCCGCCGCTGCTGTTCCGGCCGCACCGCACCGCTCGGCGAGCCCCTACGACGACGGGCCCGACGAGATCGCTCTCGTCGGGCCCGTCGCGATGTCGCGCTCCGCCCCGCGGGGCGGTGTCGACTACGGCGTGAGGCGCGTCGGCCCGCGGAACAGGTACGTCACCTCGCGGAGGTTCGGCTGGTGCAGCATCAGCATCAGCACGCGGGCCAGGCCCATGCCGAAGCCGCCGTGCGACGGGGCGCCGTAGCGGAAGAAGTCGAGGTAGCCGCCGAGCTCCTCCGGCTTCATGCCCTTCTCGCGGATCTGCGCCTCGAGCACCTCGACGCGGTGCTCGCGCTGCGCGCCCGTGGTGATCTCCGTGCCGTTGTAGATGAGGTCGTAGCTCTTCGTGAGCTGCGGGTCGTCGTCGTGGCGCATGTGGTAGAACGGCCGGATCGACGCGTCGTAGTCGGTGAGGAAGACGAAGTCGTGGTCGAACGTCTCCTTCACGTAGGCGGCGATCTGGCGCTCGCCCTCCGGGTCCATGTCGGCGTCGGCGCGGGGCACGACGTAGCCGCGGTCGGCGACGATCTGCTTCGCCTCGGCCAGGGGGATGCGCGGGAAGGGCGTCGTGGGCACGGTCAGCTCGACGTCGAAGAGCTCCGCGATCTCGGCGCCGTGCTTCTCGACGACGGCCGTGAACGCGGCGACCAGGAGCTCCTCCTGCATCTGCATGACGTCCTCGTGGGAGTCGACGTAGCTGATCTCGGCGTCGACGCTGGTGTACTCGGTCGCGTGCCGCGAGGTGAACGACGGGTCGGCACGGAAGACCGGGGCGATCTCGAAGATCTTGCCGAAGCCCGCCGACTGCGCCATCTGCTTGAAGAACTGGGGGCTCTGCGCGAGGAAGGCGCTGCCCTCGAAGTAGTCGACCTTGAAGAGCTCGGCGTTCGACTCGCTGGCCGACGCCATGATCTTGGGGGTGTGGATCTCGATGTACCCGCGCTCGACCCAGTAGGTGCGCATGGCGTGCTCGAAGGTCGTCTGCACGCGGAAGATGAGGGCGTTCCGCGGCACGCGCAGGTCGAGGAAGCGCCAGTCCATGCGCTTGTCGATGCCGCTGTCGGCGGCGATCGGGGTCTCGGGGTCGGCGAGGCTGTCGACGACGAGGGTGTCGATCTTCACCTCGATGCCGCCGAGCTTGACCCGCTCGTCGTGCTTGAGCTGGCCCGTCACGGTGACGAAGCTGCCCTGCGAGAGGCCGGAGATCGCGTCGGCGACCTCGTCGGTCTCGCCCGCCTCGGCGAGGACGTCGGCCGCGGTGCGCGGGCGGACGAGCTGGACGGCGCCGGACTCGTCGCGGAGGACGACGAACTGCACCTTCTTCTGGTCACGGACCGTGTCGACCCAGCCCGCCACCGTGACGGTGCCGTCGGGGAGGGGAGCGAGGTCGTTGATGAGGGTGCGTTCGATCACGAGGCCCGAGTTTACCGTGCGCGGGCGTCCCTGCGGGCCCCGCACCGCGCCTCCTGTGGGTCTCCCCGGTGGGAGGTGTGCGCCGGGCCCCGACCTAGACTGGGGCGCATGCCCGCCCAGCAGATCCACCTCGTGCGCCACGGTGAGGTGCAGAACCCCGACCACGTCCTCTACGGCCGACTCGAGGGCTTCGGGCTCAGCGAGCTCGGCCACCGCATGGCGGCCTCGTCGGCCGCGATGCTGCAGGCGCAGGGCGCCCCGGTCGCCGCGATCGTCGCCAGCCCGCTGCAGCGCACGCGCGAGAGCGCGGCTCCGTGGGCCGAGGCCTTCGAGCTGCCGGTGCAGGTCGACGAGCGCCTCATCGAGCCGACCAACAAGTACGAGGGGCGCCGCAGCGACTTCACGGTCGCGAAGCAGCTGGCCGTGCCCGCCGAGTGGCCGTGGATCGTCAACCCGCTCAAGCCGAGCTGGGGCGAGGCCTACGTCAGCATCGCCGCCCGCATGCTCGCCGCGGTCGACGAGGCCTGGTCGAGCGTCGACGGCGGCGACGTCGTCCTCGTCAGCCACCAGCTGCCGATCTGGATGGTGCACCGCAGCGTCACCGGCGCGCGCCTCTTCCACGACCCGCGTCGCCGCCGCTGCTCGCTGTCGAGCGTGACGACCCTCGAGCGCCGCGGCGACCGCTTCGTCGAGGTGGGCTATCAGGATCCCGCGGCAGACTTGCTCGCGAACGCCGTCGACCTGGGAGCAGTGTGACCACCCGAGCACCGTCCGACGGGGCCTCCGCGGCTCCGTCCACCACCCGTCCGTCCCTGCGTCGGCGCACCGTCCGCGGCCTCGCCGCCGCGGCCGTGCTCGCCCTCGCCCTCGCCGGCTGCACGTCGGCGAACGACGGCCTCGCGCAGCAGTACGCCGACGGCGGCACCGAGAACTACATCTCCGGCGAGGGCACCGTGACGGAGGTCCCCGTCGACGAGCGACGCGACCCGGTCGAGTTCACGGCGACGACCGACGCGGGCGACGAGGTCTCGCGCTCCGACCTCGACGGCCAGGTCGTCGTTCTCAACTTCTGGTACGCCAGCTGCCCGCCCTGCCGGCAGGAGGCGCCCGACCTGCAGCAGCTCAGCCAGGCCCACGAGGGCGACGGCGTGCAGTTCCTCGGCGTGAACGTGCGCGACCAGGCCAAGACGTCCCTCGCCTTCGCCGAGAAGTTCGGCGTCACCTACCCCTCGGTCGTCGACACCAACGACGGCACCGTGCAGCTCGCGCTGGCGGGCACCATCGCCCCGAACTCCGTGCCGACGACGATCGTGCTCGACAAGCAGGGCCGCATCGCCGCGCGCATCCTGGGCGGGCTGCAGGGCCCCAGCATCCTCGACCAGCTGATCAAAGACGCCGTCGCCGAGCAGGCCTAGGTGTACCAGGGCAACCCCTTCTTCGACGCGGTCGCCGGCGGGCAGCTGGCCGTCGCGCTGCCCGTGGCCGTGCTGGCGGGCCTGATCTCGTTCCTGTCGCCCTGCGTCCTCCCGCTCGTGCCCGGCTACCTCGGCTACGTCGGCGGCCTGACCGGCGGCGCCCGCGACGACGCCGGCCGTGCCCGTGACCGCCGCCGGGTGGTCATCGGCGTGCTCCTCTTCATCGCCGGCTTCTCGGTCGTCTTCGTCGGGGCGAACCTCGCCTTCGGCGCCGTCGGCTTCTGGCTGATCCAGTGGCGCGAGCTGATCGTGCGCGTGATGGGGCTCGTCGTGATCGCGCTCGGCCTCGTCTTCATCGGCCAGTTCACGGTGCTGCAGCGCACCCTCAAGCCGGGCTTCACCCCGGCGACCGGCCTCGCCGGCGCCCCGCTGCTCGGCATCGTCTTCGGCCTCGGCTGGACCCCGTGCGTCGGGCCGACGCTCGCCGCCATCACGGCCATGTCGCTGAACACCGGGTCGGTCGGCCAGAGCGTGCTGCTCGGCGTGGCCTACTGCATCGGCCTCGGCGTGCCCTTCCTGCTCGTCGCCCTCGGCCTCGGCTGGGCGTCGCGCTCCATCTCGTTCGTCAAGCGGCACATCCGCGTCGTCAACATCGTCGGAGGTTCCGTCCTGGTGGTCATCGGTCTTCTCATGGTCACCGGGCTCTGGTCCGCGCTGATGTCCGAGGTCGGGGCGGTGATCGCGGGCTATGGCACGATCGTCTGACCGCGCGCCCGGCGCGACCGGCACCCCCGACGCCGTCGACAGCACCGAGGTCACCGACGGCTCCGACGCCGTCGGCGACCCGCTGAGGCCGAGCGACCACTACGACTCGGTCGCCCCCGCCGAGCCCGCCGTCGGCGACGCGGCCGCGTCCGCCGGTGGCGACCGCGACGGCGGGGTCACGAACCCGCGCCTCGGCCTGGTCGGCTACCTGCGCTTCTTCTGGCGCCAGCTGACGAGCATGAAGACGGCGCTCTTCCTCCTCATGCTGCTCGCGGTGGCGGCGATCCCCGGCTCGCTCGTGCCGCAGCGCACCTCCGACCCGAACGGCGTGGTCCAGTACCGGGCCGACCACCCCGACCTCTTCCCCGTGCTCGACAAGCTGGGCGTCTTCGACACCTACTCGTCGCCGTGGTTCTCCGCCGTCTACCTGCTGCTCTTCATCTCGCTGATCGGCTGCATCATCCCGCGCACGAAGCACCACTTCGAGGCGCTCCGGGCCCGCCCGCCGAGGACGCCCGCGCGGCTCTCCCGCCTGGCCGGCTACCGCTCGGTCACGCTGGAGGCCGGTGAGGGAGGCGCGTCGGGCGTCGACCTCGACCCCGCCGCCGCCGTCACGGCGGCCCGCGCCCAGCTGAAGCGCGCCGGCTACCGCACCGAGGTCTTCGGCGACTCGGTCAGCGCCGAGCGCGGCTACCTCCGCGAGACCGGCAACCTCGTCTTCCACTCGGCGCTCGTCGGGGTGCTGCTCACCGTCGGCGTCGGCGGGGGGTTCGGCTACACCGGCCAGCGCGTGATCGTCGAGGGCCAGACCTTCACGAACGCGCTCGTGTCGTACGACTCGTTCAACCCCGGCCGGTGGTTCAGCGACTCGCAGCTGTCGCCGTACAACATCACGCTCGACAAGTTCCGCACGACGTACGAGGAGACCAACACCGACGCGCTGGGGCAGCCGACCGACTACACGGCCGACGTCACGACCCGGACGCAGGGCGGCGACCCGCGGTCGACGCAGATCAAGGTCAACAGCCCGCTCGCCATCGGCGGCTCGACCGTGTACCTGCTCGGCAACGGCTACGCGGTCGACGTGACCGTCACCGCGCCCGACGGCAGCGAGCCGTTCACCGACACGATCCCCTTCCTCCCGCAGGACGCGAACCTCACGTCGCAGGGGGTCGTCAAGGTGCCCGACGGGCTCTCCGAGCAGGTCGGCATGATCGGCTTCTTCTACCCGTCGGCGGTCGAGACCGGGGACGGCTCGGGGATCCTCGCCTCCAGCTACCCCGACCTCCTCAACCCGGTGCTGAGCCTCAACGTCTACGACGGCGACCTCGCGCTCGACGACGGCGTGCCGCAGTCGGTCTACTCGCTGAAGACCGACGACATGACCGAGATCGCCGGCGCGGGGGCGGAGAACGGCCAGAAGGCCCTCCAGCTCAGCCCGGGCGAGACGGTCGACCTGCCGAACGGCCTCGGCACGATCACGTTCAACGACGTGAAGCGCTTCGCGTCGCTCGACGTGCACCACGACCCCTCGCAGGTGTGGGTGCTGCTCTTCGCCGTGCTCACCTTCGGCGGCCTGCTCACGGCCCTCTTCGTGCCCCGTCGCCGCGTCTGGGTCAAGGCCACGGCCACCGGCACCGGCCTCCGGCTCGAGTACGCCGGCCTCGCGCGCGGGGAGGACCCGACGCTCGACCGGGCCGTCGGCGAGGTCGCCCGCACGCACCTCACGACCCTCGGCGTGCCCGCCGAGGCGGCGAAGGCGGCGTCGCGCCCCGGCTCGACGTCGAACGACACGGGGCCCTCCGCGTCGCGCGGCGGACGTAGGATCACTCCGTGACCGCCGACCTCGCCTACTACTCGCTCGTCGCCGTCTACTCGGCGATGGCGATCTACACGATCTCCTTCGTGACCTTCGCCCTCGACCTGGCGAAGCGCTCCGGCGACGCCCAGCAGGCCGCCTCGGCCGTCGCCGTCCCGGCCGCCCCGGTGGGGTCGTCGGGCGGCACGCTCCGGAAGGGCGCCGGCGGGGGCAGCACCATCGTGCTCGACCGTGCCGACACCGTCACCGGCGGGGGCGACGTGCCCGGCGCCTCCGGCGGTCGTCGCGCCTCGAAGTTCGAGCGCGTCGCCACGTCGCTGCTCGTGCTCGGCCTGCTCGTGCACGTCGCCTCGGTCGTCATGCGCGGGATCGCCGCGGGCCGTGTGCCGTGGGCCAACATGTTCGAGTTCTCGCTGACCGGCACGGCGATCATCGTCGGCGTCTACCTCGTGGTGAAGCTCTTCGTCGACATCTCGTACCTCGGCGCCTACGTCACCGGGCTCAACCTCATCCTGCTGGCGATCGGCACGGTCAACTACTACGTCGCCGTCTCGCCGCTGCAGCCTGCGCTGCAGTCGGCCTGGCTGGTCATCCACGTGCTCGTGGCCATCCTCGGCACCGGGTTCTTCGCGATCGCGGCCGGCCTCTCCGTCGCGCAGCTGATCCAGACCAAGCGCGAGCAGGCGAAGCTGGCGAACCTCCGCTTCATGGACACCCTGCCCGCGGCCGACCGCCTGGAGGACCTGGCGTACCGCGTGGCCCTCGTCGGCTTCGTGCTCTGGACCTTCACCCTCATCGCCGGCGCCGTCTGGGCTGAGCGCGCCTGGGGCCGCTACTGGGGCTGGGACACCAAGGAGGTCTGGACCTTCATCATCTGGGTGCTCTACGCCGGCTACATCCACGCCCGCGCGACGCGCGGCTGGCGCGGCGCCCGCTCGTCGTGGCTGTCGATCATCGGCTTCGCGGCCGTCATGTTCAACTTCTCGATCGTCAACGTGTTCTTCAAGGGCCTGCACGCCTACTCGGGCCTCTGATCCGACCGCCGGCCCGTGCGGGCCGGTGCCCGGGACCCTCAGGAGTCGCGGGTCGCGGAGAGCACGTCGTGGCAGGCCCGCAGCCGGTCACGCCACCAGCGCACCCTCTCGTCGGGGGCGGCGTGCTCGCGCAGCAGGTCGTGGTCGACCTCGACCCGGCGCACGTCGATCGCCCCGTCGACCGGGAGCAGCGGCTGCCGGGTGACGTCCGCCGCCAGCAGCGCGGCCGTGCCGAGCCCGCAGTCGTGCTCGAGGCCGGGCAGCGCCGCCGCGAGGTGGGCGCCCGTGCTGAGGCCGACGGAGGTGTCGAGGGCGCTCGAGACGACGACGGGCAGGCCCGCCGCCTCGACGACCTCGAGCGCTGCACGGATCCCGCCGAGCGGCTGGGCCTTGATCACGAGCAGGTCGGCGGCGCCCGCCCGGGCGACCGCCAGGGGGTCGTCGGCTCGACGCACGCTCTCGTCGGCCGCGACCATGACCCCGAGGCCGGCCGTGCGGCGTCGCAGCTCGGCGAGCTCGGGCACCGTGGCGCACGGCTGCTCCGCGTACTCCAGGGCGTACGGGGCCAGCGCGAGCAGCGCCTCCTCGGCCTCGTCGACCGACCAGCCGCCGTTGGCGTCGACCCGGACGCGGCCCTCGGGGCCGACGTGCCGGCGGGCGGCGGCGACGCGGGCGACGTCGTCGGCGAGCGTCTGGGTGCGGTCGGCGACCTTGACCTTCACGGTGCGGCAGCCGGGGAAGCGTGCGAGGACGCCGGGGACCTCGGCAGGGCCGACGGCGGGCAGGGTCGCGTTCACGCGCACGGTGTCGGCCCGGACGACGTGCGGGGCGCCCCAGCCGAAGTCGACGGAGGCGGCGAGCCAGGTGGCGGCCTCGGCCGGGAGGTACTCGACGAACGGGCTGAACTCGGTCCAGCCCCGCGGCCCCTCGACCAGCAGGGCCTCGCGCACGACGATGCCGCGGAACCGTGTGCGCAGCGGGAGGGCCACCACGTGGGCGCCGTCGAGCAGCTCGCCGACGGGCGGGAGGACGGCAGGTACGACGCTCGGCACGTCTCCAGTCTGTCACCGGGTCGGCCGCTAGGGTCGGTCACCATGGCCGTTCCCGAGACCGACCCGACCGAGCCCCGTGACGCCCGGCAGCGCTCCGGGCAGCCCGGCTCCGCCGCCGACGACGGCCTCACCGTCTTCGACGAGGCCACCCACGACGAGGCCGCCCAGCCGGCCCGCAGCCGGCGGCTCGGCGTCGTGACCCTCGGCCTCGGCCTCCTCCTCCTCGCGCTCGACGGCCTGGCCGTCGGCCTCCTCGCCGCCGACCTCGTCGCCGCGGCCGCCTCGATCGCGCTCGTCACGATGCTCGCCTCGGTCGTCGTCGGGGTCGTCGCGCTGGTCGCCGTGGCCCTCCGCCGCGGCCGCTGGCAGGGCGTCGCCGCCGTGCTGGTCTGCGTGCTGGCGAACCCGTTCGTCTTCGTCTACCTGCTGGGCCGCGCGCTGCCGCAGTTCTAGGGCCGTCGAGCCGGGGACGCGGCCGTCGCGGAGGGCCCGCTCCCGGCCGGGCCCTGCTCCGAGCGCAGGCCCCGCGCGAGGCCCCGTCCCCGCCGCCGGTCGTAGGCTGGCGGGCATGCGCGACACCGTCTCCGACCTCTTCGACCCGACCGAGTGGCGCGAGGTGCCCGGCTTCGCCGACCTCACCGACGTCACGTACCACCTCGACGTCGAGGGCCGCGTGGCTCGCGTCGCCATCGACCGCCCCGAGGTCCGCAACGCCTTCCGGCCGCGCACGGTCGACGAGCTGTACCGCACGCTCGACCACGCCCGGCAGCAGAGCCGGGTCGGCGTCGTGCTGCTGACCGGCAACGGCCCCAGCGCGAAGGACGGCGGCTGGGCCTTCTGCAGCGGCGGGGACCAGCGCATCCGCGGCCGCGACGGCTACAAGGCCGAGGGCGACGAGGCGAACGTGGCCGACCCCGCCTCGGCCGGCCGCCTCCACATCCTCGAGGTGCAGCGGCTGATCCGCTTCATGCCCAAGGTCGTCGTCGCCGTGGTGCCCGGGTGGGCCGCGGGCGGCGGCCACTCGCTGCACGTCGTGTGCGACCTCACGATCGCCAGCCGCGAGCACGGCAGGTTCAAGCAGACCGACGCCGACGTCGGGTCGTTCGACGCCGGGTACGGCAGCGCCTACTTCGCGAAGCAGATCGGCCAGAAGCTCGCCCGCGAGGTGTTCTTCCTCGCCGAGGAGTACAGCGCCGACCGTGCCCACGAGATGGGCGCGGTCAACCGCGTCGTGCCCCACGCCGACCTGGAGAAGGAGGCGCTGGCGATGGCGCGCGTCGTGCTCACGAAGTCGCCCACCGCGATCCGCATGCTCAAGTTCGCGTTCAACGCGACCGACGACGGCATCGTGGGCCAGCAGGTCTTCGCGGGCGAGGCGACGCGCCTGGCGTACGGCACCGACGAGGCCGTCGAGGGCCGGGACTCCTTCCTCGAGAAGCGCGAGCCCGACTGGTCGCCGTTCCCGTGGCAGTACTGAGGGCGGCGGGGCCGGAGAGGCGCGGGGCATGACCCGGCCCCTGGTCGCGGTCGACGCCCGCTCGCCCGAGCGCGTGCTGCTCGCGCTCCGGGCAGCGCTCGCGGGCGGCCCCGCCGTCGCCCCGCGGACGGACGACGTCGTGCCGGCCGACCTGCCGACGGCCGTGCCGCTGCCGGTCGCCCTCGTGATCGAGACGAGCGGCTCGAGCGGCCGGCCCAAGCGGGTCGCGCTCGGCACCGACGCGCTCCTGGCCGGCGCGGCCGCCGCCGACGGGGCGCTGGGCGGGCCGGGGCAGTGGCTCCTCGCCCTGCCCGCGCACTACGTGGCCGGCACGAACGTGCTCGTGCGCTCGATCGCCGCCGGCACCGAGCCGGAGCTGCTCGCGCCCGGCCACTTCGACGCCGCGGCGTTCGCGCGGGCGGCCGCCCGTCTGACGCACCCGGTGCGGTACACCTCGCTCGTCCCGGCGCAGCTGGTGACCGCGCTCGACGCCGCCGAGCACGACGAGGGCGTCGCCGCGGCGCTCCGCGGCTTCACGGCCGTGCTGGTGGGCGGGCAGGCGACGCCGGCCTCCGTCGTCGACCGGGCCTGCGCCTCCGGCGTCCCCCTGGTGCGCACCTACGGGTCGAGCGAGACGGGCGGCGGCTGCGTGTACGACGGCCGTCCGGTCGGGCAGGCCCGGGTGGCCGTGGTGGGCGGCCAGGTCGAGCTCTCCGGCCCGTCGCTCGCCGAGGGCTACCTCGACGACGAGGCCCGGACGGCCGCCGCGTTCGTCGAGCGGGACGGGCGGCGCTGGTACCGCACGGGCGACGCGGGCACGGTGAGCGACGAGGGCCTCCTCACCGTGACCGGGCGCCTCGACGACGTCGTGGTCTCGGGCGGCGAGAAGGTGTCGCTCGGGGCCGTCGAGCGGGTCGTCCGCGAGCTGCCGGGCTGGGCCGGGGCCGTCGTCGTCCGGTCGACGCACGAGCGCTGGGGCGAGGTCCCCGTCGTCGTGCGCGCGGGGGAGGGCCCGGACGGCGGGACGCTGGCCGAGCTCCGCGCCGCCGTGGTGGCCGAGGCGGGCCGCGCCGCCGCGCCCGACCGGGTGGTGGTCGTCGAGCGGCTGCCCCTGCTGCCGAGCGGCAAGCCCGACCGGCTCGCGCTGGAGCGCCTCGTCGCGCCCTGACCGCGATCGGGGCGGGAACTACACTCGTCGGGTGGCCAAGACGACGACATCCAGGACGAAGCGCAGCGGACGACCGGGCGGCCGCCCGGGGAAGCAGCCCGCACGTCGGGTCACGGCCCGCGACTGGATCGGCGGGGCCCGGCTCCGCACCCTGCCGCTCGCCGTCGCGCCGGTCGCCCTCGGCACCGGCGTCGCCCGCGCGAACGGCGACTGGGACCTGCTGCTCGCCCTGCTCTGCCTCGCCGTCGCGGTGTTCCTGCAGGTCGGCGTCAACTACTCGAACGACTACTCCGACGGCATCCGCGGCACCGACGAGTTCCGGGTAGGGCCCGCCCGCCTGACGGGCTCGGGCGCCGTCCGGCCCCGCACGGTGCTGCGCGTCGCCCTCGTCTCGTTCGCCGTCGCCGCGGTCGCCGGCGTCGCGGTCGTCGTGCTCACGCAGCAGTGGTGGATGCTGGCGGTCGGCGCCGCCGCCGTGGTCGCCGCCTGGTTCTACACCGGGGGCAAGCGGCCCTACGGCTACAACGCGCTCGGCGAGGTCTTCGTCTTCGTCTTCTTCGGCCTCGTGGCGACGGTCGGCACGACCTTCGTGCAGCTCGGGCGCTTCCCCGCCGACGCCTGGGTCGCGGGCGTCTCGGCCGGGCTGTTCGCCTGCGCGGTGCTGATGGTCAACAACATCCGCGACATCCCCCAGGACCGCGCGGCCGGCAAGCGCACCCTGGCGGTCGTCGTCGGCGACCCGGTGGCCCGCGCGCTCTACGCGTCGTTCCTGCTGCTGCCGTTCCTCATCCTCGTGTACTTCGGCTTCCTGTACTTCCACGCGCCGTACGTGTACTTCACGCTGCTGACGGCCGTGCCCGCGGCCGTCATCGGAGTCACGGGCAAGACCCCGAAGGAGCTGATCCTCGCCCTGCAGCTGGCGTCGCTCACGGCGCTCCTGTACGGGCTCGCCCTCGCCGCCGTGCTGTTCGCCTAGGCGCCGCGGGCGGGGCCCTCGGGACGGTCGTCGGCGGGGCGCGACCCGGCGTCGTCCGGGGCAGCGGGGGCGGCGTCGGCCTCGGCCTCGGCCAGACGGGCGTCCTGCTCGGCGAGGTCGTCGTCCTCTGCCAGGGTGTCGCGGTCGAGCGGCTCGGGCCGCGAGCGACGGTCGGCCAGCTCGAGCGCGACCTCGCGCCGCAGGCCGGCGAAGAAGATGTACGAGACGCAGAACGCCACCACCGCGGCGAGCAGGGTCGCGAGGTAGGGGTTCGGCAGCAGCAGCACGAACAGGACCAGCGCCACGAGGAAGATGCCGAGGCGCAGGACCGTGTACTTGACCCAGGGTTTCACGCGCTGATCCTAGCCGCGGCCGCCGGTGCGCCCGCCGTGGGCCGCTCTCCGGCACCGGGCGTCGCGTGCCCAGCCCACCCCCGGGAGCGACGCCTATGATCGTCGCCATGGTCAAGTTCTGGGTGGTGGCTGTCGTCGCGGCGTCGGCGTTCGTGATCTACGCCCTCGTCGACTGCCTCTTCGCGG
The DNA here is from genome assembly GCF_014842245.1 of Frigoribacterium sp. CFBP 13707. NCBI lineage: Bacteria > Bacillati > Actinomycetota > Actinomycetes > Micrococcales > Microbacteriaceae > Frigoribacterium > Frigoribacterium sp. CFBP 13707. Next base: position 87,826 of record NZ_JACYVL010000002.1, read on the forward strand.
AGTCGAGCCGGTTCCGGGCGCTGAACAAGCCCCTCTGGGCCGCGATCATCGTCCTGCTGCCCGTCGTCGGCGCCGTGCTGTGGTTCCTGCTCGGCCGGGCCCGCAAGGCGGGCCGCGGCCCGCAGCGTCGCTTCATCGCCCCCGACGACGACCCCGACTTCTCCGGCCGCTCGGCCGCGACGGTGACCGACCTCGACCGGGAGACCACCGACGAGCGCATCCGGCGCCTCGAGCAGGAGCTCTCCGAGCTCGACAACGACGACAAGACCGGCACGGCCTGAGGCCGTGAGCACCGACTCCTCGGGCTCCGTGCTGCCCGACGACCACGACGCCGTCCAGGGCGAGGCCGAGGCCGACACCGACGGGGTCGCCGCTGGTCCCGTCGAGACCGGCACCGCTCACGGCCTCCCGGCGGAACGCTCCGGCAGCGTCGCCACCGACTACGCCGTCGCGCTGCTCGCCGCGCTCGTCGACGCGGGCGTGCACGAGCTCGTCCTCAGCCCCGGATCGCGCTCGCAGGCCCTGGCGCTCGCCGCCGCCGAGTTCGAGCGGGCGGGCCGGCTCCGGCTCCGCGTGCGCATCGACGAGCGGAGCGCTGGCTTCACCGCCCTGGGCCTCGCCGTCGAGACCGGCCGCCCGACCGCGGTCGTGACGACCTCCGGCACGGCCGTGGCCAACCTCCACCCGGCCGTCCTGGAGGCCCACCACTCCGGCGTGCCGCTCGTCCTCCTCACCGCCGACCGGCCGGTCGAGCTGCGGGGCGTCGGCAGCAACCAGACGACCGTGCAGCCCGGGCTCTTCGGCCCGGCCGTCCCGTGGGTGCGCGACGTCGAGGCCCCCTCCGAGGGCGACGTCGACGTCGAGGCCGTCCGTCGGCTCGCCCGGGCGGCGGTCGCGGCCTCGCTCGGGGTCGGCGGCGACGACGGCCGTGACACTCCCGGCCCGGTCCAGCTCAATGTCGCCCTGCGTGAGCCGCTCTCGGCGGCCGTGACGACGCTGCCCGCGGCCCGCCCGGGCGAGGTGACCCGCCCCTCCGCGGGGCCCGCCCACCTGCTCTCCGTCGACGACGACCCGGCCACGCTGGTCGTGGCGGGCCACGACGCCGGTCCCGACGCCGAACGCCTCGCCCGCGAGCTCGGCGCCCCCCTCGTGGCCGAGGTCTCGAGCGGCGCGCACTTCGGGCCGAACCTCGCCCTCGGCTGGCGCACGCTGCTCGCCGACGCGGAGTTCGGCGGGCTCGTCCGCCGCGTGGTGGTCGTCGGCCACCCGACCCTGACCCGCCAGGTGCCCGCCCTGCTGGCGCGCCCCGACGTCGAGGTCGTCGTCGTCCGCGGGCGCACCGCCGACGCCTACGACCCGAGCCGCCGCGCGACCGTGGTCGCCGCCGTCGAGGTCGTCCCCGGTGGGGGAGGCGCCCCCGACGACCGCGCCCACCGGGCCTGGGTGGGCCGCTGGGTCCACGCCGGCCGCGCGCTCGTCGGCGACCCGGAGCAGGCGCCCGACCTCGACGCCGCGACGAGCGACGACGCCTCGGTGCGGGCGGAGTTCCTCCGCGGCGAGGTGCAGCTGCTGCGCCGCGGGGTCACGCGGCGCGCCCTGGCCGAGACGCTCTGGCGCGTCACGTGGCCGCACGACCGGCTCGTGCTCGGCGCCTCGCGGCTGATCCGCGAGGTCGACGAGGTGGTGCCCGGCAAGAAGGTGCCCGTCCACGCGAACCGCGGCCTCGCCGGCATCGACGGCACGGTCGCGACCGCGACCGGGATCGCCCTCGCCAGCCAGCTCGACGAGGCGCGCCCGGGCGTCACGCGCGTGCTGCTCGGCGACCTCACCCTGCTGCACGACGTCGGCTCGCTGCTCCTCGGCGACGGCGAGGTGCGGCCCCGGCTGCAGGTCGTCGTCGGCAACGACGGCGGCGGCACGATCTTCGACGGCCTCGAGGTGGCCGCGACGGCCCCCGCCGACGCGATGACCCGGGTGCAGTTCACCCCGCAGAGCGTCGAGCTCGCCCCGCTGGCCGCCGCCTACGGCTGGCACCACGTGCGGGCCGCGACGCGGGCCGAGCTCGACCAGGCCCTCGCCCGCCGCTGGGACGGCCCGGTGCTCATCGAGGTCCCGCTGGCGCGCTGAGGCCCCGCGGCCGACGGGCGTGCCCGGCCTCGGCGGCCGCACCGCGACTCCGCCCGGCCCACGCCCGCCCGCCGCACGTAGGCTCGGCCGCATGGCCACCACCTGGACGTCCGAGCCCGCCGAGATCCTCCGTGCGGGCACCGACTTCGCCCTCGCCGACGTCGACCCCCGGTCGACGCCGGGCTTCGCCGGCGACAAGGGCTACGCGCGGCAGGTGCTCGAGTCCGGCCGGGAGGCGCTGAGCGACCTCCAGGAGCGGCTCTTCGCCAGCAGCCGGACGGGCGGCGACCAGGGCTCCGTCCTCCTCGTGCTGCAGGGCACCGACACCTCGGGCAAGGGCGGCGTCGTCCGTCACGTCGTGGGGTCCGTCGACCCGCAGGGCGTCGCCCACCACGCGTTCAAGCAGCCCACCGAGGAGGAGCTCGCGCACGACTTCCTCTGGCGCGTGCGCCGCGAGCTGCCCGGCCCCGGCATGATCGGCGTCTTCGACCGCTCGCACTACGAGGACGTGCTGATCGGCAAGGTGCGCCGCCTCGCGTCGCCCGAGGAGGTCGAGCAGCGCTACGACGACATCGTCGCCTTCGAGCGCGAGCTGGTGGAGTCGGGCACGACCATCGTCAAGGTCATGCTGCACATCTCGCGCGACGAGCAGGGCGAGCGGCTGCGCGCCCGTCTCGACGACCCGGAGAAGCACTGGAAGTACGTGCCCGGCGACCTCGACGACCGCCTGCTCTGGTCCGACTACCAGGAGGCGTACGAGACGGCGGTCCGGCGCACGAGCACGGAGGCGGCGCCGTGGTTCGTCGTGCCCGCCGACCGCAAGTGGTACGCCCGCGTCGCCGTGCAGCGCCTGCTGACGGCCGCGCTGAGGGCGCGGGACCCGCAGTGGCCGGCCGCGCCGTACGACGTCGAGCTGGAGAAGGTCCGGCTCGCCTCCACCTGATCCGCCGGCGGAGCGCCCTCGGGGGGCACCCCGTCAGGAGGCGCGGCTCCGGAGGGCGTCGCCGGTGCCCCGCGGCAGACGGAGGCCCTCCGGCAGGCTGACCAGGGCGAGTGCCGCGAGCACGACGAGGGCCACCTGGTAGCCGGTCGCCGGGTCGGAGCCGCCGTCGGCGGAGGCCGCCAGGTCGGCGAGGCGGACGGCGAGGGCCGTCACGGCGACCCCGAGGCCCACGGCGAGCTGGCTCGTGATCGACGCGATGGCGTTCGCCGGGCCGATCATCGGCGCGGGCACGTCGGCGAACTGCAGGGTGTTGTAGGCCGTGAAGCCCACCGAGCGGAACACGCCGCTCAGCAGCAGCACCGCCGCGACCAGCACCGGCGAGTCGTCGGGCCGCACGAGCGCCGTCGCGACGAAGGTCGCGGCGAGCCCGACGGTCGCGACGACGATGATCGGCACGACCCGGAAGCGGTGCAGCAGGGGAGTCGTGAGCGGCTTGACCGCCAGGTTGCCGACGAAGACCCACATCAGCATCACGCCGGCCTCGACCGGCGACCAGCCGAAGCCGTCCTGCAGCAGCAGGGGCACGACGAACGGCACGCCGTTGACGACCGCGCGGTAGAGCGAGCCGCTCAGGTTCGTCACGCGGAACGAGCCGATGCGGAACGCCGCGAGGTCGAGCAGCGGGTGACGCGCACGTCGGAACCACCGCACCGCCGCCACGCCGGCGACCAGCGCGACGGCCACGAGGGCCACGCCGACGGCGACCGTCGACGGGGCGCCGAGCAGGTCGAAGGCGACCACCAGCGAGACGATCGACGTCACGACGAGCAGCAGGCCGACGACGTCGAGAGGCTGGGGGTCGCCCGGCTCCGGGCTCGGCACGACCCGCCACGCGACGACGAGGAGGGCGACGCCGACCGGCACGTTGACCAGGAAGACCCACTGCCAGCCGAGGTGCTCCGTCAGCAGCCCGCCGATCAGCGGTGCGACGACCGGGGCGACGAGCGCCGGCCAGGTCAGGTAGGCGATGGCGCGGATGAGCTCGGACTTCTCCGTGCTGCGGAGCACGATCAGCCGCCCGATCGGCACCATCATGCTGCCGGCGATGCCCTGCACCACCCGCGACGCCGTCAGCGAGACGAGGTCGCCGCTCAGCGCGCAGGCCACCGACGCGAGCGTGAAGAGCACCACGGCGGCGAGGAACACGCGTCGGGCGCCCCACCGCTCCGCGAGCCACGCGCCGAGCGGGATGAACGCGGCGACGGCGACGAGGTAGCCGGTGACGGCGATGCCGAGCTGCGCGGGCTGCACCCGGAAGTCGGCCGCGACGGAGGCGGTGGCCGTCGACAGGATCGTGGCGTCGAGGTTCTCCATGAAGAAGGCGGCGGCGACCACGAGCGCGACCGGTCGCGACCAGCCCTGGCCGGCCTGCGCCTCCCCGGCTCCGGCCCCCTGCGGAGCGTCCTGCCCCGCGCCCCCTCGTGCCCCCGGCGACGTCACTGCGAGAACGCCTGCACGACGGGCTGGAACTTCATGGTGGTCTCGGCGACCTCGCGCTCGGGGACGGACTCGGCCACGACGCCGGCCCCGGCGAACGCGCGCACCTCGCCCTCGGGCGAGACCTGCGCGCAGCGCAGGGCGATCGCCCACTCGCCGTCGCCGTCGGCGCCGACCCAGCCGACCGGCCCGGCGTAGCGTCCGCGGTCGAACGGCTCGAGCTCGCGGATCAGCGCGAGCGCCTCGCGGGTCGGCGTGCCGGCCACGGCGGCCGTGGGGTGCAGCGAGTCGATCAGGTCGAGCGAGCTCGACCCGTCGGTCAGGCGCCCGCGCACGTCGCTCGCCAGGTGCCAGAGGTTGGGCAGCTTGAGGGTGAAGGGCTGCTCGCCCGTCACGACGTCGGTGGCGTGCGGGCCGAGCGAGAGCAGCAGGCTGCGGAGCGCGAAGGCGTGCTCGTCGAGGTCCTTCGGCGAGGTGGCCAGGGCGTGGGCGGCGCGCTCGTCGCTCACGGCGTCGACGCCCCGCGCGGCGCTGCCCGCGAGCACGCGCGCGGAGACCTCGCCGCGCTCGGAGCGCACGAGGGTCTCGGGGCTCGCGCCGATCAGCCCGTCGACCGCGAACGCGTAGCAGTCCGGGTAGGCGGTGAGCAGCGTGGCCGCGACGAGGCGCAGGTCGGCCTCGGGCGGCAGCTGGCCGACGAGGTCGCGGGCGAGCACCACCTTGCTGACGTCGCCGGCGCCGATGGCGTCGACGGCCCGGGCGACGGCGTCGGCGTAGCCCGCGGCCGACAGCTCGCCCTCCCGGAGGCGGAGGCGCACCGAGGCCCCCACGGGAGTGCCCGCGGGCAGCTCGGCCCCGTCGACGCGGGTGATCCACGCCACGCCGTCGCGGCGGCCGATGACGATGCTCGGCACGATCAGCACGCTCGTGTCGGCGGACTCGTCGTCGAAGGCGAACGAGCCGAAGGCGATCAGGCCGGTGCCCGGCACGCGGACCTCGTCGTCGACGGTCGCCCGGCCGGCCAGCTCGCGCCAGGCGGCCGCCGCGTCGCGCATGCGCGAGGGGCCGGAGAACTCGAGCCGGACGGCCTCGCCGATGCCGGCCATGCCGGCGCCGCCGCGCACGAAGACGAGCGGGGAGCTGCGGTCGACGACGTCGAGCAGGGGGCTGATGTGGTCGATCCGGGTGGTGCGGACGGAGAGGGAGGGGACGCGCGGCGACGGGAGATCCACCGCGTCAGCCTACTCGGGCAGCGCCCAGTGCATGCCGGTAGGATCGACCATCGTGACCAAGGCCGATATGAACAAGCAGCCCAGCGAGGTCGCGTCCATGTTCGACGGCGTCGCCCAGCACTACGACCGCACGAACGACGTGCTCTCCGCGGGCAACGCCGTCCTGTGGCGCGTCGCGACCGTGAAGGCCATCGGCGCGGGCCCGGCCGACAAGGTCCTCGACATCGCCGCCGGCACCGGGACGAGCTCCGTCGCCATCGCGCGCCGCGGGGCCGAGGTGATCGCGCTCGACTTCTCGCACGGCATGGTCGAGGTCGGTCGCCAGCGCCACCCCGAGATCGAGTTCGTCGAGGGCGACGCCGAGTCGCTGCCCTTCGACGACGACACCTTCGACGCCGTCACCATCTCGTTCGGCCTCCGCAACGTCAACCGGCCGAAGGTCGCGCTCGCCGAGATGCACCGCGTGCTCAAGCCCGGCGGCCGCCTCGTCGTGTGCGAGTTCTCCACGCCGCCGTTCGGCCTGCTCCGCGCGGCGTACCACGCGTACCTCCGCGTCGGGCTGCCCCTGATCTCCAAGGTCACCAGCAGCAACAGCCCCGCCTACTCCTACCTCGCCGAGTCGATCGAGAAATGGCCCGAGCAGCAGGTGCTCAGCCAGTGGCTGCGCGGCGCTGGCTTCACCCGGGTGGCGCACCGGAACCTGAGCGCGGGCATCGTGGCCCTGCACCGGGGTCGCAAGCCCTCCTCGACGCCCTCGCGCGCCTCCTCGTCCTCGACGGCGAAGTAACCGACCCACGCCGGTCCTCCCGACCAGACGACAAGGTGACCCCATGAACCCGAGCGTGCCGCTGACCCGCAACTCCCTGAGCGCGAGCCTGGGCCTCGGCGAGAAGCTCTTCGCCTCGCCCGCCGAGCGCCGCTTCGTCGCGGCCGTCGACGACGGCCTCGAGCTGGTCGAGTCCGGCCTGCTGCGCGAGATCGCCTTCGCCGACGAGATCGCCGACGCGACGACCCGCTACCTGCTCGCCGCCGGCGGCAAGCGCGTGCGGCCCACGCTGACGCTGCTCATCGCCCAGCTCGGCGAGGGGGCGACCCCCGGCATCGTCGCCTCGGCGCAGGCGACCGAGATCACCCACCTGGCATCGCTGTACCACGACGACGTCATGGACGAGGCGCAGATGCGCCGGGGCGTGCCGAGCGCGCAGACGGTCTGGGGCAACAACGTCGCCATCCTCAGCGGCGACCTGCTCTTCGCCCGCGCCAGCACGATCGTCTCGGGCCTCGGCCAGGAGGCGATCCTGCTGCAGGCCGAGACGTTCGAGCGCCTCTGCCTCGGCCAGCTGCACGAGACGATCGGGCCCAAGGCCGACGACGACCCGATCGCGCACTACATCGACGTCCTGGCCGACAAGACCGGCTCGCTCATCTCGACGGCCGCCCGCGCCGGCGTGATGTTCTCCGGCGCTCCCCGCGAGTACCTCGAGCCCGTCGCGACGTTCGGCGAGAAGATCGGCATCGCGTTCCAGCTGATCGACGACGTCATCGACCTCTCCGACCCCGCCGACCACACCGGCAAGGCCGCCGGCACCGACCTCCGGGCCGGCGTCGTCACCCTGCCGCTCCTGTACCTCCGCAAGGAGGCGCAGACCGACATGGAGGCCGCGGCCCTGCTCGGCCTCATCGAGCGCGTCGTCGAGGTCACCCAGGCCGACGACGACGAGGCGCCCCGCGTCGACGAGGAGGCGTTCGCCGACATCGTGCGCCAGCTCCGCGAGCACGAGGTCACCGAGCGCACCCGGGTCGAGGCGCACCGCTGGGCCAACGAGGCCCTCGAGGCGCTGGCGCCCCTGCCGTCCGGGCCGGTCAAGAAGGCCCTGACCCGGTTCGCCGACCGGGTGGTCGAGCGCTCCGCCTGACCGGCACCGCGCCTCCCGGGGCCTCGGCTCCGAACCACGACAGCACCACCACGACCTGCGGTGCCCCGCACCGACCACCGGCCGGCACCCCCGCGCCACCCACCAGAGGGAGAACCCCCGTGACCACCTTGCGTCTGGCCATCGTCGGCGCCGGCCCCGCCGGCATCTACGCCGCCGACATCCTGCTCAAGGCCGAGAAGGCCTTCGACGTGTCGATCGACCTCTTCGAGCAGCTGCCCGCGCCCTACGGCCTCGTCCGCTACGGCGTCGCCCCCGACCACCCGCGCATCAAGGGCATCGTCAACGCGCTGCGCGACGTGCTCGACAGCGGCGACATCCGCGTCTTCGGCAACGTCCGCTACGGCGTCGACATCACCCTCGACGACCTGAAGGCGCACTACAACGCCGTGATCTTCTCGACCGGCGCCATCAAGGACGCCGACCTCGACGTGCCCGGCATCGACCTCGAGGGCAGCTACGGCGCCGCCGACTTCGTGAGCTGGTTCGACGGCCACCCCGACTTCCCGCGCACGTGGCCGCTCGACGCGCAGTCGGTCGCCGTGGTGGGCGTCGGCAACGTCGCGCTCGACGTGTCGCGCATCCTCGCGAAGCACGCCGACGACCTGCTGCCGACCGAGATCCCCGACAACGTCTACGAGGGGCTCAAGCAGTCGTCGATCACCGACGTGCACGTCTTCGGGCGCCGCGGGCCCGCGCAGGTGAAGTTCACCCCGCTCGAGCTCCGTGAGCTCGGCGAGGTGCGCGACGTCGACATGATCGTCCACGACGAGGACTTCGACCACGACGAGGCGTCGAAGACCGCCATCGCGACGAACAAGCAGGTCTTCGTCATCGACAAGGTGCTCAACCAGTGGCGCCAGCGCGAGGTCGGCACGGCGTCGCGCCGCCTGCACCTGCACTTCTACGCCAAGCCCGTCGAGGTCGTCGGCGACGAGCAGGGCCGTGTGGCCGCCTTCCGGTACGAGCGCACCCGGCCCGACGGCCAGGGCGGCGTCGAGGGCACCGGCGAGATCCGCGACGTGCCCGTGCAGGCGATCTACCGCGCCGTCGGCTACTTCGGCTCGCCGCTCGACGGCATCCCGTTCGACGAGCGTCGCGGCGTGATCCCGAACCACGAGGGCCAGGTGATGGACGATGAGAACCAGATCGTCCCCGGCGTCTACGCCACCGGCTGGATCAAGCGCGGGCCGGTCGGCCTCATCGGGCACACGAAGTCCGACGCGATGGAGACCGTCGCGCACGTCATCAACGACCAGGCGAGCTGGTGGCAGCCCGCCGACCCGTCGGAGGACGCGATGCCGGCCCTGCTCGCGCAGCGCGGCGTGGCCTACACCGACCTCGAGGGCTGGCACCGCCTCGACGAGCACGAGCAGGCGCTCGGGTCGGCGCACGAGCACGAGCGGGCTCGCGTCAAGGTCGTCGAGCGCGACGAGATGGTGCGCGTCTCGCGGGCCGTGGAGTCCGCCGACGCGTAGGCGCCCCGCCCTGTCGACCTCGACCGCGCCTCCGGCGTCCTCCCCTCGCGGGGCGGGCCGGGGGCGCGTCGTCGTGGTGGGGGAGGCGCGTGGCGGCCGCCGCGGTCGACGTCCCGACCGCGGCGGGCCGTGACCGCCCGTCGCCGCTAAGCTGGCCGGCATGGCAGACAGCTCCTTCGACGTGGTCAGCAAGGTCGACAAGATGGAGGCGGACAACGCCCTCCACCAGGCACAGAAGGAGATCGAGCAGCGCTACGACTTCAAGAACGTCGGCGCCTCGGTCGACTGGAGCGGTGAGAAGCTCCTGCTCAAGGCCTCGACGGAGGAGCGCGTCAAGGCCGTGCTCGACGTCCTCGAGTCGAAGTTCATCAAGCGCAGCATCAGCCTCAAGCACCTCGACGTGGGCGAGCCCTTCGCGAGCGGCAAGGAGTACCGCATCGAGGCCGCCCTCAAGGAGGGCATCGAGCAGGAGCACGCGAAGAAGATCGGCAAGATCATCCGCGACGAGGCCCCCAAGAGCGTCAAGAGCCAGATCCAGGGCGACGAGCTGCGCGTCACGTCGAAGAGCCGTGACGACCTCCAGGCCACGATGGCGCTGCTGAAGAAGGCCGACCTCGACGTCGACCTGCAGTTCGTCAACTTCCGCTAGCCCTCCGTGACCGAGCCCGCGTGGCTGCCCGCCACCATCGCGGTGCTCGGTGTCGTCTTCGACATCGCCATCCGCGTCTTCGCGATCGTCTACGTGCCGATCAACCGTCGGCCCACGACCGCGACGGCCTGGCTGCTGGCGATCTTCCTCATCCCGTACGTGGGGTTCCTCCTCTTCCTGCTCTTCGGCAGCACGAAGCTGCCGCGCCGTCGACGCGAGAAGCAGCAGGAGATCAACACCTACATCGTCGAGACGACCGAGGGCATGGAGCGCGTCACCCGCGACCACCCCTGGCCCCTCTGGCTCGACTCGGTGATCGCGCTGAACCGCACGCTCGGCGCCATGCCCCTCGTGGGCGGCAACACGGCCGAGCTGCACTCCGACTACGCGAGGTCGATGGAGGCGATGGTCGAGGCCGTCGACGGAGCCCACCGCTGGGTGCACGCCGAGTTCTACATCACCAGCCTCGACGCGACGACGGAGCCGTTCTTCGTCGCCCTCGAGAACGCCCGGCGCCGTGGCGTCACGGTGCGGGTGCTGATGGACCACATCGCGAGCCGGGGCTACCCCGGCTACCGGCGGACGCGTCGCCGCCTCACGCGCATGGGCGTCGAGTGGCAGCTCATGCTGCCGGTCCAGCCGCTGCGGGGGCGCTACCAGCGGCCCGACCTGCGCAACCACCGCAAGCTGCTGGTGATCGACGGGCAGGTCGCCTTCACCGGCTCGCAGAACATGATCGAGCGGGGCTACCAGCGGCGCGGCAACCACCGGCGCGGGCTGCAGTGGAAGGACTTCATGGTCCGCTTCGAGGGGCCGATCGTCGCGGGCGTCAACGCGCTCTTCGTCACGGACTGGTACTCGGAGACCGACGAGCTGCTGCTCCGCGAGGCCGACCCCGTGGTCGTCGCCGACGACGCGCCGACGGTCGACTGCCAGGTCGTGCCCAGCGGGCCGGGCTTCGACGGCGAGAACAACCTGCGGCTCTTCAACACGCTCCTCTACAACGCGCAGGAGCGCATCATCATCACGAGCCCGTACTTCGTGCCCGACGAGTCGATGCTCTACGCGGTCACGACCGCGGCGCAGCGGGGCATCGAGGTGCAGCTCTTCGTCAGCGAGATCGGTGACCAGGCCGTCGTTTACCACGCGCAGCGGTCGTACTACGAGGCGCTGCTGCGGGCCGGCGTGCGCATCTTCCTGTACCGGTCGCCCACGGTGCTGCACGCGAAGCACCTCACCGTCGACGACGAGGTGGCCGTCATCGGCTCGAGCAACATGGACATGCGGTCCTTCAGCCTCAACCTCGAGATCTCGGTCATGATCCGCGGCCGGAGCTTCGTGCGGCAGCTGCGCGAGGTCGAGCAGTCGTACCGCGACGCCAGCCGCGAGCTGCTGCTCGACGAGTGGCTCGTCCGCCCCTTCCGCTCGAAGGTGCTCGACAACGTCGCCCGGCTCACCTCCGCGGTGCAGTAGCCGGGCGCCGGCGGCTGCCCGCCTCCGCCCGCCCCGCACCTCCGCCCGCCCTCGACGGCAGCAAATGCCGACCTTTTGCCAGATCGAGGTCGCGCAATACCTGGATATCCGGTCACCAGGGAGGCGTCGGTCGGGTTCTGCAGGCCTGGCGACGCCGGCGGATGGCATCCCCGGGTGCCCACGGTCCTCACCGGGGCATCCGCCGGGGACGAGCAGTGGCGAGGAGGTGTCGAACGGCAGCGAGGACCGTCTCCCACTCCTCGAACACCTGCCGGTAGGTCACCTCGAGGACCACGTAGCCCGCGGTCGTGAGGGCGACCGTTCGCCGTCTGTCGTCGGCGTACTGCTGGGGCGAAGCGTGGAACTCCCAGCTCGTGCACTCGATGACGAGCCAGCCGTCGACCAGGAGGTCCACCCGGTACCTGCCGGAGACCCACACCTGGACGTCAGCGCGGACCCCCGCCTCCCGGAGTCGGACGCGGACGACGGATTCGGTGCCCGACTCCGCTCGAGCGTCGACCAGACGGAGGAGTTCGCGGGCCCGGCCCGGTCGGAGGAGGCGGGCGACGTCAGTGAGCCGCGGACGGTTCTCGGGGCGAAGCCGCAGCGCGGAGTCGACGACGGCGATCGAGAGCGCGAGATCCCCGGGCGGGTGCAGGAGGGACTGGGCCGCCGCCGTGGACGGGGTCACCATCACGCGGTCGCACCCGCCCAGACGGCTCCGGTCACGGAGCACCTGGACGTCGGGGTGGTCATCGCCCAGGCGTCGGCCGGCGTCGTCCGGGTCACGGAGGTCCCGGGCGTTGTGGTCGACCGACACGACGAGGGGCTGTCGGGGTGCTCGCCACGCGCCTCGGGCCACCAGTGCCGACGACCCCGCCAGCACGCCCCCGACCCTCGCTGCTCGCACGACGGGCTCAGGGAGATCTGGTCGGCCGTAGAGGCCGTGCCGGATGCGCTGGAGCGTTCCGCTCCGCCAGGCGTCGTCGACGTCGTGCCTCGAGCAGCCCGCTGCGAGCAGCTCCCGACGATGGACGACGCCGCCCAGACGATCCGTGGTCACGTGCAGCAGCTCGTTCATGGCATGACTCTGGCGCGGACGAGAGCGCTGCAGCCGCTCGCCGTCGCCCTGCCGGTGGACGGATGACTGTTCGTTCAACAGCGGAGGGGATGAGGGGCGCCCTAGCTGTGGACAGCACGCCTGCTCTTGCCCTTCTAGGGCAAATGCCGACTCGTCTCCTCCGAGGCGCGGACTGATGGAGGGAAATCCCGGTATTGCATCGGATCCGGTCGGCATTTGCCACGGAGGGGGGCGGGGGAGGCGGGGTGGTCGTGAGGGGGCTCCGGAGGCTGTATATTTGTCTGGCGCCTCCGGTCGGTGAACACATGGGCCGGGCGTGCATGGCAAGTTACCCAAGTGGCCAAAGGGATCTGACTGTAAATCAGCCGGCGTAGCCTTCGGGGGTTCGAATCCCTCACTTGCCACCCCCGCTCGACGTGATCACCCACGTCGGCACCACGGAACGGACTCGAGACATCGGGTCCGTTCCGTCGTTCCGGGCACGTCCCGGGCCGGGTCCGGCACCGACCGACGGAGCACCATGACCGACCAGCCCGCGACCCCGCCCGCCACCGCCACCGCCGCCGCCGCGACCACGCCCGCCGCCCTCCTCGACGTCGCCCGCACGGTAGCCGTCGAGGCGGCGGCGCTCGCGGCCCGCCGCCGCTCCGAGGGCGTCGCCGTCGCCGCGACGAAGAGCAGCCTCGTCGACGTCGTCACCCACACCGACCGCGAGGTCGAGGAGCACCTCCGTGCCCGCCTGGCCGAGCTGCGCCCCGGCGACGGCTTCCTCGGCGAGGAGGGCGCCGAGCACGGCTCGACGACGGGCCTCACCTGGGTCGTCGACCCCATCGACGGCACCGTCAACTTCCTCTACGGCATCCCGCAGTGGGCCGTCAGCGTCGCCGTCGTCGAGGGCGACCCGGTGCCGGGCGCCTGGCGGGCGCTCGCCGGCTGCGTCGTGAACCCGCTGTCGGGCGAGACCTGGACGGCGTCCCGAGGGGGAGGCGCGTGGCTGGGCGACCAGCGCCTCCGTCCGTCCTCCCCGGCCACGCTGGCGGAGTCGCTCGTGGCGACGGGCTTCTCGTACGAGGCCGAGCGCCGCGTCGAGCAGGTCGCGGCCGTCGGGCGGCTGATCGGGAAGGTGCGCGACATCCGGCGCCAGGGGGCCGCCTCGCTCGACCTCTGCGCGGTCGCGACCGGACGGCTCGACGCCTACGTCGAGCGCGGGCTCAAGCCGTGGGACCACGCCGCGGGAGCCCTCGTCGCCGAGGAGGCGGGCGCCGTCGTCCGGGCCTCGGACGATTCCGCCGAGGGCGGACGCCTGACCTCCGCCGCCGCTCCGAGCATCGCCGACGAGCTCTGGCGGGCGGTGGCCGAGGCCCGGATCTGAGCCGATCGGGCGGGGTCGACGGCCCTGTTCCTCGGCGACGGGACACCGCATCTGACATGCCACGGTGGCCGTGACCCCCTGACTCGGGTAGCCATCCGTGGCCTGAGCGGCTACCCTTGACTGGTTCGTTACTTTTCCGTGACCTGAGTCACCGGTGTAGCGGCCGAGAAGAAGAGGGTGCATCCGCCTCTCCGTCCCGACGACCCCGAGGACCATCACGACGTGTCGAACCCCCAGACCTTCGCCGAGCACGACCGCGACGAGACTCCGTCGCCCCGAGCCGACGATGCTCTGACGACACCGACCGCCGAGGCCGCCTCGCCCGTCTTCCTCACCCGCCGCGAAGCCCGCGAGGCCGAGCGCCGCGCCGCAGCAGCAGCAGCAGCTCCCCGTGCCGTCGCCGCCCCCGAGGCAGCCGCCCCCGAGGCCGCAGCCACCCTGGCCGCGGAGCCCGTGGTCGTCGAGACCGCGGTCCCGACCATCGCGGCCCCCGAGGTCGCCACGGCGCAGGCCCTGCCGACCCGCGCCTCCCTGCGTGCCGCCGAGGCCGCCTCCCGTCGCGGCCGCACCGCTCCCCAGCGTCGCGCGACCGCGCCCCGCGCGGCGTCCGCTGCGCGTCCCGCCGCGGCCGCCCGTCCCGCCGCCGGCCCTCGCCGCACCCGGTCCGCGAGCCCCGTCGTCGCGACCACCGCCTCGGCCCGGTCGACCCCGGCGGCCCGCACGGCTCCCTCTGCGTTCCAGCGCACCTCGAAGCGCGTGACCGTCGTCGGCGCGATGATGTTCGCGGGCGCGATGCTCGTGGCGACCTCGGTGCCCGCCAACGCCTTCTTCGTCGACACCCCCGAGGCCACCGTCGCCAAGAAGAGCGCCGCGGCCGCGCAGAGCTTCGTCGCCGGCGGAGCGACCGACGACGACGTGAGCCGAGACGGCTACTCGGTCACCGAGATGAAGGTCGCCTCCGAGTACGCCTCCACCAGCTCGAGCACGTTCTCGAACGACATGGCCGGCACCGTCCAGTGGCCCTTCCAGACCGGCGTGCCGATCAGCAGCGGCTTCGGCGCCCGTCAGGTCTCGAACTGCAGCTTCTGCTCCACCTTCCACGAGGGCCTCGACTTCGTGCCCGGCGCGGGCTCGCCCATCCAGGCCATCGCCGACGGCACCGTCAGCGTCGTCACCGGCCCGTCGGGCGCCTTCGGCAACCACGTCGAGATCGAGCACGTCATCGACGGCCAGAAGGTCACGTCGACCTACTCGCACATGCAGACCGGCTCGGTCGAGGTGAAGGTGGGCGACACTGTCACCGTCGGGCAGCTCGTCGGCAAGGTCGGCAGCACCGGCAACAGCACCGGCGCGCACCTGCACTTCGAGATCCACCTCGCCGGCGTCCCCGTCGACCCGTACCCGTGGCTCCAGGCCAACACGAACTGACGCACCTCGTGCACGACGAAGCCCCCCGGCACCGGCCGGGGGGCTTCGTCGTCGGCGGGCGGCGTCAGTCGGTGACGCCCTCCGCCCGCAGCCAGACAGCGGCGTTGGCGGGCAGCGCCGGGCCGTCGAGCGCCATCGTCGAGAGCAGCACGTCGGCGACGGGCAGCTCGACCGGCACCTCGCCGGTGTTCGCGAGCACCACGACGTCGCCGCTGCGGAAGGCCACCACGTCGTCCGACCAGCCGCTCAGCCACTCGAGACGCCCCGCGCCGAGCTCGTGCTCCGAGCGGAGGGCCAGGGCCGAACGGTAGAGCTCGAGGGTCGACCCGGGCACCCCGCGCTGCTCGTCGCGCGCGTAGGTGCTCCAGTCGTCGGGCTGCGGCAGCCAGGAGGCGCCGGTCTCGCTGAACCCGAAGGCGGGCGACCCCGACTCCCAGGGCAGCGGAACACGGCAGCCGTCGCGGCCGTAGCGCTCACCGTCCGTGCGGAACCACGTCGGGTCCTGACGCGCCTCGTCGGGCAGGTCCACCGCCTCCGGCAGCCCCAGCTCCTCGCCCTGGTAGAGGTAAGCGCTCCCGGGGAGGGCGAGCATGACGGCCGTCGCGGCCCGGGCCCGCGCCAGGCCGAGCTCGGGGATCGGCAGGCCGGGGCTGCGCGGGCCGATGCCGTGACCCTGCGGGTTCTCGGCGGTGAGGGCGAGCCGGCTCGCGTGGCGCACGACGTCGTGGTTGCTCAGCACCCAGGTGCTCGGGGCTCCGACGCTCGCGAAGACCTCGATCGACGCGTCCACCACGCGGCGGATCTCGGCGGCCGACCAGCCCGTCTCGAGGTACGCGAAGTTGAAGGCCTGGTGCATCTCGTCGGGGCGCACCCAGTTCGCCAGCTTCGAGAGCGGCTCGACCCAGGCCTCGGCGACGAGCACGCGGTCGCCCTCGTACTCGTCGAGCACGCGACGCCACTCGCGCCAGATCTCGTGCACGCCGTCCTGACCCCAGTAGGGCGGGGTGCGGTCCTCGCCGAGGCCGCCGCCCATGCTGCCCGCGTCGGCGGGCGGGGTGTAGTCGGGCAGGCCCTCGGCCTTGACCAGGCCGTGGGCGACGTCGACCCGGAACCCGTCGACGCCGCGGTCGAGCCAGAAGCGGAGCACGTCGAGGAAGGCGGAGCGCACCCACGGGTTCGTCCAGTCGAGGTCCGGCTGCGACGAGTCGAAGAGGTGGAGGTACCACTGGCCGGGGCTGCCGTCGGCCTCGGTGACCCGGCTCCACGCCGGGCCGCCGAAGATCGACTCCCAGTTGTTCGGCGGCAGCTCGCCCGCGGCCCCGCGGCCCTCGCGGAACATGTAGCGGGCACGCTCGGGCGACCCGGGCGCCGCCGCCAGCGCTTCTCGGAACCAGACGTGGGCCGACGACGAGTGGTTGGGCACGAGGTCGACGATGAGGCGCAGGCCGAGCTCGGTCGCGCGGGCACGGAGGGCGTCGAAGTCGGCCAGCGTGCCGAAGAGCGGGTCGACGTCGGTGTAGTCGGCGACGTCGTAGCCGGCGTCGGCCTGGGGCGACGTGAAGAAGGGCGACAGCCAGACAGCGTCGACGCCGAGCTCGACGAGCGCGTCGAGCCGGGCCGTGATGCCGGGCAGGTCGCCGACGCCGTCGCCGTCGCCGTCGGCGAAGGAGCGCGGGTAGACCTGGTAGATGACGGCGGTGCGCCACCACTCGAGGTCGTCGGCGGACGTGGCGAGGCCTTCCGTCTCGGGATCGGCGGGTGCCTGGACGTCGGTCTCGGAGGGGGAGTCGAGCGTGTCGCCCGTGGTCTCGGTAGAGGACATGCGCCCACGATACGGCAGGCTCGGAGGCCCCCATCCAGTACCGTTGACCACACCTCACGACCCCGAACGGAGCGCTCCTGGACGCCTCGACCACCCCCGTCGCCGACGCCGTGTTCCCCGACGGCGACGGCTTCCCCCTCGCCCTCGGCACCAACGTGTTCGGCTGGACGGTCGGGGCCCCCACCGCGCTCGAGGTGCTCGACGTCTTCGCGGGCGACGGCGGGCGCGTGATCGACACGGCCGACGTCTACTCGGCCTGGCTGCCCGGCAACTCCGGCGGCGAGTCGGAGGCCATCATCGGCCGCTGGCTGGCGCGCCCCGGCAACCGCGAGAAGGTCGTCATCAGCACCAAGTGCGGCCAGCACCCCGACGCTCCCGGGCTCGGCCGGGCGAGCATCCGCCGGGCCGTCGAGGCGTCGCTCCTCCGGCTGCGCACGGACCACATCGACCTCTACGCGACGCACTTCGACGACGACGAGACCCCCCTGGAGGAGACCGTCGGGGCGCTCAGCGAGCTCGTCGACGAGGGCAAGATCCGCTGGCCCGCCGCCTCGAACTACACCGGCGCCCGGCTGCGCCAGGCGCTCGCCATCGCCGACCGCGACGGGCTCCACCCGTTCGCCGCCGTCCAGGCCGCCTACAACCTCGTCCGCCGCGGCGACTACGAGTCGGACGTCGCCCCGATCGTCGACCACTTCGGCCTGGCCGTCCTGCCGCACTCGTCGCTCGCGAGCGGGTTCCTCACCGGCAAGTACCGCGGCGACGCGGGCCGCGGCGACTCGCCCCGGGGCGGCCGGGCGATGAGCTACGTCACCCCGCAGAACCAGGGCACCGTCGAGGTGCTCGTCGAGATCGCCGAGCGCCAGGGCGTCCAGCCCGGAGCCGTGGCCATCGCGTGGCTCGCCAGCCGCCAGAACGTCATCGGCGCGCTCGCCAGCGCCCGCACGGTGATCCAGCTGGAGGGCCTGCTCGAGTCCGCCGACGTCGAGCTCACGGCCGACGACCTCGCGAGCCTCGAGCTCGTCTCCACCCCGCTCGACTAGCGGGCGGGGCCCAGCGCGACCACGGCCCTGCGGTCGCTGTCCCAGCGGCGCATCGCGGCCAGCAAGGTCGTCGAGGAGTCGCGGGCGGGGTCGCCGCCGACCCGCGCCTCCTCGACGGTGGCCGTCTCGCGTGCCGACGCAGCGTCGGCCAGCGCCTCCAGCGCGGTCGCCACCCCGGCCGGGGTGAGGCGTCGGGCCAGGGCGACGTGCGGCGTCCACGCGTCGGGCCGGGTGTGCTCGACGGTCTCGTCGCTGCCCCGGCCGCGCCCCACCAGGTCGTGGACGGCGCGGTGCAGCCCGAGGAGGCGGTCGGTCGGCACGACGGACCGCACCAGGACGAGCCCCCGCCGCCCGGTGCCGAAGACAAGGGGAGCGCCCAGCTCGACGGGCAACGGGAGGGTCGCGGCCGCCAGCTCGCGGAGCGCGGCGTCGGCCTCGTCGTCGAGGGCGGGCCGGGCGAGCAGCGTCACGTGGGGGGCATTGGTCTCGCCCGTGTGCTCGCCGAGCGACGGCAGTCCCGCCGCGGAGAGCAGGGCCCACTCGGCGCGCACGGCGTCGTCGGCGGCGGGATCGAGCAGGACCTCGAGGCTGTGCATGACCCGATCCTGGCCTCGACCGCCGACACCCGGACGGCGTCGTCACGGTGTGCACGAGAGCTCCCGTGTTCTGCTAAAGTCGTCAGGTGCCGATCGGCAGCAGCTCGTCTGCGGCCCGGTCTCACGCCCCGATAGCTCAGTGGTAGAGCACTTCCATGGTAAGGAAGGGGTCGTCAGTTCAAACCTGACTCGGGGCTCCAGCTGGTCACGCCCACCGTGGCGACAGCTTGCGGCGGGGTAGCTCAGTTGGTTAGAGCACACGGCTCATAATCGTGGTGTCGCGGGTTCGAGTCCCGCCCTCGCTACCGCAGTTCTTCTCGAGAGGTCATCCTCCGCCGCCCCACCTCGGCGGCGTCACCTCGACACCGTCTCCTCGTGTCGGCAGGTGCCGCGAGCTCCGTCCGCCCTCTGCACAGTCGCGCCTCCGACGGCAAGCCCTGCGCCCGCCCGGGCCGACGCTCGGGGCCCCGGGCATACCATGACGCATGCCCGTGAGCATCCGAAGCATCGGAACAGCCCTGCCCCCGACCGTCATCGACCAGCCCCACATCCGCGACGTCTTCCGGTCGCAGCCCGGCCTCGGCAGGCTCGCTCCGCGGCTCATCGGGGCCGTCTTCGACGGTGCCGCCATCGACACCCGGCACACCGTCATCGCCGAGCTCGGCGCCGAGCCCACCGGCGCGGGCGGGGCGCCCGACGCGGCCCCGCTCTCGGCCGACGGCGGTACCGACGACGAGGCCGCGACTCCCACGTTCTACGACCGGGCCGAGGGCCGCATCCTCCGCCCGACGACGGGGACGCGCAACGACGTGTACGTGGCCGAGAGCCCCGACCTCTTCGCCCGGGCCGCCGAGGAGGCGCTGGCCAGCGCCGCGGGGATCACCGCGGCCGACGTCACCCACGTCGTGACCGTCTCGTGCACCGGCTTCTTCGCGCCCGGGCCCGACTACCTGCTGGTGCGCCGCCTCGGCCTGCCGGCGACGACGCGGCGGCTGCACATCGGCTTCATGGGCTGCTACGGAGCGTTCCCGGCCCTGCGGTCGGCCCGCGACACGTGCCTCGCCGACCCGGACGCCGTCGTCCTCGTCGTCTGCGCCGAGCTCTGCACCCTCCACCTCCGCAGCAGCGACGACCCCGACGCGATCATCGCCTCCTCCGTCTTCGCCGACGGCGCGGCGGCGGCGGTCGTGACGGCGCGCCCGGCTCCGGCCGGCGAGACGGTGCTCGACCTCGACGTGCTCGAGACGGTGCTGACGCCGGTGGGGGAGGACGACATGGCCTGGAGCATCGGCGACCAGGGCTTCGACATGGTCCTCAGCAGCTACGTGCCGCACATCGTGGAGGAGAACATCGACGACGCCCTCGTGCCGTTGCTCGCCGCGGAGGGAGTCGGCGTCGGCGACGTGACGCGCTGGGCCGTGCACCCGGGCGGGCGGAGCATCCTCGACCGCGTGCAGCAGCGGCTCGGCCTCAGCGACCCGCAGATGGCGCCCTCGCGCGAGGTGCTGCGCACGCGGGGCAACATGTCGAGCGCGACGGTGCTGTTCATCCTGCGCGAGCACCTGGTGCCCGACGCCGTGCCCGTCGCCGCTGCCGTCGACGTGGGCCTCGCCGGGGGCGCTGCCGCTCCGACCGGCGCT
This sequence comes from Frigoribacterium sp. CFBP 13707, assembly GCF_014842245.1. Taxonomy (NCBI): domain Bacteria; kingdom Bacillati; phylum Actinomycetota; class Actinomycetes; order Micrococcales; family Microbacteriaceae; genus Frigoribacterium; species Frigoribacterium sp. CFBP 13707. The sequence continues at coordinate 108,141 of NZ_JACYVL010000002.1, forward strand.
GCGGACGTCGCGCCTGCCCGGGAACGCGTCTGCGCCATGGCGTTCGGCCCCGGCCTCACCGTCGAGACGAGCCTGCTCACGCGTCGGGTCGCGGCGTGACGTCGCTCCTGCCCGACCTGCGCGGGCGGGCGGAGCACCTCGCCGAGCTGATGGACGACCCCGACTGCGACCCCGAGGCCCTTCGGCGCACCTACGCGGTCTTCCCTCTCGTCAACGGGCTCGTGGCCGGCTGGCGGCGGGCCTGGACGGAGCGCCTCCGGCCCCTCGTGGCCTCGTCCGACGCCCCGACCACCCTCCTCGACCTCGGCTCGGGCGGCGGCGACCTCGCGAGGGCGCTGGCGCGGTGGGCCGAGCGTGACGGGCTCGCGCTGCACGTCACGGCGGTCGACCCCGACGAGCGGGCCCACGACTTCGCGTCGGCCCGGCCCCGACGCGGGGTCGACTACCGACGGGCCTCGAGCGCCGACCTGGTGGCGGCGGGCGAGACCTTCGACGTCGTCGTGTCGAACCACGTCCTGCACCACCTCGACGACGCCGCCCGCACGGCCGTCCTCTCCGACAGCGAGCGGCTGGCCCGGCGGCTCGCCCTGCACAGCGACATCCGACGCTCGCGGGCGGCCTACGCCGCCTACGCGGTCGGGACCCTGCCGCTGGCGGGGTCGTCGTTCGTCCGGGTCGACGGCCTCCGCTCGATCCGCCGCAGCTGGCGCGTCGACGAGCTCCGCGCCGTGGCGCCGCCGCGCTGGCGCGTGCTGGCCCGGCCGCCGATGCGGGTCTGGCTGACCTGGGAGCCGCTCCGCGCCTCCTCGGAGCCGGGGGGAGTCGCGGGTCGGGCGGCCGCGGAGATCGCCTCGTGATCACGCACGACGTCGTGGTCGTCGGCGGCGGGCCCGTCGGGGTGCACGCCGCGGCCCTCTTCGCGCACCTCGGCCTCGACGTCGCCGTCTGGGAGCGCCGCACCGACGAGCCGCAGCTCTCGCGCGCGATCGGCGTCCACCCGCCGTCGCTCGACGCCCTGGCCGCCGTCGGCGCCGCCGAGGAGCTCGTGGAGTCGGCCGTGCGCATCCGCCGCGGCGTCGCCCGGAGCGCCGGCCGAACGCTCGGCACCGTCGACTTCGACCGCCGGCCGGGAGCGCGCTGGCCCTTCGTCGCCGCCGTGCCCCAGCACCGCACCGAGGCCGTGCTGCGCGCCCGTCTCGAGGCGCTGGCCCCCGGGGCGCTGCGCCGGGGCGTGAGCCTCACCGGCCTCGTCGAGGAGGGCGAACGGGTCGTGCTGACCGGCGAGGGCCCGTCGGGGCCGGTCGAGCTCGCCGCGCGCTTCGTCGTCGCCGCGGACGGCTCGCGGAGCGGCGTCCGTGACCTGCTGCACGTCGACGCGCCCGTCCGCCGCTACCGCGACCGCTTCGTGATGGGCGACTTCGCCGACGAGACCGGTGACGGTGCCGACGCCGTCGTGAACGTCGAGGGCGACGGCGTGGTCGAGTCGTTCCCGTTGCCGGGCGGCGTGCGCCGCTTCGTGGTGTCGCTGCCCGAGGGCGGGCCCGCCGGCCCCGACGTCGACGAGGTCGCCGGCCTCGTCCGGCGCCGCACGGGCCTCCGCGTCGACGCCGCCTCGTCGACCATGCTGAGCGCGTTCTCGGTGCAGCGGCGGCTGGCCGCGCGCACCGCGGTCGGGCGCGTCCTGCTGATCGGCGACGCCGCCCACGAGATCAGCCCCATCGGCGGGCAGGGCATGAACCTCGGCTGGCTCGACGCCGTGGCCTGGGCCCCCGTGCTCTCGCGGGCGCTCCGGACCGCGGGCGGTCGTCGACACGACCCGGGCGCGTTCGGCGCCGTCGAGGCGTCCCGGCGACGCGCCGCCCTCCGGGCCGCCCGCCAGGCCGAGCTCAACATGTCGCTCGGCCGACCGGCGGGCCCCGCCGCCCTGGCCGTGCGTCGCGCGGGCCTGACGGTCGCCCTCCGGTCGCCGGCCTCGCGCCTCCTCGCCGACACCTACGCGATGCGCTTCGCCTGATCGGTCACAGGCGCCCGTCCGGCGCCGAGGCCGGGCCGGGGCCGGGGCCGTGGCCGTGCCGGGTCGGGGGCCGGAGCTGCGGCGCGGCTCAGGCGACGATCGCCGCGCCGCTCAGGGCGAGCTGCCCGACGAGCACGAGGGCGGCCACGATGATCAGCCGGAAGAGCAGGCGCGTGTCGCCGCCCCGCACGACGACGACCGTGCCCGCGGCGGCGATGCCGAGCACGACGACGAAGCCGAGCACGGCCACGACGGGGCCGGCGGCCGTGGCCCCGCTGCCGAGCTGGCCCGCGAGGGTGAGGCAGGCCGCGACCGCGAGGGCGGCGAAGGCGACCACCCCGGCGGGCAGGCGGCCGAGGCGGTGCGGCAGGCCCGCCACCCCGGTGGCCGCGTCGTCGCCGAGGTCGGGCAGCACGTTGGTGAAGTGGATGGCGACGCCGAAGACGGCCCCGACCCCGAGGGCCCAGGCCGCGGGAGGCGCGGGAGGCGTGAGCGCGAGGGTCACCACCGCGGGCAGCAGCCCGAAGCTCACCACGAACGGGACGACGGAGGCGGCGGTGCGCTTCAGCCCGAGGTTGTAGGCCCAGCCGGAGGCGACGAGCACGAGGTGGGCGAGGCCAGCGGGCACCGAGAGGAGGAACGGGGCGGCGACGCCGACGACGAGTGACGCGACCGCGGCCGCGCCGACCACGCCGGGGGAGACCTGGCCCAGGGCGACGGGCTTGTCGGCCCGGCCGACGCTGCGGTCACGGTCGAGGTCGACGAGGTCGTTCGAGAGCCCGATCGAGACCTGGCCCGCGAGCACGGCGACGGTGACCACGACGAGGGGAGCCGCCTCGAGCGAGACGGCCAGGCCGAGCACGAGGCTGAGGAGCGCGACGGTCGCCGTGGGGCCGGGGTGGGTGCTGCGCACCAGCGCGGAGACTGTCGACATCGGACCCAGCCTGGCAGAGGTCGGGCCGGTCGGCCCGACGGGCGGGGCCGGGGGCCCCGATGGCGGAACGAGGTGACCCCTGGCCCCACGGGCCCGGGGTCACCCGGTGGGGATCAGGCCCCGCGACCGGTCTTCTGCTGCAGGCGATCGATGTTCTCGCTGGCCTCGGCCTTGGTCATGTCGGCAGGGAGCTCCTCGCCGGCCTCGCGGGCCAGCGTGTCGAGGTAGCTCGCCTGCGGGCCGGTGATCGGCTCGTCGCCGGTCACCCACTGCTCAGGGTCCTTCGAGGCGGTGTTGGAGGAGTCGGGGCGCTCGCCGCCCAGGGTGGCGCCGGCGGGCGGGGTGCCCTGCGACTGGTCGGAGCCCTCGGCGGGGCCGGGGGCAGCGTTCTCGTCGGCCTCGGGGGCCGCGGGATCGACGGGCGTGATGTCGGGATCGATGTTGGCGTCGCTCATGGGGAGAACGTACGCCGCCCCTCCGACAAAAGACCTGCGCCCTCCTGGGACGAAAGGCCTCCGCCCTCCCTGGACGAAGGGCCTCCGCCCGTCCCCGACGTCGCCCCTGGCTAGACTCGACGGGTGCCAGTGAACCCCGAGCTCCGAGGGCGGGTCTTCCCGTCCGCTCCGCCGTACCTCGTCGGCCGCGAGAAGGTGCGCGAGTTCGCGCGTGCCACCGCGTCCACGAGCCCGCTCTCGCTCGACGTCGAGGCGGCCCGCGCCGCCGGGCACGCCGACCTCGTGGCCCCGCCGACCTTCCCCGTCGTCGTGCAGGAGGCCACGCTCGCGCAGCTGCTGGCCGAGCCGGGCGCCGGCATCGACTTCTCCCGCGTGGTGCACGGCGAGCAGCGCTTCAGCTACTCGCGTCCGGTCGTCGCCGGCGACGAGCTCACGGCCACCCTCACGGTGACCGGCGTGAAGACCCTCGGCGGCAACGCGATGGTCACGGCCTCCTCCGAGATGGTCGACCAGACGGGCGCGCACGTCGTGACCGCCGTCTCCACCCTCGTCGTGCGCGGGGACGACGCGTGAGCGCCCTCGAGGTCGGCCTCGTCGTCGCCGAGAAGTCCTACGCGGTCTCGCGCGACTCCCTCGTCCGCTACGCCGGCGCCTCCGGCGACTTCAACCCCATCCACTACCGCGACGACGTCGCGGAGTCGGTCGGGCTGCCGGGCGTGCTCGCCCACGGCATGCTGACGATGGGCACCGCCGTCCAGCCCGTCGTCGAGTGGCTCGACGGCGCGGGCGACGACGCCGGCGTGCTGGGCTGGGTCAGCGACTACCAGGTGCGCTTCACGCGACCCGTCGTCGTCGACCCCGCCGACGGGGCGGAGATCACCGTCACGGCCACGGTCGGCGCGCTGGACGCCGAGGCCGGCACCGCGCGCATCGACCTCCGGGTGTCGTCCGCGGGCCAGACCGTGCTCGGCAAGGCCCAGGTCGTGGTGACGCTGGCGTGACCGCCCTCGCCGACCTGACCACGATGCGCGTCGGCGGCGAGCCGACCCGGCTCGTCGAGGCCGCCACGACCGACGAGCTGGTCGAGCTCGCCCGGGAGGTCACGGCCGACGGCGACGACTGGTTCGTGCTCGGCGGCGGCTCGAACACCCTGGCCGCCGACGAGGGCTTCGACGGCACCGTGCTCCGGGTCGCCACCCGAGGAGTCGAGCGCCTCGACGACGTCGACGGCCGCGTGCGCCTCCGCGTCGCGGCGGGCGAGCCGTGGGAGGACCTCGTCGCCCACACCGTCGACCAGGGCTGGTCGGGCTTCGAGGCCCTCAGCGGCATCCCGGGCTCGACGGGCGCCTCGCCGATCCAGAACATCGGGGCCTACGGCCAGGAGGTCGCCCAGACGCTCGTCTCGGTCGACTTCCTCGACGCCGAGACGGGCGAGTTCGTCCGCGTCCCGGCCGCGAACCTGGGGCTCGGCTACCGCACGAGCGTGTTCAAGCGCGGCCGACGCGGCGTCGTGACCGCGGTCGAGTTCGCCCTCGTCGACGACGGCGGCACCAGCGCCCAGGTCTCGTACCCGCAGCTGGCGACCGCGCTCGGCGTGGGGCTGGGCGACCGGGTGCCGGTCGCCGACGTGCGGGCGAGCGTGCTGGCCCTCCGCGCCTCCAAGGGCATGGTGCTCGACCCCGCCGACGCCGACGCGACCTCGTGCGGGTCGTTCTTCACGAACCCGATCGTTCCGCGTCAGGTCGCCGCGGCGCTGCCGTCGGCGGCGCCGCGCTGGCCCGTCGACCCGGAGCCGGAGGCGCAGGTCGTCCCCCTGGGCGACGCGCCCGCACCGCCGCCCCCTCCGTCGTCGGGCCTGGTGAAGCTCAGCGCCGCCTGGCTGATCGAGCAGGCCGGGATCGGCCGGGGGTTCCGGCTGCCGGGCTCCGGCGCGGCGATCTCGTCGAAGCACACGCTCGCCCTGACGAACCGGGGGAGCGCCACCGCGGCGGACGTCGCCGAGCTGGCGCGCTTCGTGCAGCAGCGCGTCTCGGCCGAGTTCGGGGTCGTGCTGCACCCCGAGCCCGTGCTGCTCGGCCTCTCGCTCTAGGTCGGCCCGGCCGAGACCTGCCCGGAGCAGGCCGACCCGGTGGGCCCCGGCCCCGGCCGACCTAGGAGAACAGGCGCTGGAGGCGCTGGACGCCCTCGAGGAGCTGGTCGTCGCCGAGGGCGTACGACAGGCGGAGGTAGCCGCTCGGGCCGAAGGCCTCGCCGGGCACCGTGGCCACGTCGGCGTGCTCGAGGATGAGGTCGGCGAGCTCGAGCGACGTCGTCGGGGTGCTGCCGGCCCACTCGCGGCCGAGGAGGCCCCGCACGTCGGGGTAGACGTAGAAGGCGCCCTGCGGCGTCGGGGTGACGATCCCGTCGACGGCGTTCAGCTCGCGGACGATCACGGCCCGGCGGGCGTCGAAGGCGAGGCGCATGGCCTCGACGTCGTCCTGCGGGCCCGTCAGGGCCGCGAGGGCAGCGCGCTGGGAGACGTTGGAGACGTTGGAGGTCAGGTGCGACTGGAGGTTCGACGCCCCGGCGATCACGTCGGCGGGCCCGACCATCCAGCCCACCCGCCAGCCGGTCATGGCGTAGGTCTTCGCGACGCCGTTGACGAGGATCGTCTGGTCGGCGACCTCGGGCACGGCGGCGGTGATCGAGACGGCCTCGACGCCGTCGTAGGTGAGGTCCTGGTAGATCTCGTCGCTGATGACCCAGACGCCGGCCTCGACGGCCCAGCGGCCGATGGCGGCCACCTCGTCGGGCGTGTACACCGACCCGGTGGGGTTGGAGGGGGAGCAGAACAGCAGGACCTTCGTCCGGCTCGTCCGCGCGGCCTCGAGCTGGTCGACCGTGACCTTGTACTGCTGGTCGGCGCCGGCGAAGACCTCGACGGTGACGCCGCCCGCGAGCTTCACGGCCTCGGGGTACGTCGTCCAGTACGGCGAGGGGAGGAGGACCTCGTCGCCCTCGTCGAGGAGCGCGGCGAAGGCCTGGTAGACGGCCTGCTTGCCGCCGTTGGTGACGACGACCTGGCTCGCCGTGACCGCCGTGCCGCTGTCGCGGAGGGTCTTCTCGACGATCGCCTCACGCAGCTCGGGGAGGCCGGCCCCGGCGGTGTAGCGGTGGTTGCGCGGGTCACGGGCGGCCGCGACCGCCGCCTCGACGATGTGGTCGGGGGTCGGGAAGTTGGGCTCGCCCGGGCCGTAGCTGATGATCGGCCGGCCCTCGGCCAGCAGGGCCTTGGCCTTGGCGTCGACCGCGAGCGTCGCGGACGGGGCGATGGAGGCGATGCGGGACGAGAGGCGGCGCGCTGGCGTGGTCACGGGGGTCAGCCTAGCTGCGGCGGCCCCGGAGGCGGCAGGGCCTCCGCCCGTCGGCTTTGCACCGCGGTCGGGGTTCGCCTACACTTGCCGAGGCGCCGACGAGCGCGGAGTTCCTGCGCGCCTCACGGTGTCGCCGGGCCCTGATCGTCAGCCCGAAGGGCGGTGGCTCAATTGGTAGAGCAGCGGTCTCCAAAACCGCAGGTTGCAGGTTCGAGTCCTGTCCGCCCTGCAGCCCGGCCGGGTCGTCGCGACCGACACTAGTCATAGCGGCGGCCCGGGACACCGGACGACCGTCCGGTCCCCGGACGACTGTCCGTCCATCGGACACCAGGCCCCGCGGGCCGAGCTCGGAAGGTACCCAGACAGTGGCGAGAAAAGACCTCGACGTCCCCAGTGAGGACGTCGTCGAGAAGGCGAAGAACGACGTCGCCGTCCGGCGCAGCCCCTTCGCGCGCATCGCGCTGTTCATCCGTCAGGTGATCGGTGAGCTGAAGAAGGTCGTCACCCCGACCCGCAGAGAACTCCTGAGCTACACGGGCGTCGTGCTCGTCTTCGTCGTCATCATGATGGCCCTGGTCACCGGCCTGGACTCCCTCTTCGGCCTCGCCGTCGGGTACGTCTTCGGCAACGGCCCGACCGGCAGCTGACACGACACCGCGCGGTCCCCTCGACCGCGCCGCGCGACCGCCGCGGCGGTCGCCAGCCCGACACCCCACGAACGGAAGAAGAACCCTTGCCTGAGAACGAGCGCGACGACATCGACCTGGCCCCCGCCGCCGAGCAGTCCTCGGAGGTCGGCGAGACCCAGGAGGGCGACGTCCTCGACGTCGACACCGACGGCGACGCGGGCTCGGCGGAGGAGAGCGCGATCTCGATCGTCGACGAGGGCGACGAGGGCACCGACGACTCGGGCGACCTCGACGAGCTGCTCGACACCCTGGCCGAGGCGTCCGACCCCGAGGCCGACGCCGTCGTCGACGACGCGCTCGACATCGACGACGCCGCCGAGGCGGAGGCCGCCGTCGAGGCGACCGACGACGAGGCCGACAGCGAGGCGGAGGAGCTGGCCGCCGAGGGCGACGCCAGCGGCGCGGACGCCGTCATCGCCGAGGCCGAGCAGTCCGTCCAGGACGCCGACGCCGAGGCCGCCTTCGACGACGTCGCCGTCGACGTCGAGTCGGAGGAGGTCGACGACGAGGCCGAGGTCGACCCGTACGAGGCGTTCCGCTACGACCTGCGCGGCAAGCCCGGCAAGTGGTACGTCATCCACAGCTACGCGGGCTTCGAGCGCCGCGTGAAGCAGAACATCGAGAACCGCATGGTCTCCATGACCATGGAGGACTACATCTACCAGGTCGAGGTCCCGATGGAGGACGTCGTCGAGATCAAGAACGGGCAGCGCAAGCTGGTCACCCGCGTGCGGATCCCCGGCTACGTGCTCGTCCGTATGGACCTCAACGAGGACTCCTGGTCGGTCGTCCGCCACACCCCCGGCGTCACCGGCTTCGTGGGCAACGCCCACAACCCGACGCCCCTCCGCTTCGAGGAGGCCTTCAACATGCTGAAGAGCCTCGTCCAGGTGCAGGAGGCGGCCCCGACCGCGAAGGGCGGCGCCAAGGGCAAGCAGACCCAGCGCGTCATCCCCGCCGAGGTCGACTTCGAGATCGGCGAGACGATCACGATCAAGGAGGGCTCGTTCGCGGGCCTCCCCGGCACGATCAACGAGATCAAGCCCGAGAGCGGCAAGCTCACCGTGCTCGTCTCGCTCTTCGAGCGCGAGACCCCGGTCGAGCTCAGCTTCGACCAGGTCACCAAGCTCTAGCACCACGTCGCCCGTCGGGGGTGTGATCCACGCCCTCGTCCAGTACGCTGTGTCGAGTGCCGGCCTCGTCCGCACCTCCCCCCCCCAGTCTTGACACCTCACCGGAGTCCGTCCCCACGGGCCACCGGGAGAGCCAGCGGCAGCCGCCGTCGGCTCGAACCCCAGAAGAAGGAAAAGAACAATGGCACCGAAAAAGAAGGTCACGGGTCTGATCAAGCTTCAGATCAACGCCGGCGCCGCGAACCCCGCCCCGCCCATCGGCCCGGCCCTGGGTCAGCACGGCGTGAACATCATGGAGTTCTGCAAGGCCTACAACGCCGCGACCGAGTCGCAGCGCGGCAACGTCGTGCCGGTCGAGATCACGGTCTACGAAGACCGCTCGTTCACGTTCGTCCTGAAGACCCCGCCCGCCGCCGAGCTCATCAAGAAGGCTGCCGGCGTCGCCAAGGGCTCCTCGACCCCGCACACCGCCAAGGTCGGCACGCTGACCATGGAGCAGGTCCGCGAGATCGCCACGACGAAGCAGGCCGACCTGAACGCCAACGACATCGACGCCGCGGCGAAGATCATCGCCGGCACCGCCCGCTCCATGGGCATCACGGTCGACGCCTAAGCAGCACCCCTCCGTGCAGGCGACCCGCCTGCACGACCCAGACACCAGTGGGAGAGCCGGCCAGGCTCGCTACCACGTCCCCAGTACGAAGAGGTCCAACATGGCTCAGAAGTCCAAGGCGTACCGCGCCGCTGCCGAGAAGATCGAGGCAGGCAAGTTCTACAGCACCAGCGAGGCCGTCGCGGTCGCCCGCGAGACCGGCTCGAAGAAGTTCGACTCGACCGTCGAGGTCGCGCTCAAGCTCGGCGTCGACCCCCGCAAGGCGGACCAGATGGTGCGCGGCACCGTCATCCTCCCGCACGGCACGGGCAAGACCGCCCGCGTCATCGTCTTCGCGACGGGTGCCGCCGCTGAGGCCGCCATCGCGGCCGGTGCCGACGAGGTCGGCGGCGACGAGCTCATCGAGAAGGTTGCCGGCGGCTACACGTCGTTCGACTCGGCCGTCTCGACGCCCGAGCTCATGGGCAAGGTCGGCCGTCTCGGAAAGGTGCTCGGCCCCCGCGGCCTCATGCCCAACCCGAAGACCGGCACCGTGACCCCGAACGTCGCGCAGGCCGTCAACGACATCAAGGGCGGAAAGATCGAGTTCCGTGTCGACAAGCACAGCAACGTGCACTTCGTCATCGGCAAGGCCGGCTTCTCGGAAGAGCAGCTGAACACCAACCTCGACGCCGCCCTCGAAGAGGTCGTCCGTCTCAAGCCGTCCTCCTCCAAGGGCCGCTACATCACCAAGGGCACGCTGTCGACGACCTTCGGTCCCGGCATCCCCCTCGACATCAACGTCTTCTAGGTCTCACCGACCCAGAGCGCAGCGTCGACCGAAGGCCGTCCCACTCTCGAGTGGGGCGGCCTTCGTCGTGCCCGTCGACATGTTCTGGGGCATGCCTGGTCAGGGCAGGAGGCGCGGGTGCGGCACCATGGGCAGATGACCGTCATCGTCCGCCCCGCCATGCCCGCCGACTCCGCCCTTCTCGCCGAGGTGGCGGCGGTGACCTTCCCCCTGGCCTGCCCGCCCGGCTCGTCGTTGACGGATATCGCGCGCGTCGTGACGACGACCCTGTCGGAGGACGCCTTCTCGCGGTACCTCGCGGACGACTCCCGAACGGTGCTGCTGGCCGTGGACCCGGCCACGACGGGCGCCCTGGGCTACAGCATGCTCGTGGCGGGCGACCCCCCCGACGCCGACGTCGCCGCGGCCGTGTCGTCCCGGCCGACGGTGGAGCTGAGCAAGTTCTACGTCATGCCCCAGGGGCACGGGACGGGCGCGGCGTCGACCCTGATGGCTGCGACCCTCGACGCGGCCGGCGCGACGGGCGCCTCCTCGGTGTGGCTCGGCGTCAACCAGCAGAACGACCGTGCGCTGCGCTTCTACGCCAAGCACGGCCTGGAGCGCGTCGGCACCCGCACCTTCGCCCTCGGCGACGACCCGCAGGCCGACTTCGTGCTTGAGCGTCGCCTCTAGGCTCCCGCGCATCGGCCCCGCCTGACGAGACGTCACTCGTCGGCGACGCGGAGGACGAGCTTGCCGCGCGTGTGGCAGCGCTCCAGCCGGGTGTGGGCGTCGGCCGCCTCGTCGAGGTCGTAGACGTCGTCGACGTAGACGCGCAGGTCGCCCGAGTCGAGCAGCCGGGCGATGACCGAGAGGGTCGCGGCGTCGGGGCTCACGGCGAAGCCGGTGGTCCGGACGCCGGCGGCCTCGGCCGCGACGGAGGCCCCGGCGAAGGAGGCGGTGGGGGCGTGCACGACGACGCCGCCGGGCCGCAGCACGCGCAGGCTGGCCTCGGCCACCGCGACGTCGTCCACGAGGGTGACCACGACGTCGACGTCGCGCACCGTCCGCTCGAGGTCGACGGCGTCGTAGTCGACGACCTCGGCGGCCCCGAGCTCGCGGAGCCAGCCCGCGTTCCGCTGCGAGCCGGTCGCGACGACGTGCGCCCCGAAGTAGGCGGCGATCTGGACGGCGAAGTGGCCCACGCCCCCGGCCCCCGCGTGCACGAGGATGCGCTGGCCCTCGTGGGCCTTGGCGACGTCGACCACCATGCCCCAGGCGGTGAGGGCGGCCAGCGGCACGCCCGCGGCCTCGACGTGCGAGAGCGTCGCGGGCTTCCGCGCGACGGACGACGACGGCACGCTGACGTACTCGGCGTAGCTGCCGCCGGCGCGGGGGAAGGGCGCCATGCCGTAGACGGCGTCGCCCACGTGGAGCGCGTGCGCCGCGTACGGCACCTCGACGACGACGCCGCTGAAGTCGTGCCCGAGCACGGCCGGGAACACCGGGACGCCGGCGCTGTCGCCCAGGCCGGCCCGCGCCTCCGCGTCCACCCGGTTGACCCCGGCGGCGAGCACCCGCACCAGCACCTCCGAGCCGACCCGCGTCGGCACGGGCACCTCCGCCGCGACGAGCTGCTCAGGCCCGCCCGTCCGCTCGATGACCATGGCCCGCATCGTCGTGTGCGTCATCGCACCCTCCCTGTCGTCGCGGAGCGCTCGGTGACGAGCAGGCTCCCTGCACGACCCATCAGACAGGGCGGATGGGTCGGTCGTGTTTCGGCCGCGTCACGGGGGCGGAAAACCTCGCCGCGGTCGAGGGGGAGGGCAGCGGGTCAGCGCGAGCGGATCAGCGCAGCGGGTCGTAGGGCGGCGGCTCGTAGGCCCGCACGCCCGGGGCGAACGGGTCGACGGGCGCCTGGCGCGCCAGGGTGTCGAGCACGGTGTCGGCGAGGCCCACGAGGCGGTGGATCTCGTCGTCGTCACGGTCGACCCACCGGCACATCGGCACGGCGTCGAGCGGCACGAAGTCGACGTGCTGCTCCCAGACGACGAGCGTGCGCTCCGCCCCGAGCACGTACTGCTGCCAGAACACCTGGCGGAGGTACGAGCGGGGGATGCTCGTCCACGCCTTCTTCGTCGTCTTGATCTCGCAGAGCTCCACCGCGCCGTCGGCCCGGACGGCCACGCCGTCGGGGGTGGCGAGGTGGCGCGGCCGGTCGGCGGCGTGGAAGAGCTTCGAGCTCGGGGCGATGCGGTGCTCCGCGAGCACCCAGCGCGCGATCTCGGGCTCCCGGGCCCGGCCGTGGTCGGTGTAGGCGTTGCCGCCGAAGCCGTTGCCGTAGAGCTTGTCGAGCACCACGGCCTGCACGGCCCGGGGGCTCGAGAGCCGCGCGACGTCGGTCGCGGTGATGCCCCGGCTCCGGGCCCGGAGCCACGCGATCCGGTCGCTCGAGTCGGCGAGCACGCGCTGCTCGTGGGCGGGCCGTGCCGGAGGCGCGGGCGGGGTCGGTTCGTCGTCCCACAGGGAGAGCATGGGCTGGACGATCGACATGCCTCCATGCTCTCACCGGAGAGGCGGCGGGCGCGACACCGCGCCTCCTCGTGTCTCGACGTCGTGCGACGCCGGCGGGGCCACCGGCCTAGACGGCGGCGGCCAGCTCGTCGATGGCGGCGGGGGAGAGCGCGTGGTGGATGGCGAGCATGCTCGCCCCGATGATCGCGGCGCGGTCGCCGGCCCGCGACTGCACGATGCTGAGGTGCTCGGTGGCGAGGGGCATCGAGCGCGAGTAGACGACCTCGCGGACCCCGGCGATGAGGTGCTCGCCGGCCTGGGCCATCGAGCCGCCGATGGCGATCACCGACGGGTTGATGAGGTTGACGCACGCCGTCAGCACCTCGCCGAGGTCGCGCCCGGCCTGGCGGACGGCCATGATCGCGTCGAGGTCGCCGGCGCGCACGAGGTCGATGACCTCCTTGCCGCCCGGCACGTCGCGGCCGGTGCGGCGCAGCGAGGCGGCGATGGCGGGGCCGGAGGCGACGGCCTCCAGGCAGCCGACGTTGCCGCAGTGGCAGGGGATGCCCGCGCCGCGGGGGATCTGCACGTGGCCGATGTCGCCGGCGATGCCCTGGGCGCCCCGCTGCAGGCGCCCGCTCGAGATGATGCCCGAGCCGATGCCCGTGGCGACCTTGACGAAGAGGAAGTGGTCGGTGCCGGCGAAGGCGTGGCTCCGCTCGCCGAGGGCCATGATGTTGACGTCGTTGTCGACGAGCACGGGCACGTCGAGGTGGCGCCGCACCCAGCCGGGCACGTCGAACCCGTCCCAGCCGGGCATGATCGGCGGGTTGACCGGGCGGCCGGTGCTGAACTGCACGGGGCCGGGCAGGCCGATGCCGACGCCGATCAGGTCGTCGCGGCTCCGGCCGAGGTCGGCGAGCAGGGCGTCCGCCTCGGCGACCATCGTCGTCAGCACGGCCTCCGGCCCGTCGGCGATGGCGAGCTCGACGTGGCGGCTGAGCAGCACCTCGCCCATCAGGTCGGTGAGGGCCGTCGTGAGGTGCCCGGCGCCGAAGTCGGCGCCCAGCACGACGCGGGCCGACGGGATCATCGCGACGCGCGACGGCGGGCGACCGCCGGTCGAGACGGCGTCGGCGAAGGGGCCGACGAGACCGAGGGCGCTCAGCGCGTCGAGCCGGAGCCCGACCGTCGACCGGGCGAGACCGGTCATGGCCGCGAGCTCGGCCCGGGTGCGAGGCCTGCCGTCGCGCAGCAGCTGGAAGAGCTCGCTGGCTCCCGTGCTGCCGAGGGCGGACGGCCGCGTCGTGTCGGACATGAAGGCAGTAAAGCACAGGCCCCGACGACGTTCGAGACAAGGGTGGCGATGATTCGTCGACTTTTGCTTGCGCTCCGACAGAAGTGGTCCTATCGTCGGTCTCGATCAGCGGTGATCGACCCCCGTCGGGGGGTGGACCACCCGCATCCACCTACTCGAAGAGGAGTCTCCCAGGTGACATCACCGATCTCGGTCCAGCTCTACACGGTGCGGGACGCCATCGCGGCCGACCTGCCCGGCACCCTCCGCCGCCTCGCCGACATCGGCTTCACGCAGGTCGAGCCCTGGGGCTTCGTCGAGCGCGTCGACGAGTACGCCGAGGCGCTGCCGGCGGCCGGGCTGACCGCGCCGAGCGCCCACGCCAAGCTCGTCGGCCAGGACCTCGAGCCGATCTTCGCCGCGGCCGTCCGCCTCGGCGTCGGCACGGTCATCGACCCGCACGTCGACGAGACCCGGTGGATCACCCGCGAGGACGTCGAGTCGGTCGCCGCCGACCTGGGGCGCATCGCCGAGCAGGCCGCCGAGCACGGGCTCACGGTCGGCTACCACAACCACGCCTTCGAGCTGGAGAACACCATCGACGGCACCCCCGCCCTCGAGGTCCTCGCCGCGGCCCTGCCCCCGACCGTCGTGCTCGAGATCGACACCTACTGGGTCGAGGTCGGCGGCGTCGGCGCGGCCGAGCTCCTCGCCCGCCTGGGCGACCAGGTCCAGTTCCTCCACGTGAAGGACGGCCCCCTGACGAAGGACGACTCCGAGCAGGTCGCCGTCGGCCGCGGCAGCATGCCCGTCCGCGACATCCTGCGCGCGGCGCCGCAGGCCCTCGCCGTCGTCGAGCTCGACGACCACGCGGGCGACGTCTTCACCGCCCTCACCGACAGCTTCGAGTACCTCCAGGGAGTCCGCGCATGACCGACACCACCACGGCCGACCGGGCCACCGCCTCCTCGTCCGGAGCCCCGCGCACGGGGCCGGTCGGCGTCGGCGTCGTCGGCGCCGGCGTGATCAGCGACCAGTACCTCGGCAACCTCACGCAGTTCCCCGACCTCCGGGTGCTGTTCATCGCCGACATCGACGAGGAGCGCGCCGCGGCCCAGGCCGAGAAGTGGGGCGTGCCCGGCAGCGGCTCGGTCGCCGAGCTGCTCGCCCACGACGACGTCGAGATCGTCGTCAACCTGACCATCCCGGCCGCCCACGTCGAGGTCGCCCTCGCCGCGGTCGCCGCCGGCAAGCACGTCTGGGGCGAGAAGCCCTACGCGCTCGACCGCGAGAGCGGGCAGCGACTGCTCGCGGCCGCCCAGGAGGCGGGGGTCCGGGTGGCCGTCGCCCCCGACACCTTCCTCGGCGCGGGCCTGCAGACGGCGCTCCGCGTCGTGCGCCAGGGCGACATCGGCGCCCCGCTGACCGGACTCGCGCTCTTCCAGGTGCCCGGCCCCGAGTCGTGGCACCCGAGCCCGGAGTTCCTCTTCGCGCACGGCGCCGGCCCGATGTTCGACGTCGGCCCGTACTACCTCACGACCCTCGTGCAGGTCTTCGGCCCCGTGGCGAAGGTCACCGCGACGTCGTCGAAGGCCCGCGAGACCCGCGTCATCGGCTCGGGCCCGAAGGCCGGAACGGAGTTCCCGGTGGAGGTGCCGACGCACGTCAGCGCCCTGCTCCAGTTCGAGAGCGGCGCCAGCGCGCAGGCCGTCTTCAGCTTCGACTCGAAGCTCGCCCGCGCCGGCTTCGTCGAGATCGCCGGGACGGAGGGCACCGCGGTGTTCCCCGACCCGAACATGTTCGACGGCGACACGCTGGTGCACACGGGCGGCGACGAGCCGACCGTCGTGCCGGCGTCGGGGTCGACCTTCACCCGGGGCACCGGCGTCGCCGAGCTCGCCCAGGCCATCCGCGGCGGCCGTCGCGAGCGGGTGCCCGGCGAGCTCGCGTTCCACGTGCTCGACGTCATGGTCTCGCTCGCCGAGTCGGCGGAGCGCGACGAGAGCGTCGTCGTGGCGTCGTCGCTCGAGCCGACGCCCGAGCTGCCCGAGGACTGGGACCCGTCGGTCGCCACCCTCAGCTAGTCGTCGACGGGCCGGCGTCGACGACGAGGCCGGCCCGTCGCGGGGGCACCCGCCCCCACCCCTCACCAGCCCACCACCGAGACAGCACCACCCGCAGCACAGCACCACCGCACCACCCCGAACACAGCACTTCCCCCACTCGATGAAGAGACCTCTCGAAGAAGAGACACCAGGAGAAGACATGAACACGAAGAAGTTCCGCTGGGTCGCCGCCCTCGCCGTCGGCGTCGTGGCAGCCGGGTCGATGACCGCCTGCTCCGCCGACGGCGGCAGCGACGGCGGCGACGAGACCATCACGTACTGGGCCAGCAACCAGGCACCGACCGTCGAGCGCGACGCCGAGGTGCTTCAGGAGTCGATCGACCGGTACACGGAGGAGACCGGGGTGAAGGTCGACCTCGAGGTCATCCCGTGGTCCGACCTCTACAACCGCATCCTCACCGCCGTCTCGAGCGGCGAGGGCCCCGACGTGCTCAACATCGGCAACACCTGGGCGGTGTCGCTGCAGTCCAGCGGCGCGTTCGTGCCCTGGGAGGGTGACGCCCTCGAGGCCATCGGCGGCCAGGACCGCTTCGTGCAGTCCAGCTTCGCGACCGGCGGTGCCGAGGGCCAGGCCCCGACCTCCGTGCCGCTCTACGGCCTCGCGTACTCGCTGTACTACAACACGGCCATGTTCGAGGCCGCCGGCATCACCGAGCCGCCCGCCACCTGGGACGAGTTCGTGGAGGACGCCAAGAAGCTGACGATCGACACCGACGGCGACGGGCAGATCGACCAGTGGGGCGTCACGATGGCGGGCTCGAGCATCTCGAACAACGCCCACCAGGCGTTCGTCCGCGGCCTGCAGAACGGCGGCGAGCTGTACAACGAGGACGGCGAGCCCGACTTCGGCAACGACGGCGTCGTCGCCGGCGTCAAGGAGTGGGTCGACCTGATGGCCGTCGACAAGGTCGTCTCGCCCTCCGACGCGGAGAGCGTCAACGGCTCCGACATGGCGGCGACCTTCGCCGACGGCCAGGCCGCGATGTTCTTCGACCAGGCCCCGACCGACAACCTCAAGAGCCGTGACTTCACCGACTACGCGGCCGCTCCGGTGCCGATGGAGTCCGCCGACGCCACCGGCCTCGAGGGCACGCAGAGCCACGTCGCCGGCATCAACATCAGCGTCTTCGAGAACAGCGGCAACAAGGACGCCGCGATCGACTTCGTGAAGCACCTGACGAGCGACGACGAGCAGAAGTACCTCAACGAGTCGTTCGGCGCACTGCCCGTCGTCACGGCGGCGTACGACGACCCGGCGTTCCAGTCGGAGGCCATCAAGCTGAAGCAGGTCACGCTCGCCGACCACGCCCAGCCGATGCCCCTCTACCCCTCTGAAGGACAGATGGAGACCCTCGTCGGCACGGCGATCAAGGACCTCCTCGCGTCTGCAGCCCAGGGCGAGTCGGTCAGCGAGGACGACGTCGAGTCGGCCCTCGAGGACGCGGCCAGCCAGATGAGCTCGGGTCAGTAGCCCGTCCCACCGCCGCGCGCCGGGGCGGCCGGTCACCACGACCGGCCGCCCCGGCACCCGCACCCGAGAGGACCCTCATGACCGTCAACCTGCTGCCGCCCGCCCCCGCCGAGGAGGCGACCCCGCCCGACCGACACCAGGCGGCGCCCCTCCAGCCCGCCCAGAAGCGCAAGGCGCACCGCTCGCCGCTCGCGTACTTCCTGGTCGCGCCCGCCGCCCTCGCCGAGCTGCTCGTCCACATCATCCCGATGGTGCTGGGCGTCTGGATCGCGTTCATCACGCTCAACCAGCTCAGCATCGCCAACTGGGTCAACGCGCCCTTCGTCGGCCTCCGCAACTTCGTCACGGCCCTCGACCCGAGCTCGCCGATCGCCGGCCAGCTCTACGGGGCCCTCGGCCGCACCCTGCTCTTCACCGTCATCGTCGTGGCCATCGCCTGGAGCATGGGCATGCTGGGAGCAGTGCTGCTCACCAGCTCGTTCAAGGGCCGCGGGATCCTCCGCACGCTCTTCCTCGTGCCCTACGCCCTGCCGTCCTACGTCGGGACGATCGCGTGGGCCTTCATGTTCAACCAGCGCGACGGGGCCATCAACCGGTTCCTGGTCGACGACCTGGGCATCCTCCAGGACCGCCCCTTCTGGCTGCTCGGCGGCAACTCGTTCTGGGCGATCGTCATCGTCACGGCCTGGCAGTTCTGGCCGTTCGCCTTCCTGATGCTCCTCGCCGCGCTGCAGAACATCCCGGGCGACGTCTACGAGGCCGCGAGCCTCGACGGCGCGAGCCTCTGGAAGCAGTTCACGCAGATCACGCTGCCCATGGTGAAGCCGGCCAACGCCGTGCTGCTGCTCATCATGAGCCTCTGGATCTTCAACCAGTTCAACGTGCCCTACGTGCTCTTCGGCCCGGCGTCGCCCGAGCAGGCGACGCTCATCTCGCCGCTGATCTACCAGCAGAGCTTCAACAACTGGAACTTCGGCCTCGGCGGCGCCATGAGCGTGATGCTCCTGATCGTCCTGCTGATCGCGTCGGCGTTCTACATCCGCATGGTTCTCCCGAAGGGACAGCACGATGATTGAGACCCGTGGCTTCAAGATCTTCCGGTTCTTCGGGCTGGCCTTCCTGTCGCTCGTCGTGGTCGTGCCGCTGTACGTGGTGCTGACGACGTCGATCAAGCCGCTCGCCGACGTCCAGGGGCTCTTCACCTGGATCCCGACGCGGGTCACGCTCGAGCCGTACGTGCAGATCTGGCAGACCGTGCCGCTGGCGTCGTACTTCAAGAACAGCCTCATCGTCACGGTCTCGGCGACGGTGCTCTCGGTGTCGATGGCGGTGCTGGCGGCCTACTCGCTGGCTCGCCTGCGCTTCCGCGGGCAGCGGAGCTTCAGCCTCGTGGTGCTGTCGACGCAGATGTTCCCCGGCATCCTGTTCCTGCTGCCGCTCTTCCTCATCTTCGTGCAGATCCAGCGCACGGTCGGGGTGCAGCTCACGGGCAGCTACCTCGGGCTGATCATCACCTACATGACGTTCAGCCTGCCGTTCTCGATCTGGATGCTGACGGGCTACTTCGCCTCCATCCCGAAGGAGCTCGAGGAGGCGTCGATGATCGACGGGACGGGCCGCCTCGGTGCGCTCTTCCGCGTCATCATCCCCGTCGCGAAGCCCGGCATCATCGCCGTCGCCGTCTACGCCTTCATCACGGCGTGGGGCGAGGTCCTCTTCGCCTCGGTGCTGACCAGCAAGGACACGCGGACCCTGTCGATCGGCCTCCGGGCGTACGCGTCGCAGCAGGACGTCTACTGGAACCAGCTGATGGCCGCGTCGGTGGTCGTCTCGCTGCCCGTGCTGATCGGCTTCATGCTCGTGCAGAAGCACCTGATCACGGGGCTCTCCTCGGGCGCGGTCAAGTGACCCGGCCGGGAGGCGCCGCCCCGGTCGTCACGGTCGGGGCGGCCCGCCCCGCCCCCGCCGTGGAGGCCGGAGGCGCCTCCCGGCCCGGGCGCGTCCGCGTCGGCATCGTGGGCGGCGGCTTCATGGCGCGCGTCCACGCCGCCGCCGCCCGCACCGCCGGCGCCGAGGTCGTGGCCCTCGCGTCGTCGACCCCGGAGAGCGCCGCCCGCGCGGCGGCCTCGCTCCGCGTCGCCCGGGCGCACGCGTCGGTCGCCGACCTCGTCGACGACCCCGCCGTCGACGTCGTGCACGTCTGCTCGCCGAACGCCAGCCACGCCCCGGTCGCGCTCGCCGCGCTCCGGGCCGGCAAGCACGTCGTCTGCGAGAAGCCCCTCGCGACGACGAGTCAGGAGGGGGAGGCGCTGGTCGCCGCCGCCTCCGCCGCGGGCCGCGTCGCCGCGGTGCCCTTCGTCTACCGCTACCACCCGATGGTCCGGGAGGCGCGGGCCCGCATCGCCCGGGGAGACACCGGCCGGGTGCTCAGCGTCCGGGGGAGCTACCTGCAGGACTGGCTGCTCGAGAGCGACGACGTCGACTGGCGCGTCGACTCGGCCGCCGGGGGCCCGTCGCGGGCCTTCGCCGACATCGGCAGCCACCTCGTCGACCTCCTCGAGTTCGTGCTCGGCGACGCCGGCCGCCTCGTGCGCCTGTCGTCGACGACCACGACCGTGCACCGCGAACGCGGCGGCAGGCCCGTCGACACCGAGGACGAGGCCGCCGTCGTCTTCGAGACCGTCGGGGGAGCCATCGGCACCCTCTTCGTGTCGCAGGTCGCGCCGGGGCGCAAGAACCGCCTCCTCATCGACGTCGCGGGCACGGTCGAGAGCCTCGAGTTCTCGCAGGAGGAGCCCGAGACATTGTGGGTCGGCCGGCGGCGCGGCACCGAGGTGCTGGCCCGCGACGCGGCGGCCCTGTCGCCCGACGCCGCGCGCCTGTCGATCGTGCCGGCGGGCCACCCGCTCGGCTACGTGGACGCCTTCGCGGCGTTCGTCGCGGACGTCTACGACGCGGTCGACGGCGGCGCGCCCGAGGGGCTGCCGACCTTCGACGACGGCCTCCGGGCGATCCGCGTCACCGAGGGCGTCCTGGCCGCCGCGGCCGGGCGTCGCTGGGTCGACGTGCCCTGACGGGGCCCCGCCCCCTGCCATGCTGGCGGGGACGCCGGGTCGGCACCCCCGCCTCCGCCCGCCCTGCACGACCCCGCCTCCGCACCACCCGCACCACCCGCACCACCCGCACCGCCGCACCGCCGCACCGCCCGCCCCGCCCGGAGAGGACCCCATGAGCGAGAGCTCCCGCCCCGTCACCCTGTTCACCGGCCAGTGGGCCGACCTGCCCCTCGAGGAGGTCGCGGCGCTCGCCGCGGGCTGGGGCTACGACGGCCTCGAGATCGCGGCCTCGGGCGACCACCTCGACCTCGAGCGGGCCGACCAGGACGACGCCTACCTCCGCTCGCGCCTCGACGTGCTCGACCGCCACGGCCTGCGCGTGTGGGCGATCTCGAACCACCTCACGGGCCAGGCGGTCTGCGACGACCCGATCGACTTCCGCCACCAGGCGATCCTGCGGCCGTCGACCTGGGGCGACGGCGACCCGGAGGGCGTGCGGCAGCGCGCCGCGGAGGACATGAAGCGGGCGGCCCGCGTCGCCCGCAAGATGGGCGTCGACACCGTCGTCGGCTTCACCGGGTCGGCGATCTGGCCGTACGTCGCGATGTTCCCGCCCGTGCCCGCCAGCGTCATCGACGCCGGCTACGAGGACTTCGCCACGCGCTGGAACCCCATCCTCGACGTGTTCGACGCCGAGGGGGTGCGGTTCGCGCACGAGGTGCACCCGAGCGAGATCGCCTACGACCACTGGACGAGCGTGCGCACGCTCGAGGCCATCGAGCACCGCGAGGCGTTCGGCTTCAACTGGGACCCGTCGCACATGCTCTGGCAGGGCGTCGACGTCGTCGGCTTCATCACCGACTTCGCGTCGCGGATCTACCACGTGGACTGCAAGGACACGCGCGTGCGCCCCGCGTCGGGCCGCTCGGGCGTGCTCGGCTCCCACCTGCCGTGGGGCGACCCGCGCCGCGGCTGGGACTTCGTGTCGACCGGGCACGGCGACGTGCACTGGGAGGACGCCTTCCGCGCCCTCGACGCCGTCGGCTACGACGGCCCCATCTCGATCGAGTGGGAGGACGCCGGCATGGACCGCCTGCACGGCGCCCCGGAGGCCCTGGCCCACGTGCGCTCGCTGCTCTGGCCACGGCCCGCCGCCTCCTTCGACTCCGCGTTCTCGAACCAGTAGCAGGGAGACCGACCCGTGCCCCGACTCCTCCTCCCCGGCCAGACCAGCCGCCTCCTCGTCGTCGACGCCGTCACCGGCGAGGCCGAGGTCGCCTTCCGCAGCGGGCGCGTGCTCGTCGAGGCCCCGAACTGGAGCCCCGACGGCCGCTGGCTCGTCGTCAACGGCGACGGCCTGCTCTGGCGCCTGCCGGCCGACGCCCGCGACGCCGACGAGACCGACCTCGTGCCCGTGCCGCTCGGCGACGTGCCCGAGATCAACAACGACCACGTGATCGCGCCCGACCAGCGGACCGTCGTGGTGAGCGCGCGCGACGGGCACCTGTACGAGGTGCCGTGGGACGGGGTGGAGCCGGGCGGGAGCGCCCGTCGGGTGACGCGCGACCACCCTCCGGGCCGGAACCACAAGAACTACCTGCACGGCGTCTCGCCCGACGGCACGCAGCTCAGCGTGGTCGTCGGCGCCCTGCCGGCGCCGGTCGACGACCCGGACGGCGAGGAGGCGCGGGCCGGCTGGCGGACGGACGTCGCCCTGGTCTCCGTGGCCGACGGCACCGCGACCGCCGTCACCGCCGACGAGCACCCCGACGACGGCCCCGAGTTCTCGCCCGACGGCCGGTGGCTGTGGTGGAACTCGGAGCGCGCCTCCGGCGGCGTCGCCGGGCACGCCCAGCTGTTCCGGGCCGCGGCCGACGGCGGCGACCTCGTGCAGGTGACCGACGACGAGCGGGTGAACTGGTTCCCCCACCCCTCGCCGGACGGCCGCACGCTGCTCTGGCTGGCGTACGAGCCGGGCACCACCGGGCACCCGGCCGACCGCGACGTGGAGCTGCGGACGATGCCGCTCGGCGACGACGGGCTGCCCGTGCCGGGCTCCGAGCCGCGCACCCTGCGGGCACTGCAGGGCGGCCAGGGCACGGTCAACGTGCCGTGCTGGGCGCCAGACTCGCGGCGCTTCGCCTGCGCGGACTACCCGCGGGGGTGAGCGGAGGGGCCACGACCGTGGGCCACGCGTCGGTGCATCCCGGACGCGACCCCGGTGCGACCCCGGTGGGCCGCCGATGAGAGCCCTGTGAGGAGTGCACGGCTCACGCATGGCGCCACCACAGCCGCCTCATAGGAATCCCTCGATACTGGGGAAGGTGACCACTTCGACCCCCGCCACCGCAGCCGCCCCGAGACTCACCCGGGCCGACGGATCGCCCCTCCGCGTCCTCGTCGTCGACGACGAGGCCAGCCTCACCGACCTGCTCTCGATGGCGCTCCGCTACGAGGGGTACGACGTGAAGGCGGCCGCCGACGGCCAGGGCGCGCTCGCCCTCGCCCGCGAGTTCCAGCCCGACGCCATCGTGCTCGACTGGATGCTGCCCGACATCGACGGCATCCAGGTGCTCGGCCGGCTCCGTCAGGGCGGCGACGACACCCCCATCCTCTTCCTCACGGCGAAGGACAGCGTCGAGGACCGCGTCTCGGGCCTCACCGCGGGCGGCGACGACTACGTCACGAAGCCCTTCTCCCTCGAGGAGGTCGTCGCCCGGCTGCGCGGCCTGATCCGCCGATCCGCCTCCGCGATCAGCGAGCACGGCGACTCGCGGATCGTCGTGGGCGACCTCGTCCTCGACGAGGAGAGCTACGAGGTGTCGCGCGCCGGCCGCGAGGTCGAGCTCACCGCCACCGAGTTCGAGCTGCTGCGCTTCCTGATGCGCAACCCGCGTCGCGTGCTGAGCAAGGCGCAGATCCTCGACCGGGTCTGGAGCTACGACTTCGGCGGCAAGTCGAGCGTCGTCGAGATCTACATCTCGTACCTGCGCAAGAAGATCGACGCGGGCGAGGAGCCCATGATCCACACCGTGCGCGGCGTCGGCTACGTCATCAAGCCCACGTCGTGAGCGACGCGCTGCCCGCCCGGGTCGGCGGGCGGCTACGGGGGGCCCTCGGCCGGGTCCCCGCCCCCGGGGCCCCGCTGACGCTCCGCAACCGGCTGATCCTGAGCATCGTCGCGCTCGTCGTTCTGCTCACGGTCGTGATCGGCGCGGTGAGCGTGGTGGCGCTGCGCGGGTCGCTGATGAACCAGCTCGACGCCGACCTGTCGCAGGCCGTGCAGCGTGCGGTCGCCGGGTCGGGCCCGGGCACGGGCGGCCGCCCGACGGTCTCGCCCGACTACGAGGACCTCAGTGGGCCCCGTCAGGCTCCCGGCACCTTCACCGCCCTCCTCCAGGGCGACAGCGTCGTCCAGGTGCACATCGACGACGACGGCCAGGTCACCACGCAGACGAGCACCTCCGACGACACGGCGGTGCAGCGCGTGGCGCAGTCGGCCGTGCCGGTCACCGCCGACCTCGGCGGCGACCTCGGCAGCTACCGCCTGCAGGCCGTGCCCGTGCAGATCCGGACGAGCTCCGCCTCCGTCAGCACGGTCGTCGCGGCGACCCTGGTGGTGGGCCTGCCGACCGACACCGTGTCGCGCACGGTCACCAGCCTCGTCACGATCATCGCCCTGGTCACGCTCGTCGGGCTCGCCCTCGCGGTCGTCATCGCCTACGGCGTCGTCCGGTACGCCCTCCGCCCGCTCGAGCGGATGACCGACACGGCCCTCCGCGTCGCCGAGCTGCCGCTCGACCGCGGCGAGGTCGCCCTCGCCGAGCGCGTCGCCGAGCCCGACGCCGACGTCCGCACCGAGGTCGGCCGTGTCGGCGCGGCCTTCAACCGCATGCTCGGCCACGTGGCCGGAGCGCTGGAGGCGCGTCAGCAGAGCGAGAACAAGGTGCGGCAGTTCGTCGCCGACGCCTCGCACGAGCTCCGCACCCCGCTCGCGTCGGTGCGCGGCTACGCCGAGCTCACCCGACGCATGGGCACCGACCTGCCGCCGGACGTCGTCTACGCGATGGGCCGGATCGAGTCGGAGGCCGTCCGCATGACCTCGCTCGTCGAGGACCTCCTCCTGCTCGCACGCCTCGACGAGGGCCGCGACCTGGTGGTCGGCGACGTCGACCTGACCCGCGTCGTGCTCGACGCCGTCAACGACGCCCACGTCGCCAGCGACTCGCACCCCGTCGACGTCGACCTGCCCGACCGGCCGGTCGTCGTGCCGGGCGACGCCATGCGCCTCCACCAGATCGTCGCGAACCTGCTGACCAACGCCCGCACCCACACCCCCGACGGCACGAGGGTGCACGTCGCGCTCGGCGTCGACCCGTCGGGCAGCCAGGCGCTCGTCACGGTGGCCGACGAGGGCCCCGGCATCGAGCCGAGCGTGCTGCCGGTGCTCTTCGAGCGGTTCGCGCGCGCCGACAGCTCGCGGTCGCGCACGGCCGGGTCGACCGGGCTCGGCCTCGCCATCGTCGAGGCGGTCGTGCACGCCCACGGCGGGCACGTCTCGGTCGAGAGCAGCCCCGCGGGCGCCGTCTTCACGGTGCGCCTGCCGCTCGAGGGGCCGGCGGAGCCCGACGCGGCGGCGACGTCGCGGGCGGCGGGGCCGATGACCGGGTCCGCGCCGGGGCAGGGGCAGGGGCAGGGCGAGGAGGCCCGACTTGCGCGAGCGTGAGTCGTGCGTCTACTCTGTACCCAGCCCAAGACCGCCGGTTGTCATCGCCTGCGCTCAGCCTCGCTGAGACAGACGGAGACCGAAGGTTCTCGAGAGAGAGCGACCAGCGCAGGTGTGTGAAGTCGTTCCTCTTCTCGAAGAGACTCAGCTCCGTGCGCCCGCGCCGGAGCTTTTTTCTTTGCCCCGGCACCGATCTCGGTGTCGTGGGCCTCGAGGTCCCGGGGGCTGCCGGCACACCCACGTTTAGGAGAGCCATGGCGAACAAGGAAGCATCGGTCGCCGAGCTCACGGAGAACTTCCGTGACTCGACCGCCGTCCTGCTCACCGAGTACCGCGGTCTCACTGTCGCTGAGCTCAAGGAGCTCCGCAAGTCCATCAGTGCAGACGCGACGTACGCCGTGGTGAAGAACACGCTCAGCAAGATCGCGGCCAACAACGCCGGAATCAGCTCGTTCGACGACGAACTCGTCGGGCCTTCTGCGATCGCCTTCGTGCACGGTGACCCTGTCACCGTCGCCAAGAGCCTGCGTGACTTCGCCAAGGCACACCCCGCTCTGATCGTGAAGAACGGTTACTTCGACGGTAACCCTCTCTCGGCAGACGAGGTCAACAAGCTCGCCGATCTCGAGTCGCGGGAGGTGCTGCTGGGCAAGCTGGCCGGCGCCTTCAAGGCTTCGCTCTTCGGTGCTGCTTACCTGTTCCAGGCTCCGCTCTCGCAGGCCGTCCGCACGGTCGAGGCGCTGCGCGCGAAGCAGGACGCCGACAGCTAACAGCTGTCGTCGCAACCACCACCACTTCAAGAACACAACAAGGAGAACACCATGGCGAAGCTCACGCAGGACGAACTGATCGAGGCCTTCAAGGAGCTCACGCTCATCGAGCTCAGCGAGTTCGTGAAGAAGTTCGAAGAGGTCTTCGAGGTCACCGCTGCGGCCCCCGTCGCCGCCGCCGGTGCCGCCGGCCCCGCCGCCGCTGCCGAAGAGGTCGAGGAGAAGGACTCCTTCGACGTCGTCCTCGACTCGGTCGGCGACAAGAAGATCCAGGTCATCAAGGAGGTCCGCGCGCTCACGAGCCTCGGCCTCGGCGAGGCCAAGGCCGTCGTCGACGGTGCGCCCAGCACCGTCCTCGAGGGCGCCAACAAGGAGACCGCCGAGAAGGCGAAGGCTCAGCTCGAGGCTGCCGGCGCCACCGTCACCCTCAAGTAGTCGGCGGGGCCCACGGCCCCACCGCTCCTGCACCACAGCAGAAGGCGTCGCCCCTCGGGGCGGCGCCTTCCGCCGTTCCCGGGGGCGACTGCGACGGCACCCGGGGCCGTCTCGCGGGCCGGGCAGCCGGGAGGGCTAGGAGGCGCGGCCCACGACGGAGTGCCGACGCCCGTACCCGAGGTACACCGCGGTGCCCACGACCATCCAGAGCGCGAAGGCCACCCAGGTGATCCAGCCGAGCGTCACCATGAGCAGCACGCACGCGGCGAACCCGAGCACCGGCACGACCGGGTACAGCGGCACGCGGAACGTGCGGTCGAGCTCGGGCCGGTTGCGCCGCAGCCAGACGACCGACACGTTGACCAGCGCGAACGCGAAGAGCGTGCCGATGCTCGTGGCGTCGGCCAGCGCGCCGAGCGGCACGAGGGCCGCGGTGAGGGCGACCGCCCCGCCGACGATCAGCGTGCCCGCCACGGGCGTGCGCGTGCGCGGCGAGACGCGGCCCAGCACGCGCGGCACGAGTCCGTCACGGGCCATGGCCACGAAGATGCGGGTCTGGCCGTAGAGCACCGTCAGCACGACGCTGGCGATGGCGGCCACGGCCGTCACGGCGAACAGGAAGGCCACCCACGGCTGGCCCGTGATGTCGGCCACGATCGTCACGAGGGTCGCCTCGCCGTCGGTGAACTCCGTCCACGGCCGTGCGCCGATCGCCGCGACCGCCACGAGCACGTAGAGCACGGTGATGATCACGATCGAGGCGATGATGGCCCGGGGCAGGTCGCGCCGGGCGTCACGGGCCTCCTCGCCCGCCGTCGAGGCCGCGTCGAAGCCGATGTAGGAGAAGAACAGGCGGGAGGCGGCGGCCGAGACCCCCGCCGCGCCCATCGGGGCCAGGGGCTCGAAGTTGCCCGAGCGGAACGCCGAGAAGGCCACGACGACGAAGAAGACCAGCAGCCCGACCTTGACGACGACGAGGACGGTGTTGACCCAGGCCCCCTCGCGGGCGCCGGGCAGCAGCACGACGGTGGCGAGCAGCACGAGCACGGCCGCGGGCAGGTTGAGCAGGCCGCCGGCCCCGGGCGGGTCGGCGAGGGCGGCCGGCAGGGCGAGGCCGACCACGTCGAGTGCCTCGTTCACGTACTGGCCGGCCCCGACGGCCACCGCGGCGACCGACACCGCGTACTCGAGCACGAGGCACCAGCCGCAGACCCAGGCCAGGCCCTCACCGAGCGTCGCGTAGGCGTAGCTGTAGCTCGACCCGGAGACGGGCACGCTGCCGGCCATCTCGGCGTACGAGAGGGCGGAGAGCAGCGCCGCGACGCCGGCGAGCACGAAGGCCATCCAGACGGCGGGGCCGGCCAGGGGCACGGCGGTGCCGAGCACCACGAGGATCCCCGTGCCGAGCGTCGCGCCGATGCTGATCGCGGTCAGGTGCCAGACGCCGAGGGTGCGTCGGAGCGCCGGCTGGCCCGAGGCCTCCTGGTCGTCGGCGAACGACTCCAGGGGCTTCCGGCGGCGCAGCTGGACGCCCAGCGAGGGGCGGACGGAGGGCGCGGGGGAGGAGGGGGCGACGTCGTCAGGCACCCGCGAGAGGTTACCGCACGGCCGGCCCGCGACTCCCGCGCCCGGTCACGGCCCGGCCGGTCCCGCTCGGGCCGACCCGCGCCTCCCGCGGTCAGTCCGCCTCGACGTCCAGCCCGAGCTGTCGGACCCGTGCCATCGCCTCCCGGCGCGACGTGGCCTGCAGCTTGCGGTAGATGCTCCGCACGTGGCTCTTCACCGTGTTGACGGAGATGTAGAGCTGGTTGCCGATCTGGCCGAGGGTCTGGCCGGTGGCCAGGTGCCGGACGATCACGAGCTCGCGGTCGCTGAGCGGCTCGGCCAGCTCGTCGACCGCGTCGCCCGTGGCGCCGCGCAGGCGGTCGAGGGCCCCCTGGATGACGTCGGGCTGGTCGCGCTGCGCCGCCCGCGACGCGAGGTGGTCGAGCGTCTGCACGGGCAGGGTCGCGAACGGCCAGAGCGAGCCCATGCGCGCGACGGAGAGCAGGGCGCGGTCGAAGGCGATGTCGGCCCGGCCGCCGTCGCCGGTCAGCGCGTGCGCCGCCGCGGCGATGGCGTGCACGTGGCCCATCGTCCGCTCGGTGTGCAGGTCGCCGAGGGCGAGACAGCCCTCGAGGGCGTCGAGCGCCGCCTCGGGCTCGCCCGCCTGGAGGTGCACGAGGGCCAGCACGCGGCTCGGGCAGAGCACGTGGCGGTCGCTCGGCGCGAGCGGGGCGGCGAGGCGACGGGCCTCCTGCGGCTGGCCGAGCGCGCGCATCGTCTCGGCGCGCAGGGCGGCCACGGACGACGGCACGACGGGGTGGCCCGTGAAGCCCTGGGTCAGGCGCGTGATCCGCCCGAGGTGGTCGAGCAGCTCGATGTACCGCTGCTCGACGAGGCAGACGTGGGCCTCGGCGAGCCAGCCCAGCGCCTCCCAGTCGCTCCCGCGCGACGACTCGCGCACGGCGGCGACGATCTGCTCGACCTCCGCGAGGGGCCGGTCGCGCTCGAGGGCCACGTGCAGCCGGGTGATCTGCGCGAGCGCGCCGAACGAGCTGACCAGGAGGTCGGTCCCGGCGGCGAGCTGCTCCGCGTGGGCGACGTGCTCGTCGGCGACGGCGAAGTCGCCGAGCAGCATCGCGACGTAGGCGAGGGCGGAGAGGCACTCGACGCGCTCGGCGGTGCTCAGGTGCTCCTCGCCGAGGCCGGCGGCGAGGCCCAGGGCGAAGAGGGCCTGGTCGTACTCGCCGTAGTGGACGCGGATCAGCCCGAGCTGGAGGCTGAACGAGGCGCTGAGGCCGATGCGGGCGCTGATCGCCTGCGCGAGGTCGGTCTCGATCATCGTGCGGGCGATCTCGAGGTGCTCGTGCGCGACGACGAAGTTGCCGAGGGTGCGCAGCGTGGCCGCGAGGTGGACGTGGTAGCCCGCCCGGACGTCGAGGCCCAGGGTCGGGTCGGCGTCGATGGCCTTGGCCACGCCGCGGAACCACGGCAGCGCGGCGCTGGCCGAGCGCGAGCCGACGGAGCGGTGGCTGGCCGCGAGGGCGAGCAGGATGCGCGGCCGGGAGCGCCACTCCTCCTCGGGGAAGGAGCGCACGGCCTCGCGGAGGCGGGCGCCCTGCACGGGCGCGATGCGGCTCCAGCCGTCCTCGATGGCATCGAGGGACGCCCGGTGGTCGGTGAGCTGCAGCTCAGCGCTCGGGGGTGCGACGGACGTGTCGTCAGGCGTGTTCACGGGTCCTACCTCTGCCACATCGGGTAGTTCTCCGTCGGGTACGGAGAATGCGGCCACGGGGTGCGGTGAACCACCCCGGAGCCCATCCTAAACTGAGTGTTCTTCCTGGTCACTGCGAAAACGTCGGCCGACCCGAACTGGGGTGGGCAGAAAGGTCGTTCGTCGGCGTGGCGAGGCCCCGGGAGGCGGTGGTCCGGCGGTGTCGTCGGCACGGCGTACCGTGACGGCATGAGCAGGACGAACTCGGTCGCCGCGGGCGGCGTCCGCGGCGGCGGCCGCATCTCGAGCGGCGACGCGCAGGCGCAGAAGGCCGCGAACGCCGCGGCGCCGCGCATCCCCGACCTCTTCCGGCGCATCCGGGGCCTGTTCGACCCGTACCGCCGGGCCCTCGTCGTCACGGTCGTCCTCGTGCTCATCGGGGCCGCGATCAGCGTGCTGCCCCCGCTGCTGACGAAGCAGGCGTTCGACCTCGGGCTCTTCCCCGCGGGCGGCCCCGACGTCCCCGTGCTGCTGGAGCTCGTGGGCGCCATGGTGCTGCTCTGGGTGCTGAGCGCCGGCATCGGCGTGTGGCAGACCTGGCTCACCGCGACGGTCGGCAACCAGGTGATGGGAGCCCTCCGCATCCGGCTCTTCGGGCACCTTCAGCGGATGGAGCTGGCGTTCTTCACGCGCACGAAGACGGGCGTCATCCAGTCCCGGCTGCAGAACGACGTCGGCGGCGTGGCCAACGTCCTCAGCAACACGATCTCGAGCGTGCTCGGCAACACCGTCACGGTGATCGCGGCGTTCGTCTCGATGCTCGTGCTGAGCTGGCAGATGACGGTCGTGACCGTCATCCTCCTGCCGCTCCTCGTCGTCGCCCAGCGTCGGGTGGGCCAGGTGCGCGCGCGGATCGCCACGAAGACGCAGGAGTCCCTCTCCGACATGACCGCCATCACGCAGGAGGCGCTCAGCGTCAGCGGCATCCTGCTCGCGAAGAGCTTCAACCAGCAGCAGGCCGAGGTCGAGCGCTACTCGGCCGAGAACCGCACCCAGATCGGCCTCCAGGTGCGGCAGCAGATGAGCGGCCAGTGGTTCTTCGCCGTGGTCCAGATCTTCCTGTCGGTCATCCCCGCGCTGATCTACCTGGTGGCCGCCTGGCTCATCCTCCGCGACGTGCCCGTGACCGCCGGCACGATCGTCGCCTTCACCACCGTGCAGGCGCGCCTGACCTTCCCGCTGATGGGGCTGCTCCGCGTGGCCCTCGACCTCCAGACCTCGGGGGCGCTCTTCGCCCGCATCTTCGAGTACCTCGACCTGCAGCCGGCCATCACCGAGACGGGCACGCCGCGGCGCGTCGACCGCTCGGCCCTCGGCCGCGTCGAGTTCGACGACGTCGTGTTCAGCTACCCCGACGCCGAGCCGGGCCAGAAGACCCTCCGCGGGGTCAGCTTCGACATCGAGCCGGGGCAGTTCGCGGCCTTCGTCGGGCCGAGCGGGGCGGGCAAGACGACGGTGTCGTACCTCATCCCGCGGTTCTACGAGGCGTCGTCGGGGGCGGTGCGCTTCGCGGGCACCGACGTGCGCGAGCTCGACCAGGAGGACCTCGTGGCGAACATCGGCATCGTCAGCCAGGAGACGTACCTCTTCCACGCGACGATCGGCGACAACCTCCGCTACGCCCGCCCCGACGCCACCGACGAGCAGCTCGTCGCGGCCGCGCGGCAGGCGAACATCCACGAGACGATCGTGTCGTTCCCCGAGGGCTACGACACGGTCGTGGGCGAGCGCGGCTACCGCCTCTCCGGCGGCGAGAAGCAGCGCATCGCCATCGCGCGCGTCCTCCTCAAGGACCCGGCCGTGCTGGTGCTCGACGAGGCGACGAGCGCGCTCGACACGGTGAGCGAGCGCGTGGTGCAGCAGGCGCTCGACGCCGCCGCCCGGGGTCGCACGACGATCGCCATCGCCCACCGGCTCTCCACCGTGCGCGCGGCGGACGTCATTTTCGTCGTGGCGGCCGGCGAGGTCGTCGAGCGCGGCACGCACGACGAGCTGGTGCAGCGAGGCGGGGTCTACGCCGACCTCTACGGCCAGCAGGTCGCCTCGGTCGAGGCAGGGGCGGGCTCCGTCCCCGCCGGCGCAGCCGGGGGCGCGGCGGCGGGGGAGGCCTAGGCGCGCGCTGCGAGCATCTGCTCCATCGCGTCGATGTCGCTCTCCTGGGTCATGATCATGCCCCGGGCGAAGTCGCCGACCTGACGGTCGTCGCTCCGGGCCAGCACGGCCTCGGCCATCTTGATGCCGCCCCGGTGGTGGGCGATCATCAGGGTCAGGAAGAGGCGCTCGGCGTCGACGCCGTCGGCCGCGCGCAGCTCGGCCATCTGCTCGGGGGTCGCGAGGCCGGGCATGGGGTCGCCCGGGGTGTGCGACGGCGCCGACGACCCGTCGGTCGGCGCTGCGCCGGCCGTGTGGTCGTGGTCGCCGTAGCTGCCGTCGAGGGTGGGCCGGGTCATCCACGTCATCGTGGGCTCCGTCGGCGCCTGCGAGTCGCCCCAGAGCTCGAGCCACGCGTACATCTGCCCGGCCTGCTGCGACTGCGCGGTCGCGATGTCGTAGGCGATGGTCCGCACGTCGTCCGCGTCGCTCCGGTCACGGACGGCCATGGCCATCTCGACCGCCTGCTCGTGGTGCACCTGCATGTCGCGCGAGAAGCCCGCCTCCACGCTGCGCTCGCCGGGCACGACCGGCGCCGGGGCGCTCAGGCGGCCGACGGCGACGCCGGCCACGAGCACGATCGCGAGGGCGAGCACCGCCGCGACCACGAGACGGAGCCGACGGGCCCCGGAGTCGCGGGGCGCGCCTCCCTGACCGGTCGCGTCGGAGCGCGTGGTGCCGTCGCCCGCGTCGGTCACGAGACCCGGCCGGGCCCGTCGACGCCTCCGCTGCACGCGGCACCGGGCTCGGGGGCGGCGCTGGACTTCCAGTACTTGGTGACGAAGTCGGCGACGGCCGGGTCGGCCGGGTCGTCGAAGGCGAGCTGGGCGCCCCAGGCGCTCACGTACATCGGGCTGTCCATGCCCTCGTACGGCGAGACCACGGAGTAGGTCGAGGGCGCCAGGTCGGTGACGGCGGCGATCTGGTCGTCCGTCACCTGTGCCGGGTCGTAGGTGAACCAGATCGCGCCGTGCTCCAGGTCGTGCACCGCGTTCTCGTTCGGCACCTGCTCGGTGTAGACGCCGCAGTTCATCCAGACGCCCGCGTGGTCGCCGCCGGCCGGCGGGGTCATCTCGTAGTCGACGGAGCCCGTGACGTGGTTCGCCGTCAGGTCGTCCCAGGTCTGCACGCCGGCGACGGTGATGTCGTCCGGGTCTTGCCGGGGCTGGCCGCTCGTCACGACGAAGGTGACGAGCAGGGCGACGGCCGCGGCGCCCGCGACGGCCGCGATCGAGATGCCCACGACCCGGTTGCGCTTCTGGACGGCCTGCTGGCGCTTCAGCGCCGCGACCTTCTCCTGGCGGCGGGCGTCGCGCTGCTGCTTGACGCTGGGCTTGTTCTTGTCGGTGCTGGCCACGGTGCTGGTCCTCTGCGATGGGGGATCGGTGGTCGGGGGCGGTCCTCGTCGTGCGACGCCGGACGAGCTCGCCGCTCCGGCGCACGCTCGTCTCCGCGAGACCAGTCTGCGTGACGGAGGCCGGGAGCACGAGGGCCCCGGCGCGGCCGGGGCCGCGGACGGTCGTGGATGCGTCACCGACATTCTCCCCAGGCCCGTCTGGGAAGAGCGTCCACAGGGCGCGTGTCGGCGAGGCCCGTCCCCGCCGCCCGTCGTCCACCGTCACACGTCGGAGGGCCGCCGGTAGACTCGGGGGGCGGGTGAACCTCCCGCCCCCGACCCTCACCACAGGCCCCGCCCCGTGCGGCGGCCACCGATCCGCGAGCCCCACGACGGCGGCGGAGAACCCGGAGACGCCGTGAAGTACGCCGAGACCGTCCTCGACCTGGTGGGCGACACCCCGCTCGTCAAGCTGAACAAGGTGACCGAGGGCATCACGGCCACGGTGCTGGTCAAGGTCGAGTACCTCAACCCGGGCGGCTCCTCGAAGGACAGGATCGCGACGCGCATCGTCGACGCTGCCGAGCGCGACGGCCTGCTGAAGCCCGGCGGCACGATCGTCGAGCCGACGAGCGGCAACACCGGCGTCGGCCTCGCCCTCGTGGCGCAGCAGCGCGGCTACCGCTGCGTGTTCGTGCTGCCCGACAAGGTCGGCGACGACAAGCGCAACGTGCTCAAGGCCTACGGCGCCGAGATCGTCGTGACGCCGACGGCCGTCGAGCCCACCAGCCCCGAGTCGTACTACAGCGTCTCCGACCGGCTCGTCCGCGAGATCCCCGGTGCCTTCAAGCCGAACCAGTACGCCAACCCGGCCGGGCCGCAGAGCCACTACGAGACGACGGGCCCCGAGATCTGGCGCGACACCGAGGGGCGCGTGACCCACTTCGTCGCCGGCGTGGGCACGGGCGGCACCATCAGCGGAACCGGCCGGTACCTGAAAGAGGTCAGCGGCGGCGCCGTCCAGATCATCGGCGCCGACCCTGAGGGCAGCGTCTACAGCGGCGGGACGGGCCGGCCGTACCTCGTGGAGGGCGTCGGCGAGGACTTCTGGCCCTCGGCCTACGACCCCAGCGTCGTCGACCGGATCATCGCCGCCTCCGACGCCCGCTCGTTCGAGCTCACGCGTCGGCTGGCCCGCGAGGAGGGCCTGCTCGTCGGCGGTTCGTCGGGCCTCGCCGTGGCGGCGGCCCTCGACGTCGCCCGCGACCTCGGACCCGACGACGTCGTCGTCGTGCTGCTGCCCGACGGCGGCCGCGGCTACCTCGGCAAGATCTTCAACGACTCCTGGATGCGCGCCTACGGCTTCAGCGAGAGCGTCGACGGGCGCACCGTGCGCGACGTCCTCGCCGCGAAGGAGAGCGAGCTGCCCGACCTGGTGCACGCGCACCCCACCGACACCGTCCGCGACGTGGTCGGCATCATGTCGCGCTGGGGCGTCTCGCAGATGCCCGTCCTCACGGCCGAGCCTCCCGTCGTCATCGGCGAGGTCGTCGGCGCCGTCGAGGAGAAGGCGCTGCTCGAGCACGTCTTCACCGGGGCGGTCAGCATGGACGACACGCTCGACGGCGTCGTCGGGGCCGCCCTGCCGCTGATCGGCGTCAACGAGTCGCTGGCCGGGCTCCGGGCGTCGCTCGAGACCGCCGACGCCCTGCTCGTCACCGACGACGGCGCCCCCGTGGGCGTCGTCACCCGCCACGACGTGCTGGCCTTCCTCTCCGCGTAGGCCGCCGGCCCGGCCCGCCCCGGGCTCCGGCACCCCGCTCCCTCACCGACCTCCTGCTCACCCCGAAAGGCGCCCCATGAGCGACACCAGCTACGACCTCGGCTCCGCCGGCTTCTCCACCCGGGCAATCCACGCCGGCCAGCCCTTCGACCCCAGCACCGGCGCGGTCGTGCCGCCCATCTACCAGTCGTCGACCTTCGTGCAGGACGGCATCGGCGGGTTCCGCGGCGGCTACGAGTACGCGCGGTCGGCGAACCCGACCCGCGACTCCCTGCAGGAGCTCCTGGCCGCCCTCGAGGGCGGCACCGCGGCCTTCAGCTTCGCCTCCGGTCTGGCGGCCGAGGACGCGCTGCTCCGGTCGGTGCTGAAGCCCGGGTCGCGCATCGTGATGGGCAACGACGTCTACGGCGGGACCCACCGCCTGGTGAACCGGGTCTGGACCCCGTGGGGCGTCACGCTCGAGACGGCCGAGATGACCGACCTCGACGCCGTGCGCGCCGCCGTCCGCCCCGGCGAGACGGCCGTGCTCTGGGTCGAGACCCCCAGCAACCCGCTGATGAAGATCAGCGACATCGCGGCCCTCGCCGAGATCGGCCACGCGGCCGGCGCGCTCGTGGTGGTCGACAACACCTTCGCCTCGCCCTACCTCCAGCAGCCCCTCGCGCTGGGCGCCGACGTGGTCGTGCACTCGACGACGAAGTACATCGGCGGGCACTCCGACGTGGTCGGCGGTGCGCTCGTCGTGAAGGACGAGGCCCTGGCCGAGGCGATCGGCTTCATCCAGTTCGGGGCCGGCGCGGTCTCGGCGCCGATGGAGGCGTGGCTCACGGTGCGCGGCATCAAGACCCTCGGCGTGCGCGTCGACCGCCACTCGTCGAACGGGCTGGCCCTCGCCCAGGCCCTCGAGGCGCACCCGGCGATCGACCGCGTCTACTACCCGGGCCTCGAGTCGCACCCCGGCCACGAGCTGGCGGCCCGCCAGATGACGGCCTTCGGCGGCATGATCTCGGTGTCGCTCGCCGCGGGCCCCGCGGCGGCCCGTCGCTTCGCGGAGTCGACGGAGCTCTTCCAGCTCGCCGAGTCGCTCGGCGGCGTCGAGTCGCTCATCGGCTACCCGACCGAGATGACCCACGCCTCCGTGCGCGGCACCGAGCTCGAGGTCCCCGACACCGTGGTGCGCCTCTCGGTCGGCATCGAGGACGTCGCCGACCTGCTCGCCGACGTCGAGCAGGCGCTCGACCGCAGCGCCTCCTGAGCACCGCGGCACCGGCCTAGGCTGGCCGCATGAGCACCGTCGCCCCCTCCGCCGAGCGCGAGGGCGGCGTCCTCTCGCGGCGGTACCTGCTGGCGACCCTCGGCATGGTGGCGCTGATCGGCATCGCGGCCTTCGAGTCGCTGGCGGTCACGACGGTGATGCCGGTCATCGCCCGCGAGCTCGACGGCGAGCAGCTGTACTCGCTCGCCTTCGCCGCCCCGTTGGCGACGGGAGTGGTCGGCATGGTGGTGGCCGGCAACTGGGCCGACCGCAGCGGGCCCCGGGTGGTGATCGTCGCCTCCGTGCTGGCCTTCGGGGTCGGCCTGGCGATCGTCGGCACGGCGCCCGACATGGTCGTGCTGCTCGCCGGGCGGCTCGTCCAGGGGCTGGGCTCGGGCGCCGTCATCGTCGGCCTCTACGTGATGGTCTCGCGGCTCTACCCGCCGGCGCTCCACCCGTCGATCTTCGCGGGGTTCGCCGCGGCCTGGGTCGTGCCCGGGCTCGTCGGGCCGGTCGTCGCGGGCACCGTGGCGGAGACCGTCGGCTGGCACTGGGTGTTCCTCGGCGCGCTCGTGCTCGCGGTGCCCGCCTTCCTCATGATCCTGCCGAGCCTCCGTCGGGTCGGCCCGCCGGTCGTCGCCCCGGGAGAGCCCCGCGTCGCGTGGAGCGTCGGCCGCATCGCGTGGTCGGGGGGAGCGGCGCTCGCCGTGCTGGCGCTCAACCTCCTCAGCGAGCTGCCCCTGGGGGCGGCCGCCGCGGTGGTCGTCGTGGCGGTCGTCGTGCTCGGCGTCGCGCTGCGGCCGCTGCTGCCCCGGGGCACGCTCCGGGCGGCCCCGGGCGTCCCCACCCTCGTGCTCCTCCGCGGCCTCGTGGGCGCCGCCTTCCTCGGCAGCGACGTCTACCTGCCCTACATGCTCTCGTCCGAGTACGGCTTCTCCGCCTCCGCATCGGGCATCACCCTGACGCTCGGCGCCGTGGCCTGGGCCGGCGCGAGCTGGGCGCAGGGGCGCCTGGGCGCCCGGGTGCCGCAGCTGCTCGGCATCCGGATCGGCGTCGCGCTGGTCGTGGTCGGGGTGCTCTCGGCCGTGGCCTCGCCGCTCCTGCACCTCACGCCCGCCGTGGTCATCGTCGGGTGGTCGCTCGCGGGGGCGGGCATGGGGTTCATGTACCCCCGCTTCTCGGTCCTCGTGCTGCGGGGCTCGGGCGACGACGAGAAGGGCTTCAACAGCTCGGCGCTCACGATCGCCGACTCGTCGGGCTCCGCCGTGGCGCTCGCCGTCACCGGGGCGGCGTTCGTGCAGCTCGGCGGGGCCGCCGAGCCGATCGCGTTCGTGGCGTGCTTCGCCGTCGCGCTCGCGGTGGCCCTGCTCGCCTTCGCGGTGACCGGGCGGGCCGTGCCGCGCGACGTGACCTGACCGGCCGCGGGCACCGCGCCTCCCCGGCCCGCGGTCGTCGTCGTCGGAGCAGCGCTGCATAATGGTCTCCGCGCGATGTGTACGGTCACATCGCCATCAGCGATGGAGCGACGTGAAACCTGAGGTCGACAAGGTGCGCGCTCCCAACATCCGCGACGTCGCGGCACTGGCGGGGGTCTCGTACCAGACCGTCTCGAGGGTGCTGAACGACAGCCCGAGCATCCGGCCGGCCACGCGGCAGCGCGTCCTCGACGTCATCGAGCAGATCGGCTACCGCCCGAACCAGGCGGCCAGGGCCCTCGTCACGAGCCGCTCCCGGGCGATCGGCGTCCTCACGCTGCAGAACGTCCACTTCGGCCCGCAGACCATGGTGAACGCCATCGAGCTCGAGGCGCGCGCGGCCGGCTACCGGCTCAGCATCGCGAGCACGACGCGCGCCGACGACGACGTCCGGGCCAGCGTCGACCTGCTGACCAACCAGGCGGTGGAGGCGATCATCGTCATCGCCCCCCAGCGCAAGTTCTTCGACGTGCTCGACCAGCTCGACCTCGGCGTGCCGATCGTCGCCCTCGACAGCACGCGCCGCACCACGGCCCACAGCCTCTCGGTCGACCAGCACGCCGGGGCCCGCCTGGCCACCCGGCACCTCATCGACCTCGGCCACAAGCACATCGTCCACGTCGCCGGCCCGCAGGACTGGATCGAGGCCGACGAGCGCATGCAGGGGTTCCTCTACGAGATGGGCGAGGCCGAGCTCTCGATCGAGCCGCCCATCCTCGGTGACCTCACCGCCGACTTCGGCTACCTCGCGGGCAAGGAGCTGCTGCGCCGCCGTGACTTCACGGCGGTCTTCTCGGCGAACGACCTCATGGCCGTCGGGCTGCTGCACGCGTTCCGCGAGGCCAGCGTCGACGTGCCGCGGGAGGTCAGCGTCGTGGGCTTCGACGACTCCCCGACGGCGGCGCACCTCTGGCCGCCGCTGACGACCGTGCGGCAGGACTTCGAGCTGATCGGGCGACGGGCCGTCGAGCTCGTCGTCTCCGAGCTCGAGGGCGGCACGGTCGTCGACCGCACGCTGGTCGCGCCCGAGCTGATCGTGCGCGGCTCCACGGCCCGCCCGTGGTTCCTCTGAGGGCACCGCGTCGACGCTCCGCCCCGACCGCCGACCTCGCCCGCCCGTGGCGGTCGTGACAGCGTTGTCGGCCGACGGTGACGGACCGGGGGGAGTCGCGCCCCGCCTCCCTCGGACCGGCGCGGATAACGGAACGGCAACGGCATTTGACAGCGGCCATGAGCGGGTCTAGCTTTGCTCCAGTCGCGGTGTGAACGGTCACATCCGGTGTCACAGGAGCCAGGTCGTCCGACCTGGTCGTCAGGCCCGGACAGCGACGAGTCAGGACGAGCCCGCCGCACCCGAGAGGGGCGGTCGGCCGACGAAGAGGTCGAACGTGGAGGTCAGTGTGCCCAGTGCACCGAACACGATGAGCGGGATCCCCGGGGGTGCCGGCCGTGGCCGTTGACTCTCCCGTCATCCTCGAGATGCGCTCCATCACCAAGGAGTTCCCGGGCGTCAAAGCGCTCGACGACGTGTCGATGCAGGTGCGTGCCGGTGAGGTCCACGCGATCTGCGGCGAGAACGGCGCCGGCAAGTCGACGCTGATGAAGGTGCTGTCGGGCGTCTACCCGTACGGCAGCTACAGCGGCGACATCGTCTACCAGGGCGACGTCATGCGCTTCCGCGACATCCGCTCCAGCGAGTCGCAGGGCATCGTCATCATCCACCAGGAGCTGGCGCTCATCCCCGAGCTCTCGATCACCGAGAACATCTTCCTCGGCAACGAGCCGACGAAGTTCGGCGGAGCCATCGACTGGCGCGCGGCGAAGACCCGTGCCGTCGACCTGCTGGCCCGCGTGGGCCTCGGCGACGACCCCGACACGGCGATCAAGAACCTCGGCGTCGGCAAGCAGCAGCTCGTCGAGATCGCCAAGGCGCTGAACAAGAACGTGAAGCTGCTCATCCTCGACGAGCCCACCGCGGCGCTCAACGAGGCCGACTCGCAGCACCTGCTCGACCTGATC
This sequence comes from Frigoribacterium sp. CFBP 13707, assembly GCF_014842245.1. NCBI lineage: Bacteria > Bacillati > Actinomycetota > Actinomycetes > Micrococcales > Microbacteriaceae > Frigoribacterium > Frigoribacterium sp. CFBP 13707. The sequence continues at coordinate 147,831 of NZ_JACYVL010000002.1, forward strand.
CGCGGGCTCAAGGGCCGCGGCATCTCGTCGATCATGATCAGCCACAAGCTCAACGAGATCGAGGCGATCGCCGACTCGATCACGATCATCCGCGACGGCAAGACGATCGAGACGCTCGACGTCAAGGCCGACGGCGTCAACGAGGACCGCATCATCCGCGGCATGGTCGGCCGCAACCTCGCGAGCCGCTTCCCCGACCGCACCCCGAAGATCGGCGAGGTCTTCTTCGAGGTCAAGGACTGGTGGGTCCGCCACCCGCAGACCGCCGAGCGCTTCGTGTGCAAGGGCTCGAACATCTCCGTGCGCCGCGGCGAGATCGTCGGCCTGGCGGGCCTCATGGGCGCCGGTCGCACCGAGCTCGCGATGAGCATCTTCGGCCGCTCGTACGGCCAGTTCGTCTCCGGCCAGATCATCAAGGACGGCGAGACGGTCCAGATCAAGAACGTCTCCGACGCCATCGACAACGGCCTCGCCTACGTCTCGGAGGACCGCAAGGTGCTCGGGCTGAACCTGCTCGACGACATCAAGCGCTCCACGGTCGCCGCGAAGCTCTCCAAGATCTCGAAGGCCTCCGTCGTCAACACGTACGAGGAGCACTCGATCGCGGAGGAGTACCGCAAGAGCCTGCGCGTCAAGACGCCCACGGTCGACGAGGGCGTGGCCAAGCTCTCCGGCGGCAACCAGCAGAAGGTCGTGCTGGCGAAGTGGATGTTCACCGACCCCGACCTGCTCATCCTCGACGAGCCGACCCGCGGCATCGACGTGGGCGCGAAGTTCGAGATCTACAACATCATCAACCAGCTCGCGGCACAGGGGAAGGGCGTCATCGTCATCTCCTCCGAGCTGCCCGAGCTGCTGGGGCTCTCCGACCGGATCTACACGATCTTCGAGGGCACCGTCACCAACGAGATGGACGCGTCCGAGGCCGATGCCGAGACGCTCATGAGAAGCATGACTTCGAAGAAGAGGGAGAACGCCGCATGAGTGGCATCAAAGACCTGAAGAAGGTGTTCGGCGGCAACCAGTCGAACGCTCGCCAGTTCGGCATGATCGCGACGCTCGTCGTGGCCATCCTGATCTTCCAGTTCCTCACCGGCGGGCTCACGCTCGACCCGACCAACCTGATCGCCCTGGTCAGCCAGTACTCGTACATCCTCATCCTCGCCATCGGCATGGTGATGGTCATCGTGGCCGGCCACATCGACCTCTCGGTCGGCTCGGTCGCCGCCTTCAGCGGCATCATGGTCGCCACGTCGATGACGAGCTGGAACTTCCCGTGGCCCGTCGCCATCGTGTTCGGCCTCGTCGTCGGCGCCGTGATCGGCGCCTGGCAGGGCTTCTGGGTCGCCTACGTCGGCGTGCCCGCGTTCATCGTGACCCTGGCCGGCATGCTCCTCTTCCGCGGTGCGAACCAGTTCGTCGGCAACGCCGACACGCTGCCCGTCCCCGAGGGCTTCACCGTCATCGGCGCCGGGTACCTGCCCGAGTTCGGCCCGAACACGGGCTACAACAACGCCACGCTGCTGCTCGGCCTGGTGCTCGCGCTCGTCGTGGTCTACCGCGAGTTCCGCCTCCGCCGCGTCCAGCGCGCCATGGGCTCCGAGATGGCGCCCCTCTGGGTCAGCGTCCTCAAGCTCGTCGTGCTCGTCGGCATCATCGCCTACGCCGCGACCCTCTTCGGCGGCGGCCGCGTCGGCACCTCCTTCCCGATCTCGGGCATCATCCTCGGCGTGCTCGTCCTGGTCTACGGCTTCGTGACGCAGAACACGATCTTCGGCCGCCACATCTACGCGGTCGGCGGCAACTCGCACGCCGCCGAGCTCTCCGGCGTCAAGGCGAAGCGCATCAACTTCTTCGTCATGATGAACATGTCGGTGCTCGCTTCGCTGGCCGGCATGATCTACGTCGCCCGGGCCGGTGCCTCCGGCCCCCAGGACGGCCTGAACTGGGAGCTCGACGCGATCGCCTCGGTCTTCATCGGCGGCGCCGCCGTCGCCGGCGGCATCGGCACCGTGACCGGCTCGATCGTCGGTGGCTTCGTCATCGCCGTCCTGAACAACGGCCTCCAGCTCATGGGCGTCGGCTCCGACAAGGTGCAGATGATCAAGGGCCTCGTGCTGCTGATCGCCGTGGCCGTCGACGTCTACAACAAGAGCCAGGGCCGCCCGTCGATCACGGGCTTCCTCACCCGGGGCCTCCGCCGCGACAAGAACGGCGTCGCCGCTCCCGCCGACGGCGCCCTGGCGAGCAACCAGTCCGGCGTCGGCACGAGCCCGGAGAGCACCACGCCGGCCCTGCAGCCGAACGGCGACCTGAGCGACGTGCAGCGCCCGAAGGCCTCGACCCCCAACTAGACCCACCCGCGGGCCGACCACCGACGGTCGGCTCCGCCTCCCCGGGCGGTCGTCACCACGACCGCCCCCGCACCACCAAGTGATCCCTACGAGAAAGTAGACACAGCATGCGCAAAATCGCGCTGGCGACCATGGCGGTCGCCGCAGCAACGACGCTGATCCTGAGCGGCTGCTCCAACTCCGCCCGCACCGACGCCGGTTCCGGCGACGCGGCGTCCGGCTTCGAGCAGGGCTCGACCATCGGCGTGGCGCTGCCCGCGAAGACCAGCGAGAACTGGGTCCTCGCCGGCGACCTCTTCACCGAGGGCCTCACCGAGGCGGGCTTCAAGCCCGACGTGCAGTACGCGGCCGCCTCCGGCACCGTCGCGAACCAGCAGGAGGAGATCCAGTCCATGGTCACCAAGGGCGCGAAGGTGATCATCATCGGCGCGGCCGACGGTGCCCAGCTCGGCACCCAGGTCAAGGCCGCCCACGACGCCGGCGCCGTGGTCATCGCCTACGACCGCCTCATCCTCAACACCGAAGACGTCGACTACTACGTCGCGTACGACAACTTCAAGGTCGGCGAGCTCCAGGGCCAGGCCCTGCTCGACGGCATGGCCGCCAAGAAGGCGGAGGGCCCGTACAACGTCGAGCTCTTCTCCGGCTCGTCCGACGACGCCAACTCGAAGGTCTTCTTCGACGGCGCCATGAGCGTCCTGCAGCCGAAGATCGACGACGGCACCGTCGTCGTCGCCTCGGGCCAGACCGACATCAAGCAGACCGCGACCGACGGCTGGAAGGCCGAGAACGCCCAGCGTCGCATGGACTCGCTGCTCACCAGCACCTACGGCTCCACCGAGCTCGACGGCGTCCTGAGCCCCAACGACACCCTCGCCCGCGCCATCATCACCTCGGTGAAGCAGGCCGGCAAGACGGTCCCCGTCGTCACGGGTCAGGACTCCGAGGTCGAGTCGGTCAAGTCGATCATGGCCGGCGAGCAGTACAGCACCATCAACAAGGACACGCGCAACCTGGTCAAGCAGGCCATCGCGATGGTCTCCTCGCTGTCCGAGGGCGACACCGCCGAGACGAACGACGACGAGTCGTACGACAACGGCAGCAAGATCGTCCCGGCCTACCTCCTGCCCCCGCAGATCGTCACGAAGGACAACGCGGCCGAGGCCTACGCCAACGACCCGACCCTCGAGCCGCTGACGAAGTAGTCCCACCCGCAGCACAGCAGCACAGCAGCACAGCAGCGAGAGCCGATCGCCCCTCCGGGCGGTCGGCTCTCGTCGTCCCGGCCCCGGTACGGTGGTGCCGTGACCGGAGGCGCAGGGCAGGGCGGAGGCCCCGAGGAGGCGCGGGGCGGCGAGGCCGGCCCGCCCCGGTCGGTGCCCGTCACGGTCGAGCTGCTGCTCGCGTCGCCCCGCTCCCGCTACGTGGGGCGGCCCGCCGACGGCGCGGAGCCCGCCCTCGGGCCGGAGACGCCGAGCTCCGTCGAGGTCCGGGCCGGGCTGGGCATCGTCGGCGACCGCTACTTCGGCCGGGCCGCCCACCGCGGCGCTCAGGTGACCGTGTTCGCGGCGGAGTCCCTCGAGACGGTGGCGCGCCTCCTCGGGGTCGACGGGCCGCTCGACGCGGCGGCCACCCGGCGGAACGTCGTGCTGCGCGGCCTCGACGTCGACGCGCTGCGCGGCACGACGTTCAGCGTCGACTCGGGGGAGGGGCCGGTTCTGCTGCGCGCGACCCGCGCGGCGAACCCGTGCGCGTGGATGGACCACGAGCTCGCGCCGGGCGCCTTCCGCGCGATGCGGGGCCGCGGGGGCGTGCGCTGCGAGCCGCTCAGCGACGGCGTGCTGCGGCTCGGCCCGGCCGTCGTGAAGCTCGGGCTCGCCGACGACACGGGTCGGTGACGGCCCGGCTCAGCGACGGCTCGGCTCAGCGACGCCGGGCTCCGCGCTGACCCGCAGCGACGGAGCGTCGGTCAGCTCGGGGTCACTGCCACCAGCTGGGCACCATCGCCACGATGGTGTCGAGCAGGGTCTTGCGGCTGGTGCGCTTGCCGCCGAGCCAGGCCTCGACCGCGCCGACCAGGGCGTGGGCGAAGAACCCGGCCGCGATGTGCACCGAGAGGCCCTCGGGCAGGGCGCCCTCGGGCAGGCGCGAGATGTGCTGCAGCGACGAGGTCTCGAAGTGGCCGGCGAGGGCCTGGTGGATCGACGCGTCGAGGGGGTCGGGCAGCGCGAGGCGGTACATCTCGCGGTAGCGCACGACGTGGTCGACGACCTTCTCGACCCCGCGGCGGGTGATCTCCGCGCCGTCGGCGTCGGGCGCGGCGTCGCGGGCCGCGGCGTCGGCCGCCCGGATCGCGTCGAGCTCGGGGGTGATCACCGCGGTCAGCAGCGCGCCGGGGGAGGTGGCGTGGCTGTAGAACGTCGCCCGGTTGATGCCGGCGGCGCGGGTGACGTCGGCCACGGTGATGGTCGACACGGGCTGCTTCGACGCGAGGTCGACGATGGCCGTGTGCAGGGCCTTCGTGGTCTGCACGATGCGGGCGTCCACCATGGTGACCTCCAGTCGGTACGGGTGCTGGGGCCGAGCTTAGGGGGTCGCCGACGGTCGTCGCGCTAGCCGACATCGGGTGTCGGTCAGGGCTGTCGGAGCCCGCCCGCTCGCCGGTAGTCTCGACGAGGCGGCCCCGCGTCGACGGGCCGACCGCCGCCTCCCCCTCCCTCCTCACCGCCGGGAGCCCACGCCGTCCGCTCGAAACGATTCGAGCCCGGCGGGCCCGGCCGCCCGTCCCCTCCCTCCTCGACCACGAAGGCACCGCGTGACCACCGTCCTCCACCCCGGCGACGCCCTGACCCGCCGTCAGCGTCTCGTCTACGTGATCGTGCTCGGCGCGCTGACCGCGCTCGGCCCGTTCACCATCGACCTCTACCTGCCGGCGTTCCCGGCGCTCGAGGACGACCTGGGGGTGTCGACCGGGCTCGTCCAGCTCACTCTGACCGCGACGACGATCGGCTTCGGCGTCGGGCAGCTGCTCGTCGGCCCGTGGAGCGACAAGGTGGGCCGGCGGGCGCCGCTCATCGCCGCGACCGCCCTGCACGTGCTGGCGAGCATCGGCGCCGCCGCCGCGCCCGACATCGTCTGGCTCGGCGTCTTCCGGGTGCTGCAGGGCATGGGCGCCGCGGCCGGCGGCGTCGTCGCCCTCGCCATGGTGCGCGACCTGTTCGGCGGCCTGCCGCTCGTCCGGATGCTCTCGCGCCTCGCGCTCGTCAACGGCCTCGCGCCCATCCTGGCGCCGGTCATCGGCTCGCAGCTGCTCGCCTTCACGAGCTGGCGCGGCGTCTTCGTCTTCCTCGTCGCGTACGGCGCCCTCGTCATCGTCGCGGCGATGTTCCTCATCGTCGAGACCCTGCCGAAGGAGCGCCGCCACGAGCCCGGGCACTCGAGCCTCGGCCAGCGCTACCGGGTGCTCTTCGGCGACCGGGTCTTCGTCGGCGTCGCCCTGATCGGCGCGATGGTCTTCTCCGGGCTCTTCACCTACCTCTCGGCGTCGTCGTTCCTCTTCCAGGAGGTCTACGGCCTCGACGCGCAGCAGTACGGCTACCTCTTCGCCGTGAACTCGCTCGGCATCGTCGCGGGCGTCCAGATCAGCTCGCGCCTGGCACGGCGGTACGGTCCGCAGTGGATCCTCGCGGCGGCCACCGCCGTCCTGCTCGTCAGCGCGACCACCATCGTCGTGCTCGACTCGTTGCAGGTGGGCCTCCTCGGCATCCTCGTGCCGCTCTGGTTCTTCATCGCGGCCTGCGGGTTCACCTTCCCCCAGGTGCAGGTGCTCGGCCTGGCGAACCACGGCAAGGAGGCCGGCACGGCCGCCTCCCTCCTCGGCGCCCTCAACTTCGGCCTCGCGGGGCTCATCTCCCCGGTCGTCGGGTTCCTCGGCATCGGCTCCGCCGTGCCGATGGGCAGCGTGATGATCTGCACCTCCGTGGTGGCGATCGCCGCGCTGTGGCTGCTGGTGCGCCCTCGGACGGTGCCGGCCCTCGGGCACTGACCCGCGACTCCCCGGTACGTTCTGGGGATGACGACCGACCCGCTCTCGCCGAAGCCGCCGACCCCCGCCGAGGAACGGGTCGCCCGCCGCGTGCAGCGCCGGTGGTGGGTGGTGAGCGCCCTCGGCGCCATCGGGGTCGTGCTGCTGCTCGGCGTCGTCATCACGGCCCGGGCCGGCAGCCTCGGCATCGACGAGGAGTTCATGGGCGAGCTCGTCGAGCACCGCAGCCCGTTCTGGCAGGCGCCGGCTCTCGTCTTCAACGTGATCGGCGCCGGCGTGATCGGCGTCTTCGTCGTGCCGCTCGGGGTGGCGGCCGTGCTGCTGCTCCGGCGCCGGCCGTGGGCGGCCCTGTACTGGATCGCGTCGTGCGCCCTCAGCGCGGGCGTCGTGCAGGTGATCAAGCACACCTTCGGGCGGGCGCGGCCGGAGGAGATCCTCGTGGTGAGCGACTACGGCTCGTTCCCGTCGGGGCACACCGCCAACGCCGCGACGCTCGCCGTCGTGCTCGGGGTGATCCTGCGCCGCGCGTGGGTCTGGATCGCCGGCGTCGTCTACACCGTGGCGATGCTGCTGAGCCGCACGTACCTCGGGGCGCACTGGCTCACCGACACGGTCGGCGGCCTGCTGATCGGTGCAGGCGTGGCGGTCGTGCTCTGGGCGCCGGTGGCGCATCGGCTGCTCGCCGAGCAGGAGCGCGTGCGGGGCCTCGGCTGGGCCTGGCAGCACCGCGACGAGCGTGCCGCGGTGACCTCGTGAGCGACGAGCTGGCCCGGGCCCGCGCGGAGGCCGAGGCCGCGGAGGCCGTCGCCGCCGCCGCCCGCGCCGCGGCGGACGCCGCCGTGGCCCGCGCCCGCGTGCTGGCGCTCGAGGCGGAGGCGGCCGGCAGCGCGGGGTCCGACGGCCCGCCCGCCCTGCCCGCCCCGGCCGCCCCGGCCAGCCCGGACAGCCCGGCCGTCCCGCCCGCCCCGCCCGCCGACGTGCAGGCCCCGGCGGCGGGCCCGCTCAGCGAGGCCGCCGTCGACGAGGTCCGCCGCGGCTACGCGTCGACCGGCCCCGTGCTCGAGATCGGCGCCCTCGTCAACGGCGAGGCCCGGCCCGACGTGCCCGTGCGGGTGCCCGTCGGCATGCTGACGCGGCACGGCCTCGTGGCCGGAGCCACCGGCACCGGCAAGACGCGCACGCTGCAGGTGCTCGCCGAGCAGCTCTCGGCCGCGGGCGTCCCGGTGTTCGCCGCCGACGTGAAGGGCGACCTCTCCGGCATCGCCCGCCCCGGCGCCCCGAGCGACGCGCTCCTCGACCGGACGCGGGGCATCGGGCAGGACTGGTCGCCCGAGGCCGCCCCGACCGAGTTCTTCGCGCTCGGCGGCGTCGGCACGGGCGTGCCCGTGCGGGCCACCGTCAGCGGCTTCGGGCCCCTCCTGCTCAGCAAGGTGCTCGGCCTCAACGACACGCAGGAGTCGAGCCTCGGCCTCGTCTTCCACTGGGCCGCCCGCGCCGGGCTGCCCCTCGTCGACCTCGCCGACCTGCGGAGCGTGCTCACCCACCTGGCCAGCCCCGCGGGCAAGGCCGAGCTGGCCGACCTCGGCGGCCTCAGCACCGCGACCGTCGGCGTCGTGCTCCGCGAGCTCGTCGCGTTCGCCGACCAGGGCGCCGACCAGTTCTTCGGCGAGCCCGAGATCGACACCGCGGAGTTCCTCCGCGTCGCCGCCGACGGCCGCGGCGTGGTCAGCCTGCTCGAGGTGCCCGGCGTGCAGGACCGACCGGTGCTCTACTCCACCTTCCTCATGTGGCTGCTCGCCGACCTCTACAACGACCTGCCCGAGGTGGGCGACGTCGCGCTGCCGAAGCTCGTCTTCTTCTTCGACGAGGCCCACCTGCTGTTCCGCGACGCGTCGCGGGACTTCCTCGCGCAGGTGACGCAGACGGTACGGCTGATCCGCTCGAAGGGCGTCGGGATCGTCTTCGTCACGCAGACCCCGAAGGACGTGCCCGGCGACGTCCTCGCGCAGCTCGGCTCGCGCATCCAGCACCAGCTGCGCGCCTTCACGCCCGACGACGCCAAGGCCCTCCGCGCGACCGTCTCGACGTACCCGACGAGCGACTACGACCTCGCCGAGGTGCTGACCAGCCTCGCCACGGGGGAGGCGGTCGTGACGGTGATGAGCGAGCGCGGCGCCCCCAGCCCGGTCGCCTGGACCCGCCTGCGCGCCCCGCGCGGCTCGATGGCGCCGACCCCCGCCGACGAGATGGCGGCCGACGTCGCGGCCTCGCCGCTGACCGCCGTCTACGGCACCGCCGTCGACCGAGACTCCGCCCGCGAGATGCTCGCGCGGAAGCTCGACGCGGCGGCCGCGGCCGACCGCTCCCGCGAGGAGCGCGAGGCCGCGCAGGCGGCGACGCAGGCCGAGTACGACCGTCAGCAACGCGAGTTCGAGCGGGCGGAGGCGACCGCGTCGCGGCGGGAGCGGCGCACGGGCTCGACCCGCGCCTCCGGCGGCTCTCGCACCTCGCGCTCCCGCAGCGACGACGGCGGGCTGCTCGACGACGTGCTCGGCTCGTCGGCCGGCCGCGCGGTCGTCCGCGAGGTGGTGAAGGGGATCTTCGGCACCCTCCGGCGCCGCTGACGCGCCCGGCCGCCGGTCAGGAGCCGGAGAGCACGCCCCACAGCACCGTGAGGCCGCCGGCCGCGAGGGCGAAGACGACCACGACGGCGAGGGCGGCGAGCACGGGCCGGCCCTCGTACCACGAGCGGCTGCCCGGGTACTGGCGGTACAGCTCGCTGAACGAGAGCGGCTTCGGCACCGTCGTGGTGGGCGAGCCGAGGGTCTCGGCGACGAGCGCGATGGCCTCCTCCGACCAGTACGTGCCGCGCATGCGGAAGAGCGGGGCGCCGCCGGCGTCGGTCGCGAAGAGCTGGGGCACCGTGTCGGCCGAGTCGGAGCGGTAGGTGCGCACCACGACCACCGCCGCGATCCGCTCGCGGCGCAGCCGGACGAACCCGGGCAGCCAGCCGCGCTTGATGAACTCGTCGGCCGTGACCCCGACGAACGAGACGCTGTACCGCCAGTAGCAGACCAGCCCGACGACGACCGCGACGTCGGCCGCCCAGATCACCGCCGGCCAGTGGGCCGTGCCGCGGGTCAGCCAGAGCAGGGCGAGCACGACGGGCACGAGGCCGAAGACGGCCGTGAGCACGGCCGTGCGGGCGACGGAGGCGCGCGGCAGCGCGTACGCCTCGAAGTCGTCGCGTGCGACGCCAGCCCTCATCCCGTCCCCCTGTGCGGCACGACGACGCCCCCGCCCGCGGAGGAGGACCGCCACCCCTGACAGTCCTTCGTGCAGCTCCGAGCCTACGGGATCGGCCCCCTCTCGACCGCACCGGGCGGTGCGGTCACGGCACCCCAGACCGGGCAGCCCGCGAACGGGGGGAGTCGCGGGTCGAGCCCCCACAGCACCCGCCCCGGGCCCCGGCTCAGCGGTCGCGGAGGCGCTCCAGCTCGCGCCGCTCGCGCTTGGTCGGCCGCCCCGCCCCGCGCTCGCGCACCGGCACCGCGGCGACCTCCTCGCGCGGCGGGGGAGGCGGCGTGAGGTCGGTGACGGCCAGGGCCGCGACCGGTGCGCCGACCCGCTTCACGAGGCACTGGCGGACGACGAGGACCCGCTCGAGCCCCGCGAGGCGCACCCGCACCTCGTCGCCCGGCCGGACGGCCTGGGCGGCCTTGACCCGCTCGCCGTTGACGCGCACGTGCCCCGCCCGGCACGCGGTCGTCGCGGCCGACCGGGTCTTGACCACGCGCACGGCCCACAGCCAGGCGTCGACGCGACAGGAGGCGGGGGAGTCCATCCGACGATGCTACGCGCGGACGACGCCCGGACCGTCCGCAGCACCCCTCCGCGTCCGCTACCATTGACGAGGTCGTGCGCCGGTCTCACCGTGCTCACCTCAGGAGGATTCGCCTAGTGGCCTATGGCGCACGCTTGGAAAGCGTGTTGGGTGCAAGCCCTCAGGGGTTCGAATCCCCTATCCTCCGCGACTGAATGGCCTTCCCGTACGGGAGGGCCATTCGTCGCTCTGTGCTGGTCTGGCGCCTCTCGGCGCTGGTGCGGGCGGCTTCGCCGCCGCACCGGAGGGCGCTGGGCGGCTTCGCCGCCGCACCGGAGGGCGCTGGGCGGCTTCGCCGCCTCCGCGATCGGTCGGGGGCAGGCGGGCGGGTCAGGGGGCGGGGTCGGCGGGGGCGTCGTCGAGGCGGAGGGTCATGTAGCGGAGGTCGAGCCATCGGCCGAACTTCGTGCCGACCTCGCGCAGCAGGCCCGCGTCCTCGAAGCCGAGCGAGCGGTGCAGCCGCGCCGAGCCCTCGTTGCCCGCCTCGACGAGCGCGACCATCACGTGGTGGCCGGCCTCCCTCGACGACGCGATCAGCGACTCCATCAGTGCCCGCCCGGTGCCCCGGCCCTGGTGGCCCTCCCGCACGTACACGCTGTTCTCGACGGTGTGGCGGTAGCCCGGCTTCGCGTGGAACGGCCCGACGCTGCCGTAGCCGACGACGAGGTCGCCCTCGACCGCGACGATCGCGCTGCGCCCGGGCTCGCTGTGCGCCGCCAGCCAGTCGCGCCGGCCCTGCAGGTCGGGCGGCACCTCCGTGAAGATGGCGGTCGAGCGGGCCACGGCGTGGGCGTGGATCTCGAGCACGCCCGGCAGGTCGGCCTCGGTCGCGGTGCGGATCAGCATGCGACGAGCTTAGGAGGCGCGGTGCGGCCGGTCACGTCACCCGCGTCACGCGTAGGTTCGGCTCATGAGCGACGACACCTACACCGCATCCTTCATCGGCGAAGACGGCGCCGAGGTCTCCTCCGAGCAGCTCGCCTACATCGACGGCCTCCCGCAGAAGAGCGTCATGCGGCCCGGCGCCGACGACGGCGAGGACCTCAACTGGGAGCTCGACACCGACACCACCAGCGACGACGGCTTCGTCTACCGCTCGATGGGCGTCGCGCAGCACGACTACTCCTGAGCCCCCGGGCTCGGTAGGGTCGGTCGCGGGGCGGCACCCCGCTCCACAGGACCGACCGCGCACGACGGCGTGCGCGCAGGAGGAGATCGCCATGGCCCCGAAGGACGCGTCACGGTCCGTGCTCCGCAAGAAGCCCGTGCTCGAGATCGAGGACGAGACGAGCGGCACGGGCCTCTTCAAGAGCCTCGGGCTCTGGCAGCTGACCGCGATCGGCGTCGGCGGCATCATCGGGGTCGGCATCTTCTCGCTCGCCGGCCTCGTGGCCCACGGCGACGACGCGAACCCCGGCGTCGGGCCGGCCGTGTTGTTCTCGTTCCTCATCGCGGGCCTGGCCAGCGCCGCCGCCGCCCTCTCGTACGCCGAGTTCGCCGGCATGGTGCCCCGCGCCGGCTCGGCCTACACGTACGGCTACGTCGCCCTCGGCGAGATCGTCGGCTGGTTCATCGGGTGGGACCTCCTGCTCGAGTACGTCGCCATCGTCGCGGTCGTGGCGATCGGCATCTCCGGCTACTTCGACGCCTTCCTCTCCGGTCTCGGGCTCGACCTCCCGGCGTCGATCGCCTCGACGCCCGACGCGGGGGAGGGCGGCGTCGTCAACCTCCCCGCCATCGTCGTCTGCCTGCTCGTCACGTTCATCCTGAGCCGGGGCTCGAAGGCCTTCGGCCGCTTCGAGATCGTCGCCGTCGGCATCAAGGTGCTGCTCGTGCTCTTCATCATCGGGCTCGGACTCTTCCACCTGAACGCCGAGAACTTCTCCCCGTTCGTGCCCAACGGGTTCGGCCCCGTCTTCACCGGTGCCGCCACCGTGTTCTTCGCGGTCTTCGGCTACGACGCGATGAGCACCGCCGCGGAGGAGAGCGTCGACGGCAAGAAGCACATGCCGAAGGCCATCGTGCTCTCGCTGATCATCGCGATGATCCTCTACGTCGCCGCGACGCTCGTGCTCACCGGCATGCAGGACTGGCGCGAGATCGACCCCGAGGCCGGCTTCGCCTCGGCCTTCACGAGCGTCGGCCTGCCCGTGGTCGCCACGATCATCTCCGTCTTCGCCGTGATCTCGATCCTCACCGTGATGCTCACCTTCCTGCTCGGCGTGACGCGCGTCTGGTTCTCGATGAGCCGGGACGGCCTCCTGCCCGGCTGGTTCGCGCGCACCGACCGCAAGGGCGTGCCGCAGCGGGTCACCTGGATCGCCGGCGTCGCCTCCGCCCTGCTCGCCGGCGTCTTCCCGATCCGGGCCGTCGCCGACCTCACGAACATCGGCATCCTCGCCGCGTTCGTCGTCGTCTGCGTCGCCGTCATCGTCTTCCGGTACCGCAAGCCGGAGGCGCCCCGCACCTTCCGTCTCCCGCTCATGCCGTTCGTGCCCGCGTTCGGCGTGCTCGCCAGCGGCTTCCTCATCGCCCAGCTGCACTGGGAGACCTGGCTGCGCTTCGGCGTCTGGCTCGTCGTCGGCCTCGTCGTCTACTTCGGCTACGGCCGCCGTCACTCGCTGATGAACCCCGACAGCCCGCGCCTGCCCCGCTGACGGATGGCATATCGGTAGGGTCGTCCGCATGACGTCGCCGCAGCCTGTTCTCGGTCCCCTGCCCCGAGTCCGCCTGGTGGCGCCGCTACGTCGGACGGAGTCCGGGTCGGGGACTTTCCTCGCGCTCGCGTCCGATGGTCGCCAATACTGGGTCAAGTCGCCGGAGAACCCACAGGGCAATCGCACCCTCGTGACGGAGATCGTGGTCCAGGGCGTGGGCGCTCTCCTAGGGGCACCGGTGGTGCCGACGGCCCTGGTGGACATCCCGCCCCGCATGACCTATTCCTACACGCGACAGAACCGGCTCCACGGGGGACTCGGTCACGGATCGTTGAACGTCTCGACGGTCATCCAGAGCGACGCGTGGTCCGACTTCTCGTCACATGACGACAACAGGAACCGTCAGGCGCGCCTCCTGGCCCTCTGGGACCTCTGCATGGGAGGGGACCCGCAGTGGCTCTACGACGTCCTCGACGACTACAGCGTCTGGAGCTTCGACCACGGATTCTGGCTGGGGGGAGAGGGAGACTGGGACGAGGGATCGCTGACGCGCACGGCGACGTCACGGTGGGACGACGAACTCTCCGCCGGCATCGCCTCGGCAGCCGGTCTCAGGGTCGCAGCGGAGGCCGTCTCGTCCCTCACGCGCGATGACCTCCGCGGGGTCGTCGCGCGGGTTCCCGTAGAGTGGGGAGCCACCTCGCGCGAGCTCGTGACCCTCGTCGATGTCCTGTACCTGCGTGCCGACGGCGTGGCGTCTCGACTGCTCGAGGCTGCTGAGAGAACGAACTTCGACTGAGGGGCGGGCACGTGATCTACCACTGCTGGGCCGTGCAGTTCGTCCCCGATCCCGCGCGAGGTGAGCACACCAACATCGGTCTGGTCATCGGGGGGGAGAACCTCGACTGGGCGGTTCGCTACGACCCTCGGTTCGTCCGTTCCCACGGCGACCTCAGCAGCGACCTCCGCGAGCTTGCGGCCTGGGGGCGGTCCTTCGTCCGTGTGGTCGACGGACACACGAGGCCTTTCCTCGACGAGCCCGCTGGCGTCTCGCCAGGGCTGGTGGAGCACATGAGGCGACGGCAGTCCAACCTCGTCCAGTTCGGGGAGCCGACGCCTGTGGACGCCGAGAGCGCCGAGGCGGCCGTGCATCTCTTGTATCCCGTGCTCGTCGAACGTCCGCGATCCCGACGTCGGACGACCTACTCACGGCGGACGCTGCGGTCGAGGGTGAGAGAGGTCATGACCAAGACCGACGGTTTCGTCACGGGTCGGGACCTCTTCGTCACGCCGAGGCTGTCGATCGGACGTCAGCACGGCGAACTCGACCTGCTGCGGATCGAACGTGGACAGCCCGTCCTGACCAACGTGTGGGCCTTCAACGTCGTAGATCTATCCGCGCTCACACGAGACCTCCAGTCCTGGAGCTACCTGGTGGGGCTCCTCCGGACGGACGGCGCCACGGCCGAGGTGCCCGGAGCAGGCGTGCGCGTCATACCCGCCTCTGTCGGCGTCGAGGTGGTCTTCGACCCTCCCCGTGACCAGGACAGCCAGCACTCCGAGCGGTGGGACATCTACGAAGCCGCCAGAGAGGCGTGGCAGCGCAACGACGTCAGCGTGCGCTCCATCGACGAGTACCGGAGCCAGACGACGGACGAGCGACAGGGAGTGCGGCCTTGACGTCCGAGACCTGCCCGACACCCGGGCAGGGCATCACGACGGCGCCGCCCCTCACCCCGCCTCACCGGCGGCTCGGAGCCGGCCGGTCGTAGGCTGAGGGCCGTGTCGACCCGCATCTACATCACGTCCGCAGAAGGCCACACCGGCAAGTCGACGATCGCGCTCGGCGTGCTCGACACGCTCGGTCACGAGGTGGGCCGGGTGGGGGTGTTCCGCCCCGTCGCGCGCTCCACCGACGAACGCGACTACGTGCTCGAGCTGCTGCTCGCCCACGACAGCGTCGACCTCGCCTACGACGAGTGCGTCGGCGTCACCTACGACGACGTGCACCGTGACCCCGACGCCGCGCTCGCGACCATCGTCAGCCGCTTCGCCGCGGTCGAGCGCCAGTGCGACGCCGTCGTCGTGATCGGCTCCGACTACACCGACGTCGGCAGCCCCACCGAGCTCTCGTTCAACGCGCGGGTCGCGGCCAACCTCGGCGCTCCGGTGCTGCTCGTGCTCGGCGGCCGCACCGCCGACGGCACCGCGGCCCGCACCGGCATCGACATGCGCCAGGTCGCCGAGGTCACCACCGCCGAGCTCCGCAGCGAGCACGCCAGCCTCCTCGCCGTGGTCGCGAACCGGGTCGACCCCGAGCGCCTCGACGAGGTCGTCGGAGGCATCGGCTCGGCCCTCGAGACCGCACCCGGCGGCCGGGTGCCCGTCTGGGCGCTGCCGGAGGACCGCCTCCTCGTGGCTCCGACCGTCCGCGCCGTCCTGGCGGCCACCGGCGCGACGCTCGTCCGCGGCGACGACGCCCTGCTCGACCGCGAGGCGGTCGGCGTGGTCGTGGCGGCCATGTCGATGGAGAACGTCCTGCCCCGCCTCACCGAGGGCGCCGTCGTCGTCGTACCGGGCGACCGGTCCGACGTGCTCGTCGCCACGGTGCTCGCCCACGCGTCGGAGACCTTCCCCTCGCTCGCCGGGATCGTGCTCAACGGCGGCTTCGACCTCGCCCCGCAGGTCGACCTGCTGCTCGAGGGCCTCGGCAGCTCGCTCCCGGTCGCCCGCAACGACCTGGGCACGTACGACACCGCGCTCGCGATCACGCAGACCCGCGGCCGCCTCGCCGCCGACTCGCCGCGCAAGTACGACCTCGCCCTCGCCCTCTTCGAGCGACACGTCGACGCTGCCGAGCTGCTCCGCCTGCTCCAGGTGAGCCCGTCGGGCGTCGTCACGCCGCTCATGTTCGAGTACCAGCTGCTCGAGCGTGCCCGCGGCGCCGCGAAGCACATCGTGCTGCCCGAGGGCGACGACGACCGCATCCTCCGCGCCGCGTCGTCGCTGCTGCAGCGGAACGTCGCGAAGCTCACGCTGCTCGGCGACGAGACCGCGATCCGCGCCCGCGGGGCCGAGCTCGGCCTCGACCTCGCCGAGGCGCGGGTGCTCGACCCGTTCGACCCGAGCCTCCAGGTGCAGTTCGCGACGGAGTACGCACGGCTGCGCGCCCACAAGGGCATCTCCGCCGCGATGGCGATGGACACCGTCACCGACGTCTCGTACTTCGGCACGATGATGGTGAAGCTCGGGCTGGCCGACGGCATGGTCTCCGGCGCGGCGCACACCACGGCCCACACCATCCGGCCCGCCTTCGAGGTCATCAAGACGCTGCCCGACGTCGGCGTCGTGTCGAGCGTCTTCCTCATGGCGCTCGCCGACCGGGTGCTGGTCTACGGCGACTGCGCCGTCATCCCCGACCCGACGGCCGAGCAGCTGGCCGACATCGCCATCTCGTCGGCGCAGACGGCCGAGCAGTTCGGCATCGAGCCGCGCGTGGCGATGCTCAGCTACAGCACCGGCGACAGCGGCTCGGGCGCCGACGTCGAGAAGGTCCGCACCGCGACCGCCCTCGTGCGCGAGCGCCGCCCCGACCTCCTCGTCGAGGGCCCGATCCAGTACGACGCGGCCGCCGACCCGACGGTCGCCGCCGCGAAGATGCCCGACTCCGACGTCGCCGGCCGGGCGACGGTGTTCATCTTCCCCGACCTCAACACGGGCAACAACACCTACAAGGCGGTGCAGCGGAGCGCCGGAGCGGTCGCGATCGGCCCGATCCTCCAGGGGCTCCGCAAGCCGATCAACGACCTCTCGCGCGGCGCCCTCGTCAGCGACATCGTCAACACGGTCGCGATCACCGCCATCCAGGCCGGGACCCCCGCCGCGGAGGCGCGGGTCACCGCCGACCCCGCGGTCGCGGCCCTGCCCGCCCCCGTCACCACCGCCTCCACCCCCGCCCCCGCAGAAGGGAACACCCCGTGAGCGCAGTCCTCGTCGTCAACTCCGGATCGTCGTCGTTCAAGTACCAGCTGATCGAGCTCGACGGCGAGGCCACCCTCGCGAGCGGCCTGGTCGAGCGCATCGGCGAGGCCACCGGGTCGACGAAGCACCGCAACCACCTGACGGGGGAGGAGACGAGCAGCGACTCCGCCCCCGTCGCCGACCACGCCGCCGGCTTCGCCGCGATGCTCGACGCCTTCCGCGACCACGGCCCGTCGTTCGACGAGCACCCGCCCGTGGCGGTCGGCCACCGCGTCGTGCACGGCGGCGAGGAGTTCGACCGGGCCACCGTCGTCACCGACGAGGTCGAGGCTGCGATCGACCGCCTCTCGGCGCTCGCGCCCCTCCACAACCCCGCGAACCTGCAGGGCATCCGCGCCGCGAAGGAGGCCTTCGCCGACGTGCCGCACGTCGCCGTCTTCGACACCGCCTTCCACCAGACCCTCGCGCCCGCCGCGTACACCTACGCGATCGACGCCGAGCTGGCGTCGAAGCACCACGTGCGCCGCTACGGCTTCCACGGCACGTCGCACAAGTACGTCTCCGAGGCCACGGCGGCGTTCCTCGGGCGGCCGCTCGCCGAGCTCAAGATCATCGTGCTGCACCTCGGCAACGGGGCGTCGGTCGCAGCGATCGACGGGGGCCGCTCGGTCGAGACGAGCATGGGCATGACCCCGCTGGAGGGCCTCGTGATGGGCACCCGCTCGGGCGACATCGACCCGGCCGCGGTCTTCCACCTGCACCGCGAGGCCGGACTCGGCTTCGACGAGCTCGAGACCCTGCTCAACAAGCAGAGCGGCCTGCTGGGCCTGACCGGCAGCGGCGACATGCGCGACGTGCAGGACAGCGCGTCGCGCGGAGACGCCGTCTCTGAGGCGGCGCTCGCCGTCTACCGACACCGGATCCGGCACTACGTCGGCGCCTACGTCGCCCAGCTGGGCGGGCTCGACGCCGTCGTGTTCACCGCCGGCGTGGGCGAGAACAACGCCCTGCTGCGACGACGCACGCTGGCCGGCCTCGACTTCTTCGGCATCCGCGTCGACGACGACCGCAACGAGCTGTCCTCCCGCGAGGCGCGGCTCATCTCGCCCGAGGGCGCCGCCGTCTCGGTGCTCGTCGTGCCGACGAACGAGGAGCTCGAGATCGCACGTCAGGCCGCGGCGCTCAGCTGACCGACCCGACGACGAGAGGGACCAGGGAGGCGCGGGTCGCGCCTCCCTGGTCCCTCTCGTCGTGCAGGGGGCCGGCCTCCCGTCGTGGGGGAGGCGTGGGCCGGGTCAGTACTTGATCGTGGCGAGCGCGTCGGAGACGGGCGTCTCGCCGGAGACGAGCTCGAACTGCGTCTTCACGGCCGTGCCCTCGAGGATCGCCGTGGCGATGACCTCGGCCACGTCGGCCCGGGGCACGGTGCCGCGCTCGACCGTCGTACCGACCGCGACCTGGCCGGTGCCGGCGTCGTCGGTGAGGCCGCCGGGGCGCACGATGGTCCAGTCGAGGCCGTCACGGGCGCGGAGGTCGGCGTCGGCCTCGCTCTTCGCGCGCATGTACACCTGGTACACGGCGTCGTCGTCCTCGGCGGGCAGCTGGGCCTTCTCCGGGTCGAAGTCGTCGGTGCCGATGGCCGAGACCATCACGTAGCGCGGGACGCCCGCGGCCTCGGCGGCGTCGGCCAGCAGGACGGCCCCGTCACGGTCGATGGTGAGCTTGCGCTCGGCCCCGCTTCCGCCTCCGCCACCCGCGGCGAACACGACGGCGTCGGCCCCGTCGAGGTGACCGGCGAGGGTCTGCACGTCGGTCTGCTCGAGGTCGAGCACGAGGGCACGGGCCCCCGCCGCCTCGAGGTCGGCCGTGTGGTCGGGGTTGCGGACGATGCCGACGGGGTCGTGCCCGGCGTCGGCGAGGCGGCGTTCGAGGAGCTGGGCGATCTTGCCGTGCCCTCCGGCGATGACGATTCTCATGCCCCCATCGAACGCCCCGTGTCGCCGGAGCCGCTCAGGAGCCGCTAAACTTCTCGAGGCTCCCCACGTGGCGTCATCCAGGCCAACTCCCCCAGGGCGGAAACGCAGCAAGGGCAACCTGGCTCTGGCGGGTGCGTGGGGAGTCCTTGCTTTTTCTCGCGCCGCCGCCCCTGCGGCGCGACGTGCGCGGTGCGGGGGCGCGACGGGATCGGCGGGTCGCGATCCCGAGGGGGGCGCCGCCGCCCCTGCGGCGCGACGGGTGCGGTGCGGGGGACATCGTCGGGCCCGGAGCGAACGGGACGGCCGACGAGCGCAGGGCAGACGGCTCGGTCGGGGGACACGTGCCCCCCGGGATGGGGGCAGCGGAGGGATGTTCAGCTTCGTGCCGTCTGCATAGGATGACGTCACGACGAGACCCACCACCTCGTCGGCACGGCTCACCACCGTGCCGGTCCGCCCCTCACCAGGGCGGTCCGCCGACCGTGCGGCACCGCAGCCGCCCGACCGTCAGGATCAGGACGATGAGCCCCTCACCACGGCACGTCAGCAGCACCCGCAGGCGAACGACCCCGCGCACCCCGCGCTAGGCCGCTCGCCTCTTCGTCGTGCCCGCAGGGGCTCATCGGCGACGGCCCGGACACCCGGACACCCGAACACCCGAACCACAACTGAAGACACGCACCGCCTCCCGTCTCACCAGCGGGAGGTCCGGATCAGGCGGCGGGTCAGTCCCGCCAGGAAGAGGCACGCACATGCGACGTCATGTGGCGGAGCGCAGCACCCGCGAGCGCACCCTCAGCAAGGCCCTCGGGCTCAGGATCGCGGCGACCGCGGCCATCGCGGCCGTCGTCGGCGCCCTCGCGGTCGTCCCGGCGCAGGCCGCGACGACCGACGTCAGCGAGGCCGAGGCCTCGCTGCTGAGCGGCTCGGGCATCGTCGGCCTCGACAGCATCGTGCAGCTCCAGGGCGCCTACTCCGCCACCGGTGCGGCCGGCTCCGGCGGGGTGGTGAACAGGGGCCTCTCGGTCGAGGCGCTCAACGCCCTCCAGGTGGGCCTCGGCCCGGTCGACCTCCTCGGCCCCAACGGCATCCTCAAGCTCGGCGTCGCCGGGCAGTACGCGAGCACGACGCCGACCGGCGCCTACGCGAGCGCCGGGGCCGTCGGCGCGAACGGGGCCATCGCCGTCGGCAGCGGCGCTCCCGGCACCGGGGCGACCCTGAACCTGACGCCCCTGCTCGGTCGTGTGCCGGCCGCGAGCGGCGTCGTCAGCGACGTCACCCTCGGCCTCGGCGCGCTCTCGTCGTCGATCACCGAGACGCGCACCGCCGCTGGCTCCGACGTCAGCACCGCCTACCAGGTCGCGGGCGCCCGCTACACGATGACGAGCCCCGCGGTCTCCGCGCTCACCGGGCAGCTGCAGGCCAGCCTCCGCGGCGTCAGCACGGGCATCAACGGAACCACGAGCGGCACCGGGCTGGCCGGTGCGACCACCGGGGTGGTGGCCCCGTTGACCTCGGCCCTCAGCACCCTCGGGCTCGGGGGAGCTGTCAGCCTCGACGGCACGGCCGTGACCGCCACCGCGACCGTCGACCTCGACTCCACCGTCGCCGCCGAGCTCGCGAAGCCGCTGACCTCCGGCCCCGTGACGATCACCCCGAGCACCGGCCAGGTGGTCATCGACGTGGGTGCGCTGAACAACCTCGGTCCGAACAGCGAGCTGCTGACGACCCAGCGGGTCACGGCCATCACGAACGGCATCGCCGACATCCTGGACGTCCAGCTGCCGACCAACCTCACGTCGGCCGTCGACCGGGCCGTCAAGGCCACCGCCGTCCGCGTCGGCCTGACCACCGACGTCCTGCTGAAGACCGGGATCCTGCCCCCCGTGCGCGTCGCGGGCCTGACCGCGACCGTCGACACGACCATCGGCCAGCTCCTCGCCGGCACGACCCCCGCCTCCGCGGTCTCGGTCACGGGCACCGGCGCCCTCGACACCGTCCTCGTCCGGCCCCTCCTCCGTGGGGTGGTCGTGCCCGTCGTGACCGGCACGCTGCTGCCCGCCGTCGGCGCGGTCTACTCGCCCCTCGTCACCGGCGCGGGGCTCACGGCCACGACCTCGGCGATCACCACGGTGACCAGCGCGACGCTGCTCGCCCTGTCGCCCCTGACGGCCGTGCTCGGCCAGCTCGCCGGCGTCACGATCAACGCGCAGGACGCCCCCGGCTTCCGCGACCCCCGCGGCACCGACGCCGGCTCGCGCAGCGTCCACGCCGTCCGCCTCACCGTCCTGCCCGCGCTCGCGGGCGGGCTCCGCGTCGACCTGGCGACATCGACGGCCCGTGCCGCCGCGTTCGTCGGCCTCACCGTGCAGACCCCCGCCCCCGGCCAGCAGTTCGTCGTCGCCGCGACGCCCGGCGCCACCCGCACGGTGACGCTCACCGGCACCGGCGAGCCCGGCGCGACCGTGCGGGTCAGCGTGCCCGCCTCCGCGGCGGGCGCCCCGGCCCTCACCGGCACCGCGACCGTGGCGGGCGACGGCACCTGGAGCGTGCCCGTGGCCGCCGTGCCCGCCGGTCAGTACCAGGCGACCGTGACGCAGACCGTCGGCGGCACCGTGACCGGTACGCAGACGCGCGCCTTCGTGGTCGTCGCGCAGCAGCCCCTCGTCGTCACCAGCCCGACGGCGGGCCGTGTCTACACGGTGCTCGACGGCGCGTCGACGACCCCCGTCGTCGTGGCGGGCACCGGCACCCCCGGCGCCGCGGTCGCGATCGACCTCGGCGGCGGGCGCACCGCGACCGCCACCGTCGGCCCCGACGGCAGCTGGACGACCACGGTCGACGGCGTCCCCGTCGGCTCGTACACCGCCTCCGTCACGCAGTCGCTCGGCGGCGACACCTCCGCCGTCGTCACCCGTGCGTTCAGCGTGCAGGCGGGCACCGCGCTCGCCCTGACCGCCCCGACGCCCGGCACCGTCCTGCGCGTGCCGGGTGCCGACTCCACCCGTGACGTCACCGTGAGCGGCACGGGCCAGCCCGGCGCGACCGTGACGGTCACCCTGCCCGGCGACCGGACGCAGACCGCGACCGTCGCGGCCGGCGGCCCCTGGTCGACGGTCTTCACCGCCCTGCCCGTCGGGGCCTACCCGGTCTCCGCCACGCAGACGGTGGGAGGCGC
Organism: Frigoribacterium sp. CFBP 13707; assembly: GCF_014842245.1. Lineage (NCBI taxonomy): Bacteria > Bacillati > Actinomycetota > Actinomycetes > Micrococcales > Microbacteriaceae > Frigoribacterium > Frigoribacterium sp. CFBP 13707. Next base: position 169,905 of record NZ_JACYVL010000002.1, read on the forward strand.
CACCAGCGCCCCGCTGACCACGGACGTCACGATCGAGGCCGCCGAGGGCGTCGCGATCACCTCGCCCGACGACGGCGCCGTGATCACCCTCGCCGACGCCGGCTCCGTCACCCCGCTGACCGTGACCGGCACCGCCGAGCCCGGCGCCCCCGTCCGCGTCGACCTCGGCGACGGACACCTCGCGACCACGACGGCGGACGCCGACGGCGACTGGACCGTGACGATCCAGAGCGTGCCCGTCGGGCCGCAGCGCACCGTCAGCGTGACGCAGACCGTCGCGGGCGTCGTCTCGAGCCCCGTCACCCGGGCGCTCACCGTCACGGCGGGCGCGCCCCTCGTGGTCGACGCCCCCACGCCCGGCCAGGCGTACCGGGTGCCCGCCGCGGGCTCGGTCACCACCGTGCCCGTCTCCGGCACCGCCGCGGTCGGCGCCATCGTCTCGCTGTCGCTCGGCACCGGACTGCCGACGCAGACCGTCGTCGCCGTCGACGGCACCTGGGCGACCACCTTCGAGGCCGTCCCCGTCGGCGGCCGCACCCTGACGGCGACCCAGTCGATCGGCGGCACGACGTCGCCGGCGCAGACGCGGCCGATCTCCGTGGTCGCGGGCGCCCCGCTCCTGATCGACTCGCCGACCCCCGGCACGGTCGTCGCCGTGGCCGAGGCGGGCGACGTCGCGGACGTCGTCGTCGCCGGCCGCGCCGACCCCGGCGCCGCGGTGCAGGTCGGCCTCGGCGCCCTCCTCGCCTCCACCGTCGCCGACCCGACGACGGGAGCGTGGACGGCGACGATCACCGGCGTGCCGGAGGGCACGTACACGCTCGGCGCGACGCAGGTCGTGGGCGGCGTGACGTCGCCCCGCGTGACCCAGCCGCTCACCGTCGAGGTCGGCGAGCCGATCGAGATCACCGGCCCCGCCGACCAGACCGTCTACTACGTTCCGGGCGCCACCGGCACGGCGACCGTCCCGGTGACCGGCACGGCCGAGCCCGGGGCCGCCGTGCTCGTCGACCTCGGCGGCGGACGCACCGCGCCGGTCACCGCCACCGCGGTCGGCACCTGGAGCGTCGACGTGGCCGGCGTGCCGATCGGCAGCTACGAGGTCGCGGCCACGCAGACGGTGAACGGCAGCACGTCGTCGGCGACGACGCGAGTGATCGTGGTGGAGCAGGGCGGCTTCGTCGTCATCACCGCCCCCGCGACCGGCAGCCGCCTCACCGTGGCCGACGCGGCCGGCAGCACCTCGGTCGTCGTCCGCGGCACCGGTGTCGCCGGCGTCCCCGTCACCGTCACGGTGTCGGGCGGGGTCGTCGGGCCCGTCACCCGGGACGGCGCGCTGTGGGAGGCGACCGTCACGGGCCTGGCCGTCGGCACGCACACGGTCGAGGCCCGGCAGGTGCAGGGCGGTCAGACGCTCTCGGCGGCCCCCACCACGTTCCAGGTGGTCGCGGCCGAGCCCCTCGTCGTCGTCTCGCCCGCCGACGGCGACGACCCCGTGCGGATCGTCGGCGCGGGGACCGCGTCGGTCCCCGTCACGGGCACGGCGGCGCCCGGCGCTGTCGTCGCCCTCACCGTCGCCGACGCCGACGGCGCCCCCGTCGGCGACGCGCCCGCCCCGGTCACCGCCGACGGCGCCGGCGCGTGGAGCGCCGTGCTCACCGGGCTGCCGGTCGGGCCGCTCACCGTCAGCGCGACCCAGACCGTCGGCGGCTCGACGTCGACCACCCCGGAGACCGTCGTCGTGCGCATCGAGCGCGCGGACGACCTCGTGATCGACACGCCCCTCGGCGACCCCGACTACGTCGTGCTCGACGCCGCGGGGGTGTCCGACGTCCTCGTGCAGGGCCGTGCGGCCGCCGGGGCGACGGTCGAGGTCAGCCTCGACGGCGCCCTCGTGGGTCGGACCGTCGCGGACGGCGCCGGCGCGTGGAGCCAGCTCCTGCAGGCCGTGCCGGGCGGCGACCACGAGGTCACCGCCACCCAGCTGCTCGGCGGCACGAGCCAGGGCGCCGGCCCGGCGACCTTCTCGGTCACAGCGTCGCCCCTCGCCGTGACGACGCCCGACGTCGTGACCCTGGCCGACGAGCTCGCCACGACCGCCGTCACCGTCCGCGGCACCGCCGCCGCCGGGGCCTCGGTGGCGGTCACGCTCGACGGCGTCACCGTGACGGTGACCGCCACCGGGGGAGCGTGGTCGGCCGACTTCGACGACGTGCCCGTGGGCACGCACCAGATCACGGCCGTCCAGTCCCTCGGCGGCCGCACCTCCCTGCCGCAGACGGCGCAGCTGACCGTGCAGGCCGGCGCGCCCGTCACCGTCGACGCGCCCGTCGCCGGCTCCGTGGTCGAGGCGTTCGGCTCGCAGCTGCCGGCCACCGTCACGGTCACCGGCCGGGCCGAGCCCGGCGCGACGGTCGACGTCGCCCTCGGCGGCGTCGTCCGCCAGGTGGTCGCCGACGACGGCACCTGGTCGACGACCTTCCCCGTCGGGGCGGGCAGCGCCACCGTCACCGCCGTGCAGACGGTCGGCGGCACCACGTCGACCGTCCCCGCGACGACGACGTTCCAGGTCGTGGCCCTGCCCGACCTCGACGTCGTCGAGCCCGGCGGCGACCCGATCGTGGTCGTCGACGACGAGGCGACGGTGAGCGTGCCCGTCTCGGGCGCCGCGGCGCCCGGCGCGACCGTCACCGTCGTGCTCGACGGGACGGCCACCGCGACCGTCCAGGCCGACCCCGCGTCGGGCGACTGGTCGACCGTGCTCGAGGGCGTCCGCACCGGAGTCCACGAGGTCGTCGTGACCCAGTCGCTCCGCGACCTGGTCTCGGCCCCCGAGACCGTCGAGTTCACCGTCGAGGCCGGAGCTCCGCTCGTCGTCCTCGACCCGCAGCGCGACGCGACGGTCACCGTCCCCGACGCCGCCGCCCGCGCGGTCGTCACCGTGACCGGCACCGCCCAGCCCGGAGCCCGCGTCCGGGTCGACCTCGGCGACGACCGGGTCGTCTCGACCGACGCCGACGACGCGACCGGCGCCTGGTCGGTCGACGTGGCCGGCGTCCCGGTCGGGGTGCACGTGGTCAGCGTCACCCAGACGGTCGGCGGCACGACCTCCGCCGCCGACGAGCGCACCCTCACGGTCGCGGCCGCCCCGCCCGTCACCATCGCCACCCCGCAGGCCGGCGTCCCCGTCGTCCTGGCCGAGGCCGGCTCGGTGACCGACGTCACCCTCAGCGGCACCTCGGCGCCGGGCGTCGACGTCGTCGTGCAGCTGGGCGACCTGCCCGCCCGCACGGTCACCGCCACCGGCACCGAGGGCGGCCCCGGCACCGGCACCTGGACGCTCCTCGTCGAGGACGTCACCGTGGGCGACCGCGAGATCAGCGTCGTCCAGGTCGTCGGCGGAGCCACGTCGACCCCGGTCACGCAGCTGCTGCAGATCGTGGCCGGGGCCCCCGTCGTCGTCGCCGAGCCCACGGGCGCGGACGACGTCGTCGTGATCGACGCCGACGCCACCGCCTCGGTGGTCGTCTCGGGCACGGCCCAGCCGCAGGCCGTGGTCACGGTGACCCTGGCCGGCACCACGGTGCCGACCCGGGCCGACGGCGAGGGCCGCTGGTCGGTCACCGTGCCGGGCGTGCCCGTCGGCGACCAGGTCGTCAGCGTCGTCCAGACGGTCGGCGGCACGACCTCGACGCCCGTGACCGTCGACCTCACCGTCCGCGCCGCGGGCGACCTGGTCGTCGAGCGGCCGGCCGACGAGCTCGTCGCCACCCTCGTCGACCCCGCCGGCGTCGTCGACGTGCCCGTCTCGGGCACGGCCGAGCGCCTCGCCACGGTGCGGGTCAGCCTCGGGGGCGACCGCGTCGTCGAGGTGCAGGCCGACGACCAGGGCGCGTGGAGCACGGTCGTGCCCGGCGTCCCCGCCGGCCGCTACGAGCTCGTCGTCACGCAGACGGTGGGAGGCGCGACCTCGGCCCCCGAGACCCGCCCCGTCCTCGTCGCGGTCGCCGACGCCCTCGTCCTCGACGAGCCGGTCGACGGCACCGTCGTGCCGCTGATCGCGGCCGGCGACACCACCGACGTCACCGTCTCGGGCTCCGCGGACCCGGGGGCGACGGTCACCGTCGACCTCGGCGCGGCGGGCACCCGGACGGTCGTCGCCGACGACGTCGACGGCTCCTGGTCGACGACCTTCCCGGGCGTCGGCGTCGGCGAGTACGCCGCCACCGTCACCCAGACGGTCGACGGCCGCGTCTCCGCCGCCGTCACCGCCGACGTCTCCGTCGTCGTGGCCGCCCCCGTGGTGGTCACGGTGCCCGACGTCGACGCCTCGTACACCGTCCCGGCGGCCGGCGGCACCGCCGACGTCGTCGTGGTCGGCACCGCCCAGCCCGGCGCCTCGGTCGAGGTCGTCGTGGTCGACGACGACGGCACGAGCCACACCGGCACCGGCACGGTCGGCGTCGACGGCGGCTTCACCGTCACCGTCCCCGGGGTCCCCGTCGGGGAGCACACCGCGAGCGTCGTCCAGACGGTGCCCGCGGGCAGCTCCGACCCTGTGACCCGCGACTTCTCCGTCGTCGTCGCCGACGGCGTCGTCCTGACCGCGCCCGAGGCCGGCACGCCGTTCGTCGTCATCGACGCCGCGGCCACGACCGACGTCGTCGTCAGCGGCACCGCCGAGGGCGACGCCGAGGTCACGGTGACCGTCGGCGGCCTCCCGCCGGTCGTCGTCACCGCCGACGCCGAGGGAGCGTGGACGGCCACCGTGCCCGACGTGCCCGTCGGCACGACCACCATCTCGGTCGTGCAGCGGTTCGGCGGGGTCGTCACGACGCCCGTCACCCAGCCGCTCGTCGTCGCCGCGGCCGCCCCGGTCGTCGTGGCCGCGCCGGCCCCCACCGAGCAGGTGGCGGTCCTGACCGCCGCCGACCTGGCCGACGTGACGGTGAGCGGCACCGCTCAGCCGGGCACCGTCGTCCGGGTCGACCTCGGGGGCGGCCGCGTGCTGACCGCCGACCTCGGCCAGTCGACCACCTGGTCGGTCCGGTTCGCGGACCTGCCGGTGGGCGCCTACCGGGCCTCGGTCACGCAGTCGCTCGACGGGGCCGTCTCGGCGCCCGTCACCCGCGACTTCTCCGTGGTGCCCGCAGCGGCCCTCCTGGTCGAGTCGCCGGCCGACGGGGAGGTCGTCACCGTGCCCACGGTCGACGGCACCGCCGACGTGACCGTCTCGGGCCGTGCGCAGGCCGGGGCGACCGTCCGCGTCGACCTCGGCGACGGGCTCGTCCGCACCGTGCGGGCGTCCGGCGACGGCACCTGGTCGGCGATCGTGGCCGGCGTCCCCGCCGGCGACCGCACCGTCTCGGTGACCCAGACGGTCGGCGACCGGACCTCGGCGCCCGACCGGCGACTCCTCAGGGTCGTCGCCCTCGCCCCGGTCGTGGTCTCGGCCCCGGCCGCCGGCGCGGTCGTCACCACCGCCGACCCGTCGGGCACCGCCGACGTCGTCGTGAGCGGGACGGCGGCGCCCGGCGCGACCGTCACCGTCGACCTCGGCGACGGCCTGGTCGAGGTCGTCACGGCCGACCCGACGACGGGCGCGTGGAGCGTCACCGTCCCCGACGTCCCGGCCGGCGACCGCACCGTGACCGTCAGCCAGGTCCGTGACGGGGTCACGAACGCCCCCGTCGCGCAGGCCCTCACCGTGGCGCTCGCCGAGCCCGTCTCGGTCGACCAGCCCGTCGACGGCGACACCGTCGTCGTGCTCGCCCCCGGCGACACGGCACCGGTGACCGTCCGCGGCGAGGCCCAGCCCGGGGCGACGGTCACCGTCGACCTCGGCGACGGCCGCACGGTCGACCTCCCGGTCGGCGCCGACGGCAGCTGGACCACCGGGCCCGTCGACCTCCCCGTCGGCGGCACGACGGTCACGGTCACGCAGACGATCGACGGCTCGACCTCCGCTCCCGTGGTGGTCGACCTGACGGTCGCCGTCGCGGCGCCGGTCGTCATCGCGACGCCGCCCGCGGGCACGGTCGTGACGGTGCCCACCGCGGGCGCGACCACCACGGTCGTCGTCGCCGGCTCCGCCCAGCCGGGCGCGTCGGTCACGGTCGACCTCGGCGACGGCCTCGTCGGCACGGGGACGGTCGGCGTCGACGGCTCCTTCTCGGTGCCCGTGGCCGGCGTGCCCGTCGGCGACCGCGTGGTCAGCGTCACGCAGACCGTGCCGGCCGGCACGACGGCGCCCGTCGAGCAGCCGCTCACGGTCGTCGTCGCCGCGGCCGTCGTCGTCGAGACGCCGCGTGCCGACCGGCCCGTGGTGGTCGTCGACGACGCCGCCACGACCGACGTGCTGGTCTCCGGCACCGCCGAGCCCGGAGCGAGCGTCGTCGTCGGGCTCGACGGTGATCGGAGCCAGACGGTCTCGGCCGACGCGACCACCGGTCGGTGGGCGACCACCTTCGCGGCGGTCGGCGTCGGGACGCACGTCTTCTCGGTCTCCGAGCGGCTCGACGGCGTGCTCACCGCACCCGTGACCCGCACGCTGGTCGTGCAGGCCGCGACGCCCGTCACGGTGACGGCGCCCCTCGACGGCAGCAGCACGACCGTCGCGACGGCCGCCTCCACCGCCGACCTGACCGCCGGAGGCGCGGCGCAGCCGGGTGCACCGGTGCGCGTCTCGCTCGACGGCGGCGACCCCGTCACCGTGACGGCCGGGGCGGACGGCCGGTGGGCCCTCGCCCTCCCGGGCCTCGCGGTCGGGCCCCACGAGCTGACGGTCGTCCAGACCGTCGGCGGGGTCGACTCGCAGCCGGCGACCTCGCAGTTCGAGGTCGTGGTCGCGGCGGTCGTGGTCATCACGTCGCCGACCACCGACGAGCGCTTCGTCGTCGACGGGGCCGGCACGGCGGCCGTGGTCGTGCGCGGCCAGGCCGAGCCGGGCGCGCCCGTGTCGGTCTCGCTCGACGGCGACGACCCGGTGACGGTCACCGCCGACGCGCGCGGCGCCTGGCAGGTGAGCGTCGAGGTCCGCCCCGGCGTGCACGTCGCCTCGGCCAGCCAGGTCGTCGCGGGCGGGGCCACGGCCCCGGTCGAGGTCCGCTTCGTGGTCGACCCGGCGCCCACCGTGCCGGTCGCGCCCCTGGTCGTCACCTCGCCGGCCGCCGGCCAGCTCGTGGTCGACGCCGACGGCGACGGCACCGTCGACCTCGCGGTCACGGGCACCGGCCAGCCGGGCGCGGTCGTGACCGTCGACCTCGGCGCCGGCGTCGGGGCGACCGGCCAGGTGAGCCCGGAGGGCGACTTCACCGTCGTCGTCCCGGGCGTCCCGGTCGGGTCGCAGGTGATCACGGTCGAGCAGTCCGAGGGCGGCGTCGTCGTCGGCAGCGTCACCGTGCCCGTCACGGTGGCCCCGGCCGCCACGGTCGCGCCGCTGCGGATCGGCTCGCCCGCCCAGGGCGACGTCGTGCCGGGAGGCACGGACGGCGTCGCGGACGTGGTCGTCCGGGGCACCGGTCAGCCCGGCGCGGCCCTCTCGCTGGTGCTCGACGGCGGCGACCCCGTCGCCCTCGAGGTCTCCGACGGCGGCACGTGGGAGCTGCCCCTCGTCGGGCTGGCCTCGGGCCAGCACGCCGTCGCGGTGACCCAGACCGTGGGAGGCGCGACCTCGGCCCCCGAGACCGTCTCGTTCTCGGTGGCCCCGGCCGCCGCGGTCGGCACCCTGACCATCACGGCCCCGGCCCCCGACGAGCTGATCCGCGACGCGGACGGCGACGGGCTCGAGGACGTCGTGGTCTCGGGCACGGGCCAGCCGGGCGCCGTGGTCGTCGTCGAGGTCGCCGGCCGCGACCAGAGCGTCGTGGTCGACGAGGCCGGCCGGTGGACGCTGCCCTTCCGGGCGGTGCCCGTCGGGGCGACCCAGGTGATCGCCACCCAGGTGGTCGACGGGGTCACGAGCGTCGTCTCGCAGGGCCTCGTGATCGCCGCGGTCGCGCCGGTCGTCATCGACGACCCGGCGGCGGGGGCGCAGCTCCCGGCCGGTGCCGCGGGCACGGCCCCGGTCACGGTGTCGGGCTCGGCCGAGCCGGGCGCGCTCGTCACGGTCGTCCTGGACGACGACCGGACGGCGACCGTGACGGCCGACCCGGCCACCGGCGCCTGGAGCGTCGCGTTCGCGGACGTGCCGGTCGGCGACCACGTGGTCGCGGCGGCGCAGACCGTCGACGGCGCCACGGGCGACCCCGTGACGACCGGCTTCAGCGTCGTCGCGGCGGACGAGCCGGCACAGCCGGGCACGCCGGGCACGCCGGGCCAGCCCGGCACGCCGGGTCAGCCCGGGTTCCCGGGCCTGCCCGGGCAGCCGGGCACGCCGGGCACGCCGGGTCAGCCCGGGGCCCCGGGGCAGCCGGGCACGCCCGGCCAGCCCGGCGGCGCCTCGCCCGCGCCGACCGTGGCGGGGTCGTCCGGCCTCGCCTTCACCGGACAGGACGCCCTCGGGTGGGCGTCCGCGGGTGCCGACCTCCTCCTGCTCGGCCTGGGGCTGCTCACCGCAGCCCGGGTGCGCCGGGCCGTCCGGTCGAGGAGGGCGTAGCACCCCGCGTGCCCCGTCCCGTTCGGGTCGGGACGGGGCACGCCCCGACGGCCCCCGTGCAGCCCGCACGGGGGCCGTCGCCGTGCCCGGCGGGCGGTCGCCCGGCCGGGTCGCCCTGTCGGTGGCGGCGGCTACTCTTGGGGGGTGGTCACCGCCCTGTATCGCCGTTACCGGCCAGAGAACTTCGCCGAGCTGATCGGGCAGTCGCAGGTGACGGACCCGCTCCGCACGGCGCTCCGCACCGACCGCGTCAACCACGCGTACCTGTTCAGCGGCCCGCGCGGCTGCGGCAAGACGACGTCCGCCCGCATCCTCGCCCGCTGCCTCAACTGCGCCGAGGGCCCCACCGACACCCCGTGCGGCGTCTGCCCGTCCTGCGTCGAGCTCGCGCGCGACGGCGGCGGATCGCTCGACGTGATCGAGATCGACGCGGCGAGCCACAACGGCGTCGACGACGCCCGCGACATCCGTGACCGCGCCGTCTTCGCGCCGGCCCGCGACCGCTTCAAGATCTTCATCCTCGACGAGGCGCACATGGTGACCCCGCAGGGGTTCAACGCGCTGCTCAAGGTCGTCGAGGAGCCGCCGGAGCACGTCAAGTTCATCTTCGCGACGACGGAGCCCGACAAGGTCATCGGCACGATCCGCTCGCGCACGCACCACTACCCCTTCCGCCTCGTGCCCCCGGCGCAGATGCTCGAGTACGTCCAGGAGCTCAGCGCGAGCGAGCAGGTCGCCGCCGCCCCCGGCGTGCTGCCCCTCGTGGTCCGGGCCGGGGGAGGCTCGGTGCGCGACACCCTGTCGCTGCTCGACCAGCTGATGGCGGGCAGCGACGACGGCGGCATCGACTACGAGCGCGCCGTGGCGCTGCTCGGCTACACCCACGCCTCCCTGCTCGACGACGTCGTCGAGGCCCTCGGCGCCCGTGACGGCGCGGCGGCCTTCGCCGCCGTCGACCGGGTCGTGCAGACCGGCCAGGACCCCCGTCGCTTCGTCGAGGACCTCCTCGAGCGCCTCCGCGACCTCATCGTGGTCGGCGCGACCGTCGAGGGGGCCGCCGCCGTGCTGCGCGGAGTCACGCCGGAGGAGCTCGACCGGCTGACGGCCCAGTCGCACGCGTTCGGCGCCGCGGAGCTCTCGCGCTCGGCCGACGTGGTGAACCGCGCCCTCACCGACATGACCGGGGCGACCTCGCCCCGCCTGCACCTCGAGCTGATGATCGCGCGCGTGCTCGTGCCGGAGTCCGACGAGACCACCCGCGGCGCCCTCGCCCGGGTCGAGCGGCTGGAGCGCCGGGTCGGCGTCGACGGGGGAGCGGAGGCCCCGCGGGCCGCGGCGCCCGCGTCGTCGTCGCCCGCCGCCCGCGGCACGGCCTCGGCAGCGCCGCGAGCGTCGGCGCCCGGCCAGGTCGAGTCGGCGCCCGCCGCGTCGTCCTCGGCGTCGACGTCGTCGGCGTCGCCCGCCTCGGCGGCCGAGGCCTGGTCGTCGGTCGCTCCCGCGGCCGCACCCGCCGCGCGGGAGGGCGCCGGCGCCGCGGCGAGCGAGCCGGCGCCGCCGAGCGCTCCGCACTCCGCGGCCTGGGCCCAGGCCCCCGCCGTCGAGAACGCGGTGCCGCCGGAGCCCGAGCGCGCCTCGTCGCCGGTCGGGCCGGTCAGCCTCCAGCAGCTGCGCGACGCCTGGCCGGAGATCGTCGAGGTCGTCGAGAAGTCGAAGCGGACGGCGTGGATGGTCGTCGTCACGGCCACCGTGCAGGCCTTCGCCGACGACGTGCTCACGCTGACCTTCCCGAGCGCGCACGACGTCGAGAGCTTCAAGAAGCCCCAGGGCGCCGGCGACGGCGTCAGCGAGCACCTGCGACGCGCCATCCAGCACGTGCTCGGCGTCAAGGTGAAGTACATCGCCCGGGTCGAGGGCCCGACCGACGCCCCGGGCGCCCCCACGGGTGCGTCGGCGACGCCCGTGGCGTCCGCGCCCGTCGACGCGCCGACCGCCGCCGCTCCTGCTGCCGCTCCGACCGCTGCCGCTCCGGTCGAACCTCCGGCTCGCCGGGAGGCGCCCGTCGCCGCGCCCGCGCCGACCCGCTCCGCGGAGCCCGTCGAGGCGCCCGCCGCCCCGGCACCGACGGCTCCGACGGCCGCGGCGGCGCCGCCCCGCCGCCCCGCCGCGGCTCCGACGCGGGCGACGTCGTCCGACCCGGTCACCGGCTGGGACGTCGCCCCGATCCCGCAGTCGGCTCCGCCGGAGCCCGACGAGCCCGAGCACATCACCGAGGAGCCCCCGGGAGGCGTGCCCACCGTCGACGCCGCGCCCCCGCCCGTCGAGGTCGCCGCCCCGCGCACGGCGCCGGCCGCCTCGGGCACCGGGCAGGCCCCCGAGGGCCGACCCGCGACTCCCGCCGGTCCGCCCGCGGCCGCCCGCCGCGCCGCCGCCGGCGACCCGCGCCGCGGCATCCCGAACGGCTCGCGCTACGGCGAGGCCGTCGTCCGCGAGATCCTCGGGGCCCAGTTCATCGAAGAAGAGATGGTCGCCCCCCGCGTCACGCCTCAGAGAAGCGAGTAGCCCGTGTACGAGGGAATCGTCCAGGAGCTGATCGACGAGTTCGGCCGCCTCCCGGGCATCGGGCCGAAGTCGGCCCAGCGCATCGCCTTCCACATCCTGCAGAGCGAGTCGTTCGACACGACGCGGCTCTCCGAGCTGCTGGTGGACGTCAAGACGAAGGTGCGGTTCTGCGAGGTCTGCGGCAACGTGACCGAGCAGGAGACCTGCGTGATCTGCCGCGATCCGCGTCGGTCGCCCGCGACGATCTGCGTCGTCGAGGAGGCGAAGGACGTCCAGGCGATCGAGCGCACCCGGGAGTTCCGCGGGCTGTACCACGTGCTCGGCGGGGCGATCAGCCCCATCGACGGCGTCGGGCCCGACGACCTGCGCATCCGACAGCTGGTGCAGCGCCTCGCCGACGACACCGTCCAGGAGGTCATCATCGCGACCGACCCGAACCTCGAGGGCGAGGCCACCGCGACGTACCTCTCGCGGATGCTCGCCCCGTTCGGGCTCCGCGTCACCCGGCTCGCCTCGGGCCTGCCCGTGGGCGGCGACCTCGAGTACGCCGACGAGGTCACCCTCGGCCGTGCCTTCGAGGGGCGCCGGGTCGTCGGCGAGTAGCCGGCGGCCGACCGCGCCCGGCGGTCAGAGCCGGGCGCGGCGGGCCCGGACGAAGCTGTAGAGGCCGAACGCCACGAGCCCGACCGCGACGGCCGTGAGCACGACCGTGCCGAACGGCAGCTCGGCCAGCGACCGCAGGGCCCCGTCGAGCCCGCTGGCCTCCTCGGGGTCGGAGGTGATCGCCGCCACGGCGAAGAGCACGCCGACCACCGCCAGGGCGACGCCCTTGGCGACGTAGCCGGCCACGCCGAGCCCGACGGTCGCCCGCCCGGCGCTGCCCGACGGCACGACGAGGTCCTGGCGGAACTTCTGCCTGACCCCCTTGACCACGAAGTAGACGCCGACGGCGACGATCGCCAGGGCCAGCACGACGAGGAGCACGACGCCGCCGGGCGTCGCGATCAGGCGTGCGCTCAGCGACTCGGTCTGGTCGGAGCTGTCGGAGGAGCCGCCCCGGGCGAAGGTGAACGCGGTGGCGCCGACGGCCAGGTACGCGACGCCCTTGCCGCCCTCCTTGGCCCGCGCACCCCACGCCTCCCCGTCCGTCCCGCGCACCAGCGCGGCCTCGAGAAGCTGGAACAGGCCGAGGGCCCAGAGGCCGACGACGATCACCCAGAGCACGACGGCCCCGGCGGGCTGAGCGGCGAGCTGGCCGAGGGCGCCGCCCTGGTCGGCCTCGCCCCCGCCGCCGAAGGCGATGCCCACGGCGATGCCGCCGATGAGCACGTGCAGGACGCCGTTCATGGCGAAGCCCACGCGGGCGAGGGTCTGGAGGGCGCGGCTGTCCTGGACCCGCGAGGCGGCTCCGCGGGCGTCGTCGGTGTCGGGCATGCCCCCACCGTACGGGGAGCGCGGCGTCGCGGGCCGCGCGACGTCACACGGCGCCCGCGCCGTTAGGATCGGACCACGCCCGCGCGGGCCCCGCCCGCCGCGAGCGGCCCCTCGTACCCGTCCCTGGAGTCCCCGTGAGCTTGATCGTGCAGAAATTCGGCGGGTCGTCCGTCGCCGACGCCGAGAGCATCAAGCGCGTGGCCAAGCGCATCGTCGAGACCCGCAAGGCGGGCAACGACGTCGTCGTGGCCGTCAGCGCCATGGGCGACACGACCGACGAGCTGCTCGACCTCGCGCACGAGGTCACGCCGATCCCCGGGGGCCGCGAGCTCGACATGCTGCTCACCGCGGGCGAGCGCATCAGCATGGCCCTGCTCGCCATGGCCATCCGCAGCCTCGGCGTCGAGGCCCGCTCGTACACCGGCAGCCAGGCCGGCATGCTCACCGACGCGCAGCACGGCAAGGCCCGCATCGTCGACGTGACGCCCGGCCGAATCCGCGACGCGCTCGACGCCGGGTCGGTCGCGATCGTCGCGGGCTTCCAGGGCTTCAACCGCACGACCGGCGACATCACCACCCTCGGCCGGGGCGGCAGCGACACGACGGCCGTGGCGCTCGCCGCGGCGCTCGACGCCGACGTCTGCGAGATCTACACCGACGTGGACGGCATCTTCACCGCCGACCCCCGCGTCGTGCCCAAGGCCCGCAAGCTCGACCGCATCACCAGCGAGGAGATGCTCGAGCTCGCCGCCGCGGGGTCGAAGGTGCTGTACATCCGGGCCGTCGAGTACGCCCGGCGGCACGGCGTCACCCTGCACGTGCGCTCGTCGTTCCACAACGGCGAGGGCACGCTGGTCGTCAACCCGAAAGAGGGAGAGAACGTGGAAGAGCCCATCATCAGCGGCGTCGCCGGAGACCTCAGCGAGGGCAAGATCACGGTCGTCGGCGTGCCCGACGTGCCCGGCAAGGCCGCGCAGATCTTCCGCACCGTCGCCAAGACCGGCGCCAACATCGACATGATCGTGCAGAACATCTCGGCGGCGTCGACCAGCCGGACCGACATCTCGTTCACGCTGCCGAAGTCCGAGGGCGCGACCGTCCTCCAGGCGCTCGAGTCCGACCGAGCCGAGATCGGCTTCGAGTCGCTGCAGTACGACGACCAGATCGGCAAGCTCGCGCTCGTCGGCGCGGGCATGCGGACGAACGCCGGCGTCTCGGCCCGTCTCTTCACGGCCCTCTTCGAGGCCGGCATCAACATCGAGATGATCTCGACCAGCGAGATCCGCATCTCGGTCGTCACCCGGGCCGACACGCTCGCCGACGCCCTGCGCGTCGTCCACACCGCGTTCGAGCTCGACGGCGACGTCGAGGCCGTCGTCTGGGCCGGCACCGGTCGCTGACCGCGCCGCCCGGCCCAGCCCACGCCTCCGCCCCGCCCCCGTCCCCGCACCACCCGTCACGAAGGAGCACGACATGTCCGACACCCTGAGCGAGCGGGGGCTGCGCGTCGGCGTGGTCGGTGCCACCGGCCAGGTCGGCAAGGTCATGCGGACGCTGCTCGACGAGCGTGACTTCCCGCTCCGTGAGATCCGCTTCTTCGCGACGGCGCGGTCCGCCGGCACGACGCTGTCGTTCCGCGGCGTCGACGTCGTCGTCGAGGACGTCGAGACCGCCGACCCGACGGGCCTCGACATCGCGCTCTTCTCCGCCGGCGCCACCGGCAGCCGGGCGCACGCCCCGCGCTTCGCCGCCGCGGGCGTGCTCGTCATCGACAACTCGAGCGCCTTCCGGATGGACCCGGAGGTGCCGCTCGTCGTCAGCGAGGTGAACCCGCACGCGATCGACCAGGCCGTCAAGGGCATCATCGCCAACCCGAACTGCACGACAATGGCCGCGATGCCCGTCCTCAAGGTCCTCGACGCGGAGGCGACCCTCGAGCGCCTGATCGTCAGCACCTACCAGGCGGTGAGCGGCAGCGGCCTCGCCGGCGCCGACGAGCTGCTCGGCCAGGTGCGCGCCGCCCTCGAGGGCGACACGGCCGGCCTCGTCCACGACGGAGGCGCGGTGCAGATGCCGGAGCCCGCCGTCTACGTGCGCCCCATCGCCTTCGACGTCATCCCGCTCGCCGGCTCGATCGTCGACGACGGCCTCGACGAGACCGACGAGGAGAAGAAGCTGCGCAACGAGAGCCGCAAGATCCTCGAGCGCCCCGACCTCCGCGTCAGCGGCACCTGCGTGCGCGTGCCGGTCTTCACGGGCCACTCGCTGTCGATCAACGCCGAGTTCGCCGACGCCCTCACGGCGGCCCGCGCGAAGGAGCTCCTCGCCGACGCCCCCGGCGTCGTCCTGACCGACGTGCCGACGCCGCTCCAGGCGGCGGGCTCCGACCCGTCGTACGTGGGCCGCATCCGGCAAGACGAGGGTGTGCCCGGCGACCGCGGCATCGCCCTCTTCATCAGCAACGACAACCTGCGCAAGGGCGCGGCCCTGAACGCGGTGCAGATCGCGGAGATCGTCGCGGCCCGTCGCCTCGCCGCCGCCTGAGCCCGGCAGGGGAGCGCGGGAGGCGCGGGGCACCGAACCCGCGCCTCCTGCGCTCCGAACAGCGAGCGTGACCCGTCTCGCCCGCTCCCTCGTCGCCGTCGCGGCGTTCCTCCTCGTCCTCACCGGCTGCGCGCCCGACCCCGCGGCGCCGTCGGCCGGCGACGGCAGGGCCGGCGTCCCGGAGGGAGACGGGCCGGTCGTCTCGTTCTACGGCGACTCGTACACGCTGGGCACCGGGGCGAGCGACCCGTCGAAGCGGTGGTCGACCGTCGTCAGCGCCGAGCGCGGCTGGCGGGAGCACAACGAGAGCGTGAACGGCCTGGGCTTCGTCAACAACCGGACGTCGTTCGAGGGCGGCGACCTGCCGGGCCAGGTGATCGCGGCCGACCCCGACATCGTGATCGTGACGATGGGGCTCAACGACGCGTTCTCGTACGACAGGAGCGCCGACGAGATCCACGAGCAGATCGGCGTCGACCTGCACCGCCTCGACGACGCCCTGCCCGAGGCGCGCATCGTCGTCGTCGAGCCCTTCTGGTACACCGACGAGCGGCCGGAGAGCGTCGACGTCATCGCCGGGTGGGTGCGGGAGGCGGCGGACGAGATCGACGCCGACCAGGTGCCCGGAGCCTCGCGGTGGCTGACCGGCCACCCGGAGTGGACGGCGGCCGACGGGCTGCACCCGAACGACGACGGCTACGCCGAGCTGGCCCGGCGCATGGACGAGGCGCTGACCGGGCTCGGGCTCTGACCGGGCTCGGGCTCTGACCGGCTCGGGCACCGACCGGCCGGGTCGTCGGCGGTCGTTCGACGTCGAGAGGCCTGCGCCGCCTCCCCGGGGCCGCTCGCCCCGCCGTGAGCGCGTCGGCCTAGACTGACGCCGTGACCGATGCACCGAAGCCAGTCGACGTCGCCCTGATCGGGGCGGGCATCATGAGCGCCACCCTCGGCGCGATGATCAAGCAGCTCGAGCCGACGTGGACGATCCAGATCTACGAGGCCCTCGGCGACGTGGCCCAGGAGTCGAGCAACCCGTGGAACAACGCGGGCACCGGCCACTCCGCACTCTGCGAGCTGAACTACACGCCCGAGCGCTCCGACGGCACGATCGACATCAGCAGCGCCGTCAAGGTCAACGAGCAGTTCCAGGTCTCGCGGCAGTTCTGGTCGCACCTCGTCGCCGAGGGCGCCCTGCCCGACCCGTCCGCGTTCATCTCGTCGACGCCCCACATGAGCTTCGTCTGGGGCGAGAAGAACGTCGAGTACCTGCGCAAGCGCCACGAGGCCCTGCGCGACCACCCGCTCTTCCGCGGTCTCGAGTTCAGCACCGACGCCTCCGTCATCCGCTCGTGGGCCCCCGTGCTCATCCCCGGCCGCTCGAAGGGGCAGCCGATCGCCGCGACCCGCATCGAGGCCGGCACCGACGTCGACTTCGGGGCGCTGACCCGGCTGCTCATCGAGCACCTCGAGGCGAACGACGCCCGCCTCGAGCTCGACCACCGCGTGACGGGCCTCAAGCAGCTCGGCGACGGCACCTGGCGCATCAAGATGCGCAAGCAGGTCGGCGGCACGCCCACGACGGTCGACGCCCGCTTCGTCTTCGTGGGGGCCGGGGGAGGCGCGCTGCACCTCTTGCAGAAGTCGGGCATCGACGAGATCAAGGGCTTCGGCGGCTTCCCGGTCAGCGGCGAGTTCCTCCGCACCGACGACCCCGAGGTCGTCGCGAAGCACCGGGCGAAGGTCTACGGCAAGGCCGCCGTCGGGTCGCCGCCCATGTCGGTGCCGCACCTCGACACCCGCATCGTCGACGGCGAGGCGAGCCTCATGTTCGGGCCCTACGCCGGCTTCAGCCCGAAGTTCCTCAAGAACGGCTCCGTGCTCGACCTCGTGATGTCGATCCGGCCGCACAACCTCTACCCGATGATCCGGGCGGGCCTCGCCAACCTCGGCCTCGTGAAGTACCTCGTCGGCCAGCTGGCCGCGAGCAAGGAGACCAAGTTCGAGGCGCTGCGCGAGTTCATGCCCGACGCCGACCCGGCCGACTGGTACCGCATCACCGCGGGCCAGCGCGTCCAGGTGATCAAGCGCGACGTGGAGAAGGGCGGGGTGCTGCAGTTCGGCACCGAGGTCGTCGCCGCGGCGGACGGCAGCATCGCCGGCCTCCTCGGTGCCTCGCCCGGCGCCTCGACCGCCGTGCCGATCATGCTCGACGTGCTGGAGCGCTGCTTCCCCGACCGCATCGCGGGCTGGACCCCGGTGCTCCGGCGGCTCGTGCCGACCTACGGGGAGTCCGTCGCGACGGACGAGCAGCGGGCCGCCGCCACCCTCGGCGCGACCGCGGAGGCGCTGCGCATCCACGCCTGACCCCGTCGCCGGCGTCCCGGCCCGATCGAACGTGTGTTCTAATGGACGCATGCGGTGGAGCGGGCAGGCGATGGCGACGGAGAGCGACTCGGTTCTGCCCGGGCTCGCGAAGCTGTCGAACCTCGTGGCGTCGGTCGCGACGCCGGAGTTCGCCGGCGTCACCTTCCACGAGATCCTCGCCAAGAGCGCGCTGAACCGCGTGCCCGGCGGAGACAGCGCCCTGCCGTTCGGCTGGACGGTCAACCCGTACCGGGGCTGCAGCCACGCCTGCGTCTACTGCTTCGCGCGACCCACCCACGAGTACCTCGACCTCGACGGCGGCGACGACTTCGACCGCCAGATCGTCGTCAAGGTCAACGTCGCCGAGGTCCTGGCCCGCGAGCTCGCCCGGCCGTCCTGGCAGCGGCACCCGGTCGCGCTCGGCACGAACACCGACCCGTACCAGCGGGCCGAGGGGCGCTACCGCCTCATGCCGGGCATCATCGCGGCGCTCGCCGACTCGGGCACGCCGTTCAGCATCCTCACGAAGGGCACCCTCCTC
This sequence comes from Frigoribacterium sp. CFBP 13707, assembly GCF_014842245.1. NCBI lineage: Bacteria > Bacillati > Actinomycetota > Actinomycetes > Micrococcales > Microbacteriaceae > Frigoribacterium > Frigoribacterium sp. CFBP 13707. The sequence continues at coordinate 187,943 of NZ_JACYVL010000002.1, forward strand.
CGCCGCGACCTGCCACTGCTGGCGGAGGCGGCGGAGCACGTGCCGGTCGACATCGCGATGTCCGTCGCCGTCCACGACGACGACCTGCAGCAGTCGATCGAGCCGGGCACGCCCACGACCGCGGCGCGGCTCGCCACCGTCCGGGCGGCGACCGACGCGGGCCTCCGCTGCTCCGTCTTCATGATGCCGGTGCTGCCGTACCTCACCGACACGCGCGAACACCTCACCACGGCGCTCGAGGCCGTCCGCGACTCCGGGGCCACCACGGTGCTCTACAGCGCGCTGCACCTCAAGCCCGGGGTCAAGGAGTGGTTCTTCGCCTGGCTCGAGCGCGAGCACCCGGAGCTGCTGCCCCAGTACCGCGAGCTCTACGCGCACGGCACCTACGCGCCCACGGGGTACCGCCGCTGGCTCGCGGGGCGGATGCGGCCCCTGCTGGCCCAGCACGGGCTGCAGCGCGGCGAGGCCGACCCCTCGACCGGCACGACCCGGTCGCGGGCGCTCGACGACGCGGAGCAGTCGCTGCGGCTGATGAACCTCACCCCGACGTCGGCTCCCCGGTCGCTGCTGGCGGAGGAGCTCCCCGGCGGGGCACGCTCCGCGCATCCCCGGCTCTTCTGAGCGACCGGGGCACAGATCACGACCCTCCTGCGAGTCGATCCGGGGGTGGCCCCAGATAACGGGGTACATGAGCTGGTCCATGTTCTGGCATGATCATCAGGCCAGCCACGGAGCGAAGGAGGCACGGTGCTGCTCGGACTGCCCGCCCACCTCGCTCCCCAGAGCACCGGTCGCGCGCTCGCGCGCTCCTGTCACGTGATCGCGTGCGTCGTCCTCGCCGGCGCGGCCCTCCTGCTGGTGAGCAACCAGGTGGGCATGCCGTCGCTCATCCTGTGGCCCGCCCTGGTCGCGGTCGTGACGATGGCGGCGCTCGTGCTCGTCGTCGCCACCTACCGCAGCGCCACGAGCTACGCCGCCTACCTCCTCCTCGGCTCGGCCTGCCTCTACTGGTACGCGCTCACCCTCTTCGCCCAGGTCCCGTCGATCCAGGCCTCCGACGCCTTCTCGCTCTCGCTCCCCAAGATCGCCCTGGTCATGGTGGGGGCGAGCGGGGTGCGCCCGCGCCACAGCATCGCCTGGGCGACGGGCGGCCTCGTGCTCGGCGAGGTGGCCACCCAGCTCGCGACCTGGCAGACCGGGTCCGCCCCGAAGGTCGACGTGACGACGGTGGTGGCCTGGGCCGTCGTGGTCGCCACCCTCGGCTACGCCCTCGTCGCCCGCGACCGGGCTCGGCGGGCCCAGCCGAGCATCCACCGCGCCGCCGTCGACCAGCAGCTCCAGAGCATCCGTCACGACATGGAGCAGCAGGCCGCGGCGCTCGTCCACGACACCGTCCTCAACCACCTCGCCGCCGTCGCGACCGCGGGCCCCGGCCGGCTCGACCCGTCGCTCGCCTCGTCGATGGCGGCGGACCTCGAGACGCTCGTCGGCCAGGAATGGCTGCGTGACCCCGCCCCGCCCGGGGTCGACGCCGCGACGGCCGAGTGGGACGACAGCCAGCTCGCCCGCGCGGTCGAGCAGGGGCGCGCCCGGGGGCTGGAGATCGGCGTCACGGGCGACGTCGCTGCCGTGGCCCGCCTGGCGCCCGTGGTGGGCCAGGCGCTCGGCCTGGCCGTGACCCAGTGCCTGACGAACGTCGAGAAGCACAGCGGGGTGCGCCGCGCGGAGGTCGTCGTCTACGGCGACGGCGGCGAGCTCTCGGTCATGGTCATCGACGACGGTGCGGGCTTCGACCAGGACGCGGTGCCCCGTGACCGGCTCGGCCTCAGCAACTCGGTCCGGGCGCGCATGGAGCGCGTCGGGGGCTCGGCGCAGGTCTGGTCGTCGCCCGGCAGCGGCACCTCCGTCGTCATCCGCGTCCCGGCCACCGGCCCCGACGAGCCGGGGGACACGGTCCCGGTGCCCGGCGCCGAGGGCGCGTCGGACGTCGCGCGCTCGGACGACCGGACGGGCGACGCCGCATGAGCGACCGCGAGCGGACCCCGCAGCAGGTCGACCCCGTGGGGGCCCTGGCCTCCCGTCCCGTGTCGCTGATCACCGTCGTCGCGGCCCTCGCCGTGGCCGTGTCGGCGACCCTGAGCGGTCGTGACGAGATCGTCGACCCGGCCGCGTCCGTGGGCGCGGTCGCGGCCCTGGCGGCGGCCGGCCTCGTGCTCGTGCTCTCCGCCAGCCCGCTCCGGGCGCCGTTCCGGCGTCGCTCCCTGGTGGCCGTGGTCGTGCTCTCCTGCGCCGCCGTCGCCCTCGAGGCGCTCGGTCTCCTCGGGCAGAACGAGCTCGTGCGCGACGACTGGTCGTCGCTCGCGGTCGGCGTCCTGCTGCTCGGCGTCGCCCCCTACCGACCCGCCGCCGAGATCCTCGTCGCCGGCCTCGTCGTCGCGGTCGTCGTGGCCGTGGTCGTGCTGCTCGAACGGCCCTGGTTCGTGACGGCCGTGCCGACCACGACGTTCGTCGTCGTCGCCGTCGTGCCGGTCGTGGCGCTCTCCGCGGCCGCCGCCTCCTTCTCCCGCACCTTCACGCTGTTGGTCGAGCGGTGGATCGACCGCGCGACGACCTTCCGGCGCGCCAGCGCCGACGAGCTGCGGGCGAGCATCGCCCGGTCGGTGCAGCAGGACCGCGTCACCATCCTCAACCGGGAGGTCGTGCCGTTCTTCTCGTCGCTCGTCGACCGCGGGGCGGTGACGGCCGCCGACGCCCAGCGCGCCCGCGACATCGCCGACCAGCTCCGGGTGTCGATGGTGGCGGAGGCCGACCGGTCGTGGCTCGAGCACCTCTTCGTCAGCCCGACGAGCGGGGTCTCGGGCATCGTCGTCGACCCCGACTTCGTCGCCTCCGCGATGACCCCGGACCACAGGACGTCGCTGCGCGCCCTGCTCGTCGCCTTCGGCGAGCGGGACGGCGTCCAGGCCGACGACGTGCGGGTCGACCTCCGACGGGTCGACGAGCGCGTCGAGGCCCTCGTGAGCGTCCCGACCACGGTGGGGGAGTTCGTCGTCCGCCGCCGCTTCGCACCGTGGTTCGCCGTGCTCCGCATCGTCTTCGGCGACCTGCAGGTCGACGCCACCTCCCCCCTCCTGACACTAAGGTTTTCTTATGACCAGCACTGAGTCGAGCGGCCGCTCGTCCCTCCGCCCGGGCTTCGGCAGGCCCGCCGCCGCTCCGTCGTGGAGCACGGTCGGCCCCGGCGACGAGACGCCCGCCACCCGCCGGGTGCGCCTCGCCATCCTCGACGACCACGAGGTCCTCCTGGACAGCCTCTCGAGCTGGATCAACGTCAACGCGTACGACTTCGACCTCGTGCTCACGGCGCACACCTGGCTGCAGCTGGTGCACAGCGACAACTTCCCGACCGACCTCGTCTTCCTCGACTTCCAGCTCAAGGAGCCCGTCTCGATCGAGGCCCGGGTCCGCACCTGCCGGGCCGCCGGCGCCAAGGTCGTCGTGCTGTCGAGCCTCGACACGCGGGAGTCGCGGGAGCGCGCCCTCGACGCCGGGGCCAGCGCGTTCCTGTCGAAGTCGCTGCCCATGCGTGAGGTCATGGACGCCGCGCGCCAGGTGATGGGCGTCGCCCGCGACTCGTCGCCGCAGCGGGACTGGCGGCCGCTGCCGGTCGGCGCGACCAACCAGAGCCGACCCAAGCTGAGCGCCGGCGAGGCCGAGGCATTCCGGCTCTACGTCTCGGGCTTCAGCACCAACGAGGTCGCCGCCCAGATGAACGTCCAGTACGAGACGGCGAAGACCTACCTGCGCCGGGTGCGCGAGAAGTACGCCAAGGCCAACCGACCGGCGAGCAAGAAGAGCGAGCTGATCCGTCGGGCGGCGGAGGACGGCTACCTCCAGTAGTGGCGAAGCTCTACTTCCGCTACGGGGCCATGAACAGCGGCAAGAGCACGGCCTTGCTCCAGGCGGCCTTCAACTACGAGGAGCGCGGCCAGCGCGTGCTGCTGGCGAAGCCCCGGGTCGACACGAAGGGCGACGACGCGGTCGTGTCGCGGCTCGGCGTCACCCGGACCGTCGACGTCACCTTCGCGCCGGGCGACGACGTGCTGTCGGTGTTCTGTGCCGAGCGAGCGCGCGTGCGCGACGAGACCGGCTCCGACCTCGCCTGCCTGCTCGTCGACGAGGTGCAGTTCCTGTCACCGGAGCAGGTCGACGACCTGCTCCGCATCGCCGTGCTGGAGGACGTGCCCGTGCTGGCCTACGGCATCCGCACCGACTTCCGCACGCTGGCGTTCCCGGGCAGCCTGCGCCTGATGGAGGTCTCGCACAGCCTCGAGGAGCTCAAGACGATCTGCCGCTGCGGGCGGAAGGCCGTGTTCAACGCGCGCAAGGTCGGTGACCGGTTCGTCTTCGACGGGGACCAGGTCGCGATCGACGGCGAGCAGGTCACGTACGAGTCGCTCTGCGGCGCCTGCTACCTGGCCGAGAGCAGCGGCCGCCTCGCCTGACCCGGCCCCCGCCTCCCCTTCAGCGTCGTGAAGAAAGCACAGAACGACAGGAAGGCCGGACCCGTAGGCCCCCGCCTGTCCTTCAGCGTCGTGAAGAAAGCACAGAACGACAAAAAAGCTGGACCCTAGGGTCCAGCCTCCCCTTCAGCGTCGTGAAGAAAGCACAGAACGACGAATGGCTGGACCCTAGGGTCCAGCCATGCGTCGTGTGTCGGGGTAGCGGGATTCGAACCCACGACCTCCTCGTCCCGAACGAGGCGCGCTACCAAGCTGCGCCACACCCCGTCATCTCGGTGGGCATCTCTGCCTGCCGAAGCAACGTGTACAAGGATAGCGGATGAATCGGGGTCCGCGTGCCACCGCCGGGCGGTGGGCACCGAGGGGGAGCGAGTCAGGCGGTCAACGTCACGACGACCGCCTCGGGGCGGCAGTCGAACCGCACGGGGGCGTAGATCGACGTGCCGAGCCCTGCGGAGATCTCGAGGTGCGCGGTGCGCCGTGCGTGGCTCCAGGTCGTCAGCCCGCTCACCTTGCTGCGGGGGATGTCGCAGTTGGTCACGAGTGCGCCGTAGCCGGGCACCCGCACCTGACCGCCGTGCGTGTGGCCGCCGAAGATGACGTCGGCGCCGTTCGTGACGAACGAGTTGAGCACGCGCTGGTAGGGCGCGTGCGTGACGCCGATGCCGATGGGGTCCGGCCCGCCCCGGTCGTCCTGCCAGCCGACGTTCTCGCGGAGGTCGTCGAGGGCACCGGGGAGGCGGTCGAGGCGGTCCCAGCCCCGGTGGGCGTCGTTCACCCCGAAGAGCTCGAGCCGGTTGCCCCGGAGTTCCAGGGCGCGCGCGGTGTTGTTCAGGTCGAGCCAGCCCAGGTCGGCGAAGAACGCCTCCATCCGGTCGACGTCGAGCGGCGCGGGCGCCCGGTGCGGCCTGCTGGGCCCGGCGAAGTACCGGAGCGGGTTCTTCGGCACCGGGCCGAAGTAGTCGTTGGACCCGTTGACCCAGACGCCCGGCACGCCACGGAATGGCTCCAGCGTGTACTCGAGCGCGGTGTGGGCATCGGCGTGCCCGAGGTTGTCGCCCGTGTTCACGATGAGGTCCGGCTCGTACACGGACAGCCCGCGGACCCACTCTTGCTTCTCCGACTGCCAGGGGGCGAGGTGCAGGTCGGACAGGTGCAGGACGGTCAGCGACCGGGACCCCGCCTCGAGGATCGGGAGGACCTCGTGACGCACGGTGAAGCGGTTGCGCTCGACGAGAGCGCCCCAGGCGAACGCTCCCAGGCCGACGGCCGCGCCCGCCGCAGCGGTCGCGGCCGTCAGGCGTCCTGCGGTGACGGGGCTCACGAGCAGCCGCCCGGGTCCTTGCCGTCCTTGTTGCCGAAGAGGACCACCGAGATCGCCGTGTCCTTCGCGACGGACGTCCCGGCGGCGGGGTCGCTGCTCGCCACCCGGCACTGGTTCTTGCCGTCGCCCGCCGTGAAGCCGGAGACCCCGAGCGCGGTGGTGAAGCCGGCCCCGGCCACGGCGGCACCGGCGCCCTCGAGGTCCTGCCCGGTCAGGTCAGGGACGGTGGTCGCCAGCGATCCGTCGGACGTGAAGACGCGCACGGTCGAGCCCTTGGCCACCAGCGTCCCGCCGGCGGGATCCGATCCGCTGACCTGCCCGGCCGGCAGCGTCGACGCCTGCACGCCGCCGTCCTCGTACTTGAGGCCGGTGCTGCGCAGGAGCGTCTGGGCGGCGGCGGGCGTGCTGCCCGCGAGGTCGGGGACGCTGACCCCGGTGCCGCGGAGGACGGCGTTCGAGGGGGCCACGAAGGCTCCGCCCGGGTACGCGGCGTTGTTGACGGTCTGGACCTCACGGAAGAAAGCCGTCCGTGCGTTCGCGTAGCTGCCGTTCCTGGGCTGCACGGGCGACGAGTAGGCGCGGAGGCTCTTCTTGCCGCCGGTGAAGTCGTAGTTGCCCTGCCAGATGGCCGTGGCGACGCGGGTCGAGGCGCCGATGATCCAGATCTGGTCCTTGTCGTCGGTGGTGCCGGTCTTGCCGATCTCGGGGATGCCGTCGCGGGGCAGGCCGCCGACGGCCGTCCCGGAGGTCCAGAGACCCGACATCGCCTTGGCGGCGCCCGCGGCGACGTCCGGGTCCAGCGCCTGGGTGCAGGCCTGGGGCTGGCCGCCGATGTCGGCACCCGAGGAGTCCTTGATGTTGTCCACGATGATCGACTCGCAGTACTTGCCGCCGGCCGCGATCGCGGCGTAGGCCGTGGCCATCGTGAGCGGGGCGACCTCGTTCGAGCCGAGGATCGACGACGGGTTCTCGTAGGCCAGCGGGTTCCCGTCGGCGCGGTGCACGCCGAGCTTCTCGGCGACCCCGGCGATGTCGGCGAGGTCGAGCTGAGAGGCCATCGACGCGTACGCCGTGTTCATGGACTGTGCCGTCGCGGCGGCCACGGTCATGCTGCCGGGGCGCTCACCGGCGTCGTTCTTCGGCGTCCAGCGCACGGTCGGACGACCGTCCGCCGTGAGCTGGAAGGTGCGGGGAGTCGCGTTGACGGACTGGTTCACGCCGTTGCCCTGCTCGAGCCAGTCGATGAGGGTGAAGGGCTTGTAGGTCGAGCCGGGCTGGAATCCACCCGAGCCGCCGTACTGCTGGTCGGTGCTGAAGTTCACGGAGGTCTGGGTGCGGTCGTCGGACGCCACCTCGGAGAACGTCGTGTTCTGCGCCATGACGAGCACGCGGCCCGTGCCGGCCTCGACGGTGTTCACGACCGAGCCGAGCTGGAGCCGGGTCTCGCTCGCCGGGGCGTACCGGTCGACCTTCTCCTTGGCGCTGGCGGTGAGGTCGAGGTCGAGGGTCGTGTAGACGTTGTAGCCGCCGGTCGCCCAGTTCTTCTCGCGCTCCTCAGGCGAGGAACCCAGGACGGCGAGGTTCTTGATGTTCTTCTTCACGTAGTCGCAGAAGTACTGGGCTCCGGCTGCCGTGACGGCCGCACAGCCCTGAGTCGGCGTCGTCAGGTGCACGTAGCTCGCGATGTCCGCGGCCAGGGCCGCCTGCATCGTCGGCTCGTCGATGAAGCCCTCGGCCTTCATCGACTTGATGATGACGTCGCGTCGTGCCTTGTTGCCCTCGTACTTCTCCGGAGTGGAGAGGTTGCGGGTGTCGGGGTACTGCACGATGGCGATGAGGCTCGCGGCCTCCTCGACGGTCAGGTCGAGCGCCGACTTGTTGTAGTAGTGCTGGGCGGCGGCCTGCACGCCGTAGGTCTGGTCGCCGAAGTACGCGATGTTGAGGTACGCGAGCAGGATGTCGTCCTTGGAGTACTTCTTCTCCAGCCCGATGGCGAACTTCATCTCCTCGAGCTTGCGGTCGAGCGTGGTCGTCGTCGCCTCCTTGTAGGCGGCGTCACGCTCCTCCTGCGTGTCGAGCTGCTGCGACTGAGCGATGCGGATGTTGCGCACCAGCTGCATGGTCAACGTCGATCCGCCGCCGCTGGCCCCCAGCTCGCCGCCCCCGAGCGACCCCGCCGCGGCGCGCACGAGCGACGTGACGTCCACCCCGCCGTGGTCGTAGAAGCGGCGGTCCTCACCGGCGAGGACGGCGTTCTTCAGGTTGCCCGAGACCTGGTCCCACTTGAGCTCGACGCGGTTCTCGCTGTAGAGGGTCGCGAAGGGGACGTCCTGCCCGCCCTGCTTGGCGTAGAGCGTGTTGCGCTGGGACAGCTTGCCGATCTCGATGTACTCGGGGATCGACTCGAAGACCCCGATCGAGCTCGAGGCGGTCATGCCCGCCACGGCGATCGCCGGCGTCACGCCGATGGTGACGAGGAGGCCGGCCAGCACGCTGAAGCCGACGAATCCGAAGAGCGCCCCGACGACGGACGTGGGCTTCGATTTTTGGGCAGACATAAGATCAGGGTAAGTGACACCGACGACATCCGAGCTGATAGGAACCACAAATGGTCCTTTGGGAGTACATGACCACGCCGCTCATGGTGCACAACAGCACCGCGATCCTGAACAACTGGGGGAGCGAGGGCTGGGAGCTCGTGCAGGTCACGCAGGGGCCGGAGGGCGGCCCCGTCGCCTGGTTCAAGCGCGAGAAGCCGCAGGGCGCCTGATGGCCGACGTCGCCGCTCGCCTCGCCGAGCTCGGCCTCGAGCTCCCCGCCGTGGCCGCCCCCGCGGGCGACTACATCCCCGCCGTCCGCAGCGGCCAGCTGGTGTTCACGGCCGGCCAGCTCCCGTTCGTCGACGGCGCCCTCCCGGCGACCGGCGTCGTGGGCGAGGCCCCCGGGCTGGTGACGCCGGAGGCCGCCCGTGACCTCGCAGCACGGTCCGCGCTCAACGCCCTGGCCGCCGCGGCGACCGTGCTCGGTTCGCTCGACGAGGTCGTCCGGGTGGTGAAGGTGACGGGCTTCGTCGCGTCCGACCCGGCGTTCACCGGGCAGCCCGGTGTGATCAACGGCGCCTCCGAGCTGCTGGGCCGGGTGTTCGGCGAGGCCGGCCGCCACGCTCGCAGCGCCGTCGGCGTCGCCGCGCTGCCGCTCGGCAGCCCGGTCGAGGTCGAGCTCGTGCTCGAGGTCGCCTGACCCCGCCCGGCCGCAGGGCTCCCGACCGGGAGCCCTGCCCGGTGGGCATCAGCGCAGGCCGGCGCTGATCGCGCTCATCACGGTCGCGTCGGCGAGCGTGGTCGTGTCCCCGACCTCCCGGCCCTCCGCGACGTCCCGGAGCAGGCGCCGCATGATCTTCCCCGAGCGGGTCTTGGGCAGCTCGTCGACCAGCACGACGGTGCGCGGTCGGGCGATGCTGCCGATCTGGCGGGCGACGTGCTCCCGCAGGGCGACCACCGCCTCCTCGGGGGCCTGGGCGCCGCGGGCGCCGTCGCGCAGCACCACGAAGGCGACGACGGCCTGCCCGGTCGCCTCGTCCGCCGCCCCGACGACGGCCGACTCGGCGACCGAGGGGTGGGCGACGAGCGACGACTCGATCTCGGCGGTCGAGAGCCGGTGCCCCGACACGTTCATCACGTCGTCGACGCGCCCGAGCAGCCAGATGTCGCCGTCGTCGTCGCGACGAGCGCCGTCACCGGCGAAGTACCGGTCGCCGAAGCGCCCCCAGTAGGTCTCGACGTAGCGCTCGTGGTCGCCCCAGATGCCGCGCAGCATCGACGGCCACGGCTCGGTGACCACGAGCAGCCCGCTGCCGCCGGGGCCGACGGGTGCCCCGTCGTCGTCGACCACGTCGACCACCACGCCCGGCACCGGCGTCTGCGCGGCCCCGGGCTTGGTCGCCGTGACGCCGGGCAGCGGCGAGACCATGATCGCGCCGGTCTCGGTCTGCCACCACGTGTCGACGACGGGGGTGCGGCCCGAGCCGACCACCTCGCGGTACCAGAGCCAGGCCTCGGGGTTGATGGGCTCGCCGACGGAGCCCAGCAGGCGCAGCGACGAGAGGTCGCGGGCGAGGGGCAGCTGCCGCCCGGCCTTCATCGCGGCACGGATGGCCGTCGGGGCCGTGTAGAAGAGGGTCACCCCGTACTTCTCGACGATGTCCCACCAGCGCCCTGGAGCGGGGGAGTCGGGGGTCCCCTCGTAGAGGACCTGCGTCGCGCCGTTCGCGAGGGGCCCGTAGACGACGTAGCTGTGGCCGGTGATCCAGCCGACGTCGGCGGTGCACCACCAGACGTCGGTGGCCGGGCGGAGGTCGAAGACCGTCGCGTGGGTCGTCGCGACCTGGGTCAGGTAGCCGCCGGAGGTGTGCAGGATGCCCTTCGGTCGGCCCGTGGTGCCGCTCGTGTAGAGGATGAACAGCGGGTGCTCGGCCGGGAAGGGCTGCGCGACGTGCTCGTCGCCGACGCCGTCGAGGGCCTCGTGCCACCAGAGGTCGCGGCCCTCGGCCCAGTCGACGGCCTGGCCGCCGCGGCGCACGACGAGCACGGTCTGGACGGTCGACGGCCCGCCCGTGGCGAGCGCGGCGTCGACGGCGGGCTTCAGGGGCGACACCGTTCCCCGTCGCCAGCCGCCGTCGGCGGTGACGACGACGGTCGCCCCGGCGTCGTCGATGCGGGCACGCAGGCTCTCGGCGCTGAACCCGCCGAAGACTACGGAGTGCACGGCGCCGAGGCGGGCGACGGCGAGCATGACCACCACCGCCTCCGGGATCTGGGGCAGGTAGACGACGACGCGGTCGCCCGCCCCGACGCCGAGCGACGCGAGCAGGTTCGCGGCGCGCTTGACCTCCCGGGTCAGCTCGTCGTAGGTGACGGCACGGCTGTCGCCGGGCTCGCCCTCCCACAGCAGGGCGACGCGGTCGCCGTGGCCGGCCTCGACGTGCCGGTCGAGGCAGTTGTAGGCCACGTTGAGGGTTCCGTCGGCGAACCAGCGGGCGACGGGCGCGTCCGTCCAGTCGAGCGCCTCGGCGGGAGGGCGGTGCCAGGTGAGGCGCTCGTGGGCCTGTCGCAGCCAGAAGCCCTCCCGGTCCGCGGCGGCCGCCGCGGCCAGCTCCGGGCCCGCCGCGGCCTCCTCGACGAACTGCGCGGAGGGCGGGACGACCAGGCCGGGGGAGGCGGCCGCCCCGTGGTCGTCACCGGTGGGGGTGGAGGGGGCGGTGCCGTCGGTCATGTCGGTCCTCTCGCGTCGTCGCGGTGCGGCGGCCGGGGCCGTCGCGCCGACCCTACTCCGGCGGCCGGACGCCGCAGGCGCGCCCGGCACCTCGACCGGCGCCGCGACACACCGAGACGGATCGGCCTCACCCGTGGCGTCCGAGCGGGTAGCTGGGGTACAGTGATGCACGTCGGGATTCGTCCTGGCAGGCAGTGCGAGCGATTCCCCCCGATCCAGCACTGCCGTGGCGGCACCCGTTCCCCCCGACTGGTGCCGCCCCTCTCGTTTAACCCGGTCGTCGCCCCCGGGTGGCCGGGGCGTCGTCCCTCCCCAGGACGCTCCGAACGAAGTCGTTCCGGGCTCGGCGTGCACTGATCTGTCTGCGTTGCCGCCGCTGGCTAGCGTCGGCGGATGGACGAGACCGATCGTGGAGCTGCCCGGAGTCACCCCGACCTCACCCGCGGGTGGCCGCCGGGGCGGTACGTCCCCGACGTGCCCGGGAAGCGGGGTCGTGATCGGGGTACGTCGGGCCGTTCCGGGGTACAGGTCGAGGCCGCCCGGGGAGCCTCCGCGCACCGCGAGGCAGACGTAAGCGCGGTCGGCCACGACCTGGGGCCGCTCAGCGCGCTGCTCGACGACGACGTCACCGACGTGTTCGTGAACGGAGGCGCGGGCACCTGGGTCGACCGGGGCGCGGGGGCCCGCCCCGACCCTCGCGTGCACCTCTCCGAGGGCGACGTGCGCTCACTGGCCGCCCGGCTCGTCGCCCGGGGCGGGCGGCACGTCGACGAGGCGACGCCCTGCGTCGACGTGCGGCTGCCGGGGGGCGTGCGCGTGCACGCCGTGCTGCCGCCCGTCTCGACGAGGGGCACCCTCCTCTCCGTCCGGCTGCCTCGCCCCGAGCCGCTCGGCCTCGACGAGCTCGCGGCCGCCGGCTTCTTCGCGCCGGGCGACCACGCCGTCGTGCGGGGGCTGGTGGAGAGGCGCGCGAACGTCCTCGTGACCGGCGCGGGAGGGGCGGGCAAGACCACCTTCCTGGCGGCCTTCCTCTCCGCGGCCGACCCGGGCGACCGCGTCGTCCTCATCGAGGACGTCGCGGAGCTGCGCCTCCGGCACCCGCACGTGGTCTCGCTCGAGGCCCGACAGCCCAACCTCGAGGGCGTGGGCGGCATCGACACCGCGCGCCTGCTGCGGGAGGCCCTCCGGATGCGTCCCGACCGGCTCGTGGTGGGGGAGTGCCGGGGCGTGGAGGTGCGCGACCTCTTGTCGGCCCTCAACACCGGGCACGACGGCGGAGCGGGGACGCTGCACGCCAACGGGCTCGCCGACGTCCCCGCCCGGCTCGAGGCCCTCGGCGCCGTCGCCGGCCTGGCCCCGTCGGCCCTCGCCCGGCAGGCGGTCAGCGCCGTCGACGCCGTGCTGCACGTCGAGCGCCGGGACGGTGGTCGGCGGCTCGCGCAGATCGGCTCGCTGGCCCTGGGCCCGTCGGGCGAGCTCGTCGCCCGGGCGGGCCTCCGCGCGGCGGAGGAGCCGTGAGGCGGAGGCGGCCCCTGAGGCGGCACGACGGGGCGGTCGCCGTCGAGCCGGGTCGACCGGTGCGGAGGGCACCGCCCACGGCGGTCGCCGTCGTCCTGGAGCGCACCGCCGTGCTGCTCGGGGCGGGAGTGGCCCCCGCGTCGGCCTGGCGGCACCTCGCCGGGTCAGAGCGCCACGCCGTGGTGGCCGCCGTCGCGGAGCGCATCGGCACGCAGGCAGCCCGCGGCTCACCGGTCTCCGTCGCCCTCCTCGACGCCCTCCGCAGCAGGCCCTTCGCCCGCGTCCCGGACGGGCTCCGCGCGGACAGGGAGTGGCGTCAGGTCGCGTGCGCCTGGCGTGTGGCCGAGCAGAGCGGAGCGCCCCTGGCGGACTGCCTGAGGTCGTTCGCCCGCGCCCTGCGCCAGTCCGAGGAGGTGCGCCACGAGGTGGAGGTGGCGCTCGCCGGCCCCCGCGCCGCCGCGCGGATCGTGCTCGGGCTCCCCGTGGTCGGCCTCCTCTTCTCCCTCGGCTCCGGCGTCGACGCGGGGGCCGTGCTGGTCTCGCCCCTCGGCGGAGCGTGCCTCGCGGGCGGCGGGGCCCTGGTCGCCGCCGCTCGGGCCTGGAACGCCCGTCTCGTCCGCGGAGCGACGCCGCCGGGCGACGTGCCCGGCCTGCGGCTGGAGCTGCTGGCCGTCGCGCTCGCGGGAGGCGGCTCGTGGCAGGGGGCGGTGGCGCTCGTGGCCCGAGCCGTGGAGGAGTGCCTCGTCGACGGGCCGTCCGGCGACGACGGCGCCGCCGTCCTGGAGCTGTCCCGGCGGGCGGGCGCGCCGGCGGCCGAGCTCCTCCGGGCCGCCGCCGTGGAGGAGCGGCTGGAGGCCGCCACCACGGCGCGCTCGGCGGCGGCGCGGCTCGGGTCGACCCTGATGCTCCCCCTGGGGGCCTGTGTCCTCCCGGCCTTCCTGCTCGTGGGGGTCGTCCCGCTCGTCGCGGCACTCGTCTCCTCCACCGCCGGCGTCCTGTGATCCCTCTCCCCAGGCCGGCGTCCCCGCCCGAGGGCCGGGCCCGGGGAGGCCGCACACTCGCACCAGGTCGCCGCGGCGGCCCGCCGACCCGGCCGGGTCGGCGAACGACGAGAAGAAGAGGACCTCATGACCACTGCCCAGACATCCGTCTCCCGCTCCTCGGCGCCCGGCCGTTGCTCGGCGCCCGCGGGCGGGTCCGCGCCCGCCAGGTCGTCCGCCGCGCTCCGACCGGGCGGGCCCGACGTTCCCCGGGCCGCACCGCGGCTCCGGCGACTCGTCGCGCACCTGCGCTCGGAGGTCGGCGCCGCGACGGCGGAGTACGCCATCGTCATCATGGCCGCGGTCGGCTTCGCCGGCGTGCTGCTCGCCGTGATGCGCAGCGACGAGGTGCGGGCCGTGCTCAGCGACCTCGTGCGGTCGGCCCTGTCGGTGGGCTGACGGGTGCCCCGCGGGCTCCGCGGCGACGCGGGGAGCGTGACCGTCGAGTTCGCGGTCGTGCTGCCCGCCGTCCTGCTCCTCCTCGCGCTGGTCGTCGGGGCGTCGGCCGCCGCCGCGCAGTCGATCCGCCTCGCCGACGCGGCGGCGGTCACCGCCCGGCAGACGGCCCGCGGCGACGGCGGGCGGGCCGCGGCGGTGCTCGGGCAGCTCGCGCCCGGCGCCGCGGTGCAGTCGACCGAGGGCGAGGGGCTCGTCTGCGTGGTCCTCCGCCGACCGGTCGACGCGGGCCCGCTCACGGGCGTCGTCGTCCTGACCTCCCGCAGCTGCGCCCCGGCGCTCGGGGGCTGACGTGGGAGGGAGGGCGCCGGGCCCCGTGCCCGGCGACGAGGGGGCCGCCTCCGTCCTGGTCGTGGCCGTCCTCGTGGGGGTCGTCGTGCTCGCCGTCGCCGTCGTGGGCGGCGGGCGCGCCCTGGCGGAGCGCAGCCGGGTCAGCGGAGCCGCCGACGCCGCGGCGCTGGCGGCGGCCGACGTCGCCGCCGGTCTGGTCGCGGGGTCGCCCTGCGACCGGGCCGGGGCCCTCGCGACGGCCAACGGCGTCGTCCTCACGAGCTGCCGCGTCGACGAGCTGGTCGTCACCGTGAGGGTGACGACGAGCCTCGCCGGGGTGGTCGTGGGGGCCTCCGCGACGGCGGGTCCGCCGGCGACCGGCACCGTGCCTCCCGGGCTCCCGCCGTGAGGTGGCCGCCCGCCGCGTGTGTGTATGGTGTGCCTGTCGGCGGCACACGTCAGCGCCGTCGCGCTGGTCGGGGTGCGACGCGAGTCGCCCGCCGCCGACCGTCTGACCGGCCTCCCGGGGCTGGTCCCGTCGTTCCCCCCAATGCAAGGAGTCCCGTGCCAGGCACGAAGAAACTGGTCATCGTCGAGTCGCCCGCGAAGGCCAAGACGATCGCCCAGTACCTCGGCAGCGGCTACGAGGTGCTCGCCTCGGTCGGCCACATCCGCGACCTCGTCGAGCCGAAGAACCTGCCGGCCGAGCTGAAGAAGGGCTCGCTGGGCAAGTTCTCCGTCGACGTCGAGAACGGCTTCGAGCCCTACTACGTCGTCTCCGACGCCAAGAAGAAGACGGTCTCCGACCTCAAGCGCGCCCTCAAGGGCGCCGACGAGCTCTACCTCGCCACTGATGAGGACCGCGAGGGCGAGGCCATCGCGTGGCACCTCCTCCAGGAGCTCAAGCCGAAGGTCCCCGTGAAGCGGATGGTCTTCCACGAGATCACGAAGGACGCCATCCAGCAGGCGCAGGAGAACACGCGCGAGCTCGACACCGCGCTCGTCGACGCCCAGGAGACCCGGCGCATCCTCGACCGGCTGTACGGCTACGAGGTCTCGCCGGTCCTCTGGCGCAAGGTCGGCCCCGGCCTCTCCGCCGGTCGGGTGCAGTCCGCCGCCACTCGGCTCGTCGTCGACCGGGAGCGCGAGCGGCTCGCCTTCGTCTCGGCCTCCTACTGGGACCTCACCGCGACCTTCGAGCCCGACGGGGAGGCGCTGCCCTTCTCCTCGAGGCTCGTCCGGGTGAACGGCTCGCGCGTCGCCAGCGGCCGTGACTTCGACGACCGCGGCCGGCTCAAGGGCGAGGCCGTCTCGCTCGACGAGCAGTCGGCCACGGCGCTGACGCGGGCCCTCGAGGCCGAGGGCGTCGACGTCGTCGTCTCGTCGGTCGAGTCGAAGCCCTACACGCGGCGCCCCGCCGCGCCCTTCACCACGTCGACCCTGCAGCAGGAGGCGGCGCGCAAGCTCCGCTTCTCCGCCCGCCAGACGATGAGCGTCGCGCAGTCCCTGTACGAGAACGGGCACATCACCTACATGCGCACCGACTCGCCGTCCCTGTCGCAGCAGGCCACGAACGCCGCCCGGAAGCAGGCGGCCTCCCTCTACGGCGCCGAGACGGTTCCCGAGAAGCCCCGCACGTACGCCGGCAAGAGCAAGAACGCGCAGGAGGCGCACGAGGCGATCCGCCCCTCGGGCGACACGTTCCGCACGCCGAGCGAGATGCAGGGCGCGCTCCGCGGCAACGACTGGAAGCTCTACGACCTCATCTGGAAGCGCACCGTCGCCTCGCAGATGGCCGACGCCAAGGGCTCGACGGCCTCGGTCGTCGTCTCGGCGACGACGCCCGACGACGTCGCGGGCATCACGCCCCGCACCGCCGCCGGGACCCTGGCGGAGTTCGTCGCGACCGGCACCGTCATCACCTTCCGCGGCTTCCTCGCCGCCTACGAGGAGGGCCGCGACGAGGACCGCCACGGCGCCGCCGAGACCGCCGACGCGAAGCTGCCCGTGCTGGCCGAGGGCCAGCACCTCGTCCTCGACGACGTCGAGGCCAAGGGCCACGACACCAGCGCGCCGCCCCGCTACACGGAGGCGAGCCTGGTCAAGACCCTCGAGGAGCTCGGCATCGGGCGGCCGTCGACGTACGCCGCCATCATGTCGACGATCGTCGACCGCGGCTACGTGACCCCGCGCGGCACCGCCCTCGTGCCGAACTGGATCGCCTTCTCGGTCGTCCGGCTGCTCGAGGAGTACTTCGGCGACCTCGTCGAGTACGACTTCACGGCCAGCATGGAGGACGACCTCGACCAGATCGCCGGCGGCGACGCCGACCGGGTCGACTGGCTGAACGGGTTCTACTTCGGCAACGAGACCCACCGCGGCCTGCGCAAGGTCATCGACAACCTTGGCGAGATCGACGCCCGCGACATCAACTCCATCCCGCTGGGCGAGGGCATCACGCTCCGCATCGGCCGCTACGGTCCGTACCTCGAGGCGCCCGGCGACGACCCGGAGACCCCGCGGCGAGTCAACGTGCCCGAGGACCTCGCCCCCGACGAGCTCACGCCCGCCAAGGCGCGCGAGCTGATCGAGGCGCCCGTCGTGGGCGACCGCGTGGTCGGGACGAACCCGGAGTCGGGCAAGGAGGTCGTCGCGAAGGACGGCCGATTCGGCCCGTACGTCACCGAGCGCACGCCGGAGGAGGTCGAGGCCGACCCGGCGACCGGTGAGGTCGTCGAGGCTCCCGCCGCCGCGCCCGCGACCGGGCCCGCGGCCCCGGCCAAGAAGCCCGCCGCGAAGAAGGCCGCCCCGAAGGAGCGCACGGCGTCGCTCTTCAAGAGCATGAGCGTCGACACGATCGACCTGCAGACCGCCCTCGCTCTGCTCGACCTGCCCCGCACCGTCGGCCTCGACCCCGAGAGCGGCGACGAGATCCAGGCGCAGAACGGCCGCTACGGCCCGTACCTGAAGAAGGGGACGGACACCCGGTCGCTCACCTCGGAGGACCAGATCTTCGAGATCGACCTCGCCGGTGCCCTCGAGGCGTTCGCGCAGCCCAAGTACGGCGCCCGCCGAGCCAGCAGCGCGCTCGCCGAGTTCGCGGCCGACCCTGTCAGCGGCAAGCCCATCAAGGTCAAGGACGGCCGCTTCGGGCCCTACGTGACCGACGGCGAGACGAACGCCACCATCCCCCGCGGAGAGACGGTGGAGGAGGTCGACTTCGACCGCGCCGTCGAGCTGCTCGCCGACAAGCGCGCCAAGGGCCCGGCGAAGCCGAAGGCCAAGGCCCCCGCCAAGAAGGCACCGGCCAAGAAGGCCCCCGCCAAGAAGGCGCCCGTGAAGAAGGCCGCGACGACGAAGGCCGCCACGACCGGAGCCGCGACCACGAAGGCTGCCACGACGAAGGCCGCGACCGCGAAGGCCGCGACCGCGAAGGCCGCCACGACGAAGGCCGCGACCGCGAAGGCCGCGGCCGCGAAGGCGGCGGCGACCGAGGCCGCGTCGTCGACGACCGACTCGACTGGCGAGTAGTGGCGGGCCTCTTCGTCACGTTCGAGGGCGGTGACGGCTCGGGCAAGACCACGCAGGCGGGCCTGCTCGAGTCGTGGGTGACCGAGCAGGGTCGTCGGGTCGTGCGCACCCGAGAGCCGGGCGGCACCGACCTGGGGCTGGAGCTGCGCGAGATCGTGCTGCACCGCCGTGGCCACATCGCCCCGCGCGCCGAGGCGCTCCTCTACGCGGCCGACCGGGCCCAGCACGTCGACACCCTCGTCCGCCCCGCCCTGGAGCGCGGCGACGTGGTGGTGCAGGACCGCTACATCGACTCCTCGGTCGCCTACCAGGGCGCCGGTCGCGTGCTGGGCGGCGACGAGGTGCGCGACCTCTCGCGCTGGGCCGTGGAGGGCCTCGCCCCCGACCTGACCGTCCTGCTCGACCTCGACGAGGCCGCGGCCCGGTCGCGCCTCGACGCGTCGCGCACCACCTACGACCGCCTCGAGGCCGAGGCCCAGGACTTCCACGCGAGGGTCAGGGCCGCCTTCCTCGCGATCGCCGACGCCGAGCCCGAGCGCTTCCTCGTCGTCGACGCGACCCTGCCCGTCGACGAGATCGCCGCCTCCGTCCGGTCCCGCGTCGAGACCCTCCTCGACCGCCCGTGACGTTCTGGGACGACCTCACCGGCCAGGCCGACGCCATCGACTCCCTGAAGGCGGCGGCCTCGGCCGACCCGGCGAACTCGTCGATGACGCACTCCTGGCTGATCACCGGCCCGCCCGGCTCGGGCCGCTCGAACCTGGCCTACGCCTTCGCCGGGGCGCTGCTCGCCCGGGGCGACGACGACGAGGCGACCGCGCGCCAGGTGGCGGCACGGTCGCACCCCGACCTCGCGGTGCTGAGCACGGAGCGCATCATCATCACCATCGACGAGGTCCGGTCGCTCGTCGCGGCCTCGCAGTTCTCGCCCTCCGTCGGGCGGTACCGCGTCGTCGTCATCGAGGACGCCGACCGGATGACCGAGCGGACCTCCAACCTGCTGCTCAAGGCCCTCGAGGAGCCGCCGCCCCGCACGGTGTGGATCCTCTGCGCGCCGAGCGAGGCCGACCTCATCCCGACGATCCGGTCCCGCGTGCGGAGCGTGCGCCTCCGCGTCCCGTCCGTGCACGACGTCGCCGCCCTGCTCGAGCGCCGGGGGGTCGAGCCCGCCACCGCCCTGGTCGCCGCCCGCGAGGCGCAGAGCCACATCGGGATGGCCCAGCGGCTCGCGACCAACCCCGAGGCGCGCGCCCGACGGCGGACGACCCTCGAGACCGCCCTCGGCATCCGCTCGGTCTCCGACGCGGTGATCGCCGCCTCCACCATGCTCGCCGTGGCGGGGGACGACGCCAAGGCCATCACCGAGGAGCGCGACGCGGAGGAGCGCGCGAGCGCCCTGCGCTCCCTGGGCGTCGAGCCCGGCGGCACCGTCCCGCCCGCGCTGCGGAGCCAGCTGCGCGCCCTCGACGACGACCAGAAGCGCCGCGCGACGCGCAGCCTCCGCGACGGCATCGACCGCATCATGGTCGACCTGCTGTCGCTCTACCGGGACGTCCTCCTGCTGCACCTCGGCGTCGGCGACGACCTCGTCAACGAGAGCATCCGGCCGCAGCTCGAGCAGGCGGTGACGGCCTCGACGTCGGCCACCACCCTCGCCGTGATGGACGCGGTCAGCGTGGCCCGGCGGCGCATCGAGTCGAACGTCGCCCCCGCCCTCGCGCTGGAGGCGATGCTGGTCGCCGTCAGCAGGCACGCGGTCCGGTGAGGCAGGATGTGCCCATGACCGACCCCACAGCGACAGCCCCTCCCGGACTGCGTGAGCGCAAGAGGCTGGCCACCCGACGAGCGATCCAGGTCGCCGTCCTCGACCTCATCGCCGAGAACGGCTTCGACGCCGTGACCGTCGAGATGATCAGTCGCCGCGCCGACGTCTCGCCCCGCACCTTCTTCAACTACTTCACGTCGAAGGAGGAGGCCGTCGTCGGCGACCCGCCCGAGCTGCCCGACGGCGCCGCCATCGACCAGTTCGTGGACGGGCACGACGAGCCCATCCTCGACGGCCTCGTCGCCCTCCTCGACCAGGCCGTCGTGACGGCCACGGTCGACCGTGAGCTCGTGCAGCGCCGTCGCATCGTGCTGCGCGCCCACCCCGACCTGTTCGCGAAGCGGATCGCGTCGATGCGCGACTTCGAGGAGCGCCTCTCCGAGATCGTCGCGCGTCGCTTCACCGCCGACCCGCGCCTGTCCGCCGCCGTCTCCGACGGGGGAGGGCGTGCGCTGCTCGAGAGCCGCGCGCACCTCGTCACGCTCGTCGTCATCGCGGCGCTCCGGCACGCCTGGGCCGAGTGGATCGACGACGACGACGCCGACCACGCCGCCGACCACCGCTTCAGCCTGCGGGCCCGCATGGAGGACTCGTTCGCCGACCTCCGCCGGGTCGTGACGCGAGAGCTCTGAGAATCCGCTACAGTTGGTGATCGTGCCGAGAGGCACGGGTTCTCGATCTGATCGAGATCCGCCGCTTTAGCTCAGTCGGTAGAGCGTCTCACTCGTAATGAGAAGGTNCGACTCGATGGGGCATCCTCGGCGCCGGCGGCATCGCCGACGCGTTCACGGCCGACCTGCTCGGCGCCGGGCTGACGGTCACGGCCGTGGGCTCGCGCCGGCTCGACAAGGCGCGGGAGTTCGCCGACCGCCACGGCGTGGCCGGTGCGCACGGCAGCTACGAGGAGCTCGTCGCCGACCCCGAGGTCGACGCGGTCTACGTCGCCACGCCCCACCCCTTCCACCGCGACGCGGCCCTGCTCGCGATCCGCGCGGGGAAGCACGTCCTCGTCGAGAAGCCGTTCACGGTGAACCAGGCCGAGGCCGCCGAGGTGCTCGACGCGGCCCGTGAGGCCGACGTGGTGGCGCTCGAGGCGATGTGGACGCGCTTCCTGCCGCAGCAGGTGCGGCTCCGCGAGGTGGTGCGGGCCGGCGTCGTCGGCGAACCGCGACTCCTCACGGCCCACCACCTCCAGGCGCTGCCGACCGACCCGCGTCACCGCATCAACGACCCCGCCCTCGGCGGCGGCGCGCTGCTCGACCTCGGCGTCTACCCGGTCTCGTTCGCCGCCGACCTGCTCGGGCCGGTCGAGACGGTCGCCGCCACCGGCGTGCTCAGCGACCAGGGCGTCGACCGGCGCATCGGGGCGTCGCTGCTGCACGCCTCCGGCGCCACGTCGACGGTCTTCGCCGCCCTCGACACCGCCGGTGCGAACACCGCCGTCCTCCACGGCAGCGAGGGCCGCATCGAGGTCGACGCCACCTTCTACGCCCCGGGCGGCTTCACCGTCCTCGACGCGGAGGGCGCCGTGGTCGAGCGCTACGACGCCGTCGACGACGGGCTGCGCGGCATGCACCACCAGGCGGTAGAGCTCGAGCGCCTCGTCGCCGCCGGCGAACGGGAGAGCCCCGCCCTGACCCACGCCGACATGCTCGAGGTGATGCGCGTGATGGACGAGATGCGTCGGCAGGTGGGCGTCCGCTACCCCGGAGAGGCCGGAGGCGCGGTCCGCGTTCCGTAGGATGACCCCGATGAACGATCAGGGCGACCTCACCGACCACCCCGACGTGCCCGCCGACGGCCAGGCCCCGACGGGCGCCCCGTCGACGAGCACCGGGTCGACGGGCACCGCGTCGACGACCGCCCCGCCCGCCCGTGCGGGCCTCGGGCGCCTCGTCCGCGAGCACCCGCGCGCCGCCCTGGTGACGGCCGCCGTGACCGCCTTCGCCCTCCTCGGCGGCGGGGCCGTGGCCGCCGGCGCCGCGACCGCTCCGTCGTCTCGCGGCACCGCGTCGTCCGCGTCGCCTTCATCGAGCGACCCGGCCGCCGCCGTGACCGTGACGCCGACGCCGACCGCCGAGGCCGACCCCGTCCGGTCCGTCCCGGGGGAGATCCCGGCCCCCACGCGCCTCCGCACCTGCTCGGTCTCCGGCCCGGCCGCCGACTCCCGCCTGGCCCAGTTCGAGGGCACCGTCGTGAACGCCGCGACCGGCGAGGTCCTGCTCGACCGGGACGGCTCGACGCCCGCCCGCACGGGGAGCGTGCTCAAGACGCTGACGAGCGCGGTCGCCCTCTCGGTGCTGGGGGCCGACCACCGCCTCCGCACGCAGGTCACCGGCGACCCCGGCACGGGCTCGATCGCCCTCGTCGGCGGCGGCGACGCGACGCTCAGCGCGACGGGCCGCAGCGTCTACTCGGGTGCTCCCACGCTCGCCGACCTCGCCGGCCAGGTCAAGGCCTCGCTCGGCGACCAGCCCGTGAGCCAGATCACGCTCGACGCGACCTGGTGGAGCGCCGCCGACAAGTGGGACCCGTCGTGGAAGCGCACCGAGCAGACGATCGGCTACCACAGCGAGGTGACGGCGCTCATGGTCGACGGCGACCGCGCCGACCCCGCCGCCCAGACCAGCCCGCGCAGCACCGACCCGGTCGCCCGTGCCGGCGACGCCTTCCGCGCCGCCCTCGTCGCGGCCGGCGTGGCCGGTGCCGACAGCGCGACCATGGCCCCGGGCTCGGCGACGAGCGCCACCGTGCTCGGCACCGTGTCGTCGCAGCCCGTCTCGACGCTCATCTCGCAGATGCTCCCCGTCTCCGACAACACCCTCGCCGAGATGCTGGCCCGCGCGTCGTCGAAGGAGTCGGGGGCCGACGGCTCGGCGGCCTCGCTCACGACGCTCTACCGCTCGGTGCTGACCAGCGCGTACGGGCTCGACGCGTCGACGGTGACCATCGTCGACGGCTCCGGGCTGAGCGAGGGCAACGCCGTGCCCTCGACCTTCGTGGCGCGTCTCATGGTGAAGGTGCTCGACCGCGAGGGCGGCCTCGGCGTGGTCTACGACGCCCTCCCGATCTCGGGCCGCACGGGCACGCTGGCCTCGCGCTTCACGGGCTCCAACGCCGTCGCCCGCGGTGCGGTGCACGCCAAGACCGGCTGGATCGACACGGCCTACACGCTCGCCGGCACCGTCGCGGCGGCCGACGGCACTCCTCTCGCCTTCGCCTTCTACGCGATCGGCGACGTCCGCGACGACGCTCGGGTCGCCCTCGACACGCTCACGGCGGCCGTCTACAGCTGCGGGGACTCGCTCTCCAACACCTGACCCGGGCGCCGCCGTCCCCGGGCGCCGCCGCCCGGCGTGCGCCTCGCGGCCCGGCGCGCGAAGATGGTGCCATGAGCAGAGCCCTGATCGTCGTCGACGTCCAGAACGACTTCACCGAGGGAGGCGCGTTGGCCGTCACCGGCGGCGCCCGCGTCGCCGAGGCGGTCACCGAGCACCTCCGCCGCTCCGGCGGTCGCTACGACCTCGTGGTCGCGAGCCGCGACTGGCACGCCGCCGACGGCGACAACGGCGGCCACTTCAGCGCCGAGCCCGACTGGGTCGACTCGTGGCCGGTGCACTGCGTGGCGGGCACGCCCGGGGCCGACTACCACCCCGCCCTCGACGCGACGCTCGTCGACGTGCACGTGACCAAGGGCACCGGGTCGCCGGCGTACTCGGTGTTCGAGGGCGTGACGGGCGACGGGTCCTCCGCGGCGGAGGTCCTCGCGTCGCGAGGCGTCGACGAGGTCGACGTGGTGGGCCTGGCCACGGACCACTGCGTGCGGGCCTCGGCGCTCGACGCGGCCCGGGCAGGCCTCCGGGTCCGCGTGCTGACCGACCTCGTCGCGGGGGTCGGGGCGGAGTCCTCGGCGGCCGCGCTCGACGAGCTGCGCGCCGCCGGGGTCGAGACCGTCCCGTCGACCGAGGTCGCCGCGTGACCGGGCCCGGCCCAGAGCGGGGCGACGAGCGCGCCCCGCTCCGCGTCGGCGTCGTGGGCTACGGCCTCGCCGGCCGCGTGTTCCACGCCTCCCTCCTCGCGGTCGACCCGGCCTACGACCTCGTCGCCGTCGTCACGCGCGACCCGGCCAAGGCCGACGCAGCCCGGGCCGCCCACCCGGGCGTGGAGGTGGTCGACGCCGTCGACGGCCTCTGGCCGCTCGCGCTGGACCTCGTCGTCGTCGCGACCCCCAACGACACCCACGTCGAGGTGGCCGCGGAGGCCCTGCGGCGCGGGGCGGCGGTCGTCGTCGACAAGCCGCTGGCCACCAGCGCCGAGGAGGCCCGCGCGCTCGTGGAGCTCGCGGAGTCGCTCGGGCGGCCCCTGACCGTCTACCAGAACCGCCGGTGGGACGGCGACTTCCTGACCGCGTCGCGCCTCGTGCGCGACGGCGCCCTCGGGGAGGTCCACACCCTCGAGTCGCGCTTCGAGCCCTGGAAGACCGCCAACCGTGCGGGCTGGAAGGCCTCGGCCACGGCCGAGCAGGGCGGGGGGATCCTCCTCGACCTCGGCCCCCACCTCGTCGACCAGGCACTCAGGCTCTTCGGCCCCGCCGAGGAGGTCCACGCCGAGATCGCCGTCCGTCGACCGGGAGCGGTCGCGGACGACGACGTCGTCGTGTCGCTCCGCCACGCGGGCGGCATCCGCTCGCGCCTCTGGATGAGCCACGTGGCCGCCCAGCCCGGTCCGCGCTTCAGGGTCCTGGGCTCGCAGGGGGCGTACGTCGTGCACGGGCTCGACCCGCAGGAGGCGCAGCTCGCGGCGGGCGTCTCGCCCGCCGACCCGGGGTACGGGCTCTCGGACCCGGCCCGGCCCGGCCTCCTGGGCATCGGCGCCGACGCCCGGCCCGAGCCGACCGACCGCGGAGACTACCCCGCGTTCTACGCCCAGCTCGCCGTGGCGCTGCGGGGGGAGGGGCCGCTGCCCGTCGACCCCCGTGACGCGGTCGCCGCCCTCGAGGTCGTCGAGCGGGCACGCCGGTCGGCCGAGCCCCGGCAGGGCTGACCAGGGCGCTGACCAGCGGCGCGGACCGGCGGCGCGGACCGGCGGCGCTGACCGGCGGCGCTGACCGGCGGCGCTGACCGGCGGCGCTGACCGGCGGCGGCGACGGCAGTGCCGATCGGCGACGGCCGCTCAGACCAGGAGCTGGTGCTTCGCGAGGTCGCGGTAGAGCGGCGTGCTGACGACGAGCTCGGAGTGGGTGCCCACGCCGACGACGCGGCCGGCCTCCACGACGACGATCTGGTCGCTGTCGACCACGGTCGACAGCCGGTGCGCGATGACGATGAGCGTCCTGTTCTCGGCCACCGCGTCGATGGCCTCGCGGAGGCGCTGCTCGTTGAGGCCGTCGAGGCTCGAGGTCGACTCGTCGAGGAGCAGCACGGGGGGAGCGTTGAGCAGGGTCCGGGCGATGGCGAGGCGCTGACGCTCGCCGCCGGAGAGCATCACCCCGTCCTCGCCGACCTGGGCGTCGAGGCCCTGCTCGCCGCGCTCGAGCACGCCCGTCAGGTTGACCGCCTCGAGCACGCGGCGGCAGTCGTCGTCCGACGCGTCGGGCGACCCCAGGGTCAGGTTGTCGCGGAGGGTGCCGGCCAGCACCGGGGCGTCCTGCTCGACGTACCCGATCTGGGCCCGCAGCTCGGCGCGGTCGAGCGCCCGCACGTCGACGCCGCCGAGGCGCACGACCCCGGCGGTCGGGTCGTAGAAGCGCTCGATGAGCGCGAGGATCGTGCTCTTGCCGGCGCCCGAGGGGCCCACGAGGGCCGTCCGCCGGCCGACGGGCACGGAGAACGAGACGCCGTGGAGGACGGTGAGGTCGTCGGCGGCGGGCCCCTCGCCCTGCGGGTCGCCCGCGGCGGCCGCGGCGACGGCCCCGGGAGAGGTGGCCGACCCCGTGGCGACGGGGGAGTCGGGGTAGCGGAAGTGCACGTCCTCGAAGGTCACGGCGTCGCCGGTGTCGACGCGGGCGTCGGGGCCGAGCGCCCGCGCCGTCTCGGCGTCGTGCTCCGTCTCGCCGGGCAGGTCGAGGATCTCCTGGATCCGGCCCAGGGCGCCCAGCGCCTGGTTGACGCTGAGCACGGCGCCGAGGGCCTGGCCGAGCGGCATGATCATCAGGAACAGGAAGAGGATGAACGAGACGAGCGACGCGATGGTGATCGAGCCGCTCGCGACCCGGTAGCCGCCCACGCCGAGCACGACGAGGAACGACGTCTGCATCGCGACCGAGGCGATGGGCACGACGAGGGCCGAGATGCGCGCCACCTGAAGGCCGCGCTGGTAGGCGCCCACGGCGTCCTCCTCGACGCCGGCGATCTCGCGCTCGGTCGCGCCCGAGGCCCGGATGGTGCGGACCGAGCTGATCGCGCGCTCGACCGACGAGGTCAGGTCGCCGACCTTCTCCTGCGCCTGGCGGCTGGCCACGCGGATGCGGCCGCTGAGCAGCACGACGACGGCGACCGAGACGGCCACGACGAGCACGGTGAGCCCGAGCAGCACCGGGTCGATGAGGAACATGCCCACCAGGGCCCCGACGAAGGTGAGCGAGCCGCCGATGGCCTCGACCAGCCCCTGGGTCAGGACGGCGCGGAGGAGCGTCGTGTCGGAGCCCACGCGGCTCACCAGGTCGCCCGTGCGCCGCACGTCGAACTGGCTGATGGGCAGGTTGAGCATGCGGCCGACGAGGCGGCGTCGGCTCGAGAGCACCACGCCCTCGCCGGTGCGCTGCAGCAGGTAGTGCTGGTACCCGCTGATCAGGCCCGCGACGACGACCAGCGCGACGAGCAGCCAGACGAGGCGGCCGAGGGGGTCGCCCGCCTGGACGACCGAGATGACGCGGCTGACCAGCAGGGGCTGGGCGAGCGAGGCGGCGGCGCCCAGCACGCTGAGCACGATGATGAACACCATCACCTTCCGGTGCTCGAACAGGTACGGCACGAGCTGGCGGAAGGTCGCGCGCGGACCCTCCGGCCGCGGCCGTCGACCCAGGCCCCTGCGGGCCGGGGGCGGCGTCGGCGAGCCGACCCGCGCCTCCTCGGCCTGGGTGGCGGCGCGCTTGCGGGTGCTCGTGTCGGAGCTCATGGTGCCTCTCGTGCTCGGTCGTCGCGGCGACGGGTCGCGACCGGTGGGCGCGACGCGACCGGGGTCACGGGCACCGAGTCGAGGGTACTGCCGTGCGGCCGCGAGCCGCCTGTCGGGGGACGCCGACGGCCCGCCCCCCCGAGGGGAGCGGGCCGGGGTGGTGCAGGAGGCGCGGTGCGGCCCGTCAGCTCGAGGTCTCGTACTGCACGTCGCGGGTCTCCGAGCTCAGCAGCAGGGCGATCAGCGTCAGCACCGCCATCGACGACAGGTACAGCCCCACCAGCCAGGTGCTGCCCCCGGCGGCCTGCCACAGCGCCACGGCGATGAACGGCGCGACGGCCGCGCCGAGGATGCTGGCGACGTTGTAGCTGATGGCCGAGCCGGTGTAGCGGACGCTGGTCGGGAACAGCTCGGGCAGCACGGCGCCCATCGGCCCGAACGTCAGCCCCATGAGCACGAAGCCGATGATGAGCAGCGCCTGGGCGCCGAGCGCTCCTGCCGCGAAGAGCGGGGCGAAGAGGAAGCCGAAGACGAGGATGCCCGCGGTGACGCAGATCAGCAGGGCGCGCCGGCCGAACTTCTCCGCCAGCGGACCGGAGACGAGTGTGAACACGCCGAAGAACACGACGCCGAGGATGAGCATCCAGAGGAACTGGTTGCGCGCGATGCCGAGGCCCGGCGCCGCGCCCTCGGCCGGGGCGGTGCCGTAGGTCAGCGTGAACGTCGTCATCAGGTAGAAGAGCGTGTAGGTCGCCAGCATGATGAACGTGCCGAGGATGAGCGGGCGCCAGCTCGTCGAGAACACGCGCGCGAGCGGCAGGGTCGCGACGTTGCCCGAGTCGACGACCTTCTGGAAGGCCGGCGTCTCGATGAGCTTGAAGCGCACGTAGAGCCCGATCACGACGAGCACGGCGCTGGCGAGGAAGGGCAGGCGCCAGCCCCAGCTCAGGAACTGCTCCTCGGTGAGCGTGCTGTTGAGCACGACGAACAGCAGGTTGGCGATGATGAAGCCGATCGGGGCGCCGAGCTGCGGGAAGGTGCCGTAGATCGCCCGGCGCTTCGCGGGGGCGTTCTCGGTCGCCAGCAGGGCGGCGCCGCTCCACTCGCCGCCGAGGCCGAGGCCCTGGCAGAAGCGCAGCACGACGAGGCAGGCCGGGCCGGCGACGGCCCAGCCGGGCGTGGTGCCGGCGGGGATGCAGCCGATCAGCACCGTCGCGACGCCCATCGTGAGCAGGGAGGCGACGAGCGTGCCCTTGCGGCCGATGCGGTCGCCGAAGTGGCCGAAGATCACCGAGCCGACCGGGCGGGCGATGAAGGCGACGCCGAAGACCGCGAAGGAGGCGAGGCGCGCGACGGCGGGGTCGTCGTTCGCGAAGAAGACGGTCGGGAAGACGAGCACGGCGGCCGTCGCGTAGACGTAGAAGTCGTAGAACTCGATGGAGGTGCCGACGAGGCTCGCGACGATGACGCGCGAGCGCTTGTTGGCGGGAGGGGCGGGGGGCGTCGACGAGGCGACGGTGCTGGCAGACATGGAGGCTCCGGAGCGGCAGGCAGGGCGGCGGGTGCGGACGGGCGACGGCCTCGACGACGCCCGGCGCGAGGTGTGCGCTGCAGGTGTCGGAGGCGGCTGGTGCGGTGCTCGGTGGGCGCACGTCGCCGGTGGTGCGGGGCGCTGCTCGTGACAGCGTCCTCCCAGCTTACCTCCGCGACGGCGTCGTGGCGGACGCTGGGCGACGACCGTCGTCGACGCCGGGCTCAGGCTCCGGCGAGGTCGTCCGGCAGCTCGTGGCCCATGCGGTCGCGCTTGGTGTCGAGGTAGCCGGCGTTGAACGTGCCGACGCCGACGACGAGCGGCACCGTCTCGCTGACGGCGATCCCGTGCGCCGCCAGCTGACGGCGCTTCTCCGGGTTGTTGCTCAGCAGCCGGATCGAGGTGACGCCCAGGTCGCGCAGCATGTCGGCCGCCGCGCCGTAGTCGCGGGAGTCGGCCGGGAGCCCCAGGGCGAGGTTGGCGTCGAGGGTGTCGAGGCCGTCCTCCTGGAGCCGGTAGGCACGGAGCTTGGCGACGAGGCCGATGCCCCGGCCCTCGTGGCCGCGCAGGTAGACGACGACGCCGCCGTGGGCGTGGATCGTGTCGAGGGCGGCGTCGAGCTGCGGCCCGCACTCGCACTTCAGCGAGCCGAACGCCTCGCCCGTCAGGCACTCGCTGTGCACGCGCACGAGGGCGCCGTCGCGCGGCGGCGAGCCGTCGGGGGCGGACGCCACGATCGCGATGTGGTCGGCCCCGGTGAGGGTGTCGGCGTAGGCGCGCATGCGGAAGGTGCCGTGGCTGGTCGGGACGGTCGTCTCGACCTCGAACCGCACCTGCGACGAGACGGCGGGGGCGGTCGCGGGCCTGGCGGTGGGGGCGTCGGCGGCGGGGGTGTCGGTCACGGGGTCCTCCGGTGCGGGGCGCGGGCCACGACGAGGAGGTCGTCGCCCAGCGCGGCGGTGCTCACGACGCTCAGCCGGCGCTGGTCGTCGATGGTGTCGACGCCGAGGTCGTCGAGCGCCGTCCGGGGCCCGCCGAGCAGCGTCGGGGCGAGGTAGACGAGGTACTCGTCGACGAGCCCGCGCCGGACGAGCTCGCTCGCCACGGTGGGCCCGCCCTCGACGAGGACGCTCCGGACGTCACGCCGCCAGAGGTCGTCGAGCACGGCGGCGAGGTCGTGGGTCGCCGCCCGGACGAGCCCACGCGGGTGCGCGTGCAGGGCCGCCCCGGCCGGCAGCTCGCGGTCGCCGACGACGACGGGCAGGGGCTGCTCGGGCAGCAGTCCGCCGTCGGCGTCGCGGGCGGTGAGCGACGGGTCGTCGGCGAGGGCGGTGCCCGTGCCGACGAGGATCGCGTCGTGCTCGGCCCGTCGGGCGTGGACGTCGAGGCGGGCGGCGTCGCCGGTGACCCAGCGGCTGGAGCCGTCCGCCGCGGCCACGCGGCCGTCGAGGCTCGAGGCCCACTTCAGCGTGACGAAGGGGCGGCGCAGCTCGACGGCCGTGAGCCAGCGGTGCAGGAACTCGCGGCCCTCGGCCTCGAGCACCCCCGGGACGACGTCCACGCCGGAGGCGCGGAGCCGGTCGGCCCCTCCCGAGGAGTCCCGGCCGGGGTCGCCGACGGCGTACACGACGCGCTCGACGCCGGCCGCCAGCAGGGCCTCGCTGCAGGGCCCCGTCCGGCCGGTGTGGTCGCAGGGCTCGAGGGTGACGACCGCGGTCGTGCCCCGGGCCTCGCCGGGCGCCAGCTGCGAGAGCGCGTCGACCTCCGCGTGCGCCGTCCCGGCGCCGCGGTGCCAGCCCTCGGCAGCGACGATGCCGTCCGGTCGGAGCAGCACGCAGCCCACCCGCGGGTTCACGCCGAGGAGCGTGCCGCGGGCCGCCAGCTCGAGGGCGCGGCGCATGGCCGTCTCGAGCACGGCGGGGGCGAGGGTCACGGGGTCTCCGGGGGAGCGGTCGGTGGGACGGGAGGGGGCGTCGGTGCCGGGGCAGGGGTCGCGACGTGAGGGCGGTCGCCAGGCCCGACGGGAGCGTCGGCCCTCGACCCAACGCTCGCGGCACCGGGGAATTCCCCGGTGAGGGGCGCGGGCCAGCCCGGCGCCGGCTCGCGGTCGTCGTCGGGGCCGAGCCGAGCCGTCCAGCACAGGGGGTGCTCGCCGTCGCGCCCCGGGTGCAGGCCCGGGGCCGCCCCGAGGTACCGGAAGCCCACCCGGCGGGCGACCGCGGCCGACGCGACGTTGCCGACGTGCGCCTCCCAGCGCACCTCGGGCAGGCCGCCCTCGCCGAGGGCCCAGTCGACGACGAGCTGCACGGCCTCGGTCATGAGGCCGCGGCCGCGGGCCGCCGGCGCCGTCCAGAAACCGACGTCGCGGCCCGCCGTTCGCACGCTGACCACGCCGACGAGCTCGGACGACCCCGGGGCCCGGAGGCCCCAGGTCATCTCGCGGCCCGTGGCCCAGCCGTGGTCGACGATCCGGTCGAGGAAGAACTCGGCGTCGGAGCGGTCGTAGGGCGTGGGCACGGTCGTCCAGCGGACGGTCTCGGGGTCGTGGCAGGCCGCCACGATCGCCTCGACGTCGCTCGTGTCGGGCGCTCGCAGCTCGACGAGCGGCGAGCGGAGCGTGAACGCGCGCACCGTCACGCCCTCGCGAGGAACCCGATGCGCTCGTACACGGTGGCGAGGGTCGCCTCGGCGATCTCGCCGGCCCGGTCGGCGGCGCCGGCCAGCACGCGGTCCAGCTCGGCGGGGTCGTCGAGCAGCTCGAGCGCCCGCGCGCGGATCGGGGTGAACGTCTCCACCACCGCCTCCGCGACGTCCTTCTTGAGGTCGCCGTAGCCGCGGCCCGCGTACTGCTCCTCCAGCGAGGCCACGGGGGTCTCGGTGAAGGCGGAGAGGATGGTCAGCAGGTTCGAGACCCCGGGCTTCGCGCCGCGGTCGAAGCGGATCTCGCGCTCGGCGTCGGTCACGGCCGACTTGATCTTCTTCGCGGTGCGGCTGGGCTCGTCGAGCATCCAGACCACGCCGGCCTCGGTGGCCGCCGACTTGCTCATCTTCGACTCGGGCGACTGCAGGTCGTAGACCCGGGCGCCCTCCGCCTGGACGACCGCCTCGGGCACGACGAGCGTCGGGCCGAAGCGCGAGTTGAAGCGGTTCGCGAGGTCGCGCGTCAGCTCGACGTGCTGGCGCTGGTCGTCGCCGACCGGGACCTCGTGGGCGCCGTAGAGGAGGATGTCGGCGGCCATGAGGGTCGGGTAGGCGAAGAGGCCGAGCGAGGCCGTGTCGGCGCCCTGCTTCGCCGCCTTGTCCTTGAACTGGGTCATGCGGCTGGCCTCGCCGAAGCCGGTGAGGGTGTTCAGCACCCACGCGAGCTGGGCGTGCGCCGGCACGTGCGACTGGATGAAGAGCGTCGAGCGCTCGGGGTCGATGCCGGCCGCGATGTACTGCGCCGCGGTGCGACGCGTCGACTCGCGGAGCGTCGCGGGCTCCTGCGCCACGGTGATGGCGTGCATGTCGACGACGCAGAAGAGCGCGTCGTGCGTCGACTGCATCTCGCGCCACTGCAGCAGGGCGCCCACGTAGTTGCCGATGTGCAGCGAGTCGGCCGACGGCTGCATGCCCGAGAAGAGGCGGGGCTTCTGCCCGGGCGTCGTGGTCGGGGCGGGGGCGGGGGAGGGGGGGAGCGTGGTCATGGTGTCCTCGTGGGGGCGGTGCGGGTCAGATGTCGTAGTCGACGACGACGGGGGCGTGGTCGGACCAGCGCTTGTCGTACGACGCGGCGCGGTCGATCGTGTAGCCCGAGGCGCGCTCGGCGAGGGCCGGGGTCGCCACGTGGTAGTCGATGCGCCAGCCCGTGTCGTTGTCGAAGGCCTGGCCGCGCCACGACCACCATGAGTAGGGCCCCTCGACCTCGCCCGAGAGGCGGCGCCCGACGTCGACCCAGCCGAGGCCGGTGCCGCCGCTGCCGTCGACGGTCTCGACGGGCTGGCCGGCCTCGCCGAAGAAGCGGTCGAAGTAGGCGCGCTCGCGGGGCAGGAAGCCGGCGCGCTTGACGTTGCCCTTCCAGTTCTTGATGTCGAGCTCGCGGTGGCCGACGTTGAGGTCGCCCGTCACGACGGCGAGCTCGGAGTGCGCCGCGAGCTGCGGGAGCCTCTCCGACATCGCGTCGAGGAACCGCCACTTCTCGTCCTGCTTCTCGGTGCCGACCTCGCCCGAGTGCACGTAGGTGCTCACGACGGTGACGATCGTGCCGTCGACGTCGTAGTCGGCCTCGATCCAGCGGCCGGCGCTGTCGAAGTCGTCCGGCCCGAGCTCGACGCGGTGGATCACCGCGGCGCCGCGGGACGCGATGGCGACGCCGGCGCGGCCCTTCGCGGTGGCGGGGTGGTGGATGACGTTCCACTCGGGGCCGAGCAGGCCCTCGAGGTCGTCGGTGGTGGCCCGCACCTCCTGCAGGGTCAGCACGTCGACGTCGCGGTCGGCCAGCCACTCGCCCATGCCCTTGCGGTACGCGGCGCGGATGCCGTTGACGTTGACGGACGCGAGTCGGAGGCGTTGTGACATGCCGACGAGACTACCGGCGGCCGCCGACGTCGCCGCCTCGGCGCCGCACCGACCCGGCGGCCCGGGCGACGTGGGCGGCGAGGCCCCGCACCCGCGACGCCGCGCGCCGGGGGGCGGAGACGACCCGCGCCTCCTGGGCGAGCCGTTCCTCCTCGAGGCGGCGCAGCCGCTCGGCCTCCTCGCGGGGGTCGGCCCGCACGCCGATGTCGTCAAGCCCGACCGCGATCCAGGCGGCGGCGAGCAGCAGCACCTGGCAGAGCAGGTTGATGACGAGCAGCAGGCCGACGATCGCGGCGAAGGAGGCGAGGAGGGGGTTCGACCCCGCGGCCCGCAGCAGCGTGCCGCCGACGAAGGTGATGAGCACGAAGCCGGCCGCGCCGAGCGCCGACCCCGCGAGGAGTCGCCGGCCGGGGATGTGCAGGCCGGCCAGCACCCGGAAGAGCGCGACGAGCACCGCGGTGTCGAACGCGAACACGAGGACGAGCGCCACGACCCGGAGCAGCACGACGGACGCCGGGGAGGCCGTGGAGAGCCCGACGAGGTGCAGGCCCCAGGTGACCGCCGTGGTGCTCAGCAGGGAGATCGACGCCGAGACGAGGACGGCCACGCCGAAGGCCACGGCGAGGGCCAGGTCGCGCAGCACGAGGACGATCAGCGACGGGGCCGGCGTCGGGGCCCGGAAGACCGTGCGGACGGAGTCGCGCATGCTGCCGAACAGGCGGACGGACCCGAACAGCAGGCCGACGAGCGCGACGGTGCCCGTCCAGCCGAACACCGAGGCGTTCATCAGGGCGCCCGGCTCCACGACGCCGGCTCCCGAGTCGTCCTTGATGACGCCGGGCACGGCCGACTGGATGAAGACGACGAGCTCGTCGCGGAGGACGACGTCGCCGGCCACGACGAAGCCCGCCACGCTGAAGCCGACCCAGAGGGCCGAGAAGAGGGCGAAGAGCGCCTGGTAGGTGAGGCCGGCCGCGAGCAGCGGCCCCTTCGAGGCGACGTGTCGCCCGACCACGCGGACGAGGCGCGACCCGAGCAGGCGGGCCGCCGCCGAGGGCCCCGCGGGCGTCGCCGGGGCGGGGGCCGAGGGCGGGGGCGGGGTCGCTTCGTCGTCGGGTCGGCGGCGCATGCCCCCAGCGTAGGTGCCCGCGCGCCGGGGGGCCGCGGACGGACAGGCCCGCTCGCGTACGATGTGGACGACCGTGCGGCGCCGCCCCTCCCGTGTGCGCCGTCCCCTCCCGAGCATGAAGAGGTACGACCGTGGCACTACAGGGCGTTGGCGTCGGACGTGGAGTGGCCGTCGGCCCCGTCCTGAGGATGCCCGAGCCGCTGCCGGAACCCGGCACCGAGGCGCGCACCGCCGACGCGTCCGCCGAGCTGGCCCGCGTGCGCGAGTCGCTCGAGGCCGTCGCGGCCGACCTGACCGCCCGCGGCGAGAAGGCCGGCGGCGAGGCGAAGGACGTCCTCGACGCCCAGGCGCTCATGGCCCAGGACCCGACCCTCGTCGACGACGTCGAGCAGCGCATCGACGGCGGCGTCACCGGCGAGCGGGCGGTCTTCGAGGCCTTCGGCGCCTTCCAGGAGATGCTCGTCGGCATGGGCGGCTACATGGCCGAGCGAGCGACCGACCTCGGCGACGTGGCCCAGCGCGTGATCGCGGCCCTCCGCGGCGTGCCCGCCCCGGGCGTGCCCGAGAGCGACACGCCCTTCGTGCT
This sequence comes from Frigoribacterium sp. CFBP 13707, assembly GCF_014842245.1. Lineage (NCBI taxonomy): Bacteria > Bacillati > Actinomycetota > Actinomycetes > Micrococcales > Microbacteriaceae > Frigoribacterium > Frigoribacterium sp. CFBP 13707. The sequence continues at coordinate 222,620 of NZ_JACYVL010000002.1, forward strand.
GGTGGCTCCCGACCTGGCCCCGGCCGACACGGCGCTGCTCGACCTCGACAAGGTGCTCGCGCTCGTCACCCGTGACGGCGGCCCCACCTCCCACACCGCGATCCTCGCCCGCTCCAAGTCGATCCCCGCCATCGTCGGCGTGACCGGTGCCCTCGACCTGGTCGACGGCACCGTCGTCGTCGCCGACGCCGTCTCCGGGGTGGTCACCGTCGACCCCTCCGCCGACGAGGTGGCGGCCGCCGAGCAGCGCATCGCCGACCGCCGGGCCGCCGCGGCCGCCCCGCTCACCGACGGCGCGCTCGCCGACGGCCACGCGGTGCCGCTGCTCGCGAACCTCGGCTCGCCCGACGAGGCCGCGGGCGCCGTCGCCCTCGGCGCCGAGGGCGTGGGCCTGTTCCGCACGGAGTTCCTCTTCCTCGGCGCGAGCCAGGCCCCGACGGTCGAGAGCCAGACCGCCAGCTACACGGCCCTCCTCGAGGCCTTCCCCGGCCGCAAGGTCGTCGTCCGTGCCCTCGACGCCGGGGCCGACAAGCCCCTCGCCTTCCTCAACGACGCCCACGAGGAGAACCCCGCCCTCGGCCTCCGCGGCCTGCGGGCGCTGCGGGTCAAGGAGCAGATCCTCCGCGACCAGCTGACGGCGCTCGCCGCGGCCCAGGCCGCCACGACGGCGGACCTCTGGGTCATGGCGCCCATGGTCAGCGACGCGGAGGAGACCGAGTACTTCGTCACCCTCGGCCGTGAGCTCGGCCTCCGCACGGTCGGCGTCATGGCCGAGGTGCCCTCCCTGGCCGTCCTCGCCGACCAGGTGATGCAGACCGCCGACTTCGTGAGCATCGGCACCAACGACCTCACGCAGTACACGCTGGCCGCTGACCGGATGCTCGGCTCGGTCGCCAGCTACCAGGACCCGTGGCACCCGGCGGTGCTCCGCCTGGTCTCGACCCTCGGCGAGGCCGGCCGAGCCGCCGCGAAGCCGGTCGGCATCTGCGGCGAGGCGGCGGCCGACCCGCTGCTCGCCGTCGTGCTCGTCGGGCTCGGGGCGACCACCCTGTCGATGACGCCGGCCGCCCTGGCCGACGTCCGGCTCGAGCTGTCGAAGCACACGCTCGAGCAGGCGAAGGCCCTCGCGGCCGCCGCGGTCGACGCGACGACGGCCGCCGGCGCCCGTCAGGCCGCCGAGGCGCTCGCCGGCTAGTCCCGACGGGCCGGCCCGGCCAGGCCGGCCGGGTCCGGCTCGGACCGGGTCCGGCTCGGACCGGGTCCGACTCGGACCGGGTCCGGTCCGCCCGGGCTCAGCCCTCGACGGCCTGCTGCAGGTGCGCGGCGACGACCGCGTCGACCACCTGGCCGACGGCGGCCTCGACGGCCGCGACGAGCTCCGGAGCCGCGACCCGCGCCTCCTCGAGCGACAGGTCGCCGTCGACGGCCTCGGCACCCTCGACGCCGGGCAGCAGCCCGGCCGCGACGGCCTCGTCGTGCAGGCGCAGCAGCGTCGCGACGCGGTGCGGGGCGATCACGTCGGCGACGACGGCCTCGCGCACGAGGGGGGCCAGCTGGTCGACGGTGAGCACGGGGGAGTCGGCCGTCGCCACGCCCTCCTCCGCTCCGGTCGGCGTCGCTCCGGCCACCGACGACACCGGTGCCGTCGCCGTCTGCTGCGCGACGCTCTCGAGCACGCCCGGCCAGCCCCAGCGGCCCTCGAGGGCCGTGAGGGCGCCGGGCAGGGCGACGGAGGCGGTGGTCGCGGAGGCCGTGCCGCCCGTTCCCGCGGTGGTCGGCAGCCACTCGGGCCGGTAGCGCTCCGCGCGCGGGAACCGCTCGAGGTCGGCGGCGTAGTCGGCGTCCGAGGGCAGCACCCCGGCGTCGCCGGGCTCGAAGGGCGAGCCCGGGTTCACCCAGACGCGTCGGTCGAGGTTGAAGCGGGCGGTGAACGACCCGTCGCGCGAGACGGTGAGCGAGAGGGAGAACCAGGCGCCCTTCTCCGGGTCGGCCATCACCTCGCGGAGCTGCCCGCCGAGGGCGACGACGTCGGGCACGGTGCCGACGGTGCGGCTGCTGCCCGCGGCGTCGACGGCGTCGACCCAGAGGCGCGAGACCGAGCCCACCTCGAGCAGCTGGAGCGTGGCCTCCGCCCAGTCGGTGCCCTCGAGGCTGGCGGCGAAGCGCTCGGCGATGTCGTTCTGGAGCTGCTGCTGGCGGGGGACGTCCATGTCGGCGCGGCCTCTCGGTCGTGGTCGGTGATCGGGGGCGGTGCCGACGACGGGGCGGTGCCCGGCAGGACGGCACGAGAAGCATATGCGCCCGGGCGGGGCCGTGCCCTGATCCGGAGGACGCCGGGCTCGTTCCGGTCAGCGCGCAGGGGCGTGGAGCAGACTGTCCCCGTGGGCACCCCTATCCGACACCCGATGGTCGACGCGGTCACCGCGCAGGTCGTCCGGGTCGACAGCCGGGCCCGGGTCGTGCGGCTGAGCGCGCCCTTCGCCGACCTCCTCTCGCGTCGCCGCAGCCGACGACGCGTCGTGCTCGTCACGAGCGACCGGTCGCGGCTGACCGTCGGCGTGCGCGCCGCGCTCGTCGACGCCGGCGGCACCTGGGCCGTCCACGACGACGCCGGGGCCCTGCGCGACGGGCTGACCGGTCTGCCCTACGCCGACGTCGACGCGGCCGGCCGGCCCCAGGAGGACCCCCTCGCGCCGGTCGTCCCGGTCGACGTGCCGGCTGCGGTCGGCACCACCGCCCAGCTCAGCGTCGACCTCACGGTGCTGCACCGCGCCTCCCACGACACCAGCCTGGGAGGCGCGCTCGAGGCCCTCGGGACGGCCGTCTCCGGCACCGGCCCCGCGTCCTGGGGCAGCTCCGAGCCCCTCCTCCACGACTGGGACCGCTGGGTCCTCACGCAGCACGCGCGCCACGCCGCCCCCGAGACCGTCCGGGTCGTCGTCGAGGGCCCTCGCCTCTCGGGTACCGTGACCGCCCGGGTGACCGAGCACGGCATCGAGGAGACCACCGCCGTCACCATCGACGTGCCCGTCGTCGAGACCGCCGCCGGGGGCTCCGAGGGGGCCGAGGCGGACGCCCGACGCGCCCTCGACGCCGCGATCTCGCGCCTCACCGAGGCGCTCTCCGACATCGCCGGGTCGTCGCTGCCCACGTTCGCGCTCGTCGTGGCGCGGGAGGGCGACGTCGACCGCTGCGTGCGGGCGAAGACCTACCCGCCGCCGAACCCGGTCGCGCTCCTCATCGGCGCGCCCTCCGTGAAGCGGCTGGGCCTCGAGCTGTCCGCCCTCCCCTCGACGCGGCCGGTGGTCGTCGTCGGTCGGCCGCGGCTGCCCGCCTACGTCGTCCCGCTCGGCGACGCGAGCACCTCCGGCTGGGACGCCCTCCACGACACCCTCGACGCCGTCGGGCCCGAGCGTCTCGCCACCATGGTCGCCACCCCCCTGCTGCAGGCGTGGGAGGAGGACCTCGCCGAGGCCGACCTCCTGCACGAGAGCGCCGTCGACGGCGCCGTCGGCGTCGCGGGGGCCGGCCGCCCCCGCGAGGGCGAGGTCGACGACGACGACGAGCAGCACGACGACGACGACGACGAGGAGACGCCCCCCGGTGCCCCGTGACATCACGATCCTGAGCCCCACCGTCCCCGACGCCCTCGACCTCGCCACGGCCGCGCGGGCCGTCGACGAGTCGTACGGCGTGCGCGAGATCGACGACGGCGACGCGCTGCAGGTCTTCGCGGAGGGCGGCGAGCCCCTCCTCACCGTGTGGGGCGCGCGGGAGCTCACGACGGCGGGGGAGATCGAGCGGCTGCTGCCGCACCCTCCCGAGGTGCGCCTCCCGGTCTTCTGGGTCGACGCCGTGGCGCCCCTGGCCGACGCCGGCGAGGCCGGGGTCTCCGTGGCCCTGCGCCTGGCGCTCGGGCTCGACGCGACGTGCATCGTCGAGGACGACTGAGCCGCCCCGTCAGCCTGCCCCTGGCGATCGACGGTCGCCCGGCGCGACGAGAGGCCCGGACCCCCTGGGGGAGTCCGGGCCTCTCGTCGTCGGAGGGCGGTGCCGACGGAGGCTAGGCCCGCCCGCGCAGGACGGCCTGCTTGACCTCGGCGATCGCCTGGGTCACCTGGATGCCGCGGGGGCACGCCTCGGTGCAGTTGAAGGTGGTGCGGCAGCGCCACACCCCCTCCTTGTCGTTGAGGATGTCCAGGCGCACCTGGGCGCCCTCGTCGCGCGAGTCGAAGATGAAACGGTGCGCGTTGACGATCGCGGCGGGGCCGAAGTACTGGCCGTCCGTCCAGAAGACGGGGCAGCTCGAGGTGCACGCGGCACAGAGGATGCACTTGGTCGTGTCGTCGAACCGTTCGCGCTGCGTGGCGCTCTGGATCCGCTCCTTCTCCGGCTTCGACGAGGCCATCAGGAACGGCTGGATCTCGCGGTACGACTGGAAGAAGGGCTCCATGTCGACGACGAGGTCCTTCTCGAGCGGCAGCCCCTTGATCGCCTCGACGTAGATCGGCTGGGTGATGTCGAGGTCCTTGATCAGGGTCTTGCAGGCGAGCCGGTTGCGACCGTTGATGCGCATCGCGTCGGAGCCGCAGACCCCGTGGGCGCACGAGCGGCGGAAGGTCAGCGAGCCGTCCTGCTCCCACTTGATCTGGTGCAGGGCGTCGAGGACGCGGTCGGTGGGCAGCACCTCGACGTCGAAGTCCTGCCAGCGCGGCTCCGTGTCGACGTCCGGGTCGAACCGTCGGATGATCAGGGTGGCGGTGAAGGTGGGGATCGCGTCGGCGCCGGTGGGGGCGTTCTCGAGGACAGCGGTGCTCATGCTCAGTACTTCCGTTCCATCGGCTGGTAGTTCGTGATCACGACGGGCTTGGTGTCGAGGCGGATGTGGTCGCCCGCCAGCGACGAGTGGGCGTCGCCGGTGAGGTAGGCCATCGTGTGCACCAGCCAGTTCTCGTCGTCGCGCGTCGGGTAGTCCTCGCGGAAGTGCCCGCCGCGGCTCTCCTGGCGGGAGCGGGCCGAGTAGACGACGACCTCGGCGAGGTCGAGCAGGAAGCCCAGCTCGATCGCCTCGAGCAGGTCGGTGTTGAACCGCTTGCCCTTGTCCTGCACGGAGATGTTCTTGAAGCGGTCGCGCAGGTCGGCGATCACGTGGGTGACCTCGTCGAGGGTCTCCTCCGTGCGGAACACCTGGGCGTTGCGGTCCATGCTGTCCTGCAGCTCCTTGCGGAGGGTCGCGATGCGCTCGGTGCCGGTGGCGGCCCGCACGTCGTCGACGAGGCCCCGCACGAAGCCCGCCGGGTCGTCCGGCAGCGGCACGAACTCGGCCGTCCTGACGAACTCGACGGCGTTGTTGCCGGCGCGCTTGCCGAAGACGTTGATGTCGAGCAGCGAGTTGGTGCCGAGCCGGTTCGAGCCGTGCACGCTGACGCAGGCGCACTCGCCCGCGGCGTAGAGCCCGGGCACCACGGTCGTGTTGTCGCGCAGCACCTCGGCGTGGACGTTGGTGGGGATGCCGCCCATGGCGTAGTGCGCCGTGGGCAGGACGGGCACGGGCTCGGTGTAGGGCTCGACGCCGAGGTAGGTGCGGGCGAACTCGGTGATGTCGGGCAGCTTCGCGTCGATCACGGCCGGGTCGAGGTGCGTGATGTCGAGGTAGACGTAGTCCTTGTGCGGCCCGCCGCCCCGGCCCTCGCGGATCTCCGTGGCCATGCAGCGCGCCACGATGTCGCGCGGCGCGAGGTCCTTGATGGTGGGCGCGTAGCGCTCCATGAAGCGCTCGCCCTCGCTGTTGCGCAGGATGGCGCCCTCGCCGCGGGCGGCCTCGGAGAGGAGGATGCCGAGCCCGGCCAGGCCGGTCGGGTGGAACTGGAAGAACTCCATGTCCTCCAGCGGCAGGCCCTTGCGCCAGATGATGCCCACGCCGTCGCCCGTCAGCGTGTGCGCGTTCGAGGTCGTCTTGTAGATCTTGCCGAAGCCGCCGGTCGCGAAGATCACGGCCTTGCCCTGGAAGACGTGGAGCTCACCGGTCGACAGCTCGTAGGCGACGACCCCGGCGGGCCGCTCGACCCCGTCGACCTCGCCCATGATCAGGTCGAGGACGTAGAACTCGTTGAAGAACTCGATGCCGTGCTTGACGCAGTTCTGGTACAGCGTCTGCAGGATCATGTGGCCGGTGCGGTCGGCCGCGTAGCAGGCGCGACGGACGGGGCTCTTGCCGTGCTCGGCCGTGTGCCCGCCGAAGCGCCGCTGGTCGATCTTGCCCTCGGGCGTCCGGTTGAAGGGCAGGCCCATGTTCTCGAGGTCGAGGACGGCGTCGATCGCCTCCTTCGCGAGGATCTCGGCGGCGTCCTGGTCGACGAGGTAGTCGCCGCCCTTGACCGTGTCGAAGGTGTGCCACTCCCAGTTGTCGTCCTCGACGTTAGCGAGGGCGGCGGCCATGCCGCCCTGGGCGGCGCCGGTGTGCGAGCGCGTGGGGTAGAGCTTCGAGATGACCGCCGTGCTGGCGTTCGGCCCGGCCTCGATGGCCGCGCGCATCCCCGCCCCGCCGGCGCCGACGATGACGATGTCGTGCTGGTGGTAGTGGATGCCGTCGACGACGGAGCTCTGGGCGGAGGGTGCAGGTGTGGTCACGGTGCTTCCAGGTGGGACGTGGTGCAGGTGGACGGGGTGGTCGGTCGTGGGGCGTCGGCGCGGCGCCCGCCGACGGTCAGCGAGAGCAGATCGACGGGAGGAGGTCGGCCGGGGCGCCCGCGGGGCAGGGGTCGAAGGTCCAGATGACGAGCGAGCCGAGCAGCAGCAGCACGGCGCTGGAGACGACCAGGGCGCCGAGGAAGACCTTGCGGGTTGTCGGGCGGCCCACGTAGTCGTTGACGATCGTGCGCATGCCGTTCGAGCCGTGGATCAGCGCCAGCCAGAGGAGGAGCGTGTCGTAGACCTGCCAGAACGGGTCGGCCCACTTGCCCGCCACGAACGCGAAGTCGATGGCCTTGACGCCGCCCTCGCCCGCGAGCAGGTTGATGAAGAGGTGGCCGAAGATCAGCACGACGAGCACGAGCCCGCTCGCGCGCATGTAGATCCAGCCCCACTTCTCCCAGTTGGTGCTGCGCTGGGCGGTGCGGGCCGACCGGGGGGCCTCGATGGTCTCAGTGGTCATCGCTCTACTCCGAGAAGACGTTCATGAGGTGGCGGGGGGCGAAGCCGAGCATCAGCACGGCCCAGAGGCCGATCACGACCCAGAACATGACGCGCTGGTGCTTGGTGCCGGCGCTCCAGAAGTCGATGAGGATGATGCGCAGGCCGTTGAGGGCGTGGAAGAGGATGGCGGCGACCAGGCCGGTCTCGCCGAGCCCCATCACCGGGTTCTTGTACGTGCCGATGACCGCGTCGTAGGCCTCGGGGCTGATCCGCACCAGCGCCGTGTCGAGGATGTGCACGAGGAGGAAGAAGTAGATGCTGACGCCGGTGATCCGGTGCAGGACCCACGACCACATGCCCTCACGGCCGCGGTAGAGCGTGCCCTGGAAGCGCTTGGCGCGCTGCGGCTCGCTGATGGTGGGTGCACCCGGTCGCCCCGAGGGCGTGCCCGGTGACGCCAGTGTTCCCGTCGACTGCTCGGCCATGAGCTGCCCTCCTCGCGGCTGGGGCGGTCGGCTGTGGTCAGGGAGGACAGCCGTGTCCACCGTGTGTTCTCAGAACACCCCGAGCATACGGAACGCGCGGTGGGCACCGCTGCCGAGGCTGCCCTAACTAGTTCGATGTCGAGAGACGGTCAGCTCGTCGCCGACAGCTGCCGGGCCCGGGCGGAGGCGCGGGTCGGCACCGCCGGAGCCGCCACCGCGTCGGCGTAGTGCCCGAGCAGCTCGTCCCCGAGGCGCTCCCAGGTGCGGCCGACGACGGCGCGGCGCCCCGCCTCCCCGAACCGTGCCCGGAGGGCCGGGTCGTCGACCAGGAGCCGGACGGCCCGGCGGAGCGAGTGGTCGTGCAGGGGGTCGACCAGGAACCCGTCGACGCCGTGCCGGACGAGGTCGAGGGGCCCGCCCGCGGCGGGGGCCACGACCGGCGTCCCGCTCGCGTGCGCCTCCTGGACCGTCTGCCCGAAGGTCTCCGTGACGCCGGTGTGCACGAAGACGTCCAGCGCCGCGTAGGCGTCCGCCAGCTCGTCGCCGTGGAGCGCCCCGGTGAACACGGGGTCGAGGTGGCGGAGCCGCCGCCGCAGCGACGGCAGCGCCGGGCCGTCGCCGACCACGACGAAGCGGGTGCCGGGCGTGCGGTGCAGGGCCGCGAGCCGCTCGACCTGCTTCTCGGGGGCGAGGCGTCCCACGTAGCCGACCAGCGCCTCCCCGGGGGCCGCGCCGACCGCCGCGCGGAAGGCGGCGGACCCGCCCGTGCCGCGCCGGTTCGGGTGGTAGCGCACCGAGTCGACGCCGCGGCCCCAGGTCGCGAGCCGGTCGACCCCGGCGCGGCGCAGGTCGCGCAGCGAGGCCGACGACGGCACCAGGGTGACGGTGGCCTGCTCGTGCAGTCGACGGACCAGGCGCCAGGCGACCGCGGCGGTGACGGGGCCGAGGCCGCTCGTGCTCGCGTAGCGGGCGACGTCGGTCTGGAAGACCGCGACGCTCGGCAGCCCGAGGCGGGCCGCCGCCGCGATCGCGTGACCGCCGAGGAGGAAGGGGGAGGCGACGTGGACGACGTCGGGGCAGAAGTCCGCGAGGGCGCCCGCGACGACCGGCGAGGGCAGCCCGACGGGGAACTGCCGGTACGCCACGCTGGGCACGCGGTGCACCCTGGCGGGGCCGTAGGAGTCGTGGCCCCGGCCCGCGGGAGCGATGACGATGGCCTCGTGGCCGCGTCGCTCCAGGTGGTCGAGCACCCGCAGCACGCTCGTCGTCACCCCGTTGACGGTGGGCAGGAAGCTCTCGGTCACGATGGCGACCCTCATGGGGACCTCCTCGGCTCGGCGTCCTCCCAGGCTCCGCGGGCGGCGTGGCCGGACCGCGGCCGCGCCGTGGCCCCGCGGTGGCGGTCGCGTGAACGCGGGGAGTCGCGGCCGGGGCCCTCGCTAAGGTGGCGGACATGACACAGCCCGAGAGCGTCGAGCGCTTCTACAGCATCATCCCCGCCGGCGGCATCGGGTCGAGGCTGTGGCCGCTCAGCCGGGCCGACGCCCCGAAGTTCCTCCACGACCTCACGGGCAGCGGGTCGACCCTCCTCCGCGCCACCTGGGACCGCCTCGCGCCCCTCGCCGGGGAGCAGCGCATCATGGTGGTCACCGGGCGGGCTCACCGGGCGGCGGTCGAGGCGCAGCTGCCCGCCCTCGCCGACCACAACGTCGTCCTCGAGAGCGAGCCGAAGGACAGCACGGCGGCCATCGGCCTCGCCGCGGCCGTCCTCCGCCGCCGGGAGCCCGACGTGATCGTGGGCTCGTTCGCCGCCGACCACGTCATCTCCGACATCCGGGGGTTCCAGCGCGCCGTCGGCGAGGCCATCGTGGCCGCCGACGCGGGCTGGATCACCACGATCGGGATCACCCCGACCGAGCCGGCCATCGGCTTCGGGTACATCCACGCCGGCGCCGCGCTGGCCGTCGACGGGGCGCCGAGCGCCCTCCGCGTCGAGTCGTTCGTCGAGAAGCCGGACCTCGAGACGGCGGAGGGGTACGTCGCGGGGGGCGACTACCTCTGGAACGGCGGCATGTTCATCTCCCGGGCCGACCGCCTCCTGGAGCAGCTCGGCGAGACGCGGCCGGAGCTCCTGGCGGGCCTGGAGGAGCTCGCCGAGGCCTGGGACACCCCTCGTCGAGGAGCCGCCGTCGACAGGATCTGGCCCGGCCTGGAGAAGATCGCGATCGACTACACCGTCGCGGAGCCCGCCGCCGCGGCCGGCCGCCTCGCGGTCATCCCGGGGACCTTCGACTGGGACGACGTCGGCGACTTCGCGTCCATCGCGAAGCTGCACTCCGGCGGGCGCAAGAGCGACCTCGCCATCCTCGGCGAGAACGCCCGGGTGCTCTCGGACGCCTCCAGCGGCATCGTCGTGGGCCACAGCGGCCGGCTCATCTCGCTGATCGGGGTGAACGACATCATCGTGGTCGACACCCCGGACGCCCTCCTGGTCACCACGACGGCGAACGCGCAGCGCGTCAAGTCGGTCGTCGACGCCCTCAAGCTGAGCGGCCGCAGCGACGTCCTCTGACGGCCCGACCGGGCTGTCCTGTTACGGGCCCGTTACGCGACGGTCGCGGTCGTGTAACGCCTCGGTCTCACTCTCCCGGAGCGGTCGGAGGGGCTCCGCGCAGTAGGTAACCTGTCGCCATACGTGCCCGGCGTCTCGTGCCGGGCAGCACCTTGGAGGACAACTTGACTACAACTGCGCGCAGGGCCGTCTTCGGCGGCCTCGCCCTGGCGAGCACCGTCGCCATCCTGGCCGGCTGTGCCTCGGCTCCCGAGAGCGACGACGCCGCGGGCGGCAGCTCCAGCGACTTCGTGCCCTGCATGGTGTCCGACGCCGGCGGCTTCGACGACAAGTCGTTCAACCAGCTGGGCTACGAGGGCCTGACCGAGGCCGCGGAGACCGCGGGCGCCGAGGCCAAGACCGTCGAGTCGGCCGACGAGACCGTCTACGACGCCAACCTCTCGAACCTCGCCGACCAGGGCTGCGGCCTGATCGTCACGGTCGGCTTCGCCCTCGCCGACGCCACGAAGACGGCGGCCGAGGCCAACGCCGGCGTGAACTACGCCACCATCGACGACGCGTCGATCACCGCCGACAACGTCAAGCCGATCACGTTCAACACGTCGGAGGCGGCCTTCCTCGCCGGCTACGCCGCGGCGAGCTACTCGAAGAGCGGCACCGTGGGCACCTTCGGCGGCATGCAGTTCCCGACCGTCACCATCTTCATGGACGGCTTCGCCGACGGCGTCGAGTACTACAACGAGCAGAAGAGCGCCGACGTCAAGGTCGTCGGCTGGGACGTCGCGTCGCAGACCGGCACCTTCACCGGCGGCTTCGAGGCCGGCACCACGGCCAAGCAGAGCGCCCAGACCCTGATCGACCAGGGTGCGGACGTCATCCTGCCCGTCGGCGGCCCGATCTACCAGAGCGCCGCCGAGGCCATCCGCGACTCCGGCTCGGACGTCGTCCTGGTCGGCGCCGACTCCGACACCTACGAGACCGACAGCGCCAACAGCGACCTGTTCCTGACCTCGGTGCTCAAGGGCATCAAGCAGGCCACGAACGACGTCGTGACCCAGTCGGCCGACGGCTCGTTCTCGAACGAGCCCTACGTGGGCACCCTCGAGAACGACGGCGTGGGCATCGCTCCGTTCCACGACTACGAGGACAAGGTCGACGCCGGGCTCCAGGACGAGCTCGACACGATCAAGGCCGGCATCATCGACGGCTCGATCGAGGTCGAGTCGCCCTCGGCCCTCAGCTGAGCCGAGCCGGCACCCCCTCAGGCATCGTCTAGCATTGCCTGATCGAGGGCCCGGTCCGGACGGTCTCCACCGTTCGGCCGGGCCCTTCCCACGCCTACACCCGAGGTAGATTGACGAGATGAAGCTCGAGCTCCAGGGCATCACCAAGCGATTCGGCGCACTGACCGCCAACGACCACATCAGCCTCACCGTCGAGCCGGGCGAGATCCACGCCCTCCTCGGTGAGAACGGCGCCGGCAAGTCCACGCTCATGAACGTGCTCTACGGCCTGTACCAGGCCGACGAGGGCGAGATCCTGCTCGACGACGTCGTCCAGCGGTTCTCCGGCCCCGGCGACGCCATGGCGGCGGGCATCGGCATGGTCCACCAGCACTTCATGCTCGTCCCCGTGTTCACGGTGGCGGAGAACGTGATGCTGGGCCACGAGGAGACCCGCCCCGGCGGGCGGCTCGACCTGCAGGCCGCCCGCGCGAAGGTGCGCGAGATCTCCCGGCGCTTCGGCTTCGACATCGACCCCGACGCCGTCGTCGAGGAGCTCCCGGTCGGCGTGCAGCAGCGCGTCGAGATCGTCAAGGCGCTCTCGCGCGACGCCGAGGTCCTGGTCTTCGACGAGCCGACCGCCGTGCTGACCCCTCAAGAGACCGACGAGCTCATGGTCATCATGCGCCAGCTCCGCGACGCCGGCACGGGCATCGTCTTCATCACCCACAAGCTCCGCGAGGTGCGCGAGGTCGCTGACCGCATCACGGTGATCCGCCTCGGCAAGGTGGTCGGCGAGGCCGAGCCCACGGCGACCAACGCCGAGCTGGCGTCGCTCATGGTCGGCCGCGCGGTGGAGCTCACCGTCCAGAAGGCCCCCGCCGTCCCGGGCGAGGCCGCCCTGGTCGTGGAGGGGCTCCGGGTGCTCGACCCCATCGGCCAGGTCGTCGTCGACGACGTCTCGTTCGAGGTGCGCCGCGGAGAGGTGCTCGCGATCGCGGGCGTCCAGGGCAACGGCCAGACCGAGCTCACCGAGGCGATCCTCGGCCTCCAGGGCCGGGTCGAGGGCCGCGTCACGCTCGACGGGCGCGACATCACGGGGCTGAGCGTCCGCCGCGTGCTCGACGCCGGGGTCGGCTTCGTCCCCGAGGACCGCAACGAGGACGGCCTCGTCGGCGAGTTCACCGTCGCCGAGAACCTCATGCTCGACCGCTCGCAGTCCGGGCCGTTCGTCAAGCGCGGCTCGCTGCGCCTCGCCGAGCTCGCCGCCTTCGCGGTCGAGAAGGTGCAGGAGTTCGACATCCGCACCCAGGGCATCACCACGCCCGCCGGGCGCCTGTCGGGCGGCAACCAGCAGAAGGTCGTGCTCGCGCGCGAGCTGAGCCGCGACCTGCGCCTCTTCGTGGCGGCCCAGCCCACCCGCGGCATCGACGTCGGGTCGATCGAGTTCGTCCACAAGCGCATCGTCGAGACGCGCGACCAGGGCGTGCCCGTCATCGTCGTCTCGACCGAGCTCGACGAGGTCGTGGCCCTGGCCGACCGCATCGCCGTGATGTACCGCGGCTCGATCATCGGCATCGTCCCCGCCGACACCCCCCGCGACGTGCTGGGGCTCATGATGGCCGGCGAGACGCCGCACGGAACGGAGCAGGCAGCGTGAGCGACGCCAGCACCACGACCACCCCGACCCCGGCAGGCGGCCCGGCCGCCCCGGAGACGCGACCGGACGACTCGCGCGGGTCGCGCCTCCTGCGGGAGATCACGACCGGCAACGCGGCCATCTCGGTCCTCGCCGTGGTGCTCGCCCTCGTCGTCTCGGGCCTGCTGATCGGCTTCACCGACCCCACGGTCCAGTCGACCCTCGGGTACTTCGCGTCGCGGCCGACCGACTTCTTCCAGGCCTTCGGCCGGACGGTGGGCGGGGCGTACTCGTCGCTCTTCCAGGGCGCGGTCTACAACTTCCGGGTCGACGGCTTCGCCGCCGGGATCCGCCCGCTCACCGAGACGCTCAACTACTCGGTGCCGCTCATCGCGGCCGGTCTCGGCGTCGCCCTCGCCTTCCGGGTCGGCCTCTTCAACATCGGTGCCCGCGGCCAGATGCTCGTCGCGGCCGGAGCGGCGGGGTGGGTCGGCTTCTCGTTCGACCTGCCGCTCGCGGTCCACCTGCCCCTCGCGCTCCTGGCCGGCATCGCCGGCGGAGCCGTGTGGGGCGGGCTCGTCGGCCTGCTGAAGGCCAGGACGGGCGCGCACGAGGTGATCCTCACGATCATGCTCAACTACATCGCCTTCTACTTGATCTCGTTCGCCCTGCGCACGCCGGGCCTCCTGCAGGCCCCGGGCAGCCCGAACCCGAAGTCGCCCGCCACGCTCCCGAGCGCCGTGCTGCCCGACCTCTTCGGGGCCCGCTACAACCTCAACTGGGGCTTCATCCTGGTGATCGTCGTGACCGCCGTCGTCTGGTGGCTGATCAACCGGTCGACGCTCGGGTTCCGGTTCCGCGCGGTGGGCGAGAACCCCCACGCCGCCCGCACGGCCGGCATGGACGTCAAGAACATCTACCTGTACGCCATGCTCATCTCCGGCGCGCTGGCGGGCGTCGCGGGCTCGACGCAGGTGCTCGGCACGCTGACCACGGGCTTCACCGCGGGCATCGACGCCGGCATCGGCTTCGACGCCATCACGGTCGCTCTGCTCGGTCGCTCGCGCCCGTGGGGCGTCTTCGGCGCCGGCGTGCTCTTCGGCGCCCTCAAGGCCGGCGGCTACTCGATGCAGGCGGCCAACGGCGTGCCGATCGACATCGTGCTCGTCGTGCAGTCCCTGATCGTGCTGTTCGTCGCGGCCCCGCCGCTCGTCCGCAGCATCTTCCGTCTGCCCGCGCCGGGTGCCCGCAGGGCCCCCCGCGCCTCGAAGAAGGAGGCGGTGGTCACCAAGTGAGCACCCTCACCCCCGACGTCGCGGCTCCCGCCGCGCCCACGCCCGGCCTCGCCCGCGCCGTCACGCGCAGCTTCAAGGCCCCGATCGCGTTCGCGGTCTTCTCGGTCATCGCCGTCGTGCTCTTCGTCGGCCTGCAGCGGGAGGGCCGGAGCACCTTCCGCCTCTCGACGCCCACCGACTTCTTCGCCCTGCCCGACGCGGTGCTGCCGTCCGCCGCGACGGGCGTCGTCCTCACCGTCGTGCTGGTGCTGCTGACCGTCGGCGCGTTCCTCCTGGCCGTCCGCGCCGCGCGCGTGCCGATCTGGCTGGTCAGCGTGTTCGGCGTGGTCTTCCTCGTCGCCTTCCTCACCTGGACGAGCGCCGACGCGACGATCCCCGTGCCGGGCCTCCTGCTCGGGGCCCTCGCGCTCAGCACGCCGCTCATCTTCGGCGCCCTGGGCGGCGTCATCTCGGAGCGGGTCGGCGTCGTGAACGTCGCGATCGAGGGGCAGCTGCTGGCCGGCGCCTTCGTCTCGGCCGTGGTGGCCTCGGCCACCGGGTCGGCCGTCGTCGGCCTCGCCTCGGCCATGGTCGCGGGCGTGCTCGTCTCGATGGTCCTCGCGGTGTTCAGCATCCGCTACATCGTCGACCAGGTGATCGTCGGCGTCGTGCTCAACGTGCTCGTCACGGGCCTCACGAGCTTCCTGTACTCACAGGTGCTCACGAAGTCGGAGGCGCTCAACGAGGGCGTCCGCTTCCCGCAGCTGCCGATCCCCGGCCTGAGCCAGATCCCGATCATCGGGCCGGTGTTCTTCCGCCAGACGATCATCGTCTACCTGATGTACGTCGCGATCGCCGTCGTCTTCTACGGGCTCTTCCGCACCCGGTGGGGGCTGCGCCTCCGCGCCGTCGGCGAGCACCCGCAGGCCGCCGACACCGTGGGCATCAAGGTCAACGCGACCCGGTTCTGGAACGTCTCCCTCGCCGGTGCCATCGCCGGCCTGGGCGGGGCGTACTTCACCCTCGGCTCGCTGGGCAACTTCCAGAAGGAGATGACGGCGGGGGCGGGCTTCATCGCCCTGGCCGCCGTGATCTTCGGCCGGTGGGACCCGATCAAGGCCACGCTCGCGGCGCTGCTGTTCGGCTTCGCCTCGAACCTCCAGAACGTGCTCGGGGCCATCGGCTCCCCGGTGCCGAGCGAGTTCATGCTGATGCTGCCCTACGTCGTGACGATCTTCGCCGTCGCGGGGCTCGTCGGCCAGTCCCGCGGCCCGGCCGCCTCCGGCAAGGCCTACGTGAAGTCGTGAGCGTCGTCGAGTCCACCGACTGGGAGGCCCTCCGGGCCGCGGCCCGGGCGGCCATGTCCAAGGCGTACGTCCCCTACTCGAAGTTCCCCGTGGGGGCGGCCGCGCTGACGACCGACGGCCGGCTCGTCTCGGGCTGCAACATCGAGAACGCGTCGTACGGCATCACGCTCTGCGCCGAGTGCTCCCTCGTCACCGACCTCGTCATGGGCGGCGGGGGGCGACTCGTCGCCTTCGCCTGCGTCGACGGCAACGGCGACGTCCTGATGCCCTGCGGCCGCTGCCGGCAGCTGCTCTACGAGCACTCCGACGCCTCCATGGTGCTCGACACCGTCTCGGGCTTCCGCACGATCGACGAGGTCATCCCCGACGCGTTCGGGCCGCGCCAGCTCGAGGAGTTCCGCGCCTCGCAGGCGTAGGCGCCCCTCGGGGCGTGCACCGCGCCTCCTCGCCCCCGCCCTCCGTCCGGCGTCGTTCCGGGGCCGGCGAGACACCTCCGGAACGACGCCGCCACCGCTGAGGAGACCCCATGACCACCACCGTCGAGCCCTTCGACACCGTCGACCTGATCCGCGTCAAGCGCGGCTCGGGCGCCCTCAGCACCGCGCAGATCGACTGGCTGATCGACGCCTACACCCGCGGGTACGTGGCGGACGAGCAGATGTCGGCGCTGACGATGGCGATCTTCCTCAACGGGATGGAGCGCCGCGAGATCCGCGACATGACCCTGGCCATGATCCGCAGCGGCGAGACGATGGACTTCGCCGGCCTCGGCAAGACCACCGTCGACAAGCACTCGACCGGGGGAGTGGGCGACAAGATCACGCTGCCGCTCGCCCCGCTCGTGGCCTCGTTCGGCGTCGCCGTGCCGCAGCTCTCGGGCCGCGGCCTCGGCCACACGGGCGGCACGCTCGACAAGCTCGAGTCGATCCCCGGCTGGCAGGCGTCGATCTCGAACGAGCGGATGCGCGAGATCATGGCCGACACCGGCGCGGTCGTCTGCGCGGCCGGCTCGGGCCTCGCCCCGGCCGACGGCAAGCTGTACGCGCTCCGCGACATCACCGGCACCGTGGAGTGCATCCCCCTCATCGCGTCGTCGATCATGAGCAAGAAGATCGCGGAGGGCACGGCGGCCCTGGTGCTCGACGTCAAGTTCGGCTCGGGCGCCTTCATCCAGGACATCGAGCAGTCGCGCCTGCTCGCCCGCACGATGGTCGACCTCGGCACCGACGCCGGGGTCGCGACGACCGCCCTGCTCACCGACATGAACGTGCCGCTCGGCCTGACGATCGGCAACGCCCTCGAGGTGCGCGAGTCCGTCGAGACCCTCGCCGGCGGCGGCCCGGCCGACATCCGGGAGCTCACGGTCGCGCTGGCGCGCGAGATGCTGACCCTCGCCGGCCAGCCCGACGCCGACGTGGAGGCCGCGCTCGACGACGGCCGCGCGATGGACGCCTGGAAGGCCATGATCCGCGCCCAGGGCGGCGACCCGGACGCGGCGCTCCCGACCGCGCGCGAGACGCACGTCGTCACGGCAGAGCGCAGCGGGTACCTCACCGAGCAGCGGGCGCTGCCCTTCGGCGTGGGCGCCTGGCGCCTGGGCGCGGGCCGTGCCCGCAAGCAGGACCCCGTCCAGGCCGCGGCCGGCATCGAGCTGCACGCGAAGCCGGGCGACGCGGTGACGGCGGGCCAGCCCCTGTTCACGCTGCACACCGACGAGCCCGCGCGCTTCGAGCGCGCGCTCGAGGCGGTGCAGGGCGCCTGGAGCATCGGCGACGAGCGGACGACCCGCGGCCCGATCGTGGCCGAGCGCGTCTCCTGACGCCCGTCCCGGCGGCGTCCAGCCGGTGCGCCGGGCGTGCCCGACGAGCGCCCGGCTGGCTCGCCGTGGTCGTCCAGGGTCGGGGGCCCGCGCACGGGTAGGTTGGTCCCCATGAGCGCTCCGGACAAGGACTACCGACTGCCTGACGGCGGCCCCAGCATCGTCTCCCTCCCCAAGGTGTCGTTGCACGACCACCTCGACGGCGGGCTCCGCCCCTCGACGATCATCGAGCTGGCCGACGAGATCGGCTACGACCTGCCGGTCGGGGGCGACGCGGAGGCGCTCGGGCGCTGGTTCGTCGAGAGCGCGGACTCCGGCAACCTGCCCGACTACCTCGCCACCTTCGACGTGACGACGGCGGTCATGCAGACCGAGGCGGGCCTGCACCGCGTGGCCCGTGAGTTCGTCCTCGACCTGGCGGCCGACGGCGTCGTGCACGGCGAGGTCCGCTGGGCACCCGAGCAGCACCTCACCGCCGGCCTGTCGCTCGACGCGACCGTGGAGGCCGTCCAGGCGGGCATCGACCAGGCCGTGGAGGAGCTCTCCGGCCAGGGCCACGACATCTCCGTCGGCCAGCTGATCACGGCCATGCGCCACGCCGACCGCGGCCTCGAGATCGCCCAGCTCGCGGTGCGCCACCGGGAGAACGGTGTCGTCGGGTTCGACATCGCCGGCGCCGAGGCGGGCTTCCCCGCCAGCGCCCACCGCCCCGCCTTCGACCTCCTCGCGCGCGAGTTCTTCCCGGTCACCGTGCACGCCGGCGAGGCCGACGGCCTCGACAGCATCCGCAGCGCCCTCCTCGACGGCCGGGCCCTGCGCCTCGGCCACGGCGTCCGCCTCGCGGAGGACATCCGTGTCGTCGAGGCCCGCGGCGGCCAGACCACGGTCGAGCTCGGCCCCATCGCGTCGTGGGTCCGCGACCGCGAGATCGCCCTCGAGCTCTCCCCGCAGTCGAACCTCCAGACCGGGGCGATCTCGGCCTGGGGCTCCGACCTCGACGACCACCCCTTCGACCTGCTCTACCAGCTCGGCTACCGGGTCACGGTCAACACCGACAACCGCCTGATGAGCGACACGAGCCTCAGCAAGGAGCTCGCGCTGCTGGCCCAGGCGTTCGACTACGGCCTCGACGACCTGCTCGCGTTCCAGCTCAACGCCGCCGCGTCGAGCTTCCTCCCGCTGGAGGACCGCGACGAGCTGGCCGACCGCATCACGGCGGGGTTCGAGGCGGTCTGACGTGACGCTGCCCCCGGTGCCCGACTCCGCCGTCGTCATCGCCGCGCCCGTCACCGACTGGCGCGCGGCGGTGCACGCGGCGGCCGACGCGCTGGTCGCCTCCGGGTCGGCGCTGCCCGGCTACGGCGACGAGATGGTGCGGATGATCGACGAGCACGGCCCGTACGTCGTCATCGCGCCGGGCCTCGCGCTCGCCCACGCCCGGCCCGACGACCTCGTGCTGCGTGACGGCCTCGCCGTCGTCACCCTCGCGGCTCCCGTGGCCTTCGGGCACCCGCACAACGACCCGGTGAGCGTCGTGCTCGGCCTCGCCGTCGAGTCGGTGGGCGGTCACCTCGAGTCGATCGCCGACATCGCGAACGTCTTCAACGACGCCTCGGTCATCCCCGCCCTCGCCGGCGCGGCCTCCGCCGACGAGGTCCGTCGGCTGCTCGGCGCTCCCGCCGTGGCCGACGGCGGCCGCTCGACGCCCGAGGAGGGCTCCCCGTGAAGATCGTGACCATCTGCGGCGTCGGCATCGGCAGCAGCGGCATCCTCAAGGTCAACGCCGAGCGCGTCCTGGCCAAGCTCGACATCGAGGCGGACGTCGTCGCGGCCGACATCGGCTCCCTGGCGGGGGTCGCCGACGACGCCCAGGTGATCCTGACCTCCGCCGAGTTCGTCGAGGCCATCGGCCAGACCTTCGCCGACGTCATCGTCATCCAGAACCACTTCGACCAGCAGGAGCTCACCGAGAAGCTGCAGCGTTCGCTGGGCTGACGGAGCCGGTCCGGGCACGGACGCACGGACGCACGGACGGAGGCCGCCCCCCTCAGGGGAGCGGCCTCCGTGCTCGTCTCGCGGCGGACTAGGCCAGCAACGCCCGCATGCCCGCGTCGAGGTCGGCCACGGCCGCCTCGGCGGCGGCCCGGCGAGCCAGGGCGTCTCCGTCGGTGCTCGACGCGTCGATGTAGACCTTGAGCTTCGGCTCCGTGCCGCTCGGGCGCACGATGACCCTCGAGCCGTCGGTGAACCAGAAGCGGAGGACGTCGCCCGCGGGGAACTCCCCGAAGCCGTCCACGAAGTCGTCGACGTGGTCGACCCGTCGCGTGCCGACCTGGCGGGGCGGCGACTGGCGGAGTCGCGTGGTCAGCTCCGTGATGCGCTCCAGGTCGTCGACGCGCAGCGAGATCTGCGAGGAGGCGTAGGCGCCGAACTCCGCGTCGAAGTCGCGCAGGTGCTCGGCGATGCTCGAGCCCCGGCCGTGCAGCTCGGTGGCCAGGGCCAGGATCTCGACGGCGGCGGAGATGCCGTCCTTGTCACGGACCTTCGCGGGGTCGACCAGGTAGCCGAGGGCCTCCTCGTAGCCGTACAGCAGGCCGCCGACGCGGGAGACCCACTTGAAGCCGGTGAGGGTGTCGCGGTAGTCGAGGTCGTAGCGGCGGGCGACCTCGCGGAGGGCCGGCGACGAGACGATGCTCGCCGCGAGGGTCCCGTCGACGTCGTCCCGGCGGGCGCGCTCGGCGGCACGCCACCCCAGCAGGGCCCCGACCTCGTTGCCGGTCAGGCGCCGCCACCCCTCGGGGCCCGGCACGGCGACCGCGAGGCGGTCCGCGTCCGGGTCGTTGGCGATGACGAGGTCGGCGGAGACGCGGTCGGCGGTGGCGAAGGCCAGGTCGAGCGCCCCGGGCTCCTCGGGGTTCGGGAAGGCGACCGTGGGGAAGGCGGGGTCGGGCGCCGACTGCTCGGCGACGGGCACGGGCTCGGTGAAGCCGGCCGTCGCGAAGACGCGACGGGCGACCTCCCACCCGACGCCGTGCATGGCCGTGTAGACGACGCGGGGCTGCGAGCCCGACGCGGCGGTGCCGGCGAGGGCCGCGGTGCGCGCCACGTACTCGCCGACGAGGTCGTCGCCGGCTTCCCGGTGGTCGTCGGAGCGGGGGATCTCCGACACCGGCCGGCGCGCGGCCTCCTCGATCAGGGCGGCGATCTCCGTGTCGACCGGCGACACGATCTGCGACCCGGCGTCGAGGCCGCCGAGGTACACCTTGTAGCCGTTGTCGGCGGCGGGGTTGTGGCTCGCGGTCACCATGACCCCGGCGCTGACGTCGAGGTGGCGGACGGCGAAGGCGAGCACGGGGGTGGGCAGCGCCCGGGGCAGCAGCGTGGCGGAGACGCCCGCCGCGGCCATGATCTCCGCCGTGTCGCGGGCGAAGACGTCGCTGTTGGTCCGGCCGTCGTAGCCGATGACGATCGACGGCGTGGCCTCACGGCCGACCAGGAACGCCGCGAAGCCCGCTGCCGCCTGGGCCACGAGCACGCGGTTCATGCGGTTCGGGCCGGCTCCGAGGGCGCCTCGGAGGCCCGCCGTGCCGAACTGCAGACGGCCGTCGAAGCGGTCGCGCAGCTCGGCGGTCGCCGCGTCGTCGCCCGACCGCGCCGCCGTCAGCAGCGCGGCGAGCTCGGCGCGGGTGACCTCGTCAGGGTCCTGGTCGAGCCAGGCCTGCGCGTCGGCGAGGAGGTCCGTGGTCGCGTCGCCGCTCACAGGGCCGCCACGATGCGGGAGAGCAGGTCGCTGATGGCGGCCTCGGCGTCGCGGCCGGCCTGCAGCACCTCCTGGTGCGACAGCGGCTCCTTCTGGATGCCGGCGGCGAGGTTGGTGATGAGCGACATGCCGAGGATCTCCATGCCGGCCTGGCGGGCGGCGATGGCCTCGAGGGCCGTCGACATGCCGACGATGTGGCCGCCCATGGCCTTCGCCATCTGCACCTCGGCGGGGGTCTCGTAGTGCGGCCCGCGGAACTGCGTGTAGACGCCCTCGTCGAGCGAGGGGTAGATGCCCTTGGCGAGCTCGCGGAGCCGCGCCGAGTAGAGGTCGGTGAGGTCGATGAAGGTCGCGCCCTCGAGGGGGGAGTCGGCGGTCAGGTTGATGTGGTCGCTGATCAGCACGGGGCTGCCGGGCTTCCAGGTCTCCTTGATGCCGCCCGCGCCGTTGGTGAGGATCATCGTGGTCGCGCCGGTGGCGGCCGCGGTGCGGACGCTGTGCACGACACGGCGGACGCCGTGGCCCTCGTAGTAGTGCGTGCGGGCGCCGATGACGAGGGCGTGCTTGCCGCTCGGCAGCAGGATGCTGCGGATCGAGCCGGTGTGGCCGACCACCGCGGAGGCGCTGAAGCCGGTGATCTCGGTGGCGGGCACCTCGGCGACGGTCTCGCCGATCAGGTCGGCCGCCGCGGCCCAGCCGCTGCCCAGCGTGAGGGCGATGTCGTGGCGCTCGACGCCGGTGGCCCGGGCGATGTCGGCAGCGGCGGTGCGGGCGACCTCGAACGGGTCGGCAGCGGGGTCGTCGAGGGGGTGCGTGGGTGTCTCGGACATGCGCTCCACTCTAGGGTCTGCTCCCCGGGCCGGCGGGCGCCGCCGCGGGCGTCAGTCGATGCTGAGCAGCACGTGCCCCGACGACACCGTCTGGCCGACCGTGGCCGAGATGCCCGAGACGACGCCGTCGCGGTGGGCCGCGACCGGCTGCTCCATCTTCATCGCCTCGAGCACGAGCACGAGGTCGCCCTTGACGACCGACTGGCCCTCCTCGACGGCGAGCTTGACGACGGTGGCCTGCATGGGCGACGTCACCTGCGAGCCCGTCGCGGTGACGACGGTCGACCCGCCGGAGCGCCGGCGGGGAGCGGCGGCGGGAGGCGCGGTGCGGGCCCCCAGACCGGCCGGCAGCGAGACCTCGACGCGCTTGCCGCCGACCTCGACCACGACGGTGGTGCGCTCGTCGAGCGCGCGCGGCGCCTCGGCCTCGCCGCTCCAGGCGGGGATGTCGTTCTCGAACTCGGTCTCGATCCACCGGGTGTAGATCGAGAAGGGCGCCCCGTCGGCCGGGGCGAAGGCGGGGTCGCGCACGATGGCGCGGTGGAACGGCAGGACGGTGGGGAGGCCGGCGACCGTGAACTCGTCGAGGGCGCGGCGCGAGCGCTCGAGGGCCTCCTCGCGGGTGGCCCCGGTGACGATCAGCTTGGCCAGCAGGGAGTCGAACGACCCGCTGATCTCGTCACCCGCCTGCACGCCGCTGTCGACGCGGACGCCGGGGCCGGTCGGGGCGGAGAACACGTGGACGGGGCCGGGGGCGGGCATGAAGCCCCGCCCGGCGTCCTCGCCGTTGATGCGGAACTCGAACGAGTGCCCGCGGGCGACGGGATCGCCGTACTCGAGCGCGCCGCCCTCGGCGAGGCGGAACTGCTCGCGCACGAGGTCGATGCCGGTGACCTCCTCCGAGACCGGGTGCTCGACCTGGAGGCGCGTGTTCACCTCGAGGAAGGAGACGGTGCCGTCCTTCCCGACGAGGAACTCGCAGGTGCCGGCGCCGACGTACCCGACCTCGCGGAGGATGGCCTTCGACGCGCTGTAGAGGGCCTCCACCTGGGCCTCCGTCAGGAACGGCGCGGGCGCCTCCTCGACGAGCTTCTGGTGACGGCGCTGCAGCGAGCAGTCGCGCGTGGAGACGACCACGACGTTGCCGTGCTGGTCGGCGAGGCACTGGGTCTCGACGTGCCGGGGCTGGTCGAGGTACTTCTCGACGAAGCACTCGCCGCGGCCGAAGGCGGCGACGGCCTCGCGGGTCGCGGACTCGAAGAGCTCGGGGACCTCCTCGCGGGTGCGGGCCACCTTGAGGCCGCGGCCGCCGCCGCCGAACGCCGCCTTGATGGCGACGGGGAGGCCGTGCTGGTCGACGAACTCGAGCACCTCGTCGGCCCCGGAGACCGGGTTGAGGGTGCCGGGGGCGAGCGGGGCGCCGACCCGCTCCGCGATGTGGCGGGCGCTGACCTTGTCGCCCAGCTGCTCGATGGCCTCGGGCGAGGGCCCGATCCAGACGAGCCCCGCGGCCGTGACGGCGCGCGCGAAGTCGGCGTTCTCGGCGAGGAACCCGTAGCCGGGGTGAACCGCGTCCGCCCCCGAGCGGCGGGCGACGGAGAGGATCTTGTCGATGACGAGGTACGTCTCGGCGCTCGTCGTGCCCTCGAGCGCGTAGGCCTCGTCGGCGAGGCGGGCGTGCTGGGCGTCGCGGTCCTGGTCGGCGTAGACGGCGACGGAGCCGATGCCGCTGTCGCGGGCGGCCCGGATCACGCGGACGGCGATCTCTCCACGGTTGGCGATGAGGACCTTGCTGATACGAGGCATAGTTCCTCACCCTATTGCGCGGTCGACCCTTTTCTTTGGCTGACGTGCACAAGAACACGCGGGAGGCGCGTGATGCTTCCTACGAGGACGCCCCGGTCGGAGAGGTCCAGAGCTCCTGCCAGCCGACGCCGAAGCCTCGCACGAGCGAGCGGAGCACCGGCACGGAGAGCCCCACGACGGCGCTCGGGGTGCCCTCGATGTGGCTGATGAAGGCGGAGGCGCGGCCGTCGATGGTGAAGGCGCCGGCCACCTCGAGGGGCTCCCCGGTGGCCACGTAGGCGTCGAGCTCGGCCGGGTCGAGGTCGTCGGCGAAGGTGAGGTCGGCGGAGGCGACGGCTCCCGCGCCTCCGGACGGGTGCTGCTCCGTCGCTCGGGGCGCGCCTCCGCGGTGGTCGATCAGCCAGTGGCCCGACCAGAGCGTGCCGTGCCCCACCTCGGCCATGCGGCGCCAGCGGTCGAGCGCGAGCCGCGGCAGGTGCGGCTTCCCGTGCACCTCGCCGTCGAACTCGAAGGCGCTGTCGCCGCCCAGGACGAGGCCGTCGAGCGGGCGGCCGTCGACGGTCACGTCGAGCACGGCCTCGGCCTTGGCCTTGGCCAGGAGCGACACGGTCTCGGAGGCCGTCAGGCGTCGCCCCGCCTCCTCCTCGGCCCGCGCGACCGCGGCGTCCTCGTCGACGCCGGGGCTGATCAGGACGGGCTCGACGCCCGCGGCCCGGAGCAGGGCGAGGCGGGCGGGGGAGGTGCTGGCCAGGTAGAGCGCGACGGTCATGCCCGCCAGCCTGTCAGACTCGACGCATGGGAGACATGCTGGGCCGCGAGGTCGAACTGGACGTGACGGGCATCGCACACGGGGGCATCTCGGTGGCCCGCCTCGACGGGCGCGTGGTGTTCGTCAGCGACACCCTGCCGGGCGAGAGGGTGGTCGCCCGCGTCACCGACGACAAGAAGAAGTCGTTCTGGCGCGCCGACACCGTGTCGGTGGTCGAGGCCAGCGAGCACCGGCGCCCGCACGTGTGGTCGGCCGCCGCCCTCGAGGTCGACCCGGTCGACCGGGCCGGCGGCGCCGAGTTCGGCCACGTCGACCTCGCCCACCAGCGCGAGCTCAAGTCGCAGGTGCTGCGCGACGCGCTCGTGCGCACCGGCGGCGTCCCCGAGGCCGAGGCGACCGTCACGGTCGAGGCCCTGCCGGGCGACGACGAGCGCCGAGGGACGGGCTGGCGCACGCGGGTCCGCCTGCACCTCGACGCCGACGGCCGACCCGGCCAGTACGCGGCGCGCTCGCACCGCGTCGTGCCCGTCCGCGACCTGCCGCTCGCCACCGACGAGGTCGCCGCCGCGGCCCCGCTCGGCGAGGCCTTCGCCGGCGAGGAGCACGTCGACGTCCTCGCGCCGAGCGTCGGGGGAGCGCGCCTCGTCATCGGGCGCCAGGCGCCCACCACCATCACCGAGACGGTCGGTGACCGCAGCTTCCGCCTCGACGACCGCGGCTTCTGGCAGGTGCACCGCGAGGCCGCGGCGACCCTGACGGCCGCCGTGCAGCAGATGGTCGACGTCGACCTCTTCGACCCGCGCGCCGACAACCTCGACCTCTACGGCGGCGTGGGCCTGCTGGCGGCTGCGCTCGGAGACGCCTTCGGCCCCTCCGTCCGCGTGACGAGCGTCGAGAGCGACGAGCGAGCCACCGAGCACGCCTCCGAGAACCTCGCCGAGTGGCTCGGCGCCTCGGCCGAGACGGGCCGCGTCGAGCGCTGGGTCCGCCAGCGCGCCGACCGCGCGACCGCCGCCGAGCGCGACCGCGCGCGGGCCGCGACCGTCGTGCTCGACCCGCCGCGCTCGGGCGCCGGCAAGGAGGTCGTGGCCGCCCTCGGCGAGCTGTCGCCGGCCCAGGTCGTCTACGTGGCCTGCGACCCGGTCGCCCTCGCCCGCGACGTCGCCCTGTTCCGCGACGCGGGCTACGACGCCGTCCGTCTCCGGGCCTTCGACCTCTTCCCGAACACGCACCACGTCGAGACCGTCGTGCAGCTGCGCCGACGCTGACGCGGCCGCCCCGGGCGGATACGATGGCGTCGTGCACGGCCGGGATCAGGGACCGGCCGCACGCCGACAGAAGGACCCACCGTGACTGACGCCACGACCGACGCTCCGGTCTCGCCCCCGCCCGCTCCGCCCGTGAGGGTCGCCATCGTCGACGACCACGAGTCCGTGCGCCTCGGCATCCAGGCCGCGTGCCAGAACGAGGGCTTCGACGTCGTGCTCACCGCCGCGGGGGTGCAGGAGCTCGTCGAGGCGCTCGCCGGCCGCGAGGTCGACGTGGTCGTGCTCGACCTCTCCCTCGGCGACGGCTCGACCGTCACCGAGAACGTCAAGCGCGTCCAGGCCACCGGCTCGGCCGTCCTGGTCCACAGCATCGCCGACCGGGTCGCCAGCGTGCGCGAGGCGCTCGCGGCGGGCGCGGCCGGTGTCATCCCCAAGTCGTCGGCGACGAAGACCGTGATGGCCGCCGTCGCCACGGTCGCCCGCGGCGACGTGCTGAACAACCTCGAGTGGGCGAGCGCGATCGACGCCGACCGCGACTTCGCGAAGGCCCAGCTCGGTCGGCGCGAGCGCGAGATCCTCCACCTCTACGCCTCGGGCCTCCCGCTCAAGCTCGCCGCCCAGCAGCTCGGCATCGGCTACTCGACGGCCCGCGAGTACCTCGACCGCATCCGCGTGAAGTACGTCGAGGTCGGCCGCCCGGCACCCACCAAGGTCGACCTGCTGCGTCGCGCCGTCGAGGACGGCATCCTGCCGGGCCTCGACGCGGACGGCGGCGATGGCCGCTGAGCGCGCGCTCACCGCTCCCGCCCCGCCCCGCGCCTCGCGCAACCCGATCAGCCAGGCCCTCTTCGACAAGGTCCTCGGCCGGGTCATCGCGCTCGCGGGCCTGATCTTCGGGCTGCAGGCCTTCCCGAGCATGCTCGCCCAGATCGGCAGCATGCAGGTGG
The DNA here is from genome assembly GCF_014842245.1 of Frigoribacterium sp. CFBP 13707. Lineage (NCBI taxonomy): Bacteria > Bacillati > Actinomycetota > Actinomycetes > Micrococcales > Microbacteriaceae > Frigoribacterium > Frigoribacterium sp. CFBP 13707. Next base: position 249,453 of record NZ_JACYVL010000002.1, read on the forward strand.
CGTGGGCCTGGATCATTGGCCTGGCCATGTTCGGCGGCTTCGTCGCCATCGGGGTGGCGAGCCTCCTCGTCCGCGGCGTCGAGACGGCCAGCGCCTTCGTCGCGGTCGCCTACCTCATCGCCCTCATCACCTGGCCGCTGGCCGTCCAGGACCCGAGCGTCGTGCAGCCCTCCGTGCCCTGGCTCTGGTACCTCTGCACGGTGGCCACCGCGGCGGCCGCCTTCGCCTTCTCGGCCTGGATCGCGACCGGCTACCTCTTCGTCGCCCCGCTGGTCTACGGGCTCATCCGGCTGACGCCCTCGGGGGGCGGGGCGACGGTCTCCCGCGCCGCTCTCGACTCCGTCTACGCCGTGCTGCTCGGCGGCGCCGTCCTCATCCTCGTCCTGATCCTGCGGCAGGCCAGCGCCAACGTCGACGCGGCCCAGGCGACCGCGGTGGCGCGGTACTCGAACGCGATCCGCGAGCACGCGACCGAGCTCGAGCGCGTCGAGGTCGACGCGATCGTCCACGACAGCGTCCTGACGACCTTCATCCAGGCGGCGCGGGCCTACAGCGCGGAGGAGAAGGTCCTCGCGACCTCGATGGCCCGGAACGCGGTGGCGCACCTCTCCAGCGCCGCCAGCCAGACGCCCTTCGACGAGTCGGCGACGACCCTCGGCTCCATGCGCGACCGGCTGGTCGTCGTCACGAGCGAGATGGGCGCCGACGTGGAGGTCAGCACGCGCGGCATCGACGGCCACGGCATCCCCTCGCCGGCGGCCGAGGCGCTCTACAGCGCGGCCGTCCAGGCCGTCGTCAACAGCTGCCAGCACGCCGGCGGCGACGACGTCCGACGGTGGGTGACGGTCGAGTGGACCGAGACCGGCGGAGCGCTCGTCGAGGTCGGCGACACCGGCCGGGGGTTCGACCCCGGGCACGTGCCGGAGGGGCGCCTCGGCGTCCGGGTCTCCATCGTCGAGCGGCTCGCCAACGCGGGCGGGCTCGCCTGCATCGACTCGCGCCCCGGGGAGGGCACCGTCGTGCGCCTCGCCTGGCCGAGCGGCGACGTCGTCGGCCCCGCTGACGCCGCCCGCGAGGAGGCCGCGTCGTGAGGGTCAGCGTCCCGCGCTGGCTGATCGTCCTGCTGGCCGCCGTCTTCTCCGGCTACCACCTCGTCCTCGCCGCCGTCAGCCTCGACCGCTTCGACGACCCGTGGCCCGTCGTGGCGTGCATGGTCGTCTACGTCGTCGTGACGGTCATGGTGCTCTGGCCCTCGGGCCGCGCGCGCATGCCCGTCTGGCTCGCCGCGTTCGCGCTGGCCGTCAGCGTCGTCATGCCGCTCCTCGTGACGTCGCAGCTCGACCCGTCGCAGAAGAACGGCTACGCGACCTGGTACGTCGCGGCGATCGGCACGCTGATGGTCATCGTCGCCACCCGTCGCCGCCAGGGGTTCGCCTGGCTCGGGGTCGGCTTCATGGCCGTCCACGGCGTGACCTGGGGCGGGCTCGGCGCCGTCGCCGACCTCGGGGTCGTCGGCAGCGTCTCGTGGGTCGCCTTCGCGCACGCGATGACGGCCACCCTGACCCGCGCCGGCCGGGAGACGCGCGAGTTCATCCTCGCCGAGCACGAGGCGGCCGACTGGCAGGCCGCCCAGGAGGCGCACGTCAACGAACGCCAGTACCGCCTCCTCCAGACCAGCCGCACCGCACGGCCGATGCTGCAGGAGATCGTGGCCCAGGGCGGCGACCTCACGCCCGAGCAGCGGCAGGAGTGCCTCCACCTCGAGGGCGCGATCCGCGACGAGATCCGCGGCCGCCGCCTCCTCGACGACGACGTCCGGCGAGAGGTCATGGCCGCCCGACGCCGGGGCGCCGTCGTCAGCCTGCTCGACGAGGGCGGCATCGACGACCTCGATGCCCGGGAGCTGCGACGCATCCACCAGGCCCTCGCCGAGGCACTGCACGGTTCGTCCGCCGACCGCATCATCATCCGGACGGCCTCCGGCGGAGGCGACGACGCGGTGACGGTCGTGGGCCTCGGCTCGGCCGACCTCAGCTCCAGCGCCCTCGGTCGAGGAGTCGCGGCGGAGGCCGACGAGGACGACGACGGCGACGAGGTCCAGCTCTGGCTGCAGATCCCGCGCTCGGTGCCGGAGCAGGCGGCTCCGTAGCGGCCACGCCCCGGTCGTGCCCGGAGCAGGCTGGGGGCCCCCGGACGACGAAGGAGGGCCGGACGATGAGTCCGGCCCTCCTGGGGAACGTCACTGGGTCAGGGCGGTAACCCGAATACCGCCCTGACCCGCCCCCGGTCGAGGAACCCGCTTACCCTAGTCGGCCCTCGATCGGCGGTGCTACTCAGAGAGAGACACCTAGCACTGATGACTATGCCGGTCGACCCAGGGTGTCCACAGTCGTCATTTAGGGGGACACCGAGGGGACGATAGGTCGGTCTACCCCCGTTCGGGAGCACTGACCGCGCGGATCTCGCCCTGGCCAGCCCCGCGGGACCGACTCGACCGGGGGACAGGGCGGGGTACGTCGGCGGGGCCCCGCGGGGTCAGCGGACCGGGCTGCGCCAGGCGCCCGGGCCGTGAGGGAGCGGGCGTCGGACGACCCGGGCCCGCGACGACCACTCCGAGGGGCTCGCCGGCACGGCCTCGGTGTCGCGCCGGCTCCGGGTCTCGGCCTCCACGGCGGCGAGGACGGCCGTGACGGCGGCGAGCTCTTCCGGGGTCGGCGAGCCCGCCACGACGCGGAGGACGTCGTTCACAGCGGGATGTTCCCGTGCTTCTTGGGAGGCAGCTCGGCCCGCTTGGTCCGCAGCGCGCGGAGCGCCTTGATGACCGAGACCCGGGTGGCCGCCGGCTCGATGACGCCGTCGAGCTCGCCGCGCTCGGCGGCCAGGAACGGGCTGGCGACGTTGTAGGTGTACTCGCTCGCCAGCCGGGCCCGCACCGCGGCGACGTCCTCGCCGGCGGCCTCGGCGGCCTTGATCTCGCCCCGGTAGAGGATGTTGACGGCGCCCTGGCCGCCCATGACGGCGATCTCGGCGGTCGGCCAGGCGAGGTTGATGTCGGCCCCGAGCTGCTTGGAGCCCATGACGATGTAGGCCCCGCCGTAGGCCTTCCGCGTGATGACGGTGACCAGCGGCACGGTGGCCTCGGCGTACGCGTAGAGGAGCTTGGCCCCGCGCCGGATGACGCCCGTCCACTCCTGGTCGGTGCCCGGCAGGTAGCCGGGGACGTCGACGAGCGTGAGGATGGGGATGCCGAAGGCGTCGCAGAAGCGGACGAACCGGCTCGCCTTCTCGCCGGCCTCGATGTTGAGCGTGCCGGCCATGGCCGAGGGCTGGTTGGCGATGACGCCGACCGAGCGGCCCTCGACGCGGCCGAAGCCGATGACGATGTTGGGGGCGAAGAGGGGCTGGACCTCGAGGAACTCGCCGTCGTCGACCACGTGCTCGATCACCGTCGTGACGTCGTAGGGCTGGTTGGGGCTGTCCGGGATCAGCGTGTTCAGCGTGCGGTCGGCGTCCGTCGTCTCGAGCTCGACCGGCCGGTCGAAGACGTGCGGCTCCGAGAGGTTGTTGTCGGGCAGGTAGGAGAGCAGCGACCGGGCGTAGTCGAGGGCGTCGTCCTCGTCGCTCGCGAGGTAGTGCGACACCCCGCTGACCTTGTTGTGGGTCAGCGCTCCGCCGAGCTCCTCGAAGCCGACGTCCTCGCCCGTGACGGTCTTGATCACGTCGGGGCCGGTGACGAACATGTGGCTCGTCTTGTCGACCATGATGACGAAGTCCGTCAGCGCGGGCGAGTACACCGCGCCTCCCGCGGCCGGGCCCATGATGAGCGAGATCTGCGGGATGACGCCCGAGGCGGCGGTGTTCAGCCGGAAGATCTCGCCGTACTTGCCGAGGGCGACGACGCCCTCCTGGATGCGCGCTCCGCCGCTGTCGAGGATGCCGATGATCGGCACGCCCGTCTTCAGCGCCAGCTGCATGACCTTGATGATCTTCTCGCCCGCGACCTCGCCCAGCGAGCCGCCGAAGATCGTGAAGTCCTGCGAGTAGACCGCCACCTGGCGGCCGTGGATGGTGCCCGTGCCGGTGACGACGGCGTCGCCGTAGGGGCGCTTGGCCTCCATGCCGAAGGCGTGGGTGCGGTGGCGGACGAACTCGTCGAGCTCGACGAACGACCCGGGGTCGAGCAGCCCGTCGATGCGCTCGCGGGCGGTCATCTTGCCCTTGGCGTGCTGCTTGGCGACGGCGGCCTCGCCGCTCGCCGTCACGGCCTCGTGGTACCGGTTCTTCAGGTCGGCGAGCTTGCCCGCCGTCGTCCGCAGGTCGGGCTGGGGGGCCGCCGGGCCGTCGGCCTCGGGGCGGGTGGTGTCGGAAGTCACGCGCCTCACTCTACCCAGGGGGCGCTCCCCGGCCGTTGGAGCTCGTCGCACGTCGATCGGCTCCCGCGCTGTGGGACTCCTCACACGCCTAGGCTGACGGCGTGACGTTCCCGCTCGCCTCCGCCCGCTCGCCCCGCCTCGTCCACGTCGCCGAGACGGGCTCGACCAACGCCGACCTGCTGGCCGACGCCTCGGCCCCGCACGGCGCCGTCCTCGCCACGCTCTCGCAGACGGCCGGCCGCGGCCGGCTCGACCGGCGGTGGGTCGCCCGGCCGGGCCGCACCGTGGCCGTCAGCGTCCTCCTCGAACGCGGCTCCCTGCCGGTCGACGCGCTGGGCTGGGTGCCCCTGCTGGCGGGCCTCGCAATGCGCGCCGCCGTCGCGTCGCTGGTGGGCCCCGACCGCGTCGGGCTCAAGTGGCCGAACGACGTGCAGGTCGGCGGGGCCAAGGTGTGCGGAGTCCTCGCCGAGCTGCGCCCCGGCGCGTCGGCCGTGGTGGTCGGCGCAGGCGTCAACCTCACGACGCCCCGCGACGAGCTGCCCACCGACTCCTCCACGTCGCTCCGGCTCGAGGGGGCCGGGGGCTCCGCGGAGTCGCTGGCCGACCTGGTCGTGGCCGGCTGGCTCGACGAGGTGCTCGCCGGGTTCGACGCGCTCGCCGCCGCCGGGGGCGACGCCGTCTCCTCCGGCCTGCACGCCCGCGTCGCCGCCGAGTGCAGCTCGCTCGGCCGCGAGGTGCGGGTGGAGCTGCCCTCGGGGGAGCTGCTCGCGGGCCTCGCCGTCGCCGTCGACGAGGGCGGCCGTCTCGTCGTCCGCACGCCGTCGGGCGCCGAGCGGTCGGTGGCCTCGGGCGACGTCACCCACGTCCGCCATGGGTGACGCGGTGGGCACGGCCGACCAGCAGCCGCCCGAGGTCGTGGTCGCCCGGCTGCGCCCCCACGCTCGGGTCCTGTTCTGGCCCTCGGTGGCCCTCATCGCGATCTGCGCCGGCGCCGGGTGGCTGAGCGGCCTCGTCGAGGCCGGGTGGCAGAGGTGGGCCGTTCTCGGAGCGGCCGCGCTCCTCGCCCTGCTGCTCTGGGCGGTCCCGCTGCTCGTCTGGCTGGGTCGCCACACCGTGATCACCACGCGGCGCCTCATCGTCCGACGAGGCTTCTTCGTGCGCACCCGACAGGAGCTGCTGCACAGCCGGGGCTACGACCTGACCGTGCGTCGGAACGCCGCGCAGAGCCTGTTCCGCAGCGGCGACGTGCTCGTCGGCACGGGCCTCGACCGGCCGGTCGTGCTCTGGGACGTGCCGTCGGCGGACCTGGTCCAGGCCACGCTGCACGACCTCATGGAGGCGGCGTCCGAGCCGCTCGCGCGGCGGCGTCCGGTCGAGCGGCCGGAGCCCTGGGGCGACGATCGCGGCTGGACCGAGCGGCCCGGCCGCTGAGCGCCGACGTCGCCCTGCTCGCCGACTGGCGTCCGAGCCCGAACTGGAATAAGGTATGTCGATGCGAATCTCTGTGATCGGTTGCGGTTATCTCGGTGCGGTCCACGCGGCCTGCATGGCCGAGCTCGGGCACGACGTCGTCGGGGTCGACGTCGACGAGAGCAAGGTCGCCGAGCTCGCCGCCGGTCGGGCCCCGTTCTTCGAGCCGGGGCTGCCGGAGGTCCTGGCCCGGGGGGTCGCGAGCGGTCGGCTGCGCTTCACGACCGACATGGCCGAGACGGCGGGGGCCCGGGTCCACTTCGTGGCCGTGGGCACGCCCCAGACCGCCGGCAGCCACGCCGCCGACCTCCGCTACGTCGACGCGGCCGTGGGTGGCCTGCTGCCGCACCTCTCCGACGGCGACCTCGTGGTCGGCAAGTCGACCGTCCCCGTGGGCACCGCAGCCCGTCTCGGCGACCTGGTGCGCGCCTCCTCGGGGGCGGACCTCGCCTGGAACCCGGAGTTCCTCCGGGAGGGCTTCGCCGTGGCCGACACCCTCTCGCCCGACCGCTTCGTCTACGGCGTGCCCGGCGGCGAGGGCGGCGAGCGGGCGACCGCCCTGCTCGACGAGGTCTACGCAGGCCCGCTGGCCGCCGGCATGCCGCGCCTCGTGACGGACTACGCGACGGCCGAGCTGGTGAAGGTGTCGGCCAACGCCTTCCTGGCCACCAAGATCTCGTTCATCAACGCCATGGCCGAGATCGCCGAGGCGACGGGGGCCGACGTCACCCAGCTGGCCGACGCGATCGGGCACGACGCGCGCATCGGTCGCCGGTTCCTCAACGCCGGCCTCGGCTTCGGCGGCGGGTGCCTCCCGAAGGACATCAGGGCGTTCCAGGCCCGGGCCGACGAGCTGGGCCTCGAGTCGCTCGCCTTCCTCGCCGACGTCGACGCCGTGAACATGCGTCGACGTCGGTACGTCGTCGACCTGGCTCTCGAGATGCTGGGCGAGGTGGTCGGAGCGAAGGTCGCCGTCCTCGGCCTCGCCTTCAAGCCCGACAGCGACGACGTCCGCGACTCGCCCGCCCTGGACGTCGCGCGTGCCCTCCAGGAGGCGGGGGCGCACGTGGTGGCCTACGACCCGGAGGCCAACGCCACGGCAGCGCTCGTCGCTCCCGGCCTCGAGTACGTCGACAGCGTCGACGAGGCCATCCAGGGAGCGGCGCTCGCGCTGGTGCTCACGGAGTGGCGGCAGTTCCGGGGCCTCGATCCGGAGGCCGTGGGCCGCTCGATGGCCCATCGGCGGGTCATCGACGCCCGCACCGTGCTCGACCTCGCGCTCTGGCGTGATCACGGTTTCGAGGCGCGGGGTCTCGGCAGGCCCTGACGAGAGCCCTAGCATCGACGTCATGACTCCCCGCGCCGCGTCCGTCGTCCTCGTCGTGTCGACGGGGCTCGTGCTCGCCCTGACCGGGTGCGTCAGCGGCGGAGACTCCGAGCCGACGTCGACTCCCACGCGGTCCGCGTCCGTGCCGTCGGCGACCCCCTCGCCCACGGACGCCCCGACGCCCACGGCGTCCAGCGGCCCGCCGGTGCCCGATGTGCCGACCGCCGACCCCGCCCCCGTCAGCCCGGTGCCCGTGCCGACCGACGAGGCCGGAGGCTGGACGGACGACACCGCCTACGACGCCTGCGTCGAGGCTGCCGGCGCTGCCCTCGGTGAGGACTACACGTGGTACCCCCGCTCCAGCCAGGCCCTCTTCACCGCAGGGGCAGGGCTCTCGATCGACGTCGACGGAGTCTTCTCCGGCAGTGACGTCGGCATCGCCAAGGTCACCTTCCGCTGCTCCGTGGCGGGCACGCCGTCGTCGCCGCAGGTCTCGGGCGAGATCGTCAGCTGACCGGCCGCGCTGCACGGTCGACCCGGGCCGGCGGGCGACGGACGACGACGAGGGGCGGACACGTCGGGCCCGGTGATCCGCCAAGATGGAGGGGGCTCGACGAGCCCCGACGACGGCATGTGAGCGCGTCCCCCTGACCGGGCGGACACCCGCGCGGAGGACGAGGAGACGAGATGGCCTACAGGATCGGCGTGATCGGCGGAGGGCAGCTCGCTCGCATGATGGTGCCGCCCGCCGTGCACCTCGGCGTCGAGATCACCGTGCTCGCGGAGGCGGTCGGGAGCTCCGCGCGGCTCGCGGCGAGCGAGGTGGGCGACTACCACGACGCCGAGACCGTCCTCGCGTTCGCCCGCGACGTCGACGTCGTCACGTTCGATCACGAGCACGTCCCCCAGGACGTCCTCACGGCCCTCGTCGAGGCCGGCGTGGCCGTGCACCCGGCGCCGGCCGCCCTCGCGGTCGCCCAGGACAAGATCGTCATGCGACGTCGACTGACCGAGCTGGGCCTGCCGGTGCCCGAGTGGGCCGAGGTGCGCGACGCGGCCGACCTTGCCGGCTTCCTCGCCGAGCACGGAGGTCGCGCGGTCGTCAAGACGCCCCGGGGCGGCTACGACGGGAAGGGCGTCCGTGTGGTCGACGATCCGGCGGGGGCCGACGACTGGTTCGCCGTGCTCGCCGAGCAGGGCGAGGACGCTGTGTTGCTCGTGGAGGAGCTCGTCCCGTTCGAGCGCGAACTCGCACAGCTGGTCGCGCGTCGTCCGAGCGGAGAGATCGCGGTGTGGCCGCTGGTGGAGACCGTGCAGCGCGACGGCGTCTGCGCCGAGGTCACCGCGCCCGCACCTCGGAGCGAGCCGGAGCTCCAGCAGGCAGCCGAGCAGATCGCGCGCCGCGTCGCCGACGAGCTCGGCGTGACGGGCGTGCTCGCCGTGGAGCTCTTCGAGACGGCCGACGGTCGTCTGCTCGTCAACGAGCTCGCGATGAGGCCCCACAACACGGGCCACTGGAGCATCGACGGAGCGGCCACCAGCCAGTTCGAGCAGCACCTCCGCGCGGTGCTCGACCTTCCGCTCGGCGACACCGGCGCACACCACCCGTGGAGCGTCATGGTCAACGTGCTCGGGGGGCCCGCGACCGGCACGATGGCCGACCGCCTGCCCGCCCTGATGGCCGCGGAGCCCGGCGCCAAGGTGCACGACTACGGCAAGGACCCGCGCCCGGGCCGCAAGGTGGGCCACGTGACGACGACGGGCGCCGAGCTCGCCGACGTGCTCGCCCGAGCGCGCGCCGCTGTCCGGTTCTTCGAGGACTGACGGCTATCCTCTCCCTCGTGCCTGACCCGATCGCCTCTGAGCCGACCACCACGACGCGGCCGAACGACCCCGCCGTCGCGCCCTCGGTCGCCATCGTCATGGGGTCCGACAGCGACTGGCCCACCCTCCGCAGCGCCTCCGACATCCTCAGCGAGCTCGGCGTGGCGCACGAGGTCGAGGTCGTGTCGGCGCACCGCACGCCCGAGAAGATGATGCGGTTCGGCCAGCAGGCGGCGGGGCGCGGCATCAGGGTCGTCATCGCCGGGGCGGGGGGAGCGGCCCACCTGCCCGGCATGCTCGCGTCGCTGACGACCCTGCCCGTCATCGGCGTGCCCGTCGCGCTCGCGAAGCTCGACGGCCTCGACTCGCTGCTCTCCATCGTGCAGATGCCGGCGGGCATCCCCGTCGCGACCGTGTCCATCGGGGGAGCGGCGAACGCCGGTCTCCTGGCCGCCCGCATCCTCGGCATCTCCGACCCCGCGCTCTCGACCCGGCTGGCCGACTACGCCACGGGGCTGGGCGAGCTCGTCGAGGAGAAGAACGCCGCCCTCCAGCGGTCGCTGTGAGCGCTCAGCTGCCCGTGCGGCACCCCGACCTGACCTCGCCGTCGTTCATGACGAAGCGGGCCTGGACGCTGGTGCTGCTGAACGTCGTCGTGCCCGGCTCGGCCCAGGTGCTGGCGGGCAGCCGGCGACTCGGCCGCTGGGGCCTCGCCTCCACCCTGGTCTTCTGGGCCGTCGCCCTCGTCACGGCGGCGCTGGCTCTCTTCTGGCGCACGCCCCTCTTCGACGTGGCGACGAACGTGGCCGCGCTGACCGTGGTGCAGGTCTTCCTCGTCTACTACGCCGTGCTCTGGTCCGTGCTGACCATCGACACGCTGCGCCTCGTGAGGATCATCCGGACGCTGCCGACCGCGAGGGGCTTCCTCGCGGGCGTGATGGTGCTGCTGCTCGCCGGCACCGTCGGGCCCGCGGCCTGGGGCGCCTACCTCACGGGCGTGCAGCACGGCCTGCTCGACTCGCTCTTCACCTCGCGCCTCGCGGCGGCGGACCCCGTCGACGGCCGCTACAACATCCTCCTGCTCGGGGGAGACGCGGGTGCCGACCGCACCGGGCTCCGCCCCGACAGCATCTCGGTGGCCAGCATCGACGCCGAGACGGGAGCCACGACGATCATCGGCATCCCCCGCAACCTCTACAACGCGCCCTTCAGCGAGGGCTCGCCCCTCTGGGGCGAGTTCCCCGACGGGTACGCGTGCGGCGACGACTGCCTCGTCAGCTACCTCTACACCTACGGCGAAGAGCACCCCGATCTCTACCCCGACGCCGAGTCGAAGGGCAGCAACCCCGGCATCGAGGCCATGCGCGACGCCGTCTCGGGGGTCACCGGCCTCACGCTGCAGTACTACGTGCTCATCGACATGCAGGGCTTCGTCGAGCTGATCGACGCGCTCGGCGGCATCACGGTCGACAACACCGAGGGGCGCCTGCCCATCAACGGCGGTGTCGACAGCGCGGGGGAGCCGATCAACGTGGACGGCTGGATCGAGCCGGGGAAGCAGGTGCTCGACGGCTACCACGCGCTCTGGTACGCCCGCGCCCGGCACGGGTCGGACGACTACCACCGCATGGCGCGACAGCGCGAGGTGCAGCAGGCCCTCCTGTCGCAGTTTCAGCCCGCCACCGTCCTCGCCAAGTTCCAGTCGGTGGCCTCGGCCGGGGCGCAGACCGTCGACACCGACATCCCCCAGGGCGCGCTCAGTGCCTTCGTGGAGCTCGCCCTGGAGGCGAAGGAGCAGCCGATCGCCGACCTCGAGATCGTGCCGCCGACCTACTCGAACGTCTACCCCGACTACGCGGTCATCCAGGCCGACGTCGCGGCGGCGACCGCGCCGGCTCCCGCTGCTCCGTAGGGGCTGCAGCTCGGGCCGGCAGGGCGAGGGTCAGAGGTCGGCGTGCAGCTGCCAGACCTTGTCGGCCGAGTCGCGCCAGCTGAACGCCCGGGCCCGGTCGAGCCCGGCGATGCCGAGCCGCGACGAGAGCTCGAGATCCGTGACGACCTGGAACATCGCCTGCGCGAGGCGCTCGGGGTAGCCCTCAGCGTCGTGCCGGGGCACGACGACGGCCGCCTCGTCCGCCACCTCGACGAGGGCGGGGGCATCGGAGACGATGGTCGGGGTCCCGAGGCTGAGCGCCTCCACGACCGGGAGACCGAAGCCCTCGGCCAGGCTCGGGAGGACGAAGACGGAGGCGCGTTGCAGCAGGACGGCCAGCTGAGCGTCCGAGACGAACCCGAGGGTCCGCACCCGCTCCGGCTCGAGGCCGGCCGCAGCCGCCACGTCGGCGACCCGGACGTCGCCCCAGCCCTCGGGCCCCACCACGAGGAGGGGGAGGTCGGGGGCGTCGGCGTGGGCGAGGGCACGGATGAGGGGCTCGAGCCCCTTGCGGGGCTCGACCGTCCCGACGCTGAGGACGTACCGGTCGGGCAGGTCGAGGGCGTCCGCCACCGCGTCCGCGTCGTCCGGCACGCGGAGGTCGTCGCTCACCGCGCCGCCGACGACGCGCAGCCGGTCGCCGAACGGGAACAGCTCGGCGAGCTCGGACGCCACGGCGTGGGTGGGGACGACCACGGCGTCCGCGTAGCGGTGTGCACGCTTGGTCATGGCCTTGTGCCACCGGACGCCGCGGGGCGTCAGGGTCTCCGGGTGAGTCCACGGGACGGTGTCGTGGATCGTCACCACCGTCTGGTCGCCGGGCTGCAGCGAGCGGTCGTGTCGGCCCAGGGGCGCCAGGAGGCTCGTCGCGTGCACCATTCCCCGGCCTGGCAGGCCGACGAGGCCGGTCTGCCAGGCCACGGCCAGCTCTCGGCGTCCCAGCGGGGACTTGGTCAACCGCGAGAGACCGGGAACGAGGTCGGTGAGCTTGTCGTAGTCGGCCTGGGGGTGCGCCGCGACGACGCCCTCGACGTCGCAGCCCCGGGGGGCCGTCGCGACCAGGGCGCGCGTGAGCTCGCTGGTGTAGCGCCCGATGCCCCCGGGGACGGGAGCGAGGACCTGGTCGACGACCACACGGAGGGTGGTCATCGCCCCCCCGCGGCCTCGCCGAGGACGCCGGAGGAGCTCGCCTCCGCGAGTGCCGCCTGCCAGGGGCGCATGGGGGCGAGGCCGGCCCGCCCCCACGCGTCGTGCCCCAGCACGCTGTAGCTCGGGCGGGGCGCGGGGCGGACGAACGTCGAGCTGTCGGTGGGCAGGACGCGTTCGGGGTCGAGCCCGGCGAGGCGGAATGTCTCCCGGGCGAAGTCGCACCAGCTCGTCTGCCCGGAGTTCGTGCCGTGGTACACGCCCGCCGGCGCGTCCGCGTCGAGCAGCGCGACGATCTGGTGGGCGAGGTCGAGGGTCCAGGTGGGCTGCCCGACCTGGTCGGCGACGACCGAGAGCGTGTCGCGGGCCGCGGCCAGCCCCAGCATCGTCTTCGGGAAGTTGGCGCCGTGGCGGCCGTAGAGCCACGCGGTGCGCACGACGTACGTGCCGTCGGGGTTCGCCGCGAGGGCGGCCCGTTCGCCGACGGCCTTGGTGCGGCCGTAGGCGTTGAGCGGTGCGTAGGGTGCGTCTTCTGCGTAGGGCGCCGTGGCGTCGCCGGCGAAGACGTAGTCGGTCGACACCGTGACCAGCTTGGCACCGGAGGCGGCTGTCGCCTCGCCGAGGAGGCCGACGGCGGTGCCGTTCACCGCCAGGGCAGCGTCCTCGTCGGTCTCCGCGGCGTCGACGGCCGTGTAGGCGGCGGCGTTGACCACCACGTCGTGGCCCTCGACCGCGGCGAAGACGGCGTCACGGTCGGTCACGTCGAGCTCGGCGCGGCCGAGGAGGGTGACGTCGCGCCCGAACAGGGCCTCGACGAGGTCGGAGCCGAGCATGCCCCGGGCGCCGGTGACGAGGTACTTGGCGTGCTGGGCGTGGCTCATGCGAGGGCCGCGCGCTCCTTCAGGGGCTCCCACCACTGACGGTTGTCGCGGTACCACTGGACGACGTCCGCGAGGCCCTCGGCGAACGGCACCTGGGGCTCGTAGCCGAGCTCGGAGCGGATCTTCGAGATGTCGACGGAGTAGCGGAGGTCGTGGCCGAGGCGGTCCTGCACGCGGTCGACGTACGACCAGTCCTTGCCGGTCGCGTCGAGGAGGAGCTGTGTGAGCTCCTTGTTGGTCAGCTCCGTGCCGCCGCCGATGTTGTAGATCTCGCCCGCGCGGCCGTCGACCAGGACCATCGCGATGCCGCGGGTGTGGTCGTCGACGTGGAGCCAGTCGCGGATGTTGTTCCCCTCCCCGTAGAGCGGGACGTGCACGTCGTCGATGAGGTTGGTGACGAAGAGGGGGATGACCTTCTCGGGGAAGTGGTACGGGCCGTAGTTGTTGCTGCACCGGGTGATCGAGATGTTCATCCCGTGCGTGCGGTGGTAGCTACGGGCCAGGAGGTCGCTGCCGGCCTTCGACGCGGAGTAGGGCGAGTTCGGCTCGAGGGGGCGGTCCTCCGCCCAGGAGCCCTCGGCGATGGAGCCGTAGACCTCGTCGGTCGAGACGTGGACGAAGCGCGCCAGGTCGTGCCGGAGCGCGGCGTCGAGGAGCTGCTGCGTGCCGAGGACGTTCGTCTCGACGAAGATCGAGGCGTCGCGGACGGAGCGGTCGACGTGGGACTCCGCCGCGAAGTGGACGACGGCGTCCACCCCGGGGAAGAGTGTGTCGAGGAGTGCCCCGTCGCGGATGTCGCCCTGCACGAAGCGGAAGCGCGGCGACTCGGCGACCGAGATGAGGTTCTCGAGGTTGCCCGAGTACGTCAGGGCGTCGAGGACGACGACCTCGGCGCCCTCGAGGCCGGGGTACGCGTCCTCGATCGTGCGACGGACGAAGTTGGAGCCGATGAAGCCGGCTCCGCCGGTGACGAGGATTTTCACGCTGTCTGCTTTCAGGTGGGGACGGGGCTCAGGCAAGTGTACAAACGACGAGGGGGTCCGGGGGCGTGTCCCCCGTTCTGCCGATACCCGATGTGGGGGTGGTCGTTCCCCCCGCTCCGTGGGAGCGTCGTGGGATGACTGTGCCCGACCCGACCGCACCGGCCCCGCGGGGCGAGGGGAGCCTCGACCGCCGGCGACTCCTCGGCTACGCCGCCGCCAGCGCCGTGACCGGGGTCGCGCTGACGGGCGTCGGCGACGCCGCCCACGCCGCTCCGAGGCTCGGCGAGACGACCGCTGCGGTGCAGAGCACCGCTCAGGCCCTCGTCGCGGCTCAGGAGTCCGCCTGGGGCGGGTTCACCAACGGCAGGGTCCCGTCCGACGTCCTCACGACGGTCTCGGCGTCGGTGGCCGGCTCGGGGTTCCTCCGCGACGACGCCGCCCGCCAGTACCTCTCGATGAGCCTCGCATTCCGTCAGGCGGTCGGCAGGACGCTGACCATCACCGAGGGGTACCGCGACTACGGCAGGCAGGTCGACTACTGGAACCGCTACCAGGCGGGCACCGGCAACCTGGCCGCGTACCCCGGCACGTCCAACCACGGCTGGGGCATCTCCTGTGACTTCGGCGCCGGCGTCGAGACCGCGGGCAGCACCGCCAAGCGCTGGATGGACGCGAACGCCCCCTCCTACGGCTGGCGGCCCACCGGCAACGGGTTCTCCCGTCCGGAGCCGTGGCACTTCGACTACACCGGGACCTGGACCGGCCCCTCGAACGTCAACAAGACCGTCAAGGCCGAGGACGTCGACACGGTCATCATCCGCTGCACGGGCCCGCTGAGCGAGTACCCGGTGGCCGGCTACACCGTGCTCGTCGGGGTCCGGAGCCTCCGGCACCTCTCCACGATCGACATGGTCAACTCCATGCGCGTCGTCGGCACTCCGTACTACGAGCTCGACTGGGTCGGCTTCTACAACGTCCTGACGTCCATGGGCGTCCCTCGGTCGGCGATCCGCGCCGATGCCGACTACTTCTGGGGCTGACCAGCCCGCGCTTCCTCCCGCTCACCGTCGAAAGGACACACGTTGCTCATCCTCCGTTGCACGGACACGCTCCCCGGGGTCGGCCTCGGCTACACCTGCATGGTCGGCGTCCGCAGCCTGCGCCACATGACCTCGCCCGGCATGGTGGACGCCATGACCGCCGTCGGCGTCCCGTCGAAGCAGCTCAACAGCGTGGGCTTCTACAACGTGCTCAGCTCCCTGTCGATCCCGGCGTCGGCCGTCACCGGCGGCGCGGACTACGCCGCTCGCTGACGTCGGCGGCGGGCCGGCGGTGCACGATACTGGTTCACCATGACCGCGTCGCTCCTCGTCCGACGGCCCTCCGTCGCCTTCCTGGCCGGATGGCTCTTCGCCGCGTTGCTCTTCGCGGGGTGGTCGCTGGCCACGCCGATCTCCTCCGCGCCCGACGAGCCGAGCCATGTCGTGAAGGCCGCCGCGACCGTCCGGGGCGACCTCACGGGCGGGCCCACGGACGCCACGGGCATCGAGGCCTTCACGTTGCCGAGGGACGTCTCCGACCTGGGCGGCGCCATGGCGTGCACGGCCGCCCAGCCCACCGTCCCCGCGACGTGCCAGCCCGACCTCGACTCCTTCGGTGACGATGAGTTCGCCGCGACCAGCGGGGTGGGGTCGTACAACCCCCTCTACTACGCCCTCGTCGGCTGGCCCTCGCTCTTCCTCGGCGGTGACGCCGCCGTCATCGGGATGCGCCTGGTGTCGGCGCTGGTGAACGCCTTCTTCGTCGGCGTGGTCGCCTGGGCGGCGGCACAGATGCGGAGGGGATCAGCCGTGGCCGCGTGGTCCGCCGTGGCCCTGACCCCGATGGCGACCTACCTGGGGGGGATGGTCAACCCCAACGGGGTCGAGGTCACCGGGTGCCTGGCGCTCGCCGCGATGGCCTGGCTGATCGTCCACGACCCCGACGGCCCTCGACTCGGCGTCCGCGCCGGTGCCCTCGTCGTCGCCGGCGTGGTCGCCGGGAACGCGCGATCGGCCTCGCCCCTCTTCGTCCTGCTCATCGTGGTCGCGGTGCTGCTGACCGTGCCCGTCCGGGACGTGGGGGACCTCCTCCGGCGACGCCCGGTCTGGCTCGCGGCGGCCGTGGCGGCCGTCGGCCTCGGCGCCGCCGCGGCGTGGACCGTCCTGGTGGCTGCGCCGGCGGGGTTCATCCCGTCCTCGGACCCTGCCCGCGACACCCTCCTGCCGGCCGTCCTGCACACCCTCGCCGCGACCGAGAACTACGGCACGGAGATGATCGGTGTGCTCGGCTGGTTCGACACGGGCCTGCCGCAGCCCGTGTACTACGGCTGGACGGCCGGCGTGGGCCTCGTCGTCGCCGGGGCGCTCGGCTTCGCCCGTCGTCGGGCCCTCGTCGGGGCCGGCCTCCTGATGGTGGCCCTCCTGCTCGTCCCGTCGGTGCTCCAGGCCCCGAGCGCCGCCGCCTTCGGCTACATCTGGCAGGGGCGCTACTCCCTCCCGGTGTTCGTCGGCATGGTGATCGTCGCGGGGCTCGCCTGGCAGCACGCGCGTCCGTCGCACGAGCGGTGGCTCCGCCTGGTCGTCGTGGTGGTCAGCGCCGCGACGGTGGGGCAGGTAGCCAGCTTCGCCACGGCCTATCGGCGGTACTCGGTCGGTGTCTCCCGGCCGTTCCGCGACGTCCTCGAGCCCGGGTCCTGGCAGGCCCCTGGCGGTCTCGTGGCCGTCGCCCTCGTCTTCGTCGTCGGCGCCGTGGGCCTCGGAGTCCTCGGGGTGCTCGTGACCCGAGCCGTCGAGGCGGCCGCTGCCGAGATCCCCTCCCGCGCAGACGCTCCCGCCTCGGCGGACGCTCCGTCCTCGGTCGACGCGTCGCCGGTCCGGGTGGACGGCGGCGAGGAGCCGGCGGCGGGGACGGACCCCGCCCTCGACGTCGCGCCGGGCCGGGCGACGCACGCGCCGCGCGCGTGAAGCTTGGTACTCTGCCGGGGTGCAGATCCGCGAACTGAAGATCCCTGACAGCTACGAGATCACGCCGAAGCAGTTCGGCGACGACCGGGGCGTGTTCCTCGAGTGGTACCGGTTCGACCGTCTCGCCGAGGTCGTCGGGCACTCCGTCGACCTCCGGCAGGCGAACACCTCGGTGTCGAGGAAGGGCGTCGTCCGGGGGATCCACTTCGCCGACGTGCCGCTCGGTCAGGCCAAGTACGTGACCGCCACCCACGGGGCCGTGCTCGACTACGTCGTCGACATCCGCGTGGGCTCTCCGACCTTCGGGCAGTGGGACAGCGTCCTGCTCGACGACGTCGACCGCCGTGCCATCTACCTCGCCGAGGGTCTCGGGCACGCCTTCGTGGCGCTGACCGACGACGCCACGGTGAGCTACCTGGTCACCGACACCTTCCGGGCCGACCGCGAGCACGGCATCGACCCCCTCGACCCCGAGATCGGCCTCGTCTTCCCGCCCGAGGCGGGGGAGGCGCTGCTCTCCCCGAAGGACACCGCGGCGCCCGGGCTCTCCGAGGCCGCCGCGTCCGGCCTCCTGCCCACCTGGGACGCGATGCGCGAGTACTACGCCTCCCTCGACGCGAAGGAGTCCCGCGCGTGAAGGGCATCATCCTGGCCGGCGGTTCCGGCACGCGGCTCTGGCCCATCACCAAGGGCATCTCGAAGCAGCTGATGCCGATCTACGACAAGCCCATGGTGTACTACCCGCTGTCCACGCTCATGATGGCGGGCATCCGCGAGGTGCTCATCATCACCACGCCCGAGTACAACGACCAGTTCCGGGCCCTGCTCGGCGACGGGTCCCACCTGGGCATGACGATCGAGTACGCCGTGCAGCCCTCGCCCGACGGGCTGGCCCAGGCCTTCGTCATCGGCGAGGAGTTCATCGGCGACGACAGCGTCGCGCTGGTGCTCGGCGACAACATCTTCCACGGGGTGGGCCTCGGCTCGAACCTGAGCAAGAACGCGGCCGTCGACGGCGCGACCATCTTCGCGTACCACGTCGCCGACCCGAAGGCCTACGGGGTCGTCGAGTTCGACGACGACTTCCGCGCTGTCTCCATCGAGGAGAAGCCGGCCAGCCCCAAGAGCAACTACGCCGTCCCCGGGCTCTACTTCTACGACAACCGCGTCGTCGAGATCGCGAAGACCATCGAGCCGAGCGCCCGCGGGGAGCTCGAGATCTCCACGGTGAACGAGCGGTACCTCGACGCCGGCGAGCTGCAGGTGCAGGTGCTCGACCGCGGGACCGCCTGGCTCGACACGGGCACCTTCGAGTCGATGATGCAGGCGTCCGAGTACGTCCGCGTCATCGAGGACCGCCAGGGTCACAAGATCGGCTGCATCGAGGAGATCGCCTGGCGCAACGGGTGGATCGACGACGCCGCGCTCGCCGACCTCGCCGGTCCGCTCGCGAAGAGCGGCTACGGCGTCTACCTGCGCTCGCTGCTGGCGTCCTGACGACACATGCCCGACACGGGTGAGCTCATCCGACGGATGACGGCGGAGTTCACCTCCGTCGTCGTCCGGCTCGAGGCCGCCGAGGCGCGGGTCGCCGAGCTGGAGGCGGACCTCGTCCGTGCCCGGTCGGCTCCCCGGACGTTGGTGCGTCGGATCGTCCGTCGCCTGCGGCCCCGCCCGTGATCGAGCGCCCCGTCCGGACACTGGCGGTGTTCCCGTACTACGCGGACAACCCCTGGCAGGAGACCGTGCACCAGGGGCTCGTCGACCGGGGAGACCGGGTCGTCGGGCTGGCGGACGTGTCCGACGTCGGATCCGTCCGCGCTCAGCTCGGCGGCTTCCTGCCGGACTCGCTGCACCTGGGCTGGTCGACCCCGGTCACGCAGACCGTGCCGGACGTCGTCGAGTCCATGCGCCGGGTCCGGGTGTTCCTCGAGACGGTCAGGGAGCTGCGTCGTCTCGGGGTCCGCGTCGTGTGGACCGTCCACAACGTCCTCTCCCACGAGCTCCACCACGTCGTGCCGGAGATCGCGCTGCACCAGGGCCTCGCGGACGAGGTGGACGTCGTGCACGTCATGAACCCCCGGACGGCGAAGGTGGTCCGGCCGCTGTACAGCCTCCCCCCGGCGTCGACCCGGGTGCTGCCGCATCCGAGCTACCCGGGGGTCGACGTCGGCGGCGTCGCCGACGAGTCCCCGTCGTCGGGCCGCACGCCCGTCCGTCTGCTGCTCGTCGGGGAGATCCGCCCCTACAAGGGCATCGTCCCCTTCGCCCAGCTCGTCCACGCCGCTCGCTCGGAGGGCGTCGACGTCACGCTCGAGATCCGCGGCCGAGTGGGCGGTGGCCTCGCGGTGTCGGATCTCGTGTCGGAGCTCTCCGACCTCGACGGCGTCTCGTTCGTCCCCGGTCGCGTCGCGGAGGCCGACCTCGCCCCCGTGCTCAGCGGGGCCGACGCCCTCGTCGTCCCCTACGCCGCCGGGCTCAACTCGGGGGTGGCCGTGCTCGCGGCCTCCGCCGGTCGGCCCCTGCTGGTCGGCCCCGCCCTGCGCGGCTCGTGGTCGCTCGAGCCGACGTGGCAGCTCCCGCTCTGGCCAGCACGTGCCGGCGACGAGACGGCAGACCACCACGGACACGAGGTCAGCCCACGCAGCGGCGTGGCTGCGCTGCGCGGCGCCGTCGCGCGTGTGGGCGACGAGGGTCCGGCGCTCCGGCGAGCCGCCCGCGAGGCGGCGCGGCTGACCGCCCCCGAGACCCTCGCGCACGAGTACGCCGAGCTCTTCCTGCCCACGGTCTGACGCGGCCGAGCCCCGCCCCGCCTGGCCCGGCCCAGCCGTCAGCGCCCGAGCGCGTCCCTGAGCGCTCGGGCACGGTCTCCGACCGCGTCGGCGTAGCGGACGACGCGACGGGCCCGGACCTCGGCCAGGGCCCGCTCGCGGTCGTTGGCGAGGCCCTCCAGCGCCGCGACGCGGGCGGACACCCGACCGATGGTGGCTTCCAGCAGACGCACGTTCTCCGCCTGGGCGGCCTCGACGGCCTCGAGCCGCGTGATCACGTCGTCACGCTCCACCAGCCCGCGGCCTGCGCCCTTGAGGCCCTCGACCTCGGACTCGCCGAGCAGGTGGTCGGGCGTCGTGGTCGACAGGCCCATCTCGGTGAGCATCGTCGAGAGACTGTCGTCGCGGGTGAACCGACCCGCGGCTCCCTCGGCCGACGTCACGCCCCGCAGTGCCCAGTAGGCCTTGAGGGTGCCCGCACGGAGGCGGCGGAAGTCGCGCATGCCGTGGTGGTTGGGGCTCGGCTGGACGTCGGGGTTCGACTCGTAGGCCACTCCCGCGATCTCCACGCGGTGTGCGTACTGCTCCCAGGACCGCCACGGGAAGTGCAGCACCTCGAGGGCCAACGCCTCGTCGGGCACGGCGCCCTGGGCGAGCGTCACGAGGTGGTTTCCCTGCACCACCGACACGTCAGCGTCGCCGACGTGGATGGCGTTCCCGCTCGGGTGCGAGATGAGGCCGATGGCGTGCAGCTCGGCGGCGTCCCGCTCGTCGCGCCACACGAGACGGTGCAGACCGCCCCCGCGCTCGGCCAGGGGCCCGACCATGTTCACGACGGGCACGACGAACGCGCGCACGGCGGGGTCGAGGCGCGAGAAGACCTCGCCGAGGGTGAGGCTCCGGTCACGGGCGACGAGGAACTCGTCGGCGTCGGCGTTCACGACCCAGTCGGCTCCGTGGACGGTGTAGGCGTCGCGGGCCATGGTGGTCACCGTCGCGCTCTGCTGTTTGCGGTGGACCGGGTCGTGCCTCAGGTCGACGGTGATCGAGGAGGTGCGGGCGAAGTCCTCGAGGATCTCCCGCGTCCCGTCGGTGGAGCCGTTGTCGGTGACGACCAGGACGTCGACCCCCTGCGCGACGTGGTACGCGAGCCACTCCGGGAGGATGTCTGCCTCGTCGCGGATCATCAGGGTGAGGGCGAGTGTCATCGGGGAACGGTGCTTTCGAGACGGGGACGGGTGGCGTCAGCAGGGGGCACGGGCGACGATGTGGTCACGGTCGGGGAGACCGGGCTCGCCCACGGACGGACAACGCGACGCGGAGCGCGGCGCGCAGCGGCCAAAGGTACCATCCGTGGTACTTCGCAGCGAGGAAGCGGTACGCGCTCCGGTGGTGCACCAGTCGCATCTGACGGGAGGAGTTCTGGGTGGAGTGGGCTCCGACGTGCATGACACGTGCCGAGGGCTCGTAGACGTTCGTCCAGCCGGCGCGGCCGAGCCGGTACCCGAGGTCGACGTCCTCGAAGTACATGAAGAAGCTGTCGTCGAAGCCCCCCAGGGCGTCGAACGCGGACCGGCGGACGAGGAGGCACGCGCCGGACAGCCAGCCGGTCGTCCGGCGCGCGTCGTGAGCGCCGTCGAGGTGGTACTCACGGGTCCACGGATTGTCAGGCCAGACGTTGGCGAGCAACGCGTGGCCGAGGCCGGTGCGCAGCGAGGGCACCCGCCTGGCGGAGGGGTAGACGGAGCCGTCGGGCTCGATGATGGCCGGCCCGACGGCGCCCACGGAGTCATCGCCCTCGGCGGCGGCGACGAGGACGTCGAGGCTGCCCGGCTCCATCACGACGTCGGGGTTCGAGATCAGGATCCAGCGGCACTCGGGGCGGAGCCGGCGCACGGCTGCGTTCACCGCGCCTCCGTAGCCCAGGTTCTCGCCCAGCGCCACGAACTCGGCGCCACGGGCCGTCGTCGTCGATGCCAGGCCGTCGACGTCGTCGGAGTCGTTGTCGGCCACGACGACCGTGACGGGCCCCGAGGCGCTCGCCGCCGCCGTGGACGCGAGGAACTCGTCGAGGTAGCGGCCGGAGTTGTAGCTCACGGTGACGATCGCGACGTCCGTGCTCATGCGGCGTACACCGTCTCGTGGATCGCCGCACACCGACGCCAGGTGAAGTCGGCGGACCGCCGCTCCCCGTCCGCCACGAGCCGGGACCTCTCGGCGTCGTCGTCGAGGAGGGCCGCCAGCGCTCGCTCGATGGACGCGTCGTCGGGCTCGGTGTAGGCCGCTGCGTCCCCGGCCACCTCGGGGACGGCGAGCCGCCTCGTCGTCAGCACCGCGCCTCCCGAGGCCATCGCCTCCAGCACCGGCAGCCCGAAGCCCTCGCCGGTGCTCGGGTACACGACCACGACGGACCCCCCGAGGAAGGCCGCGAGCTGCTCGAGCGGGAGGTAGCCCAGGTACCTCAGCGGGGCTCCCGGCCTGTCACCCGCGGAGCGCAGTGACGCGACGGCCTCCGTGTCCCAGCCGAGACCGCCGGCGACGAGCAGGGGCGGTGTCCCCAGGCGGGTCGACAGCAGCCGCTCGTGGGCCCGGATGAGCGCGGGGACCGACTTGCGCGGCTCGACGGTGCCGAGGAAGGCGATCCACCGGTCGTCCGGGGAGAGTCCGTGGGCGGCCCGGAAGGCCCCGAGCTCGGCAGCGTCGGGACGGTGGAACAGCTCCCGGTCGACGCCCAGCGGCGCGACGGCGGAGGGCACTCCGCGGGGCACGAAGCGGGAGATCTCGGTCGCGGTGGCCTGACTGGGTGTCAGCGTCGATCGGGACCACCGACGGGCCAGGCGGATCCAGGTGCGGAAGAAGGTCCGCTTGAGCCGGCCGTGCGCCGCGGGCTCGCTGAAGAAGGTGGCGTCGTGGAGAGTCACCACCGATCGCCCGGCCCAGACGAGCGGGAACGTGTAGTGGGGGCAGTGCAGGCGGTCGAGGTCGAGGCGCCGAGCCAGCACGGGGAGGCCGAGCTGCTCCCAGAGGAGACGCAGGGGCCGCACGGAGACCAGCCCCGGCGCCACAACGTACCGGTGCCCCGGTGCCCTCTCCGACAGCCATGCACGGTCGGCGCCCTTGACGACGACCGTGAGTGCGGTGCCGCCCTCGTCCAGGCCCTGGAGGAGACCGGCGATGTAGCGCGCGACGCCGCCCCGGCTCGCGGGGATCGACGTGGCGTCGAGGAGGACGGAGACCACCGAGATCAGGCGTGGAGCTCGCGGCCGGCCGTGGCCACCCGCGTCATGCCCGCATGGCGGTCATCGTCGGTCATGACGAAGCGGGCGGCCTCGCGCAGGATCGCGATGTGCTCGCCGGACTTCTTCGCGAGGAAGCAGTGGATGAAGTAGGGACCGCCGCCGAACTGCAGGTCGTTGAGTCGGTACTCGACGGTCGTCGTGCCGTGCAGCGGCTCATGGACGAGGCCGATCTTCCGGCTGTCCGTCCCGTAGACGAGGTGACCGTGCTGGTTCTCGATCTTGAAGCCGGAGTTCCACTCCGGGAGCGGGGTGCTGTGCGACAGGGTCATCCTGATGACCAGGTCGTCACCGGGCCGCAGTTCCTCCCCGGGAGCACGACCGGGCGACGCGATCTCGACGCGCTCGACCTTGCCCGGGGTCGCGTCCTCCTCGGGGTTGGCGGCCTCGGCCTCGGCGACGCGGCGACCTTCCAGGATCTCGCGGAAGTTCTTCACCGCGTGCCGTGCGGAGCCCTGGAACATGACCTCACCGTGGTGGAGGACCACGGCGCTGTCGCAGAGCTCCTGGACCTGGCCGAGCGAGTGGCTCACGAGGACGATCGTGCGGCCCTCCTGCTGGAACTCGCGGATCTTGTCGAGGCACTTCTTCTGGAACTGCTCGTCACCGACGGCCAGGACCTCGTCGACCAGGAGGACGTCGGGGTCGGTGTGGATGGCGACGGCGAAGGCCAGCCGGACGTACATGCCCGACGAGTAGAACTTCACCTGCGTGTCGATGAAGTCGCCGATGCCGCTGAACAGCAGGATGTCGTCGAACTTCGCCTCCGCCTCCTCCTGCGTGATGCCGAGGATCGCGGCGTTCAGGAAGACGTTCTCGCGCCCGGTGAGGTCGGGGTGGAACCCCGCGCCGAGCTCGATGAGGGCGGCCAGGCGCCCACGACGGGAGACTTCGCCGGTGGTCGGCTCGAGGATGCCGCCGATGACCTTGAGCAACGTGGACTTGCCCGAGCCGTTCGGGCCGAGCAGCCCGATCGTGGTGCCGGCGGGGATCTCGAGAGAGACGTCCTTCAGCGCCCAGAAGTCCTCGCTGTGGCGACGGCCAGCGCGCCCCAGCGTCACCACGCGCTCCTTGAGCGAGTTGTCGCGGCGGATGACGAATCGCTTGGAGACGTTCGTGATGCTGACGACCGTCGGGGCGTCGGCGAACTCGACGTCGTCGACCGCCAGGATGTTGTCCGTGGTCATGTCGGGCCTTTCTCGGAGCTCGGAGCTCAGATCTCCTGGGCGAAGTTGCCCTGCAGGCGGGCGAAGACCCGCTGGCAGAAGAACAGTGCGACGAGACCGACGACGATCGCGATGCACATGCGGAGGAGGAGGTGGTCGGGGTACTGGTCCGGTCCGCCAGCCGTCCAGAAGGCGCGGTGGAAGCCCAGGATCCCGAGGGTGATGGGGTTGTTTGTGTAGAGGGGGAGCACCCAGGCCCACGGGCCCTCCGTGGCGCGGGAGAAGACCATCTGCCACGAGTAGACGATGGGGGAGGCCCACATCAGCAGCATCATCAGGACCTCGACGAGGTACGCCATGTCACGCAGGTAGACGTTCAGCGCCGAGAGCAGGATGCCGAGGGCCGTCCCCCAGACCAGGATGATCAAGGTCGCCGGGAAGAAGAACAGGATGCCCGTGGTGGCCGGGAACGACTGGAACGCGAGCGTGGCCAGCAGCAGGATGACGAGCTGGATGAAGAAGTTGAACAGTGCACCCCCCACCGCGGAGAGCGGGTAGATCTCCCGGGGCACGTAGACCTTCTTCAGCAGCCCCGCGTTGGCCACGACGGACCCCGTGGCGCCCGAGACGATCTCGCTGAAGAGGCCGTAGAGCGTCAGCCCCGCGAAGATGTAGATCGCGAACTCGGGGATCGCCCGGGCCGAGCCGAGGATCTGGCCGAGGATCAGCCAGTAGATGCCGAGCTGCACCAGGGGGCGGATCAAGGTCCAGGCGAAGCCCAGGGCGCTGTCCTTGTACCGGGACTTGAGGTCTCGGCGGATCAGCAGGTCGAGCAGCTGGCGCTGCTGGAAGACCTCTCGGACCGAGCCCCAGGTGCCCCCGGCCGGACGACCGGCGGGGACCATGGGCTCGTCGCGCAGACGCGCGAACCTCTCGCTGACGGTGCTGCTCATGGTGATACCTCGCTCATCGGGAAAACACGGAACTATACCTCGGCGACCGTGGGAGGTCGACGACGGCCGAGGTCGTCAGCGGCCGTTCTTGCTGTCGCGCATCGTCTGGATGCGCGTGGTGACCTTGCCCCGGAGCTCGCCGACTCCGCCTGCGGTGAGGTAGTGCCGAGCGAGGAGCACGTCGCGGCGGATGCCGTGGCGGCTGTTGGCGATCTCGTGGAAGCGCTGTTCCGGCGACTTCTCGATGGACGGGACGACGACGCCGCCCTGGTGGCGTACGGCGTCGGCGGCGACGTGGGCACGGTCGGGGGCCACGTGCGGGTCGTGGCAGAACTGGATCAGGGGAGCCAGCGCCTTCTCCCAGGTGAAGTCCTGGCGCACCCGGGCGACGGCCTCGCGAGCCGCCGCGATGGCGGTCTCGTCGAAGAGCATGGACTCGAGGGCGTCGGCGAGCCCCTCGACGTCGCGCTCGGTCACGGCCACGCCCATGCCCTCGGCGGCCACGAGGTCGCCGAAGCTGTCGCCCCTGGTCGTCACGATGGGCAGGTTCGCCCACATGTAGTCGAGGATGCGCGTGCGGAACGAGAACGTCGTCTCGATGTGGTCGAAGTGGGTGCTGACCCCGGCGTCCGCCTCGAGCAGGTAGTTCTGCCGGTCGTCGAGAGCCACCCAGGCCTCGTTGAAGAAGACGTTCTTGCCGGTCAGGCCCAGCTGCTCGGAGATCTCCCGCGTCTTGGACACGATCGCCATCTCGGGGACGTCCGGGTTGGGGTGCGCCACGCCGAGGAAGAACAGCCGCACGTTCGGACGACGCTCCGCCAGGAGGCCGATCGCCCGCACGAGGGTCGGCGTGTCGAACCAGTTGTAGATCCCGCCGCCCCAGATGACGACCTTGTCGTCGTCACCGATGCCGGGCACGACGCCGCGGATCGCCTTGCGGGTGTGCTGGGGCGGCGTGCTGTCCATGCCGAACGGAGCGATGGAGATCAGGTCGCCCAGGTTCTCGTCGGCGGCGTAGGTGTCGGGGTTGATGCGCCCCACCGCGGCCAGCTGGCCCATCCAGAACAGGCGCTGCCTCTCGGAGGCGCAGAGGAAGTAGTCGCCCCGCTGGAGCTGCTCGTTCACGACCTCCGTCGTGACGAGCACCTGGTTGCGCCAGGCCGCGTCGCCCATCTCTCGCCCCTGCTCGAGCTGCTCGAGGTGCATGGGGTCGTAGAGGTCGACGACCATGACCTTGTTCGACCGCTGCAGCGTGAGGAAGTGGCGGAGGGCGAAGCCCTGGAAGAAGATGACGTCGGCCCACTCCTCGTGGACCTTCATCGCCTTCTCGTCCTGCAGGCGGACCCGCTCGACCTCGAACTGGTCGGAGGCGCGGTTGGCGACGTTCCAGGTGACGAGACGGACGTCGTTGTGCTCCGAGAGGGCCTCGGAGATCTTCCAGGCGCGCATGCCCGGGCCAGCCATCTTCTCGCCGAGCGCGTCGCCCGTGATGACGAGGACGCGCTTCCGCATCATCGGCCGGTTGACGCCGAACGCGTCCTGGATCTTCGTGAAGCCGTCGAGGAAGTAGTCGTCGCCGAAGAGCGGGTGGAAGATGTTGCCGAAGAGCCGGAACACCTCCTTGTCGGTCTTGACGCGGCGCGACTGGATCTCGTCGCGGCGCTTCTTCAGCTTGGGCAGGTCGGCGACGAACTGGTCGAGCGCGAACAGGCCCGCGACGGTGTCCTTGTGGACGGGGGTCGTCTCGTCGAACTCGTCGGCACCGCCCTCGAAGCGGCGGAGGTCGTACGACTCGGAGTCGAGCTTCCCCTTCGCGACGGCGCGACGGGCGAGCAGGGCGAAGGCCGCCGGGAGGATGGTCCCCAGGCTGTCCTCGGACAGGTTCTTGTAGAGCATGTGGAGGGCGTTGCGCTCGAGCAGGTACATCTCACGGTGTTCGCCGAAGCTCTTCATCGAGCCGTGGTGCTTGTGGTACACGATCGAGTCCGGTGCGAAGCGGACCCGGTAGCCGTAGAGGTTGAGGCGCCATCCGAGGTCGACGTCGTCGTAGAACATGAACATGTCCTCGTCGAAGCCGCCGATGTCGAGGAAGAGCGCACGGCGCACGAACAAGGCCGAGCCGGTGCCGAAGAGGAGGTCGCGCTGCTCGTCGAACCGTCCGTCGTCGAGCTCGTTGGTGTGGTTCTTGTAGCCCATGCCGAACCAGGACAGGCCGGACTCGACGAAGTCGATGGCCTTGCCGTCCCAGTCGAGGACCTTGCTGGCCACGGCGCCGATGCGGGGGCTGGCGGAGAAGGCGGCGATGCCCTCGCGGATCCAGTCGCGGTGCGGCTTGGCGTCGTTGTTGAGGAAGGCGACGAAGTCACCGGTCGCCTTGCGGGCGCCCAGGTTGCTCCCGCCGGTGAAGCCGAGGTTCTCGGACGACACGAGCAGGGTCACGTTCTCCTGGTCGCCGAGGGTGGCACGGAGCCGCTCCTCGCTGTCGTCACCGGAGCCGTTCTCGACCACGACGATCTCGAGCTGCTTCGCGGGCCAGTCGACGTCGTTGAGGCGGGCGACGCACTCGAGGGTGTCGTCGGTGCCGCGGTAGTTGATGATGACGACCGAGACGGTGCCGGTGGTGGTGACGGTCAAAGCGGTAACTCCCAGTGGTCGGCGACGTTCGGTTCGGCCCGTGGCCAGCCCCAACTATAACCACGTCCCCGGAGGAGCCCCGAGGCCTGCCACAATGGCCGGATGCTCGCCACCGTCGTCGTCGTCGACTGGCGGCAGCCGGAGCTCACCCGTCGGTGCCTCCGCTCGCTGTCCGCCCAGGTCCGTGCCGGTGAGGTCGAGGTGGTCCTCGTGGTCAACGAGGCGACCGCAGGCCAGGTCGAGGCCTACCGGACGGAGTTCCCGTCCGTCCACGTCGTCCCCGTCGAGCGGAACCTCGGCTTCGCGGGCGGGGTCGCACGGGGTCTCGAGGCCGTGGCTGCCGACGTCGTCGTGCTCCTCAACAACGACGCGGTCGCGGAGCCCGGCTTCGTCAGGGCGGGCCTCGCGGAGCTCGACCGCCGGGGGCCGTCGACCGCGGCGGTCGCGGCCACCGTCGTCCTGGAGGGCCGTTTCGAGCTCGCGCGAGGTCCCGGCACCGTCGACGACCTGGTGGGGCTCGACGGCCGCCGCTGGCGGAGATCGGCCGACGGAGCGGGCGAGCGGCTGCTGAACGGCACCGGCGTGCAGGTCGACGTGAACGGCAACGGAGCAGACCGGGAGTGGCTGACGCCCCTGGACGGCCACGGGGGCGCCGACGGCAGCCCCGACCCCTTCGGGTTCTCCGGCGGGGCCGTCTTCCTGAGACGCTCGGCCCTCGACGAGGCAGGCGGGTTCGACGAGTCCCTCTTCATGTACTACGAGGACGTCGACGTGTCGTGGCGACTCCGCCTCGCCGGCTACGACATCGGCTGGGCCCCGGCCGCCGTCGTGGTCCACCGCCACGCGGGCAGCTCGAGCAGCAGCGGTGAGCTCGTCCGGTACCAGAGCATGCGGAACCGGATCGTCGTCGTCGTGCGCGTCGGCTCGGTCCGGGTCGTCGCCCGCGTGCTCGCCAGGACGGCCCTCCGCTGTGCACGGGACCTCCTGCCCGGGGGGACGCGCCAGCTCGCGGCCCGGCAGTGGGCTCGGCTGCTCGCCGAGATGCCGCGGGCGATCCGGGGAGCCGTCCGGGCCCGACGCCTCGACGGTCGGACGGCCCGCGACCGCGGCCGGGTCGAGGGTCGGCTCCTCCGGACGGTCGCCCTGCCCCACGAGTGAGGGGTGTCCGGGGGACACGGCATGAAGTAGCGTGACCTGCGGAAGACCCATCGGGCCTCGCCGGGACAGGCCGCGGGGCGGCGTCGCACCACCGCCACCGTTCGGTTCCTTCCCCCGAACGCCCCAGGGAGGCGCTCCTCGTGAAGAAAGCAATCGCCATGGTCGCGGCCGCACTCGTGCTGGCCTCCGGCATCGTCGGTGTCTCGACGGCCGTGCCGTCGAGCCCGGCCCAGGCCCTCTCCGGGGCGGACTTCGACCCGGGCAACATCATCGCCGACTCCGTCTTCTACAACGGCGGCGCCATGTCGGAGGGGCAGATCCAGTCGTTCCTCGACCAGCAGATCGGCTCCTGCAGCAACGGCAACTGCCTGAACGTCGTCAAGACGACGACGTCGACTCGCGCTGCCGACCCGATGTGCGCCTCCTACCAGGGCGCCGCCGGCGAGAGCGTCGCCAGGATCATCTCGAAGGTCAGCGCCGTCTGCGGCATCAACCCGCAGGTGATCCTCGTGACCCTGCAGAAGGAGCAGAGCCTGGTCAGCGGGTCGGTGGCGAAGGCGCCGTCGGCGGCGCGTCTCGAGCGTGCGATGGGGTACGCCTGCCCCGACAACGTCGGCGGCGCCTGCGACCCGACCTACGCGGGCGTCTACAACCAGATCTACCGCGCCGCCTGGCAGTTCAAGCGCTACGGCAACCCGCCCGGCACGAGCCAGTACTTCACGCAGTACGCCCCCGGCACCACCAAGAACGTGCTGTACAACCCGAACGCCTCGTGCGGCTCGAAGGCCGTCGCCATCCGCAACCAGGCCACCGCGGCTCTGTACTACTACACGCCGTACACGCCGAACGCCGCTGCGCTCGCGTCGCTGAACGGCACGGGCGACTCCTGCTCGGCGTACGGCAACCGGAACTTCTGGGTCTACTTCAACAACTGGTTCGGCTCGCCGACCGGCACGACGAAGGCCGTCGGCGCGGTCGACGCCCTGAGCGCCGGCGTCGAGTCCGTCTCCGTGCGGGGGTGGGCGCTCGACCCGTCGTCGCGCTCGTCGATCCAGGTGCACGTCTACGTGGGCTCCGTCGGGACGCCCCTGGCCGCCGACCGCGACCGGCCCGACGTGGGCCGCGCGTTCCCGTCCAACGGCTCGGCCCACGGGTACGACGCGACCTTCCGCGCGGCGCCGGGGCTCCAGCAGGTCTGCGTGTACGCCGTCGGGCTGGGGTCCGCCAGCACGACCGAGCTGACGTGCCGCACCCTCGACGTGAAGCCCGCGTCGCCCTTCGGCGCCGTCGACGTGGCGAGGGCAGCGCCGGGCGGCGTCCAGGTCTCGGGCTGGGCGATCGACCTCGAGACCTCGGCTCCGCTCGACGTGCACGTGTACGTCGACGGCGTCGGCCGCTCCCTCCGCGCCGACCGCGACCGGCCGGACGTGGGTCGCGCCTGGCCCGCCTCGGGCTCTGCCCACGGCTACGCCGGCACGGTGCCCGCGGCGGCCGGGCCGCACACCGTCTGCGTCTACGGCATCAACGTCGCCCAGGGCTCCAACAGCCTCGTCGGCCCCTGCCGGACGGTCGACGTGCCGTCCCGGGCACCGACGGGCTCGCTCGACGTGGTCGCCGGGTCGCGCGACGGGCGCATCACCGCGGCCGGCTGGGCCCTCGACGGCGACACGGTCGATCCGATCGTCACGCACGTCTACGTCGACGGCCGGCCCACGGTCGTGACCGCGGACGCGTCGCGCCCCGACATCGCGCGCAAGTACCCCGCCTACGGCGACCGACACGGGTGGACCGCGTCGATCGCCGCTTCGCCCGGCGACCACACCGTGTGCGCGTACGGCATCAACGTGGGCAGCTCGGACGACAACGCCCTGCTCGGGTGCCGGGCCGTCACGGTGCCGCCGACCAACGCCGTCCCGATCGGCTCGGTCGACGTGGCCTACGGCGTCCCCGGGGGAGTCAGGGTCGCCGGCTGGGCCATCGACCCCGACACCTCTGCGCCCATCCAGGTGCACGCCTACCTCGCCAAGCGCGGGACGCAGCTGACGGCGGACCGTCCGCGTCCCGACGTCGGACGGGCCTACCCGTCCGCCGGTGCCGCCCACGGCTTCGAGATCGATCTGCCGTACCCCGCGGGGGGCACCCAGGAGCTCTGCGTGTACGCCATCGACTCCTCCGGTGGTGAGAACCCGAGCCTCGGCGGCTGCCGGGCCATCAGCATCCCGAGCTCGAACTAGGCCTCCAGGGCGGGGCGGGGGACCCGACCGCCCCTCGCCCGTGGGGTACGGTTGTCGATCGTCGAGGCGGCGCCTCGGGCGGGGGAGTCGCCCTCGAGCGACACGGGGAGCGAGTGGACATGCACGACCAGGCGGAGAAGACCGGCCCTCATGGAGCGTTCCTCGGGGCGGCCGTCAGGCTCACCGTCCTGTCGTCGCGCCTCGTCGCGCCCCGCCCCTCCGGCGCCCCGGCGCTTCTCGTGCTCCTGGGGTACCCCGCTGTCGTCCTCGTCGTCTTCGTGGTCCTGGTCGTCCTCGGGGTGTCCGGCAGCTCGACCGGCTCGTTCTGGGAGTTCTTCGGGCGGGGTCCCGACCCAGACCTGATCGCTGGCGTGCCTCGCAAGATCCGCACCGACGAATGGCTCGTCCAGTCGGGCTGGGTCGTGTCACAGGCGCAGCAGGGGTTCCCCGCCGTGAACCAGACGCTCCCGGGCGGCATGGACGCCACCGTCCAGAACGACCTGCCGTCGTGGGACTGGTCCACGCTCTTCCGCCCCCACGTGTGGGGCTTCCTCGTCCTGCCGCTCGACCAGGGGATGGCCGTCCGGTGGTGGCTCCCGTTCGCAGCCCTGTTGATCGCCGCCTACGGCTTCGCGGTGACCCTGATGCCGCGACGCCCCGTCACCGCGGCCCTCCTGGCCACCGCGCTGGGTGCCTCCCCGCTGCTCCAGTGGTGGTTCCTGCCGACCACGCTCTGGCCCGTCGCCTGGGCCGCGACGGCCCTGACCACGCTCGTGTGGTGCCTCCGCCCGGGGCGACGGCGGGTCCGCTGGGCGGCGGCGGCCGTCACCGCCTACGTCACCGTCACGATGACGATGAGCATCTACGTGCCGTTCATCGTGCCGGCGGCCGTGGTCGTCGTCGTCGTCGGCGTCGGGCTGCTGCTCGACGCCCGCCTGGGCCTCCGGCGGTCGGTGGGGGCCCTGCTGCCGCTGCTCGCCGCCGTCGGTGCCGCCGGGGTCGTGCTGGGTGCGTGGATCGTGACGAGGCTGGACACGGTGCGTGCGCTCCTCGGCACGGTCTACCCCGGGCAGCGGCTCGAGGCCACGGGCGCCATCGACTTCGGCGGGGCCGTGGCCGCCTTCAGCGGCCCGTTCCAGCGAGCCCTGCAGGACGGCGAGACGGGAGCGCTCGGACCCAACGCGTCCGAGACCGCGGCGCCGCTCGTGATCGGGCTGGCGATGTCCGTCGTCCTCGTCTGGCTCGTCTCCGAGCGATGGCGTCGGGAGCGCCGCATCGACGCCGTCGCCCTGTCCGTCGTCGTCGCGCACGCGGTCGTGCTGGCGTTCCTGTTCGTGCCCCACTGGGACGCTCTCGCCCACCTCCTCCTGCTCGACCGCACCACGGTCGCTCGCGTCCGGTCCGCCTTCGACCTGCTCAACCTCGTCTCGGTGGTGGTCGCGACCGCCCGGCTCGACGCGCTGCGTGCCAGGAGCACCTGGTCGACGGCCGTGTTGGCCGGTCTCGTCGTGCTCGCGCCGTCGACGGTGGTCTGGGCCGTGCTCCGCGCGACCGGCTCGACGGTGCTCTCAGTGTCCTCCGCCTGGACCGTCGTGGTGGCTCTCCTCGTCGTCGCCGTGGTCGCGGCGTCGCGCCGGGTTCCCCTGGTGGGCGCGGGCGCGTTCCTGGCCGCGTCGTTGGTCGTCGGGCTGGGGGTGAACCCCCTCTACCGAGGCGTGTTCGACCTGACCGAGACCGACATGGGCCGCGAGGTCGCGGCCGTCGCCGCGCAGGACCCGGACGCGCAGTGGCTCGGCATCGGCACGTTCTGGGCCGGCGCCGTGCTGGTCGAGAGCGGCGTCAGCACGTACAACGGCGTCCAGACGGCGCCGCCCGAGGAGATGTGGGACGAGATCGACGACGACGCGAGTGACGAGGACGCGTGGAACCGCCTCGCGAACGTGTCCTGGGTCCCCGGCGTCGGGGAGCCGACGGTGACGAACCCCTACCGTGACCAGATCCAGGTCACCTTCGACGCCTGCAGCGCGTTCGCCCAGGAGCACGTCGACTACGTCGTCTCGGAGTCCCGGCTCGACGATCCCTGTGCCGTCGAGGTCGACCGCGAGGAGCAGGGGTCCGCCCCCCTCTGGCTCTACCGCGTCGACTGAGCCGTCCCGGCGCTCTCGGTCGTCGCCGCGCGCGGGAAGACCCACCGACCGTAGGCGACGTACCGGAAGCCGGTCGCCAGGGCCTGCCCCACGAGCGTGCCCGAGACGTTGTCGGCCACGGGGCCGTCGAGACCGAGGACGTACCGGGAGAACCCCAGGCAGGCGAGCTGCAGCAGGATCGCCACGACGTTGACCACGGCGAAGGCCCCGAACGACCGCCGGGTCGGCCCCGCGCCCCGGTCGCGGAAGGTCCAGAAACGGCTGCCGACGTACGTGACCACGCTGGCGACCGCGATGGCGAGCACCTTGGCCAGGAGGGGCGCGGACGCGAGCGGACCGGCGCCTCCCCAGAAGACGAGGCCGTTGTAGACGAGCGCGTCGACGACGAAGCCGACGCCGCCGATGACGAGGAAGCTGCTCCCACGACGGAGGTGCTCGACGAGGAAGTCGGACGCGCGGGACATGAGGAGCCTTCCTTCGATGAGCGGGGCAGCTGATAGCGTCTCCGAGGGCCGAAGGCCCCCGTGATCCGCAGCGGAGAGCTGTCAGCACCGAAGGACCATATCTTGACTCAAGACGATCTCGTCATCGCCGCCGTCGTGCCGTGCCACAACGAGGCGCACACCGTCGCCAAGGTCGTCACCGACCTCCGCGCCACGGTGCCCGGCATCCAGGTGTACGTCTACGACAACAACAGCTCGGACGGCACCGACGAGCTGGCCCGTGCCGCCGGCGCCGTCGTGCGCTACGAGAACCGCAAGGGCAAGGGAAACGTGGTGCGACGGGCGTTCAGCGACATCGACGCCGACGTCTACCTCCTCATCGACGGCGACGACACCTACGACGTCGACGACGCTCCGGCGATGATCGAGACCCTGCTCGAGGGCCCCTACGACCACGTCCTCGGGGTCCGCCGCGAGCTCGACCCGTCGAGCAGCGCCTACCGTCCGGGCCACGAGGCGGGCAACAAGGCCTTCAACCGCCTGGTGAGCGGTCTCTTCGGCCTGCCCGTGACGGACATGCTCAGCGGCTACCGCATCTTCTCCCGTCGCTTCGTCAAGTCGTTCCCCGCCCTCTCGCGGGAGTTCGAGATCGAGACGGAGCTCACGGTCCACAGCATGAACCTGCGCGTGCCCCAGACCGAGGTGGAGGTGGGCTTCCGTGACCGCCCAGAGGGCAGCGAGAGCAAGCTCAGCACCGTCAAGGACGGCGTCAAGATCCTGACCCTGATCGCGCACCTCATCCGCCACGAGCGACCGCTGGCCTTCCACGGGATCGTCGGGGCCGTGTTCGCCCTCGTCGGCCTGCTCCTGGCCGTGCCGATCTTCGTCGAGTTCGGTGAGACCGGCCTCGTGCCGCGCTTCCCGACGGCCTTCCTCGCGGCCTCGCTGATGATCCTGGCCTTCCTCACGTGGCTCGTCGGGCTCGTCCTGGACGGCATCACGCGGTCGCGGCGGGAGTCGTCCCGACTCGTCTACCTGGGGTACGGCGCTCCGGGCCGCCGGACGCCCAACGGGCACCTGCCGCCGGAAGGCTCCGACCCCGAGATCGCCCGGGGCTGACCTCCCGCCCCGACGAGGTCGCAGTCCCGAGCAGCTCCGCAGGTGCGGCTGCCAGGCTCAGGGGGCCCGATCGGGCCCCACGACGAAAGAACCACGCGCATGACCAGCTCGAACACCGCACGACCGGGGCACGAGGCCCTCGTCGTCCTGCCCACGTACGACGAGGTCGAGAACCTCCCGATCATCCTGGCCCGTCTCTTCGCGGCCGTGCCCGAGATCGACGTGCTGGTCGTCGACGACGGGAGCCCGGACGGGACGGGCGCCCTCGCGGAGGAGATGGCGCTGACCGACCCCCGGGTCCACGTGCAGCACCGGACGGGCAAGCTGGGCCTCGGCTCCGCGTACGTCGCGGGCTTCGCCTGGGGCCTGGAGCGCGGCTACGACTTCGTCATCGAGATGGACGCCGACGGTTCGCACCCGCCGGAGGCGCTGCCGACCATGATCGACAGGGTCCGGGGCGACGAGCCCGGCACCCCGAGCCTCGCGATCGGCTCGCGGTGGGTGCCCGGCGGCTCCGTCGTGAACTGGCCGCTCTCGCGTCAGGTGCTCAGCCGCGGCGGGAACCTCTACGCCCGTCTCGTCCTCGGGCTGCCCCTCAAGGACGTCACCGCGGGCTTCCGGGTCTACACGCGCGCGGCCCTCTCCGCGATGGACCTCTCGACCATCGACTCCAAGGGCTACTGCTTCCAGGTCGACATGACCCTGCGGACGCTCGACGGCGGAGGCCGGGTCGTCGAGGTCCCGATCGAGTTCCGGGAGCGCGAGCACGGCGAGTCGAAGATGAGCCAGGCCATCGTCGTCGAGGCCATGGCCCGCGTGACGGTGTGGGGCGCTCAGCGGGCCGTGGCGCGCCTGCGGGGCCGTCGACCGGGCCCCTCCTGGGTCCGAGAGCCCTGATCGTCGTCCTCCGTCGAGCGCGGAGGCCGGGCACCGTCCTGACGGCCCTGTGACCCAGGAGCGCACCTACCGCGGGAGCCGCGACCGCCAGGAACGCTTCCGCGCCGCGATGGTCGCGATGGCGACGAAGAGCATCAGGGTGCCCTCGAAGAGCACGAAGCTCTCGGCGAGGGCCGTGACGCCGATGAGCACGAGCACCAGGGCCGGCCACACGTACGCGACGATCGGGTGGCCGGAGGCGGTGGTCCAGCTGCGCACGAGGGCGAGCGACCCCGCGACGACGAGCAGCAGCACCCCGACGAGCCCGAGCTGCAGCCAGATGTCGAAGAACGCGTTGAGCCCGGTCGGGGAGGGGCGCCCGTCGGGGGCGAGGATCGTCGAGTACGGGAAGATCTCGGACGGCCACTGGCCGACGAACCCCCAGCCGGTGATGTCGTGCACCCCCGCGAGGTCGCGGATGCGGGCCCACAGGGCCGTCCGGGCCGTCACGTCGGAGGTGCCGTCGACGCTGCCGAGGAGCGACCGGCGCACCGCCCAGCCCACGGTCGCGCCGACGACGACCACGGCGGCGACGACTCCCTGCAGCAGCGGGCGCCTCCGCTCGGGAGCCCGGCGCAGGGCCTGCAGCGCGAGGCCCGCCACCACGAGCGCCACCACGGCCAGCGCCGCCACGGGCGACCGCGCGAAGAGCAGGGTGGCGGCCGCGAGCACGCCGGAGGCGACGGCCTGGGAGCGCGGCACCGACCGGGTGAGGAACTCGACGGCGAAGGTCACCAGCGCGAGCGCGGCGAGGAAGCCCAGGTAGTTGCGCGTGCCGGCCAGCCCCTGGATCGGCCCGCCCGCCGCGAGGTCGCCGCGGATGCCGAGGAACGTGATCGGCTGGTCGACCAGGAGGCCCGAGAAGATCTCGAGGGCCATCGAGGTGACGAGGACGATGCGCAGCGCGTCGCCCACCGCCCGCACGACCTGCACCAGGTCGCGGCCGAGGGCGAGGTAGAGCCCGAGCGCGCCGAAGCCCGCGGCGTAGGCGACGCCCCCGAGCGTCGCCCAGGTGTACTCGCTCCAGAGCACGCTCACGGCCATGAACCCGAACAGGGCGATGAGGGAGACGGGCAGGATCCCGTGCCACTCGATGTGGCGTCGGCCACCGAACAACGACAGCGCGGCGAGCACGAGGAGGGTGCCGAGGACGGCCAGGGCACCCGGCCAGCCCATCACCGACCGGATCGCCTGCGTGGTCGTCGCGAAGAGCACGACGGCCACCGAGAGGGCCTGCGAGAACTGCCCCCCGGCCGAGAACCCCACCCAGGCCGAGAGGTAGCGGCGCAGCGGGTCCCGCGGGCGCTCGGCCGACCAGGAGGTCACCGGTCGCGGTCCGTCCAGCCGTAGGGGTCCCGACGCGTGACGACCACCAGCACGACGAAGACCGCCCAGCCCCACTCGACGATGAGGCGCGACTCGGTGAGGCCGTGCACGAGCAGCGCGGCCAGGAGCAGGACGGGCAGCGCGTCGAGCGCGCTCCAGGGCGCGACGCGGCCGACGCCGAGCACGCGGCGGTCGGTGGCCCACGACCACGCCCGCAGGGCGACGCCCACCACGACCAGCAGGAAGAGCACGAGCCCGACGGCGCCGAGCTGGAACCAGACGTCGAGGTAGGCGTCGTGGGCCTGCAGGTAGACGACCCCGTTGCGCTCGGCGAGGTCGCGGAACGGCTCGGCGATGGGGATCCAGTAGCTGACCCAGCCCCAGCCGACGACGGGGTGCTGCACGGCGAGGTCGACGACGGCGGCCCAGATGTCGGTGCGGCCCGTGAGGTCGCCGCTGCGCCCCGCGAGGGCGAGCAGCGGACCCCTGGCGAGCACGACGGCGAGGGCGGCGACCACGACCGCCAGGCCGGCGAGGCCGTAGACGCGGGGGCGACGAGGAGGCGCGGTGCGGCGGACGACGACCACGAGCGCGAGCACGAGGGCGACGGCCACCGCGCAGGCCGCGACGGTCGCCGACCGCGTGAGCAGCAGGGCGACGACGGCCGAGACGACCCCGACGCGCGCGGTGCTGCGGCTGATCGTCCGCGACGAGGCCTCCGCGAGGGTCACGACGAGGGCGAGCAGCGCGAGGACGGCGAGGATGTTGCTGTTGCCCTGCAGCCCCTGGATGCGTCCGCCCGTGAAGAGCTCGGCCCGCGACCAGAAGAACGCGTCGGGCACGCCCCCCGAGCAGTCGAGGTAGACGGGGCAGACGGGCTGTCGCACGAACGCCCCGACGACGACCTCGAAGAGGAGCGAGAGCACGACGTGCAGCCGCAGGGCGCGGCCGAGGGCGGTGACGATGAGGGGCCAGGGGAGCGACACCGTGACGGCGAGCGCGCCGACGGTCGTGGCCAGCGTCGCGCCGATGCCGATGGCCGAGGCCGCCGGGTACTGCGACCACGCGATCGACGCGACCGCGAAGGCCAGCCACAGGACGAGGAGGCGCGGGAGGGTCCGCAGCCGGGGCGGGTGCCGCACGACGACGACCACGGCGGCGACCACCATGGCGCCGCAGACCAGCCCCCAGCCCCAGAAGCTGGTGCCGTTCCGCAGCACGTCGCCACCGAAGAGGACGACGAAGACGAGCGTCGCGAAGAGCGTGCTCCGGCGCGCCGGGGGAGTCGACGGGTCGAGGCGCACGGGGGTCGTCGACGTCATGGGCACCAGGCTAGACGACCGGGGTCGCGTCGCCGGCCCTCCCGGTGCTCAGACGAAGGCGGCCTGGCCGGTGATGGCCCGCCCGACGATGAGGGTGTTCATCTCCCTCGTGCCCTCGTAGCTGTAGAGCGCCTCCGCGTCGGCGAAGTAGCGGGCGACGTCGTACTCGAGCACGATGCCGTTGCCGCCGAGCACCTCGCGGGCCCAGGCCACGGTCTCGCGCATGCGCGCGGTCGTGAACGCCTTGGCGAGGGAGGCGTGCTCGTCGCGCTGGACGCCCTCGTCGAGCATCTGCGACACCCGCACCACCATGCCGATGGACGCGGTGATGTTCCCGATGCACTTGACCAGCAGGTCCTGGACGAGCTGGTGGCGCGCGATGGGCTTGCCGAACTGGACGCGCTCACCCGCGTAGGCCAGGGCCGCCTCGTACGCGCCGATCATGTTGCCGACGGCCGCCCAGGCGACCTCGGCCCGCGTGAGCCGGAGCACCGCGGCGGTGTCGCGGAACGAGTTCGCCTGCTGCAGCCGCAGGCTGTCGGGCACCCGGACGTCCTCCAGCGTGATGTCGGCGTTCTGGACGATCCGGAGGCTCTGCTTGCCCTCGATCTTCGTCGCCGTGTACCCGGGGGTCGAGGTGGGCACGATGAAGCCCTTCACCTGGCCGTCCTCCGCGCTCTTCGCCCAGATGATCGTCAGGTCGCTGAACGTGGCGTTGCCGATCCAGCGCTTCGAGCCGTTCAGCACCCAGTCGTCGCCGTCCCGCGTCGCGACCGTGCGGAGGCCCTGGGCCGAGTCGGAGCCCGACAGCGGCTCGGTCAGGCCGAACGCCCCGACGAGCTCTCCGGTGGCGAGCCGGGGGAGCCACTCGGCGCGCTGCTCCGGCGAGCCGCCGACGCTGATCGAGCCCATCGCGAGGCCGTTCTGCACGCCGCAGAACGTCGCGACCGACGCGTCGCAGCGGGCGAGCTCGAGCGCGACCCAGCCCCGGAAGACCGCCGAGTTCTCGAACGGGCGCGTCTCCTCCCACGGCATCCCGTAGATGCCGAGGTCGGCGAGCCCCTTCACGATCTCGTGGGGGAACTCCGCGCGCTCCCAGTGGCCGTTGACGATCGGCCGCACCTCGGCGTCGAGGTAGGCGCGCAGGTCGGCGAGGACGGCCTTCTCCCGGTCGCTGAGACCGGCCTCGTAGCCGTAGAAGTCGCTCGCGAGCGTGCTGAACGAGGTGAGGGTCGCTGATGACATCCGTTGCTCCGTTGCATCGTGTCGGTGCGGCCGGGCCCTCTGGCCCGACCGTCTCGGGACGACGCGAGCCTAGGCACGGCTCCGAGGGGCGGCAACGGGGTTGGTAGTTTTGACCAACGCACGCCCCCGGTCGTCCTCACGCCTTTGTAGAGGGGGCCCAAGCCCACGTCGACAAGCAGGTCTCCGCATGTTCCTCGCCATCACCAACACCCCCCGCGACTACGCCTGGGGCTCCCGCTCGGCGATCGCCGAGCTGCTCGGCCGCGCGCCCTCGGGTCGCCCGGAGGCCGAGCTCTGGCTGGGGGCGCACGCGGGCTCGCCGAGCATCGTCGTGAACCCGGCCGTCGTCGACGGCGCCGACACCCTGGCCGACTGGTTCGCGGCCGAGCCCGCCCGGGCCCTGGGCCGCGACCGTGACGAGCTGCCGTTCCTGCTCAAGGTGCTCGCCGCCGACGAGCCGCTGTCGATCCAGGCGCACCCGACGCCCGAGCAGGCGGAGGCGGGCTTCGCGGCGGAGGAGGCGGCCGGGGTGCCGATCGACTCGCCGACGCGCAACTACAAGGACCCGTTCCCGAAGCCGGAGATCATCGTCGCCCTGAGCGAGTCCTTCGACGCGCTCTGCGGCTTCCGCACCCCGGCCGAGACGATCGTCGACGTCGACGCCCTGGACGCGGGCACGGGACGACTCGCCGCCCTGCGCGGCAGCGTCGCGACGTCGCTGGAGTCGACCCTCGCCTGGCTGTTCGACGGCAGCGAGGAGTCGCGCGCGGTCGTGGCCGCCGTGGGCGAGCTGGCCCCCTCGGTCGCCGACCCGAGCCCGAGCGTCGCCACGGTCGTCGACCTCGCCGCGCGGTGGCCGGGCGACCCGGGCGTGGTCGTCTCCCTCCTCCTCAACCGCGTCTCCCTGCGCCGCGGCGAGGCCCTCTTCCTGCCCGCCGGCAACGTCCACGCGTACCTCCGCGGCCTCGGGGTCGAGCTGATGGCCCCGTCCGACAACGTCCTCCGGGGCGGCCTCACGCCGAAGCACGTCGACGTGCCCGAGCTGCTCCGCGTGCTCGAGTTCGAGCCGCTGCCCGTGCCGCGGCTGCTGCCGGTCGAGGCGGCGCCGGGCGTCGAGCGCTTCGAGCCGGGCGGCGTCGGCTTCGCCCTCCTCCGCGTGCACGCGGGAGGCGCGGGGGCGGTCGTCGAGATCGGCGGGCCGAGCATCCTCCTCGTCACCGAGGGCGAGGTCGTCGTCAAGGGGCAGGACGGCTCGATGCGCCTCCGTCAGGGCGAGTCGGCCTTCGTGACCCCCGACGAGGTCCGTCTCGCGGTGACCGGGGGCGGCCAGCTCTACGTGGCGACCCCCGCCTGAGCCGGGCGGCCAGCCGCGGCGGGAGCCGCTCCCGCGCTCGGTAGGCTGAGCCGCATGTCATGGTTGGTCACCGGCGGCGCCGGCTACATCGGGTCCCACGTCGTCCGCGAGTTCACGAGGGCCGGCATCGACGCCGTCGTCTACGACGACCTGTCGTCCGGCCTCGAGGCGTTCGTCCCCGAGGGCGTCCCCTTCGTCCGCGGCACGATCCTCGACCGCGAGCTCCTGGTCGACACGATCCGCGCGCACGGCGTCACGGGCGTCGTCCACGTCGCCGGCTACAAGTACGCCGGCGTCTCCGTGCAGCGGCCGCTGCACACCTACGAGCAGAACGTGACCGGCACCCAGAGGCTCCTCGAGGCGATGGCCGAGACGGGCGTCGACCGCGTCGTGTTCTCCTCGAGCGCGGCGGTCTACGGCACGCCCCCCACCGAGCTCGTCACGGAGGGCACCCCGAAGGCGCCGGCCTCGCCCTACGGCGAGAGCAAGCTGATCGGCGAGTGGCTCCTGCGCGACCAGGGCGTCGCCGCCGGGCTGCGCCACACGAGCCTCCGGTACTTCAACGTCGTCGGCTCCGGCGAGGCCGGGCTGTACGACGCCAGCCCGCACAACCTCTTCCCCCTCGTGTTCGCCGCCCTGGCGGACGGCCGCACGCCCCGCATCAACGGCGACGACTACGACACGCCCGACGGCACCTGCGTCCGCGACTACGTCCACGTCTCCGACCTGGCCGTGTCGCACGTGGCCGCGGCCCGGCGCCTCGACGCGGGGGAGGCCGTCGAGGCGGCCTACAACCTCGGCTCCGGAGGCGGGGTGTCCGTCCGCGAGATCATGGACGCCATGCGCGAGGGCACCGGCGTCGACTTCGAGCCCGAGGTGGCGCCCCGCCGCCCCGGCGACCCCGACCGGATCGTCGCCGACGGCACGCTCGCCGGCCGTGACCTCGACTGGGTCATGCGGCACAGCCTGCTCGACATGGTCACCAGCGCCTGGGCCGCCGCTCCCCGGAGCTGAACCGGGGCGCTCGTCCCGACCCGCGACTCCCCGGTCCGGGCGTCGTCGGAGGGCTCGGGGGCCGTGCCGGAGGGGGCGCGCGACACGCCCGGGGCGCGACGACGTGCCCCCAGGACGGGTGACGTCACCCGGGCCGGGCAGATCGTACCCCGACACGCCGGAGCGAGCTTGACCCTCGATGGGGGGTCCAGGGTTTATTGGGGCTCGACTTGACGTCGTGTAGTTACACCGGTGTAATTGCCTGAGTCGCAGCCGTTCGGGGGGCGACGACGTCG
This sequence comes from Frigoribacterium sp. CFBP 13707, assembly GCF_014842245.1. Taxonomy (NCBI): domain Bacteria; kingdom Bacillati; phylum Actinomycetota; class Actinomycetes; order Micrococcales; family Microbacteriaceae; genus Frigoribacterium; species Frigoribacterium sp. CFBP 13707. The sequence continues at coordinate 291,788 of NZ_JACYVL010000002.1, forward strand.
AGGGGAGAGGTGCTGTGGCGATCAACGAGAACCGTGTCGACGGGATCGGTGCCGGGCAGTCCGTCGGCGCGGCCGTGGCCGTCGGAGCGGGGGTGCCCGACGACTGGCACGTCGATCCGGTGCTGCTCGGCGTCCCCGGGGTCCGCAAGGTCGCGGTCGACGACGACGAGGCCCAGCTGTCCTGGCAGGCCGACTCGCTCTGCGCGCAGACCGACCCCGAGGCGTTCTTCCCCGAGAAGGGCGGCTCCACCCGCGACGCCAAGAAGATCTGCGCCTCGTGCGACGTCCGGGCCCAGTGCCTCGAGTACGCGCTCCGCAACGACGAGCGCTTCGGCATCTGGGGCGGCCTCTCGGAGCGCGAACGACGCAAGCTCCGGAAGCGCGCCTAGCCCGCTCCTCCACCGTCATCTCCACGGCGCACGACCCCTCCCGGGGCCGTGCGCCGCGGTCGTTCATCGACCCCTCACAGGTACGCGCGGCGCGGCGCGGCGCGTCCGTCGCCCTCGGTGGCCGACCTAGGCTGCACAGGTCATGCAACCGAGAGTCACTGCGATCCTCGTCGCCCCTGGTGGAGCGACGCACCTCGACCGAACCCTCGACGGGCTGTCGCGCCAGACGCGACCGCCGGAGGCGCTCGTCGTCGTCGACGCCGGCGGGCGCGACAGCGCGGCGGGGCGGCTCTCGCTGAGCGGCGCGGCCCAGCTGACGAGCGTGCCCCCGACGACGACGTTCGTCGAGGCGCTCGCCCACGGCGCCCGGCTCTCCGGGAGCGGTGACGCCGACTCCGAGGCCGACGAGTGGCTGTGGTTCCTGGGGCACGACAACGCTCCCCGCCCCCGCGCCCTCGAACGGCTGCTCTCCACCGTCGAGGTGTCGCCCTCGGTCGCGGTGGTCGGGCCCAAGCTGATGCGCCTCGACGACCCCGCCGTCATCGCCGGGTTCGGTGAGACCGTGACGCGCTACGGCGCCTCCCTCACCCTCGTGGAGAACGAGCTCGACCAGGGCCAGCACGACGACCGCCACGACGTGCTCGGCGTCGCCGCCGGCGGGATGCTCGTCCGCCGCAGCGTGTGGACCGCCCTCGGCGGCTTCGACCCCGGCCTGCCCCACGTCGACGCGGCCCTCGACTTCTCCGTCCGCGCCCGCCTGGCCGGCCACCGCGTCGCGCTCGTCTCCGACGCCCGCGTCGCGAGCGACGGCCCGCCCGAGGACTTCGGCCAGGCCGAGCCCCTCGGCGCCGGGCGCCGCACGCGCCTCCACCGGTCGGCGCAGCTGCACCGACGGCTCGTCTACGCACCGGCCGCCGCGCTGCCGCTGCACTGGCTGAGCCTCGTCCCCCTCGCCGTGGTCCGGAGCATCTGGCACCTGCTCACGAAGAACCCGGGGGCCGTCGGCGGCGAGTTCGCCACCGCCCTCCGCGCCGCCTTCGGCGGGACGCGCATCGCCCAGGCGAGGCGCTCCCTGTCGCGGACGCGGACGACGAGCTGGGCGGCGATCGAGCCGCTCCGCGCGACCTTCTACCAGATCCGCGAACGGCGGGTGACCGAGCGCGACGCCCTCGTCGCGCGGGGCGAGGACGCGGGCGACCCGCAGGCCAGCTTCATCGGCTCGGGCGGGCTCTGGGTCGTCGTGCTCACCGCCGTCGTCGGGGCGGTCGCCGTCCTCGACCTGCTGAGCCAGCCCGCCGTCACCGGCGGGGGCCTGCTCCCGCTCAGCACCTCGCTCGGCGACCTCTGGTCGTCGGTCGGCTGGGGCTGGCGCGACATCGGCACCGGCTTCGTCGGGCCGTCGGACCCCTTCACGGCCGTCCTCGCCGTCCTCGGCTCCGTCACGGCGTGGTCCCCGTCGACCTCGGTGCTCCTCGTCTACCTGACCGCGCTGCCGGTGTCGGCGCTGGGCGCCTGGTTCGCGACGCGCCGCGTCACGGGGCGCACCTGGGTGCCCGCCGTGGCCGCCGCCGTCTACGCCCTCTCGTCGCCCGTGCTCTCCGCCCTGCAGACCGGCCACCTCGGGGCCGCCCTCGCCCACGCCGCCCTCCCCTTCCTGGTCTGGGCCCTGATCGGCTCGGCCCGGTCCTGGGCGGCCGGCGCCACCGCCTCCCTCCTGTTCGCCCTGGTGGCGGCCTGCTCGCCGTCGCTCCTGCCGGCGCTCGTCGTGATCTGGCTCGGCTCCCTCGCGACCCGCCCGCGCGGCATCCACCGGATGATCGCGGTGCCCCTCCCGGCCGTGGCGCTGTTCCTGCCGCTCGCGATCGTGCAGATCGGTCGCGGCACCTGGTGGGGCGTCTTCGCCGACCCGGGCGTGCCGGCCAGGACGGAGCCCGCGTCACCGCTCCAGCTCCTCGTCACCTCGCCGGAGACGGGGCTGAACGGCTGGACGCGGCTCCTGGCGGGGACGGGCCTCCCGCCCGAGACCCTCGCCGCCGTCGTCGCGGCCGCCTTCCTGCCCCTCGCCCTCCTGGCCGTGGCGGCCCCGTTCGTCGGCGCCCTGCGCCGCGCGGTGCCCGCCCTCACGTTGGCCCTCCTCGGCTACCTGACCGCCGTGGCCGCCACCCAGGTCTCCGTCTCCGCCGTCGGCAGCGACAGCGTCGCCGTCTGGGCGGGCAGCGGCCTCAGCCTGTACCTGCTGGGCCTCGTCGGCGCCGCCGCCGTGACCCTCGACCGCCTGCCCCGCGTCGCCCCGCCGGCGGGCGTGCTCGTGGGCGTCACGAGCGTCGCCGTGGCCGTGCCGGTGCTCCTCGCCTCCTACGTCGGGACGGCCGACGTCCGCCCGAGCTCGGGGCGCATCCTCTCGGCCTACGTCACGGCGGAGGCCGAGGCGTCGCCCGACGTCGGCACCCTCGTCCTCACCCCCCAGCCCGACGGCACGCTCGCCGTCTCGCTCGAGCGCGGCCAGGGGGCGACGCTCGACGACCAGTCGACCCTCGACGCCACGTCGCAGCGGCTCAGCGCGACCGACCGCGACCTGACCGTCCTGGCGGGCAACCTCGTCAGCCGCAGCGGCTTCGACCCGGCCGACGACCTCGACCGCCTCGGCGTCGGGTTCGTGCTGCTGACCGGCACGCCCGACGACGAGCCCGCGGCGGCGGCGCTCGAGCGCCGTGCGGGGGAGGCCCTCGACGGCACCGCGACCTTCCTGCCCGTCGGCGACACCTCGAACGGGCTCCTCTGGCGCTACGTCGCCGCGTCCGAGCGGGCCGACGACCGCCCCGACCCGGGGCCGCTCCGCCCGATCGTCGGCGTCACGTGGGCGCTGGTGCTCGGCTCCGCCCTGCTGCTCGCGCTCCCGACCACGCCCCGTCGGCGTCGGTCACGGGCCGGCGTGCCCGAGGCCGAGCAGCCCGCCACCACCTTCGACGAGGAGCGAGATGACTGAGCGATCCGCAGCCAGGACCACCGGGCGCGTGGTGGTCGGCGTCGTGGGGCTCGCCGTCGCGGCCCTCGTGGTCGGCGCCGCAGCCGTCGTGCCGCTGCCCGCGCTCCGCACCGAGCCGGCCGGGCAGCTCGTCACCCCCGTCCCCGTCGACCAGCAGCGCGTCTGCGCCGGGAGCGTCCTCCGCCTCTCGGACGCGGAGGGGCAGCAGGCCACCACGGCCAGCGCCGTCGGACGCGCCGACGTCGACCGGGGCTCGACGGGCGACGACGAGGTCGAGGCGCTCGCCGGCGCCGACGGCAGCTCGTCGTCGCCGCAGCTCGTGACGGCACCCGTCGAGGGCGACGACGTCCCCCTCGTCGCGGCGGCACAGAGCCAGGCCGTCGACTCGGACGACCTGGTCGGCTTCGCCTCCGCCCCTTGTACCGAGCCGACGAGCTCGACGTGGCTGGTGGGCGGCTCGACCGAGACCGGGCGCGTCTCGCTCATCACCCTCGTCAACCCCACCGACGTGAACTCGACGGTCGACCTCGGCATCTGGGCCGAGGACGGCACCGTCCAGGGGCCGGGCATCGACGGCATCGTGGTGGCCCCGCGCAGCCAGAAGGTCGTCCCGCTCTCCGGCTTCGCCACCGGCCTCGCGTCCCCCGTGGTCCACGTGGAGAGCCGCGGCGGCCGCATCGTCTCCACGCTGCAGCAGTCGGTGGTCCGCACCCTCGACCCGGGCGGGGTCGACATCGTCAGCGGCTCGGCCGAGCCCGCCACCACCGCGGTCGTGCCGGGCCTCGTCGTCCGTGACTCGGCGAACCTCGAGGCGGCCCTCGCCGACGAGGGCAGCGCCGACCTCCAGAGCGTCCTCCGGGTGCTCGTGCCCGGCGACACGGGGGCCACCGTGACGGTCGACGTGGCCACCGCCGACGGGACGGGCACCAGCTTCGAGACCGAGGTCGGTGCGGGGCGCGTCACCGACGTGCCGGTCGACGGCCTCGCGGACGGGGTCTACACCGTCCGCGTCGAGTCGCCCGTGCCGGTCGTGGTGGGCGCCCGGTCGTCGACGGTCTCGGGTGAGGGCGCGGTCGACCTGGCCTGGGCCTCGTCCGCCTCGGCGCTGCAGGGCGACACGCTCGTCCAGGTGCCGGCCGGCGAGGGCGCCGTCCTCAGCGTCGTCAACCCGTCCGCCGACGCGGCGACGGCGTCCGTGGCCGTCGAGGCGGCCGGCGACGACGCGGCCGGGCAGGCCGAGGAGGAGCCCCGGGAGGTGCCGGGCGGCTCCACGGTCGAGGTGGCGGTGGGCGCGGGCGACCGCGTGACGCTCCGAGGTGCCGACGGCCTCCGGGCCGGGGTCTCGTTCTCCGCGCCCGGGGCCCTGGCCTCGTGGGCGGTCACGTCGCCGTTGCCCGCCTCCTCGCCCGTCACCGTCTGGCCGTAGCGGCCGTAGCGGCCGTAGCTGCCGTAGCGGTCGTGACGGGTCCCGGTGCTCCGGGCGTGGGCCACGCGGGCTGCGCTGGCCCCGGTGGGCTCAGCCGTCGCGCCAGCGCTCCGGAGCGATCTCCCACGGGTCCTCGCCGAGCAGGTCGGCGACGGCCCGGAACACCCAGCCCTCGACGACCGACCGGTGCTGCTGCTCCGGGTCGGCCAGGCGCCGCGACTCGGGGACGGGCGTGAGGCGCTCGATCGGGAGGCGGTAGAGCACGACGCGGCGTGCCCGCCGGTCGACGCGCCAGCGCTCGACGCGCGCCTCGTCCGGGTCGGCGGGGAGCGCCTCGACCTCGACCGTGACGTCGTCGAGGTCGTCCGGACGCAGCTCCCGCAGGTACTCCACGGTGGCGGCGACGACGTCGTCGAAGGTGTCGACCCGCGTGCGCAGGAAGGGCAGGTGCGGCCCCGCGACGGAGGACCGGAGCCCCCTGCCGTGGCGGTCGCGGTGTCGGGACCGGTCGGTGACGCGGTGGGGCCTGGCCATCCGCCCATGCTACGCGGACCCCCCGGGGCGGACGGGTACGCTGGCCCCGATGGACGAGCGCCCCTGCAGCAAGGTCACCTGCCACGAGGAAGCGGTGGCGACCCTGACCTACGTCTACGCCGACTCGATGGTCGTCGTCGGTCCGCTGAGCGGGCGCGTCGAGCCCCACGGCTACGACCTCTGCGCCCGCCACGCGGCCTCGCTCTCCGCGCCTCAGGGCTGGCAGGTCCTGCGCCGGGTAGTTTTGGGCCATGAGCTCTGAGTCCCCCGTCGACCTGACCGCCTTCGTGAAGACCTACGACGTGAGGGGGCTCGTCGGGAGCCAGCTCACGGAGGAGGTCGTCGAGGCGTTCGGCGCCGCCTTCGCGGACGAGGTCGAGGGGGCCGGCCGAGAGCTCGTCGTCGGCCACGACATGCGCGACTCCTCGCCCGCCTTCGCCGCCGCCTTCTCGCGCGGCGCCCGGGCCCGGGGCGCGGACGTCGTCGCGCTCGGCCTGTGCTCGACCGACGAGTCGTACTTCGCCTCCGGCTCGCTCGACGCCCCGGCCGCCATGTTCACGGCGAGCCACAACCCCGCCACCTACAACGGCATCAAGATGAGCCGCGCCGGTGCCCAGGGCATCAGCCTCGGCACGGGCCTCGCCGACGTCCGCGACCGCGCGGCCGCGTACCTCGCGGACGGCGTCACCGCCGTCGACGCCCCCGGTTCGCTCCGCGAGTACGACGCCCTGGCGGACTACGCGGGCTACCTCCGCGGCCTGGTCGACCTCGCGGGCGTCCGGCCGCTGAAGGTCGTCGTCGACGCCGGGAACGGCATGGGCGGCATGACCGTGCCCGCGGTGCTCGGCGAGGCCGCCGGGCTGCCCGGCCTGCCCCTCGAGATCGTCCCCCTCTACTTCGAGCTCGACGGCACCTTCCCGAACCACGAGGCGAACCCGCTCGAGCCGGCCAACCTGGTCGACCTGCAGGCCGCCGTCGTCGAGCACGGCGCCGACCTCGGCCTCGCCTTCGACGGCGACGCCGACCGCTGCTTCGTCGTCGACGAGAACGGCGACGCGGTCACCCCCTCGGCCGTCGCCGCCATCGTCGCCGTGCGCGAGATCGCGCGCGTCCGCGCCGCCGAGCCCGACGCCGACATCGCGGTGATCCACAACCTCATCACCTCGCGGGCCGTGCCCGAGGCGATCGTCGCCGCGGGCGCCACCCCCGTCCGCACGCGCGTGGGCCACTCGCTGATCAAGGACGAGATGAAGGCCACCGGCGCGATCTTCGGCGGCGAGCACTCGGCGCACTACTACTTCCGAGACTTCTGGGGCGCCGACAACGGCATGCTCGCCGCGATGCACGTGCTCGCCGAGCTGGGTCACCAGGGCGAGCCCCTGTCGACGCTGACGAACCGGTACACGCCCTACGCGGCGAGCGGCGAGATCAACTCGACGGTCGACGACGTGCCCGCGGCCTACACGCGCATCGTCGAGGCGTGGGCCTCGCGGGGCGACGTCGACGAGCTGGACGGCCTCACCGTCTCGGGCACGGCCGACGACGGCTTCTGGTGGTTCAACGTCCGCCCCTCGAACACGGAGCCGCTGCTGCGCCTCAACGCCGAGGCGGCGACGCCCGCGGGCATGGAGCGCCTCCGCGACGAGGTGCTCGCGCTCATCCGCGCGTAGCCGACGTCGCGTCCTCCCGGGGCGGGCGTACCCCAGGGGGGTATGCTCGCGCCGTGGACGAAGGAGGCGCGGTGCGCGACGACGAGGGCCAGGCCGACCCGGGGGCGGTGCCCGGCCCGCCGGAGCCGATCCGCGACTCCCGGGCGACCGCGGGCCCCGGCTACGTGGGCGCCGGCTCGAAGGAGCAGATCGTCAAGCGCCTGCGCCGGGCCGAGGGCCAGGTGCGGGGCATCCAGCGCATGGTCGAGGACGACGTCTACTGCATCGACGTCCTCACCCAGGTCAGCGCCGCGACCAAGGCCCTCGAGACGGTGGCGCTGCAGCTGCTCGAGGACCACCTCGCGCACTGCGTCGCCGAGGCCGCCCGTGAGGGAGGCGCCGTCGCCGACCAGAAGATCGCCGAGGCCTCCGCCGCGATCGCGCGCCTCGTCCGTTCCTGACGGGCTGCCGGGCGTCACCCCGGCGACGCGACACACGCTGTCCCGTGGGGGAGGATGGACCCATGCCCACTACTACGACTTCGCTGCCCTACAAGGTCGCCGACCTGAGCCTCGCCGAGGCCGGACGCCACCAGCTCCGCCTCGCCGAGAACGAGATGCCGGGGCTCATGGCCCTCCGTGAGGAGTTCGGCCCGACCCAGCCGCTCGCCGGCGCCCGCATCGCGGGCTCGCTGCACATGACCGTGCAGACCGCCGTCCTGATCGAGACCCTGACGGCGCTCGGCGCCCAGGTCCGCTGGGCCAGCTGCAACATCTTCTCCACGCAGGACGAAGCGGCCGCCGCGATCGTCGTCGGCCCGACCGGCACCCCCGAGCAGCCCCAGGGCGTCCCCGTCTTCGCCTGGAAGGGCGAGACGCTGGAGGAGTACTGGTGGTGCACCTCGCAGATCTTCGACTGGTCCGCCGAGGCGGCCGAGGCCGGCGCCGAGTTCGCCGGCCCGAACATGATCCTCGACGACGGCGGCGACGCCACGATGCTCGTGCACAAGGGCCGCGAGTTCGAGCTCGCCGGCGCCGTGCCCGCCGACGCCCCCGGCGACAGCCAGGAGTGGAAGGTCATCCTCGAGGTGCTCCGGGGCTCGCTCGCCGAGTCGACCGACCGCTGGACGACCATCGGCGCCGAGATCCAGGGCGTGACGGAAGAGACCACGACCGGCGTGCACCGGCTCTACGAGCTGTCGCGCGCGGGCGAGCTGCTCTTCCCGGCGATCAACGTCAACGACTCGGTCACGAAGTCGAAGTTCGACAACAAGTACGGCATCCGCCACTCGCTGCCCGACGGCCTCAACCGCGCCACCGACGTGCTCATCGGCGGCAAGGTCGCCTTCGTCGCGGGCTACGGCGACGTCGGCAAGGGCGCGGCGGAGGCGCTGCGCGGCCAGGGCGCGCGGGTCATCGTCAGCGAGGTCGACCCCATCAACGCCCTCCAGGCCGCGATGGACGGCTACCAGGTCGCGAAGCTCGAGTCGGTCGTCGGCACCGTCGACATCCTCGTGACGGGCACCGGCAACCTCAACGTCGTCACGGTCGACCACCTCCTCGGCCTCAAGCACCTCGCGGTGGTCGCCAACGTCGGCCACTTCGACAACGAGATCGACATGGCCGGCCTCGAGTCGCTGGCGGGCGCCGAGCGCGTCGAGATCAAGCCCCAGGTGCACGAGTGGCGCCTGCCCACCGGCCGCAGCATCCTCGTGCTCAGCGAGGGCCGCCTGATGAACCTCGGCAACGCGACCGGCCACCCCTCGTTCGTGATGAGCAACTCGTTCGCCAACCAGGTGCTCGCCCAGATCGAGCTGTGGGCGCACCGGGACCGCTACGAGACCGACGTCTACGTGCTGCCCAAGCACCTCGACGAGAAGGTCGCGCGCCTGCACCTCGACGCCCTGGGCGTCGAGCTGACGACCCTCACCGACGAGCAGGCCGCCTACATCGGCGTGCCCGTGGCGGGGCCGTACAAGGTCGACCACTACCGGTACTGACCACCACGGGGCGGGCCAGCGGGTCCGCCTCGTCGCCGGGGGCCGTCCGGGGAGCGCACGCCGCGCCTCCCGGGCGGCCTCCGTCGTCGTGGGGCGGGGCGGGGCTGAACGCGGCGGGGCTGGCACGACGACGCCGCCCGGCGCGGGCCCGGCGACGGGCGGGCGCAGAGCGTGGGCGCCCCCGCGGTCGCGACGGCGAGGGTCAGCGCGTCGGGAAGCCAGGCACTGTGCCGGTCAGGGCGGGGTCGAGGCGCCGGAGGAGCGCGGCCTCCCGGCCGAGGGCGACGGCCTCGCGGTCGCGACGGAGGGCGCTGACGCCGGCGAGGAACGACTCGGCGTCGACCGCGGGCACCGGCGACACGAACGCGGCCACCTCGTCGGCGAGGCCGGCCGAGACCCGGTGCCGGGAGGCGGGCGAGAGTGCCGGGGCCTGCTGGAGGAACGACGCCACGCGGCGGGCGAGCGGGTCCGGCAGCCGGGCGACGTCGGCGACGGCCGCCCAGCCCACGAGGTGCGGGGGCAGCTGCACGACGACGCGGCCCATGCGCGGAGCCCGCTCGTTGCGGCTGTACGTGCCGGCCATCAGGTCGCCCAGGCGCCGCGACGAGCGGTTGAGCAGGGCGACGACGACCGCCAGGCCGCCGGTCGTCATGACGATCTCGAGCAGGCCGACGAGGGAGCGCGTCAGGGCGTGGCGGAGGCCGATCGCGCCGCCGTCGAGCCGCACGATGCGGGCGCCGGTGGCCAGCTTGCCCAGCGACCGGCCGTGGCTGGCCGTCTCGACCACGAGGGGGAGCCCGATCAGGCACGACACGACGCTGGCCACGACGAGGGCCTGGGCCACGGCGTCGTCGACCGCCCCGGCCTCCGACAGCGCACCGACGAGGACGACCAGCAGCACGAGCACGAGGGCGTAGACCGCGTAGTCGATGAGGGCACCGGCGACCCGGAGCACGAAGCCGGTCGGGCGGAGGTCGAGGGCGACCGCCTCGCCGACGACCAGCTGGTCGGACGAGCCGCCCAGCGACTCCACCTGGTCGGGCCGGAGCGTGATCGGCGCTCTGCCACCTGCGCGGGGTCGGGACATGCCTAGTATCTAAGCAGAATGGATCTCGACGCCTACGCCGCCGCCCACGGTCACGAGTGGACCGAGCTCGACCGCCTCGCCCGCCGGCAGCGCCTCACCGGGCCCGAGGCCGACGAGCTCATCCGCCTGTACCAGTCCGGCGCGGCCGAGCTGTCGGCCCTGCAGACGGCGACCGGCCCCTCGGTCGTCGCCGACCGGCTGTCGATGACCCTCTCGCGGGCTCGCCTGCGGTTCACCGGCGCGGGGCGCGACCTGGCCGCGCAGGTGCCGGGCTTCTTCCTGGTCCAGCTGCCGGCTGCGCTGTACCGCGTGCGCTGGCTCTCGATCGCCGTGCTGCTCGCGACGGTGGTCGTCGCCACGGTGTTCGCCGTGTGGGCGGCCTCGACGCCGTCCGTGCTCGCGTCGTTCGGCACGCCGGAGTTCCGGCGGCAGTTCGCCACCGAGGACTTCGTGGACTACTACTCCGAGAGCGCGCCGTCGTCGTTCACGGGCCAGGTGTGGACGAACAACGCCTTCATCGCGGCTCAGTGCGTCGCCTTCGGCATCACCGGCGTGTGGGTGCCGTACGCGATCATCGGCAACGCGATCAACATCGGGGTCTCGGCCGGCATCATGGCCGACCAGGGCCGCCTCGACTACTTCTTCCTGTACATCCTCCCGCACGGCCAGCTCGAGCTCTACAGCATCTTCGTCGCCGGGGCCGCGGGCCTCATGATCGCCTGGTCGTGGATCGCCCCCGGCGCCCGGACGCGCGGCCAGGCGCTCGCGGAGGACGGCCGGGCGCTCATCACGATCGCCGTGGGCCTGATGCTCTCGCTGCTCGTCTCCGGGGTGATCGAGGGCTTCGTCACCCGGCAGCCGTGGCCCTGGGCGATCAAGATCGGCATCGGCACGGTCGCGCTCGCGGGCTTCCTCGCGTACCAGTGGGTGCTCGGCGGCCGGGCGCACCGGGCGGGGCAGACGGGTGACCTCGACGAGTTCGAGGCGGGTGCGCGGGAGCTCGTCGCGGGCTGAGCCCGCACCGGCGCGCCGCGGGCCGTCCGACGGGGCGGAGCCCTGGGCCGTTCGCCGCGCGCCCTGCGCCGTGCGTCGCGCGCCGCGCGCCTCAGAGCCGCCCGGCCGCCTTGAGCGCGAGGTAGCGGTCGGCCAGGGCCGGCGGCAGGTCGGCGGGCGCGGCCGACACGACGTCGGCGCCCACCTGACGGAGGGCGGCGGCCACGCGGGAGGCGTCGAGCACGGCCCGCTCGGCGGCGGCGGCCCGGTAGACCTCCGACCGGCCGTCGCGGCGGAGCGCCGTCTCGGCCAGGGCCGGGTCGGCCACCGAGGCGACGACCACGAGGTGCTGACGGCTGAGCTGCGGGACGGCCGCCAGGAGGCTGCGGGCCGAGCCGGGGGAGTCGACGGTGGTCGCGAGCACGACCAGGGCCCGCTGGCTCGTGACCGAGCGGACGAGGGCGGGCACCGACGACCAGTCGGTGTCGACGAGCTCGGGCTCGACCGGGGCGAGCACGTCGACGAGCGACGAGAGGAGGGCGGCGCCCGTCGCGCCCTGCACCCGACCGCGCACGCGGCGGTCGAAGACGACGACGTCGACCCGGTCGCCGGCCCTCGACGCCAGCGCCGCGAGCAGCAGCGCCGACTCGAAGGCGGTGTCGAGGCGGGGCTCGTCGTCGACCCGGGCCGCCGAGGTCCTGCCGCTGTCGACGACCACGACGATGCGGCGGTCGCGCTCGGGGCGCCAGGTGCGCACGACGAGCTCGTCACGGCGGGCCGTCGCGCGCCAGTCGATGCTCCGCACGTCGTCACCGCGGACGTACTCGCGCAGGCTGTCGAACTCGGTGCCCTGCCCGCGCACCATGACGCTCGTCCTCCCGTCGAGCTCGCGCAGGCGGGCGAGCCGGGAGGGGAGGTGGCGCCGTGACGAGAAGCGGGGCAGCACCCGGACGACGCCGGGCAGCTCCACGGTGGCCTGGCGGCCGGCGAGGCGCAGGGGGCCGACCGAGCGGACGGTGACCGCGTCGGCCCGCCGGTCGCCCCGGCGGAAGGGGGTCAGGGTCGTCGTCAGCGTCACCGCTCGCCCCGGCCGGAGCGACAGCGGACGTCGGGTCGACGCGGCCCCCGCCGACGGCTGCCAGGCGTCGCGCAGCACGCCGCGCAGGCGGCGTCGTCCGTCGTTGACGACGACGAGGCGCGACGCCGTGCTCTCGCCCAGCCGGACGGCCGCGGGCAGCTCTCGGCGCAGCCGGAGGGCCCGGGGTGACGCGGCGAGCAGCACGTCGAGGGCCACGAGCAGCGCGACGAGCACGATCCAGCCGAGCAGGACCCGGTCGTCGCCGGTCGCGACGAGGGGCACCACGCCGAGGGCCAGCAGGGCCACGGTCCATCCGGTGACGGCCATGCTCAGAGGGGGACCCGGACCTGCTGGAGCACCGAGCGGAGCACCGCGTCGGCGCCCACGCCCTCGAGCTCGGCCTCGGGCCGGAGCTTCAGCCGGTGCCGGAGCACGGGCAGGGCCATCGCCTGCACGTGGTCGGGCGTGACGCGGTCGAAGCCGGTCAGCCAGGCCCAGGCGCGGGTCGCGGCGAGCAGCGCGGTCGAGCCGCGGGGGCTCACCCCGACGGCGACGGACGGGCTCTCGCGGGTCGCCCGGGCCAGGTCGACGATGTACGCCAGCACGTCGGGCGAGGCGCCCACCCGGGCGACCTCGGCCTGGGCCCGCGCGAGCTCCTCCGCCCCGAGCACGGGGGTGACCCCGGCGGCCCGGAGGTCGCGGGGCGAGAAGCCGCCCGCGTGCCGCGAGAGCACCTCGACCTCGGCCTCGCGGGGCGGCAGGTCGAGGGTGAGCTTCATGAGGAACCTGTCGAGCTGGGCCTCGGGCAGCGTGTAGGTGCCCTCGTACTCGACCGGGTTCATCGTCGCCGCGACGAGGAAGGGCGTCGGCAGCGGGCGGCTGACGCCGTCGACCGAGACCTGGCGCTCCTCCATCGCCTCGAGCAGCGCCGACTGCGTCTTGGGGGGCGTGCGGTTGATCTCGTCGGCGAGCAGCACGTTGGTGAAGACGGGCCCGGGCCGGAACTCGAACCGGCCGCTGCCGGCGTCGTGGACGAGCGAGCCGGTGATGTCGCCGGGCATCAGGTCGGGGGTGAACTGCACGCGGGCGGTGTCGAGCGACAGCGCGTGGCTGAGCGCCCGCACGAGCAGCGTCTTGGCGACCCCCGGCACGCCCTCGAGGAGCACGTGGCCCTGGGCGAGCAGGGTCACGAGCATCCCGGTGACCGCGCCGTCCTGCGCGACGACGGCCTTGCCGACCTCCGTGCGCACGGCGGCGAAGGTCTGCTGGAGTTCTGAGGTCATGCGGTGATCCTCCCGGGGATCTCGTGGGGGCGGGGAGCAGGTCTCGGGGCGCGGCGGCCCGGGGGAGGCGCGGTGCCCGTCACCGGGGAGCCACCGCCTCCGAGACCGCGCGCTCGAGGTCGAGCAGGCTGTCGCTCAGGCGGACGAGCTCGCGGTCGTCGGCGGGGTCGGCGTCCACGAGCACGTGGCGGAGGCCGCGGGGGTCGGCGCCGGTGAGCTGACCGACGCGGGCGAGGACGTCGTCGAGCGACGCGGAGGCGGCCAGCCCGACCCGGCGCCGGAGCCGCACCACGGTGCCGATCCGGAGCTGGTCGAGCGCGTGCCGGCGCGACCCCGACCGCTCGTAGAGGCGCGCCCGGCCCTCGGTCGTCTCCGACGCCCGGACGATCACGGGCAGGCGCTCGACCACGAGGGGGCCGAGCCGGCGGCCCCGCCACACGCCGGCGACGACGGCCGTCAGGGCGAGCAGGGCGAGCACCGGGGTGACCCATCCCGGCGTCAGGCTCGCGAGGGTGCCGCTGCCCTCGGGCACGTCGTCCGGGCTGGGCAGGTACCACACGACGTGGCCGGTCTGCCCGAGCAGCGAGAGCGCGAAGGCGGCGTCGTCGTCGTCGAGCACCGCGCCGTTGGTGATCGCAGTGGTGGCGCCCAGGACGGTCACCGTCCGGTCGCCGTCGACCAGCTCGACGAGGCCGGAGCCGCCCGACGCGTCGTCGGCGAGGCACGTGGTGACGTCGACGCCCGGGTCGACGCCGTCGACCGTGTAGGCGTACCCCCCGACCTGGACGCGGTCGAGGCGCTCGACCGCCGGCAGGTCGCAGCCCGGAGCGACGGCGCCGTCGTCGACCTCGGCCGCCAGGGCGAGGCCGGGCGCCACGGCGTCGAGGGCCACCTGGTCGGGGGCGAGGAGGAGGGTCCGCCCGGAGGAGGCGGCGACGTCCCGCCACTGGTCGGCGACGAGCAGGGCACCGGCGTCGTCGACCACCACGGTCGTGTCGGAGGCGTCGGCCCGGGCCTGCGCGGTCGTGGCGGCCAGCGAGGTGGTCACCTCCACCTCGACGCCCTGCTCCCTCAGCACCTCGACGACGGCCTTCGCCCCCGCGGGGGCCGCGTTCTCGGGGCCGAGGGCGCGCCCGCCCGTCGCGTCGCCGCCGCTCAGCAGCACGACGACCACCGCGACCGCGACGACTCCTGCGGCGAGCACGGCCCACGGGCGGGCCCGGCGGAGGGCGGCGCGGGGCGCGGGGGTCGACCGGGAGGGCGCGGCGGGCGTCGTCGTCGTCACGCGGGCACCGCCGTCCGGTCGCCCTCGAGCGCTCGGTCGAGGTCCGTGATCTCGCGCCACGCCTGCTCGGTGCCCGGACGGTCGAGGTAGCGGACCTCGTCGAAGGCCCGGGCGGCCGCCCGCAGGCGCTCGGCCCGGGCCGGGAAGAGCCGTGCCGCGCGGTCGCCCACCGTGCGGGCCGTGGTGCCGGGGCTCGTGGTCAGCACGTCGCGCTCGACGAGGGCCCGCGCGAGGGCCCGGAACGACTCGACGACGGCGCGGTCGAGGTCGCCGGTCGCCGCGGCCTCCCGGGCGGAGGCGCGGAGGGCGTCGGCGTCGCGCTCGTCGTCGTCGCCGAAGAGCTCGCCCGGGCGGGCGGAGCGGCGCTCCAGGTGCGGCAGCCCGTAGACGAGCACCACGCCCACGACGACCGCGACGACGACGACCAGGACGATCACGAGCGCGACGGCCGGTGCTCCCTCGGCGTCTCCGAACCGGACGCCCTCGATCCACGACCAGAACGCGTCGGCGGCACGGTCGAGCCAGGTCGGCTGGGCGGCGACGTAGTCGCGCTCGGTGAGCTCCTGCTGGAGCAGGCGCCGCGCCTCCTCGGGGTCGGGCCGGAGCGGAGCGGCGACGAGCGTCACGGCGGCGGAGGCGAACGTCACCGCGGGGGAGCCGCGTCGCCCCAGGGCGAGCGCCACGGGTCGGGCAGGTCGGCCTGGCCGGCGTCGCGTCGCTCGACGTGCCGGACGAGCTCGAGGTCGAGCCCCTCGGTGCGGATGCGGCGGTCGACGTACACGAGGGCGGTGCTCGCGGCCTGGACGACCGAGCCGATGGACGCGACCACGGCGGCCACGGCGAAGGTCAGCAGGTACCCCGCGCCCGTCACGACGAGGACGGTCGGGGAGGTCAGGTCGCCGGTCGGCGCGAGCGCTCCGGCGAGGAGGCCGGCGAGGAGCGAGATCGGGGTGCTCGCGACCTGGGCGGCGACCTGGATCATCACGAGGACGAGCACGACGACGCCGAAGGTGCGCCAGAACGAGCCGCGGACGAGGCGCCAGGAGCGCGAGACCGCGGCGCCGAGGGTGAGGCGCTCGAGCATCAGGGCGCTCGGCACGAGGCTCAGCTGCACGCTGAGCCAGACCCCGACGGCGAGCGCTCCGAGCCCCGCGAGGAGGCCCGAGACAATGCCGATCGCGATGCCCGTCCCGCCGCCGACGACGAAGCCCAGCGCCACGACGCCGGCGACGACCGCCACGGCGACCAGGTACGCCAGCGTCAGCAGGGCCGACCAGCCCAGGAGGGCGCCGCGCCGGCCCGCCGTGAGCGCCCACAGCCCGCCGAGGCGCAGCCGCTGGCCGAGCAGCTGGCGGGAGGTCTCGAGCACGAAGAGGCCCTGGAGCAGGGCGCTGACGACCACGGAGAGGAGGAGCGGCACGATCGTCGAGAGGAGCGTCACCGCGACCGCGCCGGCGGCCACGGCGTCGCGGTCCTGGGGCAGGGCGGAGTCGACGCGGCTGAAGGCGGCCGCGGCCGTGCCGCCGGTGACGCCGAGGGTGACGACGAGCAGGACGACCTGGGCCAGGAGCGCGGTGCCGAAGGTGGTGCGCGGGTTCCGGCGGAAGACCTGGAACGAGCCCGTGAGGACCTCGCCGAAGGTGAACGGCCGGAGGGCGAGCAGCCCGGGGCGGGGAGGCGGCGTCCAGCCGGGAGGCGGACCCGGGGCGGGGGACTGCTGCTGGGCCCACGGCGCCTGCTGCCCGTACGGCATCGGCTGCCCGTAGGGAGTCGCCTGCCCGTAGGGAGTCGCCTGCCCGTAGGGAGTCGCCTGCCCGAAGGGAGTCGGCTGCCCGGAGGGAGTCGGCTGCCCGGAGGGAGTCGGCTGGCCGGGGGGAGTCGGCTGCCCGGTGGGCTGGTGCTGCCCGCCCTGCTGCTGCTCCGGCGCCGGGGGCAGGCGCTCGCCCCAGCGGGGCTCGTCCTGGCCCGCGCCGGGCGCCGCCCAGCCGTCCACGTCCGTCATGGTGCCCCCCGGTGGTCCGCCCGCGGGATCGCCCCGCGGTGCCGCCATGTTCCCACGCGGCGGGCGGCGGGTGCCAGCCGACGGGCGCCTCCTGCACTAATCTCGGGTGAGGTGCCGCCTCCCGAGCGGCCCAGCCGAGGACGGAGACCATGACCCCGCGCATCCTGGTGGTGGACGACGACCCCGCGCTCGCCGAGATGATCGGCATCGTGCTCCGGGCCGCCGACTTCGAGCCCCACTTCTGCAGCGACGGCAGCGCCGCCGTCGACGCGTTCCGCAACTCGGCCCCCGACCTCGTCCTGCTCGACCTCATGCTGCCGGGGATGGACGGCCTGGCCGTCTGCGCGGCGATCCGGGCCGAGAGCGGGGTCCCGGTCATCATGCTCACCGCCAAGGGCGACACCGTCGACGTCGTCGCGGGCCTCGAGGCCGGGGCCGACGACTACGTCGTCAAGCCCTTCGACCCCAAGGAGCTGGTGGCCCGGGTGCGCACCCGCCTGCGGCCCTCCAGCGAGCCGACGACCGACGTCCTGACCGTCGGCGACCTCCGCCTCGACGTCGCGGCCCACGAGGTCCGGCGCGGCGACACGGTCATCGGCCTCACGCCCCTCGAGTTCGAGCTGCTGCTGGCGCTGGCGTCGAAGCCCCAGCAGGTCTTCACCCGCGAGATGCTCCTCGAGCAGGTGTGGGGCTACCACTACAAGGCCGACACGCGCCTCGTCAACGTGCACGTGCAGCGCCTGCGCGCGAAGGTCGAGCACGACCCGGACGCCCCGCGCATCGTGACGACGGTGCGCGGCGTCGGCTACCGTGCCGGCTCGTCCGCCTAGGCCCTCCGGTGCCGCGGGGGCGCCCGCGGCTCGCGGGGCCGGGCCCGTGACGGTCGAGTCCGTCGCCGCCGCCCTCCGCCGCGCGTGGCTGGGCCGGCGCGGCTGGCCGTCCCGCGTCGCGGGCTTCTGGCGGTCCTCCCTGGAGTTCCGCACCGTCGCGACCACCGTCGTGATGGCGGGCCTCGGGGCGACGATCATCGGCACGACCATCTCCGTGAGCATCGGCGCGAACCTGTACGACCAGCGCCGCGACCAGGTGCAGTCCGAGTCGCTGCGCGCGACGCTGCTCGCCCAGAGCATCTTCGACTCGGCCACGGCGACCGAGGACGCCGACCAGGTCGAGCTCGACTCGCTGCAGAACGAGGCGCAGAGCGCCATCCTCGCGTCGACGTCGAGCCCGGGCGGCACGAGCATCGCCATCCTGCGGACCCCGGGCCAGACGACGGCGCAGACCATCCAGGCGATCGCGAGCCCCGACTTCCCCGCCGACCAGATCACGCCGGAGCTCCGTGACCAGGTGGCGGCCGACACGGGCGCCCTCGCCCTCCAGCCCGTCTCGCTCCGGGGGCCGGGCGGCGACGCCCCCGGCCTCGCCGTGGGCTCGACGCTGCAGGTGCCGACGGCCGGCCAGTACGAGCTCTACCTCGTCTACGACCTCAGCGACGCCCAGACGACGCTGTCGCTCATGCAGCGCACGCTGGCGCTCGGCTCGCTGGCCCTCGTCGTCCTGATCGGCGTCGTCACCTACGTGGTCGTCCGGCTCGTCGTGGGGCCCGTGCGGGTCGCCGCCGAGACCAGCCAGAAGATCGCGGCCGGCCAGCTCGACCAGCGCATCCCCGAGAAGGGCCAGGACGTCGTCGCGACGCTCGGGCGGTCGTTCAACGGCATGGCCGACGCCATGCAGAGGCAGATATCCCAGCTCGCCGAGCTGTCGCGCGTGCAGCAGCGCTTCGTCAGCGACGTCTCGCACGAGCTGCGGACGCCCCTGACGACCATCCGGCTGGCGGGCGACGTGCTCTACGACCAGCGCGCCTCCTTCACGCCGACGGCCGCCCGCACGACCGAGCTGCTGCACACGCAGGTCGACCGCTTCGAGGTGCTGCTGGCCGACCTGCTCGAGATCTCGCGCTTCGACGCGGGGGCGGTCGAGCTCGACCTCGAGAGCACGCGCGTGGTGGGTCTCGTCGACGACGTCGTCGCCGAGTTCGAGCCGCTCGCGGCGGAGGTCGGCAGCACGGTGACCATCGACGCGCGCGGCGGCTACCTCGAGGCCGAGGTCGACCCCCGCCGGCTGCGGCGCATCCTGCGGAACCTGCTCGGCAACGCGATCGAGCACGGCGAGGGGCGACCGGTCGAGGTCGAGGTCGACAGCGACGAGGAGGCGGTGGCCGTGGCCGTCCGCGACCACGGAGTCGGGATGACCCCCGCCGAGGCCGAGCGCGTCTTCGACCGGTTCTGGCGGGCCGACCCGTCGCGTCGCCGCACCATCGGGGGGACGGGCCTCGGCCTGGCCATCAGCCTGGAGGACGCGACCCTGCACGGCGGCCGGATCGACCTGTGGTCGCGCCCGGGCGAGGGGAGCCGCTTCGTGGTCACCCTGCCGCGGGCGGCGGGCACGACGGCGACCACCCGGCCGCTGCGGGCCGAGCCGGACGACGCCGCGACCGTGCAGGCCACGGCCCCGGGCACGCCGGAGCCCACCTCGGCCGAACCGTGGAGCGGGACGACGGAGGTGCACGGTGGCTGAACGACGACGACGGGCGAGGGCGATCGCCGCGCTGGCGGCGGTGCTGCTCGTCCTGACGGGCTGTGCCTCCATCCCCGACCGGGGCCCGGTCGAGCGCGGTGACGACGTCTCGAGCGAGGTGCCGAGCGAGGTGGTCTACACGCCGAGCGGCCCGGTTGCCGACAGCTCGCAGGAGAAGATCCTCCGCGACTTCCTGGCCGCCGGCACCGGCCCGCAGGACAACTACGCGGTCGCCCGGCAGTTCCTCGCGGGAGGCTTCGCCGACGACTGGGACCCGCGGGCCAGCGTCACGGTCCGCCCGGGGGACGGCGCCACCACCCGGGTCGGCGAGGCCGACCTCGAGTACGCCTTCCTGACGTCGGCGACCGTCGACCAGGGCGGGCACTACGTGCCGTCGACGAGCGACGTCCCGACCACCCTCGCGTACTCGTTCGTGCGGGAGGACGGGCAGTGGCGCATCAGCGAGGCCCCCGACGGCACCGTGCTGAGCCCGGCGACCTTCCAGTCGGTGTTCCGGGCGCACGCGGTCTACTTCTACGACCCCACGTTCACGTACCTCGTGCCCGACGAGCGCTGGTTCCTCGCGCGGTCGTCGACGAGCACCCGCATCGCGAGCGCGTTGCTGGCCGGCCCGTCGGCGTGGCTGCAGGGCGCCGTCGTCTCCGCCTTCCCCGACGGGACGCAGCTGTCGCTGACCGCGATCACCGTGGCGGACGGCACCGCCCGCGTCGACCTGACCTCCGACGCCCTGAGCGCGACGGACGACGCGAGGGCGCGCATGCAGGCGCAGCTGCTCGCGAGCTTCTCGACCCTCTCGACGGTCACCGCCGTCGAGCTCAGCGTCGAGTCCGCGCCGCTCGACGTGCCCGACCTGGGCCGGGCCGCGCCGCTCCGCGACCCGGCCGTCGACGCCCGCCCGCTGGTGCTCGCGCAGGGCGAGCTCGGCTTCGCCTCCCGGTCGGCCCTCGCGCCCCTCGACGGGCTGTCGGCGGCCGTGGCCGCCCTGTCGCCCACCTCGGTCGAGGTGTCGGCCGACCTCACGCGCGCCGTGGTCGGGACGGCGGGCGGCAGCGCCCTGGTCACGGCCGACGGCCGCAGCCTGCTCGTCGACCCTCGACCGGGCCTGGTCGCGCCCTCCCTCGACGGGGCCGGCTGGCTCTGGAGCGTCCCCGCCGACGATGCGCGGAACGTGACGGCGTGGTCCCCGGACGGCAGGCCGCAGGTGGTCGCCTCGACCCTGCCCGTCGGCGACCGCGTCGTGTCGTTCCGCGTCTCGCGGGACGGCACCCGGGCCCTCGTGCTGCTGGACGACGACGGGGCGTCGCGGCTGCTCGTCGTGGCCCTGCTGCGCGACTCGCGGCAGGTGCCGACCGCCCTGGGCCCGCCCCTCGAGCTCGCGGCGCCGACGGGGTCGCCGGTCGACGCGACCTGGGCCGACCAGCTGACCGTGGCGACCCTGACGACGGCCGACGACACGACCCGCGCCACGCTCAGCGAGGTCGGGGGCGCCGCCGTCACCGCGGGCCGTCCGGGCGACGACGCCTCCGCGATCGCCGGCGGCACCGGCCTCGCCCGGCTGCAGGTGCTCTCGGGCGACGGCGCCGTGCTCGAGCCCCGGGGGAGCACCTGGCAGGGGACGGGCGTGACGGCCGACCTCCTGGCGACGCAGCGCTGACCCGGGCGGCGCGGCGCACCGCCGCCCCGTCGTCCCTCCCCACCGTGGTCGTGCGCCCGTTCGTCCCCGGGGCGGCGGGCGGACCGGCGTCCGGCGGCCGGCACCGTGCGACGGTGTCGGCGTGACGACCTCGCCCCGACCCTCCGCCGCCGGCCTCGGCCCCGTCCTCCGCGAGGCGCTCGGCGTGCTGTCGCCGGTCCGCTGTGCGGGCTGCGGCCTCCCCGACGTGGAGCTCTGCCGGGCCTGTCGGGTCCGCCTCGAGCCGAGCCCGGAGGTCGACGAGCTGCCGGGCGGGCTGGTGGTCGTCTCCGGGCTGCGGTACGAGGCCGAGGTGCGCTCGACGGTGCTGGCCTACAAGCAGCAGGGGCGCCTCCGCCTGGCGACGGCCCTGGCACCCGCGCTGGCCGCCTCGGTGGCGCTCGCCGCGCCTCCCGGGGTCGGCGGGGCCCCGCCCGTGGTCGTCGCCGTCCCGTCGTCCCCGCGGGGGCGGCGGCGCCGTGGCTGGGACCCGGTCGAGCTGCTCGTGCGCCGGGCCGGGCTCCGGGCCGTCCGCCGGGGGCTCGTCGCCCTGCCGGGCCGCGGGGCGCAGAAGGAGCTCGACCGCGAGGCCCGCCGGCGCTCGCGGGCGGGCAGCCTCCGTGCCCGGCCGGGGCTGGCGGGGCTCCGGGTCGTGGTCGTCGACGACGTGGTGACCACCGGCAGCACCCTGCTGGAGGCGCGGCGTGCGCTGGCCGCGGAGGGCGCCGTGGTCGTCGCCGCGGCCTGCGTCGCGTCCACCCCGCTGCTCTCGCGGAGACGACCGTGAGCCCTCCCGCGGCCGCCTGTGGACGGCCTGGGGATCTGTCCCGTCGGTGGCCGGGAGGTGACAGGCGGGGGTCCACCTGGCTACGGTGGGCAAAAGGCGTGAAAGGACATCCGCCTGGCTGACAGGCGGCACGTCGATAGCCAGAGGAGGTCGTCATGGAAATTTCCGTCACGGGTCGAAACGTCGGCATCACCGATCGTTTCCGCGACTACGCCACTGACAAGGCCGACAAGGTGGCGCAGCTCGCCACGAAGGCGCTCGCCCTCGAGATCAAGGTCTCGCGGCACCACGAGAAGTCGAGCGGCCAGGCCGGCGACGACCGGGTCGAGCTCACGCTGATCGGCCCCGGGCCGCTCGTGCGGGCCGAGTCGACCGGGAGCGACAAGTACGTCGCCTTCGACCTGGCCATCGCCAGGATGCTCGAGCGGGTGCGGCGCGCGAAGGACCGGCAGAAGGTCCACCGGGGCCAGCACCGACCGACGTCGCTCCGTGAGGCCTCCGGAGCGGACTTCAGCGGCATCGACGTCACGCCCGCCGCCGCCGAGACCCTGGACGCCGTGCGCACCGGCTCGATCGCGACGGTCGTCGCCGACGACGAGGCGCCCTCGGACGAGGAGCAGGAGGACGACTACTGCCCCGTCGTCATCCGCAGCAAGGTGTTCGCGTCGACGCCGATGACCGTCGACGACGCGCTCTACTACATGGAGCTGGTGGGGCACGACTTCTACCTCTTCATCGACGCCGAGACCGAGCGCCCGAGCGTCGTCTACCGGCGCAAGGGCTGGGACTACGGCGTGATCGGGCTCGACCAGAGCGCGAGCGAGCTGCAGGAGGCCGCCACGCAGGCCCGCGCCGGCGTCGTCGCCTGACCCGGTCCGCCCCGGGGCCCGCGGCCACGGTCCGGGCGCGGGGGAGCAGACCGCTCCTCCCCGCGTCCAGGGCCGTGGCCGCTAGGCTTGCTACCATCCGAGCTGGTCCAACCGGGCCTCCTCACGGGCTGGCGTCACCAGCCGCCCCCGGGGCACGCGGCTCCGCCGCCTGCCCGACCGAGTCTCAGATCCAGGGAGTCACCAGTGGCCAACGTCCTCGAGAGGGTCCTCCGCGTCGGCGAGGGCCGCATCCTCCGCCGCCTCAAGGCGTACGCGAACGCCGTCAACGAGCTTGAGGACGACTTCAGCACGCTGACCGACGACGAGCTGCGCGCCGAGACCACCGAGCTCCGCGAGCGGTACGGCAACGGCGAGTCGCTCGACGACCTGCTGCCCGAGGCGTTCGCCGCCGTGCGGGAGGCCTCGAAGCGGACCCTCGGCATGCGCCACTTCGACGTGCAGCTGATGGGCGGTGCAGCCCTCCACCTCGGCAACATCGCCGAGATGAAGACCGGTGAGGGCAAGACCCTCGTCGCGACCACCGCCGCGTACCTCAACGCCATCGCGTCGCGCGGCGTGCACGTCATCACGGTCAACGACTTCCTCGCGAGCTACCAGTCCGAGCTGATGGGCCGCGTCTTCCGCGCCCTCGGCATGACGACCGGCTGCATCCTCGCGGGCCAGACCCCGGCCGAGCGCCGGGAGCAGTATGCCGCCGACATCACGTACGGCACGAACAACGAGTTCGGCTTCGACTACCTGCGCGACAACATGGCGTGGCAGGCCTCCGACATGGTGCAGCGCGGCCACTTCTTCGCGATCGTCGACGAGGTCGACTCGATCCTCATCGACGAGGCCCGCACGCCGCTCATCATCTCCGGCCCTGCCTCGGGCGAGGCGAACCGCTGGTTCGCGGAGTTCGCGACGATCGCGCGCCGCCTCGTGGCCGGCACCGACTTCGAGGTCGACGAGAAGAAGCGCACCGTCGGCGTGCTCGAGCCCGGCATCGAGAAGGTCGAGGACTACCTCGGCATCGACAACCTCTACGAGTCGGCGAACACGCCGCTGATCTCCTTCCTCAACAACGCGATCAAGGCCGACGCCCTGTTCAAGCGCGACAAGGACTACGTCGTCATCAACGGCGAGGTCCTCATCGTCGACGAGCACACGGGTCGCATCCTGAGCGGCCGCCGGTACAACGAGGGCATCCACCAGGCCATCGAGGCCAAGGAGGGCGTCGAGGTCAAGGCCGAGAACCAGACCCTCGCGACCGTCACCCTGCAGAACTACTTCCGCCTCTACGGCAAGCTCTCCGGCATGACCGGCACGGCCGAGACCGAGGCCGCCGAGTTCATGAGCACGTACAAGCTCGGCGTCGTGCCCATCCCGACCAACAAGCCGATGAAGCGGATCGACCAGACCGACCTCGTCTACAAGAACGAGACGGCGAAGTTCGACCAGGTCGTGGAGGACATCGTCGAGCGCCACGAGGCGGGCCAGCCCGTCCTCGTCGGCACCACCAGCGTCGAGAAGAGCGAGTACCTGTCGCGCCTGCTGGCCAAGAAGGGCGTCCGCCACGAGGTCCTCAACGCGAAGAACCACGCTCGCGAGGCCGCCATCGTCGCGCAGGCCGGTCGCGTCGGCGCCGTGACCGTCGCCACCAACATGGCCGGTCGAGGCACCGACATCATGCTCGGCGGCAACGCCGAGTTCCTCGCCGTCGCCGAGATGAACGGCCGTGGCCTCAGCCCGGTCGACACCCCCGACGAGTACGAGGCCGCCTGGGACGACGTCTTCGCCGCCAAGAAGGCCGAGGTCGCCGAGCAGGCCGAGAAGGTCGTCGAGGCGGGCGGGCTCTACGTGCTCGGCACCGAGCGCCACGAGTCGCGGCGCATCGACAACCAGCTCCGCGGGCGCAGCGGGCGTCAGGGCGACCCGGGCGAGAGCCGGTTCTACCTCTCGCTCACCGACGACCTGATGCGCCTGTTCAACTCGGGGGCGGCGGAGTCGCTGATGGGCCGCGGCAACGTGCCCGACGACCTGGCCATCGAGAACAAGATCGTGGGCCGGGCCATCCGCTCCGCCCAGTCGCAGGTCGAGTCGCGCAACGCCGAGATCCGCAAGAACGTCCTGAAGTACGACGACGTCCTCAACCGCCAGCGCGAGGCCATCTACGGCGACCGCCGCCACATCCTCGAGGGCGACGACCTGGCCGACCGGGCCAGCGCCTTCCTGGAGGCCGTGGTCGACGAGGTCATCGACCAGCACACCGGAGACGGCAGCCCCGACGACTGGGACCTGGACGCGCTCTGGACGGAGCTGCGCACCCTGTACCCGATCTCGATCACCATCGACGAGGTCATCACCGAGGCCGGCTCCAAGGGCAAGGCGACGAGGCAGTTCCTGGGCCAGGAGATCCTCTCCGACGCGAAGGTCGCCTACGCCGAGCGCGAGTCGACGCTGGGCGAGGCCGCGATGCGCGAGCTCGAGCGACGGGTCGTCCTCTCCGTGATCGACCGCCGCTGGCGCGACCACCTGTACGAGATGGACTACCTGAAGGACGGCATCGGCCTGCGGGCGATGGCACAGCGTGACCCGTTGGTCGAGTACCAGCGTGAGGGCTACGCGCTCTTCCAGAGCATGATGGGCCAGATCCGCGAGGAGTCGGTCGGGTTCCTGTTCAACCTCGAGGTCGAGGTGCAGGGCCAGGTCGGCGCCGCCGAGGCGCCGGTGATCGCCGCCAAGGGCCTCGAGCCCGAGAAGGCGCAGCCGAAGCTCGAGTACTCCGCCCCGAACATCGCGGGCGAGGTCGAGGTCCGCGACCAGAAGGGCCGGCTCGAGCAGGCGGCGACCGCCAAGGCCCAGAAGGCGCAGGACGACGCGGAGCAGGGCGACGGCCCCGACGTCGCCGCCGCGCGGACGACCAGCGGCACCGGCGCCCCGGCCGGCAAGGGCGCCTTCGGGCAGCCGACCGGGGGCTCCGCCGCCGCGCCGGTCAACCGGGCCGAGCGACGAGCGGCCGGCAAGAAGTCCTGACCCGCCGGTGACGACGAGGGAGGCCGGGCACGGACCGCGAGGTCCGCGCCCGGCCTCCCTCGTCGTCCGGGCTGACCGTCGTCCGGGCTCTCGTCGTCTCGGAACGGGGCCCCGGCCGTGCTGCCGGGGCGTCGCGGTCAGAGCACGTGGAGGGCCGTCGCGCGCCACCGGCGGCCGGTCGTCTCGAGACGGATGGCCACCGACCTGGTCCGGGCGCGCCCGTGCACGACGACGACCGTCTCGGCGACCCCCGGGGCGGGTTCGCTGACGTGGACACGGCCCACCCGGAACACGGGCCGTTGGCTCCGGACGCCGCTCGCCTCGCGGGCGCGGGCGGCGAGTCGGACCCGTTTCTGCAGCACGGCCCACACTTCGCCGTTCACCCACCGGGAGACCTGGTCGAGGTCGCGTGCACCGGCCAGGATCTCGAGGACGCACCGTGCCAGGCCCTCCGCGGCGACCGCGGCGTCGGGCAGGCTGGGCGGCGCCACGGGACCACGGGCGGCCGCAGGGGCGTCGTCCACGGCGTGCAGGAGGCGCGGTGCCGGGGGAGCCTCGGGCGTCGCGTCGGTCGTCGTGACCGGCGCGTGCTCGGTGCCGGTGACGGCGTGGAGGCGGCGGCCTCCTGCATCGGCCCGCTCGTCGTCCGGGACGGGATCGGTGGCGGCGGCCACGGCAGGGACGGGCATCAGGCTCGGACTTTCGTCGGGGGACTTCGTCGTCGTTTCGGTGACTACTCGCGTTCAACATATGACATGTCCTCCATGTCACGACAGGGCCGTGGCCGGCCTGTGGACAATCGGGTCTGCCCACCGGCAGGGGAGGGGCAGGGGCCCTCTCGCACGTCGACCTAGACTGGGGCGGTGTCGACGCTCAGTGATCTCGTTCTCGCCCAGGGCCGCTCCACCGAGGCGGACGTCGAGTGGCTCCATCTCCTCGTCGGCGACTGGCAGCTGCTCGCGGACCTCGCGTTCGCCGACATGGTGCTCTGGGTGCCCACGGAGGGCGACAGCTTCGTCGCCGTCGCCCACGCTCGCCCGTCGAGCTCGGCGACGCTGTTCTACCGGGACTTCGTCGGCCAGGAGGTCCGCCCGGAGTGGCGCACGCAGATCGAGCAGGCCTTCACCACGACCCGCATCGTCGACTCGGCCGCGCCCGACTGGTACGAGGAGACCCCGACGCGGGTCCGCGCCGTCCCTGTGCTCCGTCGCCTCGGGGCGAGCCGCCCCGACGTCACCGACGCTCCCATCGCGGTCATCACCCGCCACACCAACCTCAGCGAGGCGCGGACCCCCAGCCGCCAGGAGCTGACCTTCAACCAGTGCTCCAACGACCTCTTCTCGATGATCGCGGCCGGCGACTTCCCCGACCTCGGGGCACCGACCGGGCCGCGTCGCGGTGCCCCCCGCGCCTCCGACGGCCTGCTGCGCCTCGACGTCGACGGCCTCGTGACCTTCGCCAGCCCCAACGGCCTCTCGGCCTTCAACCGGATGGGGTTCGCCGGCGAGCTCGAGGGGGAGTCGCTGGCCGAGGTCACCACCGGGCTGCTGCAGGGCAAGCTCGTCATCGACGAGTCGTTGCCGCTCGTGGTCACCGGCCGCGCGCCGTGGCGGACGGACATCGAGGCCCGCGGCGTCACCGTGTCGCTCCGGGCGATCCCGCTCCGTGACCGGGGCGAGCGGGTCGGGGCCATCGTGCTCTGCCGCGACGTGACCGAGCTGCGCCACCAGGAGCGCGAGCTCATCACGAAGGACGCCACGATCCGTGAGATCCACCACCGGGTCAAGAACAACCTGCAGACGGTGGCCTCGCTGCTCCGCATCCAGGCCCGCCGCACCCGGACCGACGTCGCGCGCGAGGCGCTGACCCAGGCCATGCGACGGGTCGCGTCGATCGCGGTGGTGCACGACACCCTCTCCGAGGGCCTCAGCCAGAACGTCGACTTCGACACCGTCTTCGACCGCGTGCTCATGCTCATCGCGGAGGTCGCCTCGAGCCACAACACGACGGTGAGGCCGACTCTGACGGGCAGCTTCGGCGCGTTGCCGAGCGAGTACGCGACCCCGCTCGCCCTCGCGCTCACCGAGCTGGTCACCAACGCGGTCGAGCACGGCCTCGACGGCCGCGACGGGGAGGTCGAGATCGTCGCCGAGCGCGACGACGAGCAGCTCACCGTGAAGGTGCGCGACAACGGTGTGGGCCTGCCCGAGGGCAAGGTCGGCTCGGGCCTCGGCACGCAGATCGTCCGCACCCTGATCCAGGGCGAGCTCGGCGGGACCATCGACTGGCACACGCTGGTCGGCAGCGGCACCGAGGTCACCATCGAGATCCCGTTCCGGTGGCTCACCCAGGCTTAGCGCGCCCAGCCCCACGCACGAAGAAGCCGGCCCCCTCGGGGGCCGGCTTCGTCGTGCGTGCTGTGCTGAGCGGTCAGCTGGCGCGGCGGGCGCGAGCGGCGCGGCGCTTCAGCGCACGGCGCTCGTCCTCGCTGAGGCCGCCCCAGACGCCCGAGTCCTGACTGGTCTCGAGGGCGTACTGCAGGCAGGTCTCGGTGACGGTGCAGCGACCGCAGACGCTCTTCGCCTTGTCGATCTGGTCGACGGCCGGGCCGGTGTTGCCGACCGGGAAGAACAGCTCGGGGTCAGCTGTCAGGCACGCGGCTTTGTCACGCCAATCCATCGATGGGTACTCCTTTTAAATGCTGGACCGGCGCGTCGAAGCACCAGGTTCCGGATGGGGGAAAGATGAGAATTCGGGAGGCGCGCACCACCATGTGCCCGTCACTTCGACCTCGAATATGCTCGCATACTGGGGGAGCCAGATCAAGGATTTTCATGGAGGCCCCAGCGTGACCGACGCCCGCGACACCGAGCCCGACGACGAGACAGAACTGTCCGCGAGGCCGCGGCGGAGCGCTCTCCTCTGGCTGCTCGTCCTGCTGCTCTCCGCCGAGACGGCCCTGCTCGGGGTGGCGACCGCCTACCTGCTGATCGAGCTCGTCACCGTGCGCCCCGACTCCTACGCCTCGGCCACCGCGATCCTCGTCCTCACCCTCCTGGCCACCGTCTGGCTGGGGGCCGTCGTCGTCGGGGTGCTGCGCGGCCGGGCCTGGATCCGAGGGGCGGCGATCGTCTGGCAGGTGCTCCAGATCGCCGTCGGCGTCGGCAGCCTCCAGGGGGTCTTCGCGAACGCCGCGGTCGGCCTCTGGCTGATCGTGCCCGCGGTGGTCGTGGTCGTCCTGCTGCTCGTGCCGAGCGTGGTCGCCCAGACGTCCATCCGCGACGAGGCGCCCCCGCACGCGTATTGACGCGCCCCCGCACGCGTGCTGACGACGCGAGGCCCCGCCCGCGGTCGCGGACGGGGCCTCGTCATGGGACGCGGCCGTCGGTCAGTCGATGCCGAGCTTCCGGCGGAGCATCGCCACGTGGCCCGTCGCCTTCACGTTGTACAGCGGCAGCTCGACCGCACCGTCCTCGTCGACCACGAACGTCGAACGGATCGTGCCCGTGACGACCCGGCCGTAGCTGTTCTTCTCCCCGTAGGCGCCGTACGCCTGGTGCACGGTCAGCCCCGGGTCGCTCAGCAGCGGGAAGGTCAGGCCCTGCTCGTCCTTGAACCGGCGCAGCGCCTCCGGCTCGTCCTTCGACACCCCGAGCACCTGGTAGCCCGCCGAGGCGAGCGAGTTCAGGTTGTCGCGGAAGTCGCAGGCCTCCGTCGTGCAGCCCGGCGTCGACGCCGCCGGGTAGAAGTACACGATCACCCGGCGCCCCGCGAAGTCGGACAACGACACCGGCGCACCCGACTCGTCGGGCAGGGTGAACGACGGCGCCGGAGCGCCCTTCTCGAGCGTGGTGGACATGCTTCTCCGATCTCGCGGCACGACGGGCGTGCCGGTGGTTCTCAGGGGGTCTTCGGACATGCTAGAGTCATTCCTCGTTGCGGAACGTCCCGCAGCACGCACCTCTAGCTCAATTGGCAGAGCAACTGACTCTTAATCAGTGGGTTCTCGGTTCAAGTCCGAGGGGGTGCACGCGATATCTGATCCCCCGTGTGCCCGCTTCGCTGGGCAGCGGGGGATCTCGCGTTCCACGCTTCTGTCCGCTCCGCGGACACGCGGCTCGT
This sequence comes from Frigoribacterium sp. CFBP 13707, assembly GCF_014842245.1. Lineage (NCBI taxonomy): Bacteria > Bacillati > Actinomycetota > Actinomycetes > Micrococcales > Microbacteriaceae > Frigoribacterium > Frigoribacterium sp. CFBP 13707. The sequence continues at coordinate 321,583 of NZ_JACYVL010000002.1, forward strand.
CGTCGGGCGGGGCGGGGGTCTGACCCGCCAGGTCGCTGTGGCTCGGGGCGGCGGCGCTGCGCGCGCCGGGGTGGAACGTCGCTTCGCTCGTTCCGGGGCGGCGGCGCTTCGCGCGCCTGAGCGGGGGGAACGTCGTTTCGCTCGTTCCGGGGCGGCGGCGTTTCGCGCGCCTGAGCGGGGGGAACGTCGCTTCGCTCGTTCCGGGGGCGGCCGGGCCCTGCGCGGGTCAGGGGGCGGGGCGGGGGGTGAGGAGGGCCGCCAGGGGGAGAGCTGCGGCGAGGAGAGCGGTGGGGAGGGGTGACGCCGGGTCCTGGGAGGCGGCGAGGACGTCGACGGCGTAGACGGCGGCCCACGGGACGAGCGAGACGACGACGACGGCGGCCGCGGTGGCGCGGCGACGACGGGCGAGGACGACCGCCGCGAGGAGGGCCGCGAGCATCAGCAGGAGGAGCGTGGCGGCCTGGAGCGGGCCGGACCAGAACCAGCCGCGGGCGGTCTGGCCGAGGCCGTGGGAGAGGGCGACGGCGGCGGTGAGGACCGCGACGGCGACGCTGCCCCCGACGACGAGCCGGGGTGACCGCGGCGTGCCGACCATCGCCACGATCGCGCAGGCTCCGACGAACCCCAGCGTCGTGCTCGTCGGGCCGTCCCAGCCCAGGTCGAAGCCGTCACGGCCCGTGACGGGCAGCACGAGGCAGAGCAGCAGGGAGACGGCCAGCCAGCCTCGCGCGATGCCCCACCGGCCGGCGAGGCCGACCGCCACGGCGGCGACCCACAGCAGCGCCAGGACGACCCCGGGGTCGAGGAAGGGCCCGAAGTGGCTGAGCTCGTGCTGCAGCGCGCGCTCCCGGAGGAACGGCCCCCACGACGTCGTGACCGCGTGCACCAGCGACCAGCCCGTGCCGGTGGCCAGGGCGACCGTCGCCGCCCCGTCGCGCACCGACGTCGTCCGCGCGAGCAGGCCCTCGACGACGCCCGACCCGGGCGAGACCAGCGTCGACTCGACGGGATCGATCAGGCGGCCCTGCGTGGTCTCGGTCACGGGACGACGGTAGGGCGACCGGACCGTCGGTGTCGTCATCCTGGGGGAGGAGGGGGACGAGGGCCGCCGCAGGAGGGCTGCCCCGTGGGGGAACGGCGTGCCGGCCCTCAGGCCCCGTCGTCGTCGCGCGGGTGCTGCGCAGCCGCGTCGCGCCCGGTCACCGGGTACGGCCCGGTCATGCCCTCGCGGAGGCGGGCGGCGGCGAGGATGCGGTCACGCTGCAGGTACCAGCCCAGCACGAGCAGCGGGATGATCAGCACGAGCGACGCCACCGTGAGCGACCCGATCGGCCAGTCGATGGCCATCAGCACGAGGACGGCGACCAGGAAGGCGAGCGTCAGCCAACTGGTGACCGGCGCGCCCGGCAGCCGGAACGAGGGCTCCTTCGCCTTGCCCTGCCGCGCCCACTGCCGCAGCCGCATCTGGCAGAGGATGATCGTGCCCCACGCGGTCAGGATGCCGAGCGAGGCGATGTTGAGCACGATCTCGAAGGCCGCGCTCGCGCCGACGACGGCGTTCAGGCCGACGCCCAGCAGGGTGATGCCGGCGGTCAGGAGGATGCCGCCGAACGGCACGCCGCCCTTCGACATGACGGTCGTGAACTTCGGTGCGGAGCCGTTCATGCCCATCGAGTGCAGCACGCGACCCGTCGAGTAGAGGCCCGCGTTGAGGCTCGAGAGCGCGGCCGTGACGACGACGAAGTTCATGATCGAGCCGGCGACCTCGCCGATCTCGGGGGAGCCGATGCTGCTGAAGAACGTGACGAACGGGCTCTCGCCGGCCCGGTAGGCCGTGAACGGGAGCAGCAGCGACAGCAGCACGAGCGAGCCGACGTAGAAGACGGCGATGCGGATGATGACGGTGTTGATGGCGCGGGGCACCACCTTCTCCGGGTGCTGGGTCTCGCCTGACGCCGTGCCGACCAGCTCGATGGCCGCGTACGCGAACACCACGCCCTGCACGACGATGACGGCGGGCAGCAGGCCGTTCGGCAGCAGGCCGCTGGCGGCGATCACCGACCAGCCCGTGTCGACGGCCTCGCCGCCGTTCGTGACGGGGAAGGAGGCGGCGAGCCAGACGACCCCGACGACCAGGAAGACCACGAGCGCCGCGACCTTGATGATCGCGAACCAGAACTCCATCTCGCCGAAGACCTTGACCGCCAGGAGGTTGACCGAGAGCACCACCGCGAGGGCGACGAGCGCCAGCAGCCAGTCGGGCGCCGACGTGAACGCGCTCCAGTAGTGCAGGTAGAGGGCCACCGCCGTGACGTCGACGATGGCCGTCATCGCCCAGTTGAGGAAGTACATCCACCCCGCCGCGTAGGCCGCCTTCTCGCCGAAGAACTCGCGGGCGTACGACACGAACGACCCCGACGACGGACGGTGCAGGACCAGCTCGCCGAGGGCCCGGAGGATGAAGAAGGCGAACACGCCGCAGATCGCGAACACGACGGCCAGGGCCGGGCCGGCGTTGGCGAGGCGGCCGCCGGCTCCGAGGAAGAGCCCCGTCCCGATGGCGCCCCCGATCGCGATCATCTGCAGCTGCCGGGGCTTCAGCCCGTGCTGGAACCCGGCCTGCTCGTGGCTGAAGTCCTGCGGGACGTGCTCGGTCGTGGAGTCGCCGTCGTGGTCGCGGGGAGTGGTCATATATCGACCCTAGAGCGTGACGTACGCCCCCTGCACGTCCGTGACGTCGGGCCGGGTCGACGGTCGTGGAGCCGCCGTGTACCCCGCTCCCGGGGTCACCTCAGAGAGACCACCGACGACGCACAGCGGAACACCAGGGCCCCGAGGGGGAGGCGCGGGTAGCGTCACTCCTGGTCGTCCCCCACCGGGGGCGGCGCCGAACGATCCGCACCACCGAGCCGGGCAGCGCCCGAGCCGTAGGAAGGCACCACCCGTGAGCACGACGACCAGCATCGAGCCCCTCCGTCGCAGCGCCCGCATCCTCACCCGGTCGGTCGCCCCCGACCTCGTCCAGGTCTCGACCCCCGACCGCGTGCTCGGCTTCGTGAGGTCCGACCGCGACTCCTACGTGGCCCTCCGCGGCACCGACCCGCGCTGGGCCGACGAGCTCGGCCGCTACATCAGCCAGGGCCTCGCCCTCGAGGCGCTCCGCCTCCGCAAGCGCTCGGTCTGACCCGGGTCAGCCGCCCGCGGGCGCGCCGTCGCCCACGGTCGCGAAGAACGAGGTGAGCTCCGTGTCGATCCTGGCCCGCGCCTCCTCGTCGGTCAGGGCGGGCGTGCCGTCGCCCGACTGCTCGCCGTAGGAGCCGAACTGGGCGTGGCTCGAGCCGTCGATCTCGACCATCGTCGCGTCGGCCGGCAGCATGTCGCGGTACCGCTCGACGTCGTCGGGCGTGCTGAGGCCGTCGTCGCTGCCGGAGAGGCTCAGCACGGGCAGGTCGTCGTCGCCCGAGAGGTCGGTCGTCGCGCAGTACGAGCCGAACAGCACGAGGCCGTCGACCGAGGGGTCGTCCGCCGCGTAGCCGCAGGCGCGCACCCCGCCGAGCGAGTGCCCGCCCACCGCCCAGTTCGTCACCTCGGGGGCCGCGGCCGTGAAGTGGTCGAGGCCCCGCCAGTCGAAGAGGCCGAAGCCGAGCACGGGGCGCTCGATCACCACGGTGACGCCGGTCGCGACCAGCCCGGAGAGCACCTCCTCGTACGCCTGCGGGTCGACGCGGGCGCCGGCGACGAAGACGAGGCCCTGGTCGAGGGCCTCGGTCTGCGCGGGGCGCATGACGACGAGGTCGGGGCGGTCGGTGACGGCGACCCGCGGGTCGTCGGCCACGGCCCGGAGCGAGGAGGCGGTGGCCGACATGGGCAGCTTCGCCCACGTGAAGAAGCCCACCGCCACCAGCACGACGACGGCGAACGCCCCGAGGCCGATCGCCTTCGCGACCCGTCGCCCCCGGCCGCGGTGTCCGGCCGGGGTCGAGGGCGTGGCGGCGTCGTGACGGGAAGCTGTGCGTTGTCTCACGGTCTCAGTGTGACGGGTGGCCGCCTGGACCTCGCCGGTGAGCGTCCGACAGGGTGGACGGATGCCTTGGATACAGCTCGTCATCTCGGTGGCCGCCGCCGTCGTGCTCACCTTCGTCGTCTCCGCCGTCGTCGGCTGGGTGTTCGGATTCGTCGCGAAGCGGAAGGAGTGGGCGGCCGCCTTCGTCGCCCGCATGCGCCGGCCGTTCCGGTGGACGCTGCTCGTCGTGCTGATGACGATCGCGCTCCGCACCTCGTTCGACGCCATGTTCGGCACGCCCTGGCCGGGCCAGGAGGCGGTCTCGCAGCTGTTCCGGTGCGCGGTCATCGTCGTCGTGGCCTGGTTCGTCGGCGCGCTCGCGATCTTCTTCGAGGACCTCGGGCTGGCCCGCTACCGGGTCGACACCCCCGACAACCGGGTCGCCCGGCGCGTCCGCACGCAGGTGCTCATCCTCCGCCGCCTCACCATGGTGGTCGTCGTCGTCCTGGCCCTCGGCGCCGTGCTGCTCGGGTTCCCCGGCGTCGAGGCGGTCGGCGCGAGCGTGCTGGCCAGCGCCGGCCTCGTCTCGGTCGTGGCGGGCCTGGCCGCGCAGTCGACCCTCGCGAACGTCTTCGCGGGCATCCAGCTCGCGTTCTCGGACGCCATCCGCATCGACGACGTGGTGGTGGTCGAGGGGCAGTGGGGCCTGATCGAGGAGATCACGCTGTCGTACGTCGTCGTGCACATCTGGGACGACCGGAGGCTCGTGCTGCCGTCGACCTACTTCACGACGACGCCCTTCGAGAACTGGACCCGACGCACCAGCGAGCTGCTCGGCGCCGTCGAGCTCGACCTCGACTGGCGCGTCGACACGGGGGCCATGCGCGCCGAGCTCGACCGGATCCTCGCGGGCACCGACCTCTGGGACGGCCGCACGAAGGTGCTGCAGGTGACCGACGCCACGGGCGGCTACGTCCGCGTGCGGGTCCTCGTGACGGCGAAGGACGCCGGCACGCTCTTCGACCTCCGCTGCCTCGTCCGGGAGGACCTCGTCACGTGGCTGCACGCCCAGGCCCCCGAGGGCGTGCCGCGCAGCCGCGTGCAGATGGTCGACGCCGAGCCCGTCCGCCCGCGGCGCCCGGCCGCGTCGAGCTCCGGCTCCGGCGGGCTCTTCACCGGCGAGAACGCCGACAGCGAGCGCACCGCCCTCTTCACGCAGGCCATCCCGATCCCGATCGTCCACGACGCCGACCCCGCGCCCCGGCCCTACGCCTCGTCCCTCGGCGCCGAGGCCGAGCACGACCCGCACGTCGCCGGTCGGCCCGACGGCCGGGGCGACGGGCGCCCCGACCGCTAGGCCCCTCGGCGCCCGAACGACGAAGGAGGCGCGCCCCGGTCACCCGGGGCGCGCCTCCTTCGTCGTGTCGGGGGCTCTCAGTCGTCGGACTTCGCGGCCTCGACGACGTTGCCCACCGCGATCGCCGTCGTGGCCGCCCAAGCCACGGCGGTGAGCAGCAGGCGCCAGTCGCGGGGCCCCGCGGCGAGGCTCTTGATGAGGCTGAGGCCCGAGAAGGCGGAGCTGATGATGGCCCCGTTGAAAAGGAATTTGCGCACTGGTCTCTCCTGTGGTCGGTGGCTCCACGCTACCCGGGGGCGCCCTCAGGGGCACGGCTGTGTATGGTGAGCTGCCCGGCGCCCGTGCCGTGCCCGTCCCGCCCGAGGAGACCCGTGCGCACAGCCGTCCTGGGAGCAGTCCTGCTCGTCGTCGGGGCCGTCGCCCTCGTCGCCGGGGTCCTCACCGGAGACGAGCTGCTGGCGCTCGTCGAGCGGGTCGCCCCGGTGCTCGGCTTCGTCGTCGCCCTGACCGTCGTCTCCGAGCTCGCCGCCGAGGCCGGGCTGTTCTCCTGGCTGGCCGGGGTCGCCGCCCGTGCCGCCCGAGGCCGCGTCGTCGTGCTCTGGGCCGCGGTGGTCGTGCTCGCCCTCGTCTGCACGGTCTTCCTGTCGCTCGACACCACGGCCGTGCTGCTCACGCCCGTGGTCGTGCTGATCGCCCGGCGCGTGGGCCTGCCGCCCCTGCCCTTCGCCCTGACCACGGTCTGGCTCGCGAACACCGGCTCGATGCTGCTGCCCGTGTCGAACCTCACGAACCTCCTCGCGCTCGACGCCCTCGGCTCGCCGTCGCCCCTGAGCTTCGCGGCGCTCGTCGCCCCGGCCGCCGTCGTCGGCGCCGTCGTGCCCGTCGCCGCCGTCGGGCTCCGCTACCGCCGCGAGCTCCGCGGCCGCTTCGATCCGCCCGCCGCGGAGGCCCCGGCCGACCGCGTCCTGTTCGGCGTCGCCGCCGCCGCCGTGGCCCTGCTCGTCCCCGCCCTGGTGTCGGGCGTGGAGGTCTGGATCCCCGCCGCGGCCGCCGCGCTCGTGCTCGTCGTCGCCACCGCCGTCCGCCGTCCGTCCGTGCTGCGGATCGGCCTTGTGCCCTGGGGCACGCTCGTCTTCGCGAGCGGCCTGTTCGTCGTCGTCGAGGCGGCCCACTCGCTCGGGCTCGCCGACGCGCTCGCCGCCCTGGTCGGGTCGGGCGAGGGCCTGCCCGACCTGCTGCGCCTCGCCGGCGGCAGCGCGGTCGCGGCGAACGTCGCCAACAACCTGCCGGCCTACCTCGCGCTCGAGCCGGTCGCCGGGTCGCCGCTGCGGCTCGTCGCCGTGCTGATCGGCGTCAACATCGGCTGCCTCGTCGCGCCCTGGGCCTCGCTGGCCACGCTGCTCTGGCACGGCCGGCTGACGTCGATGGGCGTCGAGGTCGCCTGGGGGCGCATCGTGCTCGGCGGCCTCGTCGTCGCGGTGGTGGCGGTGCCGCTCGCGGTGGTCGCGACCGTGCTGGTCGCCTGACCGACCGCGGCCCGGGGCGCGCGCAGGGCCTCGCGGGCGAACGACAGCGTGCGGCGGAGGGCGTCGACCAGCGACTCCTCGCCGGCGCCGCGCCGGTCGGCGTGCACCTCGGCGACGACCGCGCCGCTCCAGCCGGCGGCGGCCAGGTGCGAGAGCACCTCGGCGACCGGCTGCGTGCCCGTGCCCGGCACGAGGTGCTCGTCGACGAGGCCGCCCGGCCGGGCCGAGACGGTGCCGTCGCAGAGGTGGACGTGACGGAGGCGCTGGCCGAGCGCCAGCGCGAGGTCGAGGGCGTCGCGGCCCGCGACGGCGGCGTGCGAGAAGTCGAGCGTGGTCGCCGCCACGTCGAGGCCGACCGGGTCGTGCCCGGGGGAGTAGACGTCGGCGACGACCGGGCCGAGGCGCCACGGGAACATGTTCTCGACGGCGAGCTCGACGCCCGTCGCGGCCTCCACGTCGCGCACGACCTCGACGAAGCGGGCGGCGATGCGGCGCTGCCAGCGGAACGGCGGGTGCACGACGACGGTCGGCGCCCCGAGCTCCGCGGCCAGCTCGGCCGAGCGCAGCAGCTTGTCGCGCTGGTCGCGACCCAGGGCGAAGTGGGCCGCCGGCAGCACCGGCGCGTGCACCGACAGCACGGGCAGGCCCCACCGGGCGACGGAGGCGCGGAGCAGCGAGGCGTCGCGGCTGCCCCGGTCGGCGGTCACCATCACCTCGACGCCGCCGTAGCCCACCCGGCGGGCGAGGCGGAAGGCCTCGTCGGCCGGTCGCGGGAAGACGCAGGACGTGCTCATGCCGACCGTGATCACGCGGCCAGGCTACGACCGGGGCGTGACCACGCCGCGGGGCCGAGCGTGAACGTCGGGCGAACGACGGGCCAACGCGGCCGCTAGAGCCAGTCGCGCTTCCGGAACTGCCACCACAGCAGGCCGCCCACCCCCACGATCAGCACGCACGAGGTCACGAAGCCCGACACCTCGCTGAAGCCCGGGTACGGCACGTTCTGCCCGTAGAAGCCGGTGATGGCCGTCGGCACAGCGATGATCGCCGCCCAGCTGGTGACCTTCTTCATCACGTCGTTCATGCGGTTGGACTGCAGCGCGAGGTTCGTGTCGAGGATGGTCGAGACGAGGTCGCGCAGGCTGTCGTTCTGCTCGGCCACCCGCAGCACGTGGTCCTGCACGTCCTGGAAGTAGGGCTGCATCACGGGGTCGACGTCGTGCAGGTCGCGTCGCAGCAGGGTGGCGACGAGGTCGCGCATCGGCGCCGAGACCCGGCGCAGCAGCACGAGGCTCTTGCGCAGCGCGAACGACCGCTTCTGCACGTCGACCGTGCGAGGTGCCGGGTCGAAGAGGTCGTCGGCGATGCCCTCGATCTCGTCGTCGAGCGAGTCGGTCGCGGCCGAGTGCCGGTCGACGACGCTGTCGACGAGGCCCCAGAGCAGGAAGGGGACGCCGTGCGCGGCCAGCTCGACGTTCTGGTCGTAGGTCGCCGCGAGGTGCGCGACGTCGAACTCGGGGTGGTGGATGGTGACGAGCGCCCGCCGCGTCAGGAACGCCTTGACCTCGCTCGTCGTCAGCACGCCCGAGCGGGCGTCGAGGGCCACGTCGTAGAGCACGGCGAAGAGGTGGCCCTCGTAGTGGTCGATCTTGGGGCGCTGCCCGCCGACCAGGGCGTCCTCGACGGCGAGCTCGTGCAGGTCGAGCTCGTCCTCCAGCTGGGCGAGGTCGTCGGCCGTGGGGTCGGTGAAGTCCACCCAGACGGTGCAGTCGCGCTCGAGGTGGTCGCTGACCTCGGCCAGCGGGAACGCCTCCGCGACGAGCCGCCCGTCCCGGTACGCCCGGGTCTGCGTGGGCGTGCGGGTCTCGGTCGGGGCCGTCGTCATGGGGGCATGCTATTCCCGTGACCCCGCACGTGAAGCAGCGCCCCGACGCCCCCGACGGCTTCTTCGAGGCGGAGGCCGCGGGTCTGGCCTGGCTCGCCGAGGCGACGCCCGACGGCGGCGTCCGCACCGCGCGCGTCCTCGAGGTCGGCCCCGGTCGGATCGTGCTGGAGGAGGTGCCGGAGGCGCGGCCCGGGCCCGCCGCCGCCCGCGCGTTCGGCGCGGCGCTGAGCGTCACGCACGCGGCGGGCGCCGACGCCTTCGGTGCGCCTCCCGCCGGCTGGCGGGGCGCCTCCTTCATCGGGCGTCGCCCCCAGGCGACCGAGCCCTCCGACTCGTGGGGCGCCTTCTACGCGGAGCAGCGGGTGCGCCCCTTCGCGTACCTCGCCCACGACGCGGGCACCCTGACCACCGACGAGCTGGACGCGGTCGAGACGGCCTGCGACGCGGTCGCCGCCGGCGCCTTCGACGACGGCGCGCGGCCCGCCCGGCTGCACGGCGACCTCTGGGCCGGCAACGTCCTGTTCGGCGACGACGGCGTCGTGCTGATCGACCCGGCGGCGCACGGCGGGCACCCCGAGACCGACCTCGCCATGCTCCAGCTGTTCGGCTGCCCGTACCTCGACGACGTCCTGGCCGGGTACGACGAGCGCTCCCCGCTGCGACCCGGCTGGCGGGAGCGCGTGCCCCTGCACCAGCTGCACCCCCTCGCCGTCCACGCCGCGGGGCACGGCCGGTCGTACGGCCGGGCGCTCGCCGAGGCGGCGGAGGCGGTGCTGCGGCTCGGCTGAGCGGGGGAGGAGAGCCGGGGGACGACCCTGATCCCCGGCGGGGGCGCGCTGATAATCTGGCCGTCCCTGCGTCGACGCGGGGGGAACCCACGGAGCTCCACCCATGCCTGACACCACCACGCCCGACCGCTACGGCTTCGTCGTCGTCTCGAACCGCCTGCCGGTCGACCGCGTCGTCGCCGACGACGGCACCGCCAGCTGGCAGCACTCGCCCGGCGGCCTCGTCACGGCCCTCGAGCCCGTGATGCGCGCGAACGACGGCGCCTGGGTGGGCTGGGCCGGGCAGCCGGACCTCGAGTTCGAGCCCTTCGTCGACCAGGGCATCGAGATCGTGCCCGTGCCGCTCAGCGCGGAGGAGGTGCAGCGCTACTACGAGGGCTTCAGCAACGACACCCTGTGGCCGCTGTACCACGACGTCATCGCCGCCCCGACCTACCACCGGGTCTGGTGGGAGGCCTACGTCCAGGTCAACCAGCGCTTCGCCGACCGCGCCGCCGAGATCACGGAGGAGGGCGGCACGATCTGGGTGCAGGACTACCAGCTGCAGCTCGTGCCGAAGATGCTCCGCGAGGCCCGCCCCGACGTGACCATCGGCTTCTTCAACCACATCCCCTTCCCGCCGCTCGGCATCTTCTCGCAGCTGCCCTGGCGTCGGCAGATCCTCGAGGGCCTGCTCGGGGCCGACGTCATCGGCTTCCAGCGCGGCGACGACGCGTCGAACTTCTCACGGGCCGTCCGACACCTGCTCGGCTACTCGACCACGCGCCCGTACGTCGAGGTGCCGGTCGACGACGAGGCCGCCGTGGTCTCGCGTCGCGGCCGCAAGGTGCGCCGGGTGCTCGCGAAGCACTTCCCGATCTCGATCGACGCGGCCAGCTACGAGGAGCTCGCGGCGCGGCCCGAGATCCAGGCCCGTGCCCGTGAGATCCGCGAGGGGCTCGGCAACCCGAAGACGGTGATGCTCGGCGTCGACCGGCTCGACTACACCAAGGGCATCCGGCACCGCATGAAGGCCTTCGGCGAGCTCCTCGCCGACGGGCGGCTGAGCGTGGAGGACGCCACGCTCGTGCAGGTCGCCAGCCCGAGCCGCGAGCGCGTCGAGACCTACAAGACCCTGCGCGACGAGATCGAGCTGACGGTCGGCCGCATCAACGGCGACTACGCGACGATGAGCCACACCGCCATCAGCTACCACCACCACGGCTACCCCCGCGAAGAGATGGTGGCGCTGTACCTCGCCGCCGACATCATGCTCGTCACGGCGCTGCGTGACGGCATGAACCTCGTCGCGAAGGAGTACGTCGCCGTCCGCCGCGACAACGACGGGGTGCTCGTGCTCAGCGAGTTCGCCGGCGCCGCCGACGAGCTGAAGAGCGCGCTGCTGATCAACCCGCACGACATCGGCGGGCTCAAGAACACCATCATGCGGGCGATCGAGATGCCGAAGCGTGACCGCACGACGCGCATGCGCTCGCTCCGCCGCCGCGTGCTCGAGAACGACGTCGAGGCGTGGAGCGCCTCGTTCCTCCAGGCGCTCGAGAACGTGCGGCCCGGGCAGCAGATCACGCAGCCGGCGGACGCCGCCGAGACCGAGGGGGGCGACGCGTGAGCGCCGACGACCAGACCCGCAGCACCGGCGACGCCCGCACCGGGGAGGCCGACCGGGCCCTCTCGGACGCGCTCGGCCGTCTCGCGACGACTCCGCGCCTCCTCGTGGCCCTCGACTTCGACGGCACGCTCGCTCCCGAGGTCGACGCCCCGATGGAGGCGCGGGCCCTGCCGGAGTCGGTCGACGCGATCCGCAGGCTGGTCGCGATGGGCGACACCACCGTCGCCCTCGTCTCCGGCCGCGACATCTCCTCGCTGCTCCAGATCGCCGACGTGCCGGAGGAGGTCGTCCTCGTGGGCTCGCACGGGATCGAGGTGCGCATCGACGGCGAGACGACGACCCTGAGCGACGACGAGCAGGCGCGCCGCGCCGTCATCTCCGACGCCCTGCACGGCGCCGCGGCCGGGCGCGAGGGCGTCTACGTGGAGGAGAAGCCCGCGGGGCTCGCCCTGCACACGCGCCTCGCCGACGCCGCCACGACGGAGGAGGTGCGGGCCGCCGTCCGGCAGCGCCTCGCCGACGAGCCCGGCGTGCACGAGCGCGAGGGCAAGAACGTCCGCGAGTACGCCGTGCGGCCCACCGGCAAGGACGACGGCGTGGCGCGGCTGCGCGAGCACTACGACGCGACGGGCGTGCTCTTCGCGGGCGACGACGTCACCGACGAGGACGCCCTGCGCTCGCTGGGCGACGGCGACCTCGGCGTCAAGGTGGGCCCGGCCGAGACCGTCGCGCGGCACCGCGTCGCGGACGCCGAGGCGATGGCCCGGCTGCTCACCGAGCTGGCCGACCTGCGCGACCACCTCGGGCACGCCTGACGACGCCCGCCCCGACAGGGGCCGCGGCTGTCCGCTCGGCGCAGCGTAGTGCCCCCGCGTCGCGCGGGCGGTCCTCCCAGGTGACCGACAGGTAGGGTGGACTCTCCGCCCGACTCCTCGTCGCCGCCCGCCCGGCGCGACCGACGAACTCGACAGCCTGACGGAGGTGCCCCGCGTGATCGTCGCACTCCTGGCCTTCGCGGTCGCCTCGGTCGTCGTGGCCTTCGGCCGCCGACTCGGCACGCGCCTCTTCGTGGTCGCCGCCCTCGTCCCGGCCGCCGTCGCGGTCTACACGGCCACGCAGGGCCCCGCCGTCCTCGCCGGCGACGTCGTCGTCGAGTCGGTGCCGTGGATCCCGCAGCTCGGCATCTCCCTGACCCTCCGGGTCGACGTGCTCGCGTGGGTGCTCGCCCTGGTCGTCACCGGCGTCGGCGCGCTCGTGCTGCTCTACTGCGCGCGCTACTTCAGCCGCGACGACGAGTCGCTGCCGCGCTTCGCCGCCATCCTGGTCGCCTTCGCGGGCGCCATGTACGGCCTCGTGACGAGCGACGACGTCTTCGTGCTCTTCGTCTTCTGGGAGGCCACGAGCGTCTTCTCGTACCTCCTCATCGGGCACTACACGGCCAAGCAGACGAGCCGCGGGGCGGCGCTCCAGGCGCTGATCGTCACGACCGCGGGCGGCCTGGCGATGCTCGTGGGCCTGGTGATCCTGGCCGTGGAGGGCGGCACCTCGTCGCTCGAGGGCCTGGTGGAGTCGCCCCCGACGGGGTCCGCCGTCACCGTCGCGGTCGTGCTCGTGCTCGTCGGGGCGCTGAGCAAGTCCGCCCTCGTGCCGTTCCACTTCTGGCTGCCCGCCGCCATGGCGGCGCCGACCCCCGTCAGCGCCTACCTCCACGCCGCGGCCATGGTCAAGGCGGGCATCTACCTCGTCGCCCGGCTCGCCCCGGGCTACCACGACTCGCCCGGCTGGCAGGAGATCGTCGTCACGGTCGGCGTCGTGACGATGCTCCTGGGCGGCTACCGGGCCCTCCGCCAGCACGACCTCAAGCTCGTCCTGGCCTACGGCACGGTGAGCCAGCTGGGCTTCCTCACGATCGTCGTCGGCTACGGCACGCGCGACGCCGCCCTCGCCGGGCTGGCGCTCCTCGTCGCCCACGCCCTCTTCAAGGCCACCCTCTTCCTCGTCGTCGGCATCGTCGACCACCGGGCGGGCACCCGCGACCTGCGGAAGCTCAGCGGCCTCGGCCGTCAGGCTCCGCTGCTCTTCGTCATCACCGTGCTGGCCCTGGCCTCGATGGCCGGCGTGCCGCCGACGTTCGGCTTCGTCGCGAAGGAGGCCGTGCTGAGCGCGCTCCTCTCGGACGCCGAGCACGGCAGCGCCTGGGGCGTCGTCGCCCTCGTCGGCGTCGTGCTGGGCTCGATCCTCACCACGGCCTACAGCCTGCGATTCCTCTGGGGGGCCTTCGCGCGCAAGGCCGGCGTCGAGCCCGTCGACTTCGTCAAGGAGCACGTCGACTTCCTCGTCTCGCCGGCCGTCCTCGCGCTGCTCGGCCTCGGGCTCGGCGCCGCCGCCGGCGCCCTCGACCCCGTCCTCGCGCTCTACGCCGACACCCTCCCCGCGGTCGAGAGCGACCACGGCCCGTACCACCTCGCCCTCTGGCACGGGCTCGAGCCGGCCCTCGGGCTGACGGCGCTGACCCTCGTCGTCGGCGCGCTCCTGTTCTGGCAGCGGGAGCCGGTCGCCCGCCTGCAGAAGGCGGCCTCGTTCATGCCCCGCGCCTCCGACGGGTACGTCCGCGTCATGACGACCATCGACAGCACGGCGTCGCGCACCACGGCGGCGACGCAGCGCGGCTCGCTGCCCTTCTACCTCGCGACGATCCTCGTGGTCTTCGTGGCGTCGTCGATCGTCACCCTCTCGCTGAACCGGAGCTGGCCGGAGGCGGCCGTCCTGTGGGACTACCCGGCCCAGCTGGCCATCGGCGGCCTCATGGTGATCGGCGCGGTCGCCGCCGCCCGCTCGAACAAGCGGTTCCAGGCGGTCGTGCTGGTCGGCGTCACCGGCTACGGCATGGCGGCGCTCTTCGCCCTGCACGGGGCGCCCGACCTCGCTCTCACCCAGGCGCTCATCGAGACCATCACGCTCATCGCGTTCGTCCTCGTCCTCCGCCGCCTGCCCGCGCGCCTCGGCGAGCGGAACGGTCGCACCCACCGGGCCGCCCGGGCGGTCATCGCGATCTCGGTCGGCTGCGTGATGGCCGCCATCGCGGTCGTCGCCCTCGGCGCCCGGTCGATGCCGACGATCAGCGGCGCGTTCCCCGAGCTCGCGGTGACCGGGGGGCACGGCAAGAACGTCGTCAACGTCACGCTCGTCGACATCCGCGGGTGGGACACCATGGGCGAGATCAGCGTGCTCATCGTCGCGGCCACCGGCGTCGCGAGCCTCGTCTTCCTCACCTCGCGCACCGACATGCTGCCCCGGCCCGCCCGGCGCAGCCGCGCCCAGCGCTTCCTCGCCCGGGTGCGGCCCGAGATGGAGGCGGCGCCCGAGCTGCCCGGGGGCGGCCAGCTCTCGGCGACCGCCGCCGACACCAGCGACGTCGAGGGCGACCGCCGGGCCTGGCTGCTGGCGGGGCGCAAGCTCGCGCCGCAGAACCGCTCGATCCTGCTCGAGGTCGTCGTCCGGCTGCTCTTCCACGCCATCGTCGTGGTCTCGATCTACCTCCTCTTCGCCGGGCACAACCTCCCGGGCGGCGGGTTCGCGGGCGGTCTCGTCGCGGGCATGGCCTTCGTCGCGCGGTACCTCGCGGGCGGGCGGTTCGAGCTCGGGGCCGCCGCGCCCCTCGACGCGGGCAAGGTCCTGGGCACCGGGCTCCTGGTCATCGTCGCGACGGCGGTCGTCCCGCTCTTCCTCGGCGTCGACGCCCTGACCTCGACCTGGGTCGAGGGCGAGCTGCCGTTCTTCGGCCACGTCGAGTTCGTCACCTCGACGTTCTTCGACGTCGGCGTCTACCTCGTGGTCGTCGGCCTCGTCCTCGACGTGCTCCGCAGCCTGGGGGCCGAGGTCGACCGTCAAGAAGAAGAAGACGACCGGGGCGACGCCTCGGTCACCGCGACGACGAAGCAGGGGGCGGCATCGTGAGCGTCTCCCTCGTCCTCGTCGTGGTGATGGCCGCGCTGTACGCGTGCGGCATCTACCTCATGCTCGAGCGCAGCATGACCCGGGTCCTCCTCGGCTTCCTGCTCGTCGGCAACGCGACGAACATCCTCATCCTCGTGATGTCCGGCCGGAGCGGCGAGGCGCCGATCGCCGACGGCGAGGTGCCGGAGTCGTCGTTCGCCGACCCTCTGCCGCAGGCCCTGGTGCTCACGGCGATCGTCATCACCTTCGGCGTCTCCGCGTTCCTCCTCGCCCTGATCTACCGCTCCTGGCGCCTGGCCCAGGAGGACGACGTGGCCGACGACCTCGAGGACCTCGAGATCGGCATCCGCGGGGTGCCCGCCGAGGAGGAGGCCGAGCAGTCCGACGCGGACGACGAGGCCGGGGGTGACACGGAGTTCGGCTCGCGGGCGGAGGCGGCCGTCCCCGAGTCGCCGCACGACCCCGACGACGACGACGCGTGGGACCACGCGCCGCGCGAGAACGTGCCCCTGGCCGACCCGGAGCACGCGCCGCACCACGACCCGCTCCACCCTGAGCGCGCCCGCGACGTGGGCCGCTACCGCACCGACGACGACGACCGCCCGACCGGGCCGAAGGGAGGCCGACCGTGAACGTCGACTTCCTCGTGCCGCTCGTGGTGCTCGTCCCGCTGCTCGGCGCGGCCACGGCGCTCATCGCCACCCGGCGCCCCCGCCTCCAGGCGGTCCTGTCGATCGCCGCGCTGGCCGTCGTCGTCGTGATCAGCGTCGTCCTGCTGGTCGTCGTCGACCGCGACGGGGCCATCGCCGTGCAGATCGGCGGGTGGGAGGCGCCCTTCGGCATCCTCCTCGTGGTGGACCGCCTCGCCGCGCTGATGCTCGTCATCTCGTCGATCGTGCTGCTGGCGGTCTTCGTGTACTCGGTCGGGCAGGGCTCGGCGGACGGCGACGGCGACGCCCCGGTGTCGATCTACAACCCGACCTACCTCATCCTCGCCGCCGGCGTGTTCGACGCCTTCGCGGCGGGCGACCTCTTCAACCTCTACGTCGGCTTCGAGATGCTGCTCATCGCCAGCTACGTGCTGATCACGCTCGGCGGCACGGAGCAGCGCATCCGCGCGGGGGTCACCTACATCGTCGTGAGCCTGCTCTCGAGCGTGCTCTTCCTCGCGTCGATCGCCATGATCTACGGCGCGCTCGGCACCGTGAACATCGCCGACATCGCGCAGAAGATGGACCAGATCCCGCCCGACGTGCAGACGATCATCCACGTGATGCTGCTGACGGCCTTCGGCATCAAGGCCGCGATCTTCCCGCTGTCGTTCTGGCTGCCCGACTCGTACCCGACGGCCCCCGCGCCGGTCACGGCGGTCTTCGCGGGCCTCCTGACCAAGGTCGGCGTGTACGCGATCATCCGCACCGAGACCGTCCTGTTCGTCGAGAGCAACGTCAACGTCTACCTGCTGATCATCGCGCTGCTGACGATGGTGGTGGGGATCCTCGGCGCGGTGGCCCAGGCCGACATCAAGCGGTTGCTGTCGTTCACCCTGGTCAGCCACATCGGCTACATGATCTTCGGCATCGCCCTCGGCACCGTCGAGGGGCTCGCGGCGACGATCTACTACGTGGTGCACCACATCACCGTGCAGACGACCCTCTTCCTCGGCGCGGGCCTGATCGAACGACGGGGAGGCACCGCCTCCGTCCTCCGCCTCGGCGGCCTGCTCAAGGCGGCGCCCGTCATCGGCGTCCTCTTCTTCATCCCGGCGCTCAACCTCGGGGGCATCCCGCCCTTCTCCGGGTTCATCGGCAAGGTGGCGCTCTTCGACGCCGGGGCGCGGCTGCACGACCCGCTCGTCTACGTCCTGCTGGGCGCGGGAGCCCTGACGTCGCTGCTCACGCTGTACGCGCTGATGCGTGCCTGGAACCTCGCCTTCTGGCGTCCCGGCGCCGACGTCGAGGACCACGAGTCGCCGCTCACCGAGCGTCTCGAGGAGGCTCCCGGCCGCACCGTCGTGCAGAAGCGCCGTGCGAACCCCCGCACCATGATCGGAGCGACGGCCGGCATGGTGCTCGTCTCGCTCGTGCTCACGGTCGCGGCCGGCCCGCTCTACGGCGTCGCCGAGCGCGCCGCCGGTCGCGTGTACGGCTCGAACGAGTACGTGCAGCTCGTCTTCCCGACCGGTGAGGGCGACACCGCCTCGGACGACCAGGAGGGCACCCCGTGACGCCGCGCCCTTCCGCCCACGAGGTCGGCCGAAGCCTGCTGCGGCAGCTGCCGCTGCTGGTCGGGCTCGTCGTCCTCTGGATGTTCCTCTGGAACCAGCTGACCGTGCTCTCGGCGGTCACCGGGGTGCTCGTCGCGCTGCTCGTGACGCGCGTCTTCTTCCTCCCGCCGGTGGAGCTCAGCGGGCGGTTCAACCTCGGCTGGGCCCTGGTCTTCGTGGTCCGCTTCCTGGCCGACCTCGTCGTCGCCTCGGTCGAGGTGGCGTGGAAGGCCGTGCGGCCCCGCGGCGTGACGAGCAACGCGATCGTCGCGGTGCAGCTGCACACGCGCTCCGACTTCGTGATGACCCTGGTGGCCGAGGCCGCCTCGCTGGTGCCCGGGTCGCTCGTCGTGGAGGCCGACCGGGAGCGCTCGATCCTCTACATGCACGCCCTCGCCGTGGAGGACGCCGACGGCGTCGAGCAGGTGCGCGCCTCCGTGCTCGGCTTCGAGAAGAGGATCGCCCGGGCCCTCGGCAGCGCCGACGACCTGCGGCGCATCGCCGAGGGCACGCCGGCGACGGAGGACCCGGCGACCGACCCCACGGGCCACGACCGCCTCGTGAACGAGAAAGACAAGGGAGCCGCCTCGTGACCGCCGTCGAGTGGATCGTCGGGATCCTGTTCGCCTTCGCCGCCCTGGCCTCCGTCTGGCGCATCGTCCGGGGGCCGTCGATCCTTGACCGCATGATCGCGAGCGACATGCTGCTCACGACCCTCATCTGCGTGCTCGCCGCCGACATGGTGTCCGGCCACCACACCCGGACGCTGCCCGTCATCATCGTCCTCGCGCTCACCGCCGTCTTCGGGTCGATCACCGTCGCCCGCTACGTGTCGAGGCAGGACCCGTCATGAGCCAGACCGCCTACGACGTCGCCAGCTCCGTCCTCCTCCTCGCCGGGGCCCTGCTCTCCGCCGCGGCGGGAGTCGGCCTGCTCCGCTTCCCGGACGCGCTCTCGCGCATGCACGCCGCCACAAAGCCCCAGATCTTCGGGCTCATCCTCATGCTCGCCGCGATCGCGCTCGACCAGCACACCCTGGCGACCGTCGCCTCCCTGCTCGTCGTCCTCGTCTTCCAGATGCTCACGGCGCCGATCTCCGCGCACATGATCGGCCGGGCCGGGTACCGCAACGGCGACCTGCGTCGCGACCTGCTGGTCGTCGACGAGCTCGACGACGCCGTCGCGAGGGCGGGGGAGGAGCTGGTCGGCGACGGGGAGTCCCTCGCCGACGTCGACACCTCGACCTTGCCGGTCGGGTCGGCCGACGTGCTCGCCGTCGAGATCGAGCGGCTCGACGGGCTCGACGACTCGGAGGGCGACGACGAGGAGCACGACGACCCCGCGCGGGAGCGCGAGCACCAGGAGCGTCGGCACCACGACGCCGATCCCGGCCTGGACTGAGCCGGCGCTCCTCCGCCCTGCCGGGCCGCCGAGGCCTCCGTCCGGGGCGTGGGCGTCGCTGACGGCGGCGGGCCCTAAACTCGACCCATGCCAGTGAAGGACACCCAGCCCGAGGTCGACATCAAGCCGCGCAGCCGCGTCGTCACCGACGGCGTCGAAGCCACCACCTCCCGGGGCATGCTGCGTGCCGTGGGCATGGGCGACGGCGACTGGGAGAAGCCCCAGATCGGCATCGCCAGCAGCTGGAACGAGATCACCCCCTGCAACCTCTCGCTCGACCGCCTCGCGCAGGGCGCCAAGGAGGGCGTGCACGCCGGCGGCGGGTACCCGCTCCAGTTCGGCACCGTCTCCGTCTCCGACGGGATCTCGATGGGCCACGAGGGCATGCACTTCTCGCTCGTGTCGCGCGAGGTCATCGCCGACAGTGTCGAGGTCGTCATGAACGCCGAGCGCCTCGACGGCTCGGTGCTGCTGGCCGGCTGCGACAAGTCGCTGCCCGGCATGCTGATGGCCGCGGCCCGCCTCGACCTCGCGAGCGTCTTCCTCTACGCGGGCAGCGTCGCCCCCGGGTGGGTCAAGCTCAGCGACGGCACCGAGAAGAACGTCACGATCATCGACTCGTTCGAGGCGGTCGGCGCCCACAAGGCCGGCAACCTCAGCGACGCCGACCTCAAGGCCATCGAGTGCGCGATCGTCCCGGGCGAGGGCGCCTGCGGCGGCATGTACACGGCCAACACCATGGCGAGCGTCGCCGAGGCGCTCGGCATGAGCCTGCCCGGTTCGGCCTCGCCGCCATCGGCCGACCGTCGCCGCGACTACTTCGCCCACCGCTCGGGCGAGGCCGTCGTGAACATGCTGCGGCTCGGCATCACCACGCGCGACATCCTCACCAAGGAGGCGTTCGAGAACGCCATCGCCGTCGCCATGGCCTTCGGCGGCTCGACGAACGTCGTGCTGCACCTGCTGGCCATCGCCTACGAGGCCGAGGTCGACCTCACCATCGACGACTTCAACCGCATCGGCGACACCGTGCCCCACATCGGCGACCTCAAGCCGTTCGGCAAGTACGTCATGAACGACGTCGACCGCATGGGCGGCGTGCCCGTCGTCATGAAGGCGCTCCTCGACGCTGGCCTGCTGCACGGCGACTGCCTCACCGTGACCGGCAAGACGGTCGCCGAGAACCTCGCCGACATCCAGCCCGCCCCCCTCGACGGCGAGGTGCTCCGCACGCTCGACGACCCCATCCACGCGACGGGCGGCCTCACCGTGCTCAGCGGCACGATGGCCCCCGAGGGCGCGGTCGTGAAGACGGCCGGCTTCGACGCCTCGCTCTTCGAGGGGCCGGCGAAGGTCTTCGAGCGCGAGCGCGGCGCCATGGACGCCCTCACCGAGGGCCGCATCGTCGCGGGCGACGTCGTCGTCATCCGCTACGAGGGCCCGAAGGGCGGCCCCGGCATGCGCGAGATGCTCGCCATCACGGCGGCCATCAAGGGCGCAGGGCTCGGAAAAGATGTACTACTCTTGACGGACGGACGATTCTCAGGCGGCACAACCGGCCTGTGCATCGGCCACATGGCTCCCGAAGCGGTCGACGCAGGTCCGATCGCCTTCGTGCGCGATGGTGATCTGATTCGGGTCGACATCGCCGCTCGGTCCATCGACCTACTCGTCGATCCCGCCGAGCTCGAGTCCCGCCGCGACGGCTGGGCTCCTCTTCCCCCGCGCTACACCCGCGGTGTCCTCGCCAAGTACGCGCGCCAGGTCCGCTCCGCCGCGGAGGGCGCCGTCACCTACTAGACGATCGTCCCCGCCGCCTCCACCGGGCCCGCGCGACCGTCGTCGGCTGACCTCCGTCACACCGTCCACCACCACGAAGAGGGAACCGCCTCCGATGCCCCACGACACGACCCCGCTGCCCGGTGCCGCCGCGCGCCCGGCGGCCCGCCCCGGCTCCGACGCCCCGGCGCCTCCCGAGGTCCTCACCGGCTCCGGCGCGATCCTCCGGTCGCTCGAGCACCTCGGGGTGACCGACGTCTTCGGCCTGCCGGGCGGCGCCATCATCCCGTTCTACGACGAGCTGATGGCCTCGACGGCGATCCGCCACATCCTCGTCCGCCACGAGCAGGGCGCCGGCCACGCGGCCGAGGGCTACGCCGCGGCCTCCGGGCGCGTCGGCGTCGCCATCGCGACCTCGGGCCCCGGCGCCACGAACCTCGTCACCGCCATCGCCGACGCCTACATGGACAGCATGCCGCTGCTCGCGATCACCGGCCAGGTCTTCTCGACGCTGATGGGCACCGACGCCTTCCAGGAGGCCGACATCGTGGGCATCACGATGCCGATCACCAAGCACTCGTTCCTCGTGACGAAGCCGGAGGACATCCCGGCGACCCTGGCCGCGGCCTACCAGATCGCCAGCACCGGCCGCCCCGGCCCCGTGCTCGTCGACATCACGAAGGACGCGCAGCAGAACAGCGCGCCGTTCGTGTGGCCGCCGGTCGTCGACCTGCCCGGCTACCGCCCCGTGACCAAGGCCCACGGCAAGCAGATCACCGCGGCCGCCCAGATGATCGCCGAGGCGAAGCAGCCGGTCTTCTACGTCGGCGGCGGGGTCATCCGCGCCGGCGCCTCGGCCGAGCTCAAGACCCTGGTCGAGCTCACCGGCGCCCCCGTCGTCACCACCCTGATGGCCCGCGGTGCCTTCCCCGACACCCACGCGCAGCACCTCGGCATGCCGGGCATGCACGGCACCGTGCCGGCCGTGCTCGGCCTACAAGAGAGCGACCTGATCATCGCCCTCGGCGCCCGGTTCGACGACCGCGTCACCGGCAAGGCCGACCTCTTCGCGCCCGGCGCGAAGGTCGTCCACGTCGACATCGACCCGGCCGAGATCTCGAAGATCCGCATCGCCGACGTGCCGATCGTCGGCGACGCGAAGGTCGTCATCCCCGACCTCGCCAGCGCCTACGCCGAGGTGACCGGCGGGCGGAAGCCCGACATCGCCGCCTGGTGGGAGCGCCTCGACGGTCTCCGCGAGCAGTTCCCCCTCGGCTACACCGAGCCCGACGACGGGCTGCTGTCGCCGCAGGCGATCATCCAGCGCATCGGCCAGCTCTCCGGCCCCGAGGCGATCTACGCCTCCGGCGTCGGCCAGCACCAGATGTGGGCCGCCCAGTTCATCCAGTACGAGCGCCCGCACGCCTGGCTGAACTCGGGAGGCGCGGGCACGATGGGCTACTCCGTCCCGGCCGCCATGGGCGCCAAGGTCGCCCAGCCCGACCGCGTGGTCTGGGCCATCGACGGCGACGGCTGCTTCCAGATGACCAACCAGGAGCTCGCGACCTGCGTCATCAACGACATCCCGATCAAGGTCGCGATCATCAACAACTCGTCGCTCGGCATGGTGCGCCAGTGGCAGACCCTGTTCTACGAGGGCCGTCACTCGTTCACCGACCTGAACACGGGCCACGAGACCCGCATGGTGCCCGACTTCGTGAAGCTCGCCGACGCCTACGGCGCCCTCGGCATCCGCGTCCGGACGGAGGACGAGATCGACGCCGCCATCCAGCTGGCGCTGGAGACGAACGACCGCCCGGTCGTCATCGACTTCGTCGTCAGCCGCGACGCGATGGTCTGGCCGATGGTGCCCCAGGGCGTCTCGAACTCCGAGATCCAGCACGCCCGTGCCCTCGCCCCGGAGTGGGACGACGAGGCGCCGGGCAGCAGCGCGTCCGACACCACCCGCGACGGCGACATGACCGGAGAGCACGCATGAGCCACGTCCTGAGCCTCCTCGTCGAGGACAAGCCCGGCCTGCTGACCCGCGTCGCCGGCCTCTTCGCCCGCCGCGGCTTCAACATCGAGAGCCTCGCCGTCGGCAAGAGCGAGCTCGAGGGCTTCAGCCGCATCACGGTCGTCGTCGACGTGGAGGAGCTGCCGCTCGAGCAGGTCACGAAGCAGCTCAACAAGCTGGTCAACGTCATCAAGATCGTCGAGCTCGACTACTCACAGTCGGTGCAGCGCGAGCACATGCTGATCAAGGTCCGGGTCGACAACACGACCCGCTCGCAGGTGCTCGAGGCCGTGACGCTGTTCCGGGCCGCGGTCGTCGACGTCTCGACCGACGCCCTCGTCATCGAGGTGACCGGCGACACCGGCAAGACCACCGCCCTCCTGCGCGTCCTCGAGCCCTACGGCATCAAGGAGATCTCGCAGTCGGGCCTCCTGGCCATCGGCCGCGGCGCCAAGTCGATCACCGACCGCGTCTTCAAGAACTAGGCGGCCCCGGGCTCCCGGCCCGCGCCTCCTGCCGCACGACCCACCGACACGACATCCGTCGACAACCGAGGAGAAGCACCACTGTGACTGAGATCGTCTACGACAACGACGCCGACCTGTCCCTCATCCAGGGCAAGAAGGTCGCCGTCATCGGCTACGGCTCGCAGGGCCACGCCCACGCGCTGAACCTCCGCGACTCCGGCGTCGAGGTCGTCATCGGCCTCAAGGAGGGCTCGAAGAGCCGCGCCAAGGCCGAGGAGGCCGGCTTCACGGTGCACACCCCCGCGGAGGCCTCGGCCTGGGGCGACGTCATCGTCGTCCTCGCCCCCGACCAGGTCCAGCGCCACGTCTACGCCGACGACATCGCCCCGAACCTCGCCGAGGGCAAGGCGCTCGTCTTCGGCCACGGCTTCAACATCCGCTTCGGCTACATCGAGGCGCCCGAGGGCGTCGACGTCGTCCTGGTCGCCCCCAAGGGCCCGGGCCACACCGTCCGCCGCGAGTTCGAGGCCGGCCGCGGCGTGCCCGTCATCGTGGCCGTCGAGAAGGACGCCTCCGGCTCCGCCTGGGACCTCGCCTGGTCGTACTCCAAGGGCATCGGCGGCCTCCGTGCCGGCGGCATCAAGACGACCTTCACCGAAGAGACCGAGACCGACCTCTTCGGCGAGCAGGCCGTGCTCTGCGGCGGCACCTCGCAGCTGATCCAGTACGGCTTCGAGACGCTGACCGAGGCCGGCTACCAGCCGCAGATCGCCTACTTCGAGGTGCTGCACGAGCTCAAGCTGATCGTCGACCTGATCTGGGAGGGCGGCCTGGCCAAGCAGCGCTGGAGCGTCTCCGACACGGCCGAGTACGGCGACTACGTCTCCGGCCCGCGCGTCATCGACCCCTCCGTGAAGGAGAGCATGAAGGCCGTCCTGGCCGACATCCAGTCAGGCGCCTTCGCGAAGCGCTTCATCGACGACCAGGACGCGGGTGCCCCCGAGTTCAAGGAGCTCCGCGCCAAGGGCGAGGCGCACCCCATCGAGGCCACCGGCCAGGAGCTGCGCGCCCTGTTCGCCTGGAAGCAGACGGACTCCGACTACGTCGACGGCAGCGCTGCGCGCTGACGTCGACGTAGTCGACGCACGCTGGCGACATCGGTCGGCTCCGCCGACGGGCGACGGCAGCGCTGCGCGCTGACGTCGACGTAGTCGACGCACGCTGATCCGCGTCCGCTCCGACGACGCCCCCCTCCGACCGGAGGGGGGCGTCGTCGTTGTCGGGGCGACCAGGCGGCCCGTGGCATGATCTAGGGCATGGCGATGAGCAAGAAGGCAGTGCACTTCGGTGCGGGCAACATCGGTCGTGGCTTCGTGGCGCAGTTCCTGCACGCGAGCGGCTACGAGGTCGTGTTCGCCGACGTCAACGACGAGTTGATCGGGCTGCTGCAGTCCCAGTCGTCGTACGAGGTGCACGAGGTCGGTGAGGACAGCCGCACGACCGTCGTCGACGGCTACCGCGCCGTCAACAGCCGCAGCGACGAGGAGGCCCTGGTCGCCGAGATCGCGACCGCCGACGTCGTCACCACCGCGGTCGGCGCCCGGATCCTGCCCTTCGTCGCGCCGGTCATCGCCCGCGGGCTGGCCCAGCGCGACGCGGCGCTGCCGCCGCTCACGGTCATCGCGTGCGAGAACGCCATCAACGCCACCGACTCCCTCGCCGAGGCCGTCCGCCAGGCCGACCCGGCCGACAACGCGGTCTTCGCGAACTGCGCCATCGACCGCATCGTGCCCGAGCAGCCCGCGGGGTCGCTCGACGTCACCATCGAGTCCTTCTCCGAGTGGGTCGTCGAGAGCGGCCCGTTCGGCGAGCACCGCCCCGAGATCCAGGGCGTCACGTGGGTGCCCGACCTCGAGCCCTTCATCGAGCGCAAGCTCTTCACCGTCAACACGGCCCACGCCGCCGCGGCCTACCACGGCTTCGCTCGGGGCCTGGGCAGCATCCGGGAGTCGCTCGCCGACGAGGCCGTCCACGCCGAGGTGCGCGCCGCCCTCGCCGAGACCAAGGCCCTGCTCGTCGCGAAGCACGAGCTCGACGCCGACGAGCAGCAGAGCTACATCGAGAAGAACCTCGTGCGCATCTCGAACCCGCACCTCCCCGACACCACCGAGCGAGTGGGCCGCAACCCGCTCCGCAAGCTGAGCCGCCACGAGCGCTTCGTCGGCCCCGCCGCGCAGCTCGCCGAGCGGGGTCTGCCGAGCGACGCGCTCGTCCGGGCCGTCCGCGCCGCCCTCGACTTCGACGTCGCCGACGACGCGGAGAGCGTCGAGCTCCAGGCACTGCTGCGCTCCGGCCTGCCCGCCGACGAGCTCACCGTGACCCTCACCGGCGTCGAGGCGGGGCACCCGCTCTCCGCTGCCCTGGTGGAGGCGGTCTCCTCCAAGCTCCCGGCATGACCGACCCCCGGCCCTCCGGGTCGGCCGGCCGCCACGACGACCCCGACGCGACCGCGTCCGACCAGACCGACCTCGACCTCGACCTCGATCTCGATCCCGACGCCGACGACGCCGACGACGCGCTCTCCTGGGGCGACGAGTCGGACGCCAGCCACGTCGAGGGTCCCGCGGCCGTGACGCGTGACGACGAGACCGACCCCGACGCTCCCCAGGTCATGAGCAGCGCCTCCCTCGTGGGGCACGGCGTGCTCGGCGGCGTGGCCCTGCTCTCGAGCGTCGGCTGGATCGTCTCGCGCGATCAGTTCCTGATCGCGTTCGGCGGCGGCCTCGTCGAGCACGTGCAGACGACGCTGTGGCTGACCGGCGTCTTCCTCGCCCTCGTCGCCCCGCTGCTCTGGTTCGTCGCGACCATCCTGCTGGTGCCGGTGCAGCACTCCGGCCGCCGCCTGCTCGTGATGGCCGTCGGGGCCGTGCTCCTGGCCCCCTGGCCCCTCGTGATCGGGGGCGGGGCGTGACCGCCGCGCCCGGCGGGGCGACCGCCTCCGCCGCGCCGCGCCGCGCCCGCCGGGGCCCCCGCGTCGGGTTCGTCCTGATCGCCGTCCTCGCCGGTCTGCTGGCCGCCTACGACCTCTCCGAGGCCGTGACCAACCTCGTGCTCGTGCCGCAGGACGTCCGCTACCAGAACAACGCCTTCTTCGACGAGGTCGGCGTGGGCTCGCTCGCCGCGTCGCCGCCCTGGGCCGCGCTCTGGGCCAACGTGCTGCTGCCCCCGGTCGCGTACGTCGTCGCCCTCCTCGTCGCGCGCCGGCGGACGCTCGGCCGGGCGGCCCTCGTCTTCGCCACCGGCCTCGCCGCGGTCGCGGCGGCGTCGCTGAGCCTCACGGCGTACGTGCTCAGCATCTGACCGGGCACGTCGCCGCCGACGACGGCCGCGGACGGCGGCGGGGGAGTCGCGGTGCAGGCCCCCGTGACCGCCGGCGTCATCTGCGCCTGGGCCCTCCGACGAGTCGCTAGAGTGACCAGCAGCCGCGCCCACGGCGCGTCGCGGCGTTCCTCTGCACCCTCTCGTTAGGACCCTGTCTCCGTGGCCAAGCCCGTCGTTCTGATCGCTGAAGAGCTCTCACCCGCCACCGTCGAGGCCCTCGGCCCCGACTTCGACGTGAGGAGCGTGGACGGCACCGACCGGCCCGCGCTGCTCGCCGCCCTCGCGGAGGCGAACGCGATCCTGGTCCGCTCCGCGACGCAGGTCGACGCCGAGGCCATCGCCGCCGCGCCGCACCTCCAGGTCGTGGCCCGTGCGGGCGTCGGTCTCGACAACGTCGACATCAAGGCCGCCACGACGGCGGGCGTCATGGTCGTCAACGCGCCGACGTCGAACATCATCTCGGCCGCCGAGCTCACCGTCGGCCACATCCTCAGCCTCGCGCGCCACATCCCCGCCGCGCACGCCGCGCTGGCCCAGGGGCAGTGGAAGCGCTCGAAGTACACCGGCGTCGAGCTGTTCGAGAAGACCGTCGGCATCGTCGGGCTCGGGCGCATCGGCGCCCTGATCACTGCGCGCCTCCAGGCGTTCGGGGTGAACGTGGTCGCCTACGACCCCTACGTCACGCCGGCCCGTGCGCAGCAGCTCGGTGTCACCCTGCTCTCCCTCGACGAGCTGCTGGCCACCGCCGACTTCGTCACCATCCACATGCCGAAGACGCCCGAGACGACGGGCATGATCGGCCTCGAGCAGATGAAGGCCATGAAGCCGACGGCGTTCGTCGTCAACGTGGCCCGCGGCGGCCTGATCGACGAGGCCGACCTCTACACGGCCCTGACCACGGGCGAGATCGCCGGTGCCGGCCTCGACGTCTTCACCTCGGAGCCCCCCGTCGACCAGGCGCTGCTCGGCCTCGAGAACGTCGTCGTCACCCCCCACCTCGGCGCGTCGACGGACGAGGCGCAGGAGAAGGCGGGCGTGTCGGTCGCCAAGTCCGTCCGCCTGGCGCTCGGCGGCGAGCTCGTGCCCGACGCTGTCAACGTCGCCGGCGGCGTCATCGACCCGTACGTGCGCCCGGGCATCCCGCTGCTCGAGAAGATCGGCCAGGTGTTCGCCGGGCTCGCCGACTCGCCCCTCACCAGCATCGACGTCGAGGTGCGCGGCGACCTCGTCGAGCACGACGTCAGCGTGCTCAAGCTCGCGGCCCTCAAGGGCGTCTTCACGAACATCGTCAGCGAGTCGGTCAGCTACGTGAACGCGCCGCTGCTCGCCGAGCAGCGCGGCATCACCGTGCGGCTGCTCACCGACCCGACGAGCGAGGAGTACCGCAACGTCCTGACCATCCGCGGCTCGCTCAGCGACGGCGGCCAGATCAGCGTGTCGGGCACCCTCACCGGCACCAAGCAGGTCGAGAAGATCGTCGAGATCAACGGCTACGACGTCGAGGTGCCGATCGCGGCGCACCACCTCGTCATGGTCTACGGCGACCGCCCCGGCATCGTCGCCGTCTACGGCAAGGAGTTCGGCGACGCCGGCATCAACATCGCGGGCATGCAGATCGCCCGTCGCAGCGCGGGCGGGCAGGCCCTCAGCGTCCTCACCATCGACAGCCCCGCTCCCGACGAGCTGCTCGAGACGGTGCGCGTCGCCATCGACGCGCAGCTGCTGCGCGAGATCGACGTGACGCTCTAGCTCCGCCGGAGCGTTCCCCGTGACGGCGCCCCGTCTCCCGGTCGGGAGGCGGGGCGCCGTCACGCGGTGCGAGGGCCGGGAGCCGGGGGAGTCGCGGGTCAGACCTCGAGGGACTCGTGCGCCGCCAGGACGACGGCCGTGCCCCCGAGGGCCTCGACGCTCGCCCGCAGCCGGTCGGCGTGCATGCCGAAGCCCGCCGCGGACAGCGTCTGCTCGTGGACGGGGAAGAGCCGGGTCGGCGCCACGGCCGTCACGTAGTCCATCGCCTCGCCGATCTTGAGCCAGGGCGCACCGACCGGTGCCGCCAGGGTCTCGACCGGCACCGGCGGGACGGTGAACGCGTCTCCCGGGTAGAAGAGGCGGCCGTTGACGAGCACCCCCACGTTGTCGATGACGGGGATCGACTCGTGGATGACGGCGTGGCGCGAGCCGTGGAAGGCGAGGGTGAAGGGCCCCGCCTCGACGGTGTCGCCGTCGGCCACGACGTGGACGTCGAACCCCTCGGCGGCCTCCGCGACCCCGGCCGGGCCGTAGATCGTCGCCCCGGGGTTCGTGGCGAGCAGGTGGCCGAGCTGGTCGGGGGTCCAGTGGTCGGGGTGCTCGTGGGTGACGACCACGGCGACGACCTCGTGCAGATCGACCTGCGGCGTGGTGAAGGAGCCGGGGTCGACGACGAGCTTCCGTCCGTCCTCCTCGACGACGAAGGCGGCGTGCTCGAGCTTGGTCAGGCGCATGCGGCCGACTGTACGCCCGCTCCGCGACACGCGGGGCGGGCTCGATTTGTACTCGTTCGTGAGGCTGTGGCATACTCGACGAGTTGCAAAAACGGCCCCATCGTATAGTGGCCTAGTACGTCGCCCTCTCACGGCGGTAACACGGGTTCGAATCCCGTTGGGGTCACCGATCTGTTCGGTCACCACCACCGTTCAGCAACCACGAGATCCCGCCCGGCACACGCCGGGCGGGATTCGTCGTTCCGGGGCGTCTCGACCTCTCGGTGCCCGCGCTCCGTCGTCACGTCTCGGTCACGACCCGGCCGTCGACCTCGACGACGGGCCCGCCGTGCCCCATGCTCGAGCCATGCCCAGCGACCGGACGACGAGCGCGGGCCTGCTCGTCGGGCTCGCCTGCCTCGGCGTGGTCGCCGCCGGCGCGGTGCTGCTCGCCCTCAGGTCGATCGGAGGGCCCGTCGTGGCCTGCCCGGCCGTCGCCTGGGGCACGACCGTGGTCGTGGAGGTCACGGGCGCGGTCGAGCGCGTAGTGGTCGTCGAGCTGGTGCCCGTCGGCACCGCCGCGTCGTCGCCCCTGCCGCGGCAGGGCCCGGTCGACGACCGGTCGGCCGCCGACGGCCCCGACATCGGGCCGTGGCTCTGGCCCGGCCCGGCCCGGCGGGCCCCCGACGGCACCTGGGTCATCTCGTCGTGGGGCGGGTCGTCGTCGCCCGACGGCTCCTTCCCCGACGAGGTCGACGTGCGGGCGTGGTCCGACGGCGGCGACGTCGGTCTCGTCCTCGCCGCCTCGCGCACCGCGGGGCTCCGCTTCGAGCGCGTCGGCGGCGACGCCGTCTGCGGCGGCCCGGGGGAGGCGCGGGTCGCCCTCGAGGTGCCCCCGGCCGCCTAGCGCCGGGCCGGGGTGCTCGGCGTCACGCCCTCGGGGCCGCGGCAGCGTGCGCGGCGCGCCCCGCGACTCCCTCGTCCCACCGGGGGCGGAACTGCACCGAGATGCGCGGCCCGACCGCCTTCTTCGTCTTCGCGATCGCGTGCTCGTGGGTGCGCTGGCAGCTCCCGCCCATGACGAGCAGGTCGCCGTGGCCGAGCGGGAACCTGTCGACCCGCCCCGTGCGTCGCGAGCGCACCGCGAGGGTGCGGGGAGCGCCGAGGGACAGGATGCCGACCATCGTGTCGCGGCCGAGGCCGGAGCCGACCCGGTCGCCGTGCCAGGCGATGCTGTCGTCGCCGGTGCGGTAGAAGCACAGCCCGGCACGGCGGAAGAGCTGCTCGTCGGGCGCGCCCCGCCGGGCGTAGTGGTCGTTGAGGTCGTCACGGGCCGCGGCGAGGACGGGGTCGGGCAGGGCGTCGCCGACGCCGTACGACGAGACGAGGCGCGGCACCTCGACGACGCGGTCGTACATGGTGCGGCGGTCCGCCTGCCAGGGCACGTCGGTGACGAGCCGCTCGAAGAGGGCGTCGGAGGCGGTCGCCCAGCCGGGCACCAGGTCGAGCCACGCGCCGTCGCCGAGCTCGAGCCGTCGCACGCGCCCGGCGAGCGGCAGCAGCTCGGGGCCGTCGTCGAGGGAGTCGAGCAGCGAGGCGGTGAAGGGGATGACCATGGCGTCACCCTACGCTCCGTTCGAACACGTGTTCTAGTCCGCGCCCTCCCCGGGCGCGTCGCTCACCCGCCGGCGACGACCCGCGCCTCCGGGGCGGCGAGCTCGCCCGCCCGGCCCTCGACGTCGACGTCGACCGGGTGCCCGGCCCATATCGAGACCTGCAGCTGCCCGGTGTGGGTCCACAGCCGCTCGCCGCTCGCGAGGTCGTAGGCGACCACCGTCGAGCGCCCGCCGGAGCTGCCGTAGGCGAGGGCGTAGCCGACGGTGCGGCCGACGGCGGCGAGCACGGCGCCGGTGGGCAGGTCGAAGCGGGTCAGGGTGCGCCCGGTCGCGCCGTCGAGCGCCTGCACCTCGAGCGGCCGGTCGCCCGGCGCCGACGAGCTCGCGTAGACCCGGTCGTCGGTCTGGCCGGCCACGCCCGCCGCCCCGGTGGCCCCGAGGCCCTCCCGGCTCCAGGTGGCCTCGCCGGTCGTCCACGAGAGGCAGGTCAGGCGGTCACGGTCGACGTCGCTGACCAGCAGGCACGACCGGCCCTCGTCGAGCGTGCCGCGGACGTCCGCGGGGGAGCGCCACCGCACCTCGCCGTCCGCTCCCCGGGCGGTCACGCCGCCGCCGGCGCCGGTCGGCCCGATCAGCAGCCCGTCGTGGACGAGGTGCCCCGAGAGCTCGTCGAGGCGCGTGCCCCAGGGGCGGGCGACGCCCGTCGTCGGGTCGACCTGCAGGGTGCCCTCGGGGGTGGCGACGACCAGCCGGTCGTCGAGGGCCAGCACGGTGCCGCTCGTCGTGCCCCGCCCCGCCCAGGTCACCCGGCCCAGGTCGCGCACGTCGCGCAGCTCGTAGCTGTAGCGCGCCCCGGCCGCCGGCTGGCGTCCCGTCACGACGACCGTGCCCGCGGCCTGGAACCGGTCGGTCTCGGTCGTCGCCCGCGGCTCCGACGCCCCAACCGTCGAGCCGTCGGCGAGCGCCAGGGTGAGCAGCACCGCGCGCTCGCCCGCGACGACGCGGACGACGACGAGCCCCGTGTCGCCGGCGAGCGAGGCCGCGACGACGTCGACCGGCCCCTCGAGGCCGAGCCGGGCGGCGTCGTCGGCGACGTCGTGCACCCAGCTGAACGCGCCGCGCTCGGTGTCGAGCAGCGCGAGCCGGGAGCCCACGCCGGTCGTCTCGCTGCCGCAGCCCGCGTCGTTGGCGAAGCCGTACGTCCAGCCCGGCCCCGCGCTGACGAGCACCCGGCCGGTGTCGACCGTCGCGGTCGGGAAGCGCAGGCACGCGGGCCGGAACCCGGGCGCGAGGGTCTTCGCGAGCGCGACCGACCACCCGGTGGTCGGCTCCTGCCGCAGGTCGACCGTCTCGACGCCGCGCCACGGCGACTCGGCGCCGTACTGCGGCTGGCCCGGGGCCAGGAGGGCCGCGGGCAGGGCGGCGGCCAGCAGCAGCGCCGCGTAGCCGAGGGCGAGGCGGCGACCGCGGGAGGCGCGGTGCCACCACGCGGGGCGTCGCGACTTCGGGGCGGCCGGGCCTCGTCCGAGCCGTCCTGCCCCGTCGCCGGCACCGGCCCCGTCGTCGTCCCGTCCGGGGGCCTCGCCCGTGGCCCCGCGTCCCGTCTCCGGGCGGGCGGGCTCCCACACGGCGACGTCCGGAGCCGGCCGCGCCGGGGCCCAGCCGGGCCACCCCTCGGGGCTCACGCCGCGCCTCCGGCCGACCAGGGGGCCACCACGCGCGTGCGGTCGACGAGGCGCGTGGCCACGCCGCGGCCGTCGATCGAGACCAGGCCGCCGCCCCAGAACGACACCCGGTCGTCGGAGCGCAGCGACCAGAGCCGGGCGCCCGTCGCGGCGTCGTAGGCGCTGAGGCCCCGGCCCGCGGTGGGGGAGCCGTCGGTGCGCACGTAGACGACGGTGCGGGAGGCCGCGGCGACCTCGTCGAGGACGCCGAGCGGCGCCCGCCACCGGACGCGGCCGTCGGCGGCGGCGAGGGCGGTGAGGCGGGCGCCGTCGTCGGACTGGACGACGGCGTAGAGGTCGCCGCCCACCTGGCCCGGGGCGGCGGCGGCCGAGAACGCGGCGCCGAGCTCGGTCGTCCACCGGCCCTGCCCGCTGCGGGGGTCGAGGCAGGTGGCCGTGGTGCCGCCGTCGTCGGTCGTGAGGACGCAGCCGTCGGTGGCCGAGAGGCGCGGCGTCGGGCTCGGCACGGACCACAGGAGGTCGCCGTCGGCGTCGATCGCCGACACGGCGCGCCTCCCGTCGGCGTCGCGGCCGAGCGTCCAGGCCACGTCGTCGCCCCCGTCGGGCGCGGTCGCGACCACGTCGGCGGCGGCGGCCGACGGGCTGGCCTCGCCCGTCCGGCCGTCGACGCGGACGGCGCGGCCGTCGACGACGATGAGCAGCCCGTCCGGGAGCAGCTGGGGCGTCGTGCCGGCGTCGACCCGCCCCTCCCACACGGGGTCGTCGAGGGCGGCCGCGTCCACGAGCGAGTACCGGTCGGGCGAGCCGATCGCTCCGGAGGAGGTGCGCAGCTGCAGCCGCCCGACGGTCGAGACGCTGATCGAGGGCACGTCGCGGCGGCCGCGGGTGGACTCCAGCGCCCGGCCGTCGCCGAGGTCGAGGGCGACGAGCACGGTCGACCCGGTCGTCTGGGTCTGCACCAGCACCCGGCCGGCCGCCGGCACGACCTGGCTCGCCGGGATGCTCAGGGGGTCGGTGTCGTCGAGGTCGTCGGCCAGGTCGTGCACCCACCGCACCCGGCCGTCCCGGGAGTCGACGAGGGCCACGCGGCTCGCCCCGTCGTCGAGGGCGGCACGGCGGCAGTCCGGCCCCCCGGAGGCCGTGCCCGGGTCGAGGTCGACGGAGGCCCCGACGGCGACGAGCCCGTCCACGGCGGGGGAGGGCCAGAAGTGGAGGCAGCGTCGGGGCACGCCCGGGGCGAGGCGCTCGGCCAGGTCGAGCGACCAGGCCGTGCCGGTCGGGGCGTTCCGGAGGTCGTCCACGGCCGTGCCGCCCCAGGGTGCGCCGTCGGCGTAGCGCGGCGACGCGGCCGTGCCGCCGACGGCGACGAGGGCGCTCGCGGCGACCACGGCCAGCGCGGCGACGACGACCCGGCGCAGGGGCGACGGCCGTGGCGTGCGCGCCCGCGTCGTCCCGTCCGCTCCCGCCATGCTGTCGTCGGCCTCCTCGTCGAGGGCCCCGCCGACCGTGCGACGGGTGCCGTCATGCTATTCGGAACCCTCGCCGGGGGCGCTCGGGGGCCGCTCGGCGGCGCGGGAATGCGGCGTCGGCCCCGCCGCTTGCACCTCACGTCGTCGGGCAGGCCCTGGCGTAGACTTCGACGATCATTCCGCTGAGAAGAACTCTGGAGAGGGGCGTGCCCGTGGGCAGGACGCTTGCCGAGAAGGTGTGGGACGACCACGTCGTCGTCAAGGGGGAGGACGGCGCGCCCGACCTCCTCTACATCGACCTCCACCTCGTGCACGAGGTGACCAGCCCGCAGGCCTTCGACGGCCTCCGCCAGGCCGGTCGTCCGCTCCGCCGCACCGACCTCACGATCGCGACGGAGGACCACAACACCCCGACGCTCGCCATCGACCGGCCGATCGCCGACCTCACGAGCCGCACCCAGATCGAGACCCTGCGTCGCAACACCGCCGAGTTCGGCGTCCGGCTGCACCCGCTGGGCGACGCCGAGCAGGGCATCGTCCACGTCGTCGGCCCGCAGCTCGGCCTCACCATGCCGGGCATCACGGTGGTCTGCGGCGACTCGCACACCTCGACGCACGGCGCCTTCGGCGCGATGGCGTTCGGCATCGGCACCAGCGAGGTCGAGCACGTCATGGCGACGCAGACCCTGCCGCTCAAGCCCTTCAAGACCATGGCCGTGACCGTCGAGGGCACGCTGCGCCCGGGCGTCACCGCGAAGGACATCATCCTGGCGGTGATCGCCCAGATCGGCACCGGCGGCGGTCAGGGCTACGTGCTCGAGTACCGCGGCAGCGCGATCCGGGCCCTCTCGATGGAGGGCCGGATGACGATCTGCAACATGTCGATCGAGGCGGGCGCCCGCGCCGGCATGGTCGCCCCCGACCAGACGACCTTCGACTACCTCGAGGGCCGCGACCACGCTCCGACCGGCTCCGACTGGGACGACGCGGTCGCCTACTGGAAGACGCTGCCGACCGACGACGACGCCGTGTTCGACGCCGAGGTCTTCCTCGACGCCGACACCCTCGAGCCGTTCGTCACCTGGGGCACGAATCCGGGCCAGGGCGTGTCGCTCAGCGACTCCGTGCCCGACCCGACCGCCGTCGCCGACCCGAACGAGCGCGCCGCCGCCGAGCGCGCCCTCGAGTACATGGCCCTCGAGGCCGGCACCCCGATGAAGCAGATCCCGGTCGACGCGGTCTTCATGGGCTCCTGCACGAACAGCCGCATCGAAGACCTCCGGGCCTTCGCCTCCGTCATCGCCGGCCGCACCAAGGCCGAGGGCGTCCGCGTCATGGTCGTCCCCGGCTCCGCGCGGGTCCGGCTCGAGGCCGAGGCCGAGGGCCTCGACAAGGTCTTCACCGACTTCGGCGCAGAGTGGCGCTTCGCGGGCTGCTCGATGTGCCTCGGCATGAACCCCGACCAGCTCGCCCCGGGCGAGCGCTGCGCCTCCACGAGCAACCGCAACTTCGAGGGCCGGCAGGGCAAGGGCGGTCGCACGCACCTCGTCTCCCCGCTCGTCGCGGCGGCGACCGCGGTGCGCGGCACCCTCTCCGCCCCGGGCGACCTCGACGACCTCGCCGGCACCCCCGTGCACGACGCGCTCCTCGCCGAGCGCGTCGGGGCCTCTCCCGCGCTCGCCGAGCTGGCCGGAGGCGCCGCCTGATGCAGAAGTTCACCACCGTCACCGGAGTGGCCGCGCCCCTGAAGCGCAGCAACGTCGACACGGACCAGATCATCCCGGCCGAGTTCCTCAAGCGGGTCACGAAGACCGGCTTCGAGGACGCCCTGTTCTTCTCCGCCCGGCAAGACCCGGACTTCGTGCTGAACCGACCCGAGTACCAGGGCGCCCGCGTCCTCGTGGCGGGGCCCGACTTCGGCACCGGCTCGAGTCGCGAGCACGCCGTGTGGGCACTCCGCGACTTCGGCTTCGACGTCGTGCTCAGCGCCCGTTTCGGCGACATCTTCCGCGGCAACTCGGGCAAGCAGGGCCTGCTCAGCGCCGTGGTCGACGAGGCCGACGTCGAGCGCGTCTGGGCCGTGCTCGAGGCCACGCCCGGCCTCGAGATGACCGTCGACCTCGAGTCGCAGACCGCCACGGCGGGCGACCTGACCGTGTCGTTCGAGGTCGATGCCTACACTAAGTGGCGCCTGCTCGAGGGTCTCGACGACATCGGGCTGACGCTCCGCGACGAAGCGGCCATCACAGAATTCGAATCCCGACGCGCCGCATGGCGCCCGAAGACATTGCCGGTGAAGAAGTGAACTCCCTTGTCCAAGACGCAGCAGCAGCAGGAGCCCGAGTGGGTCTGAAGAGCGACGAGATCGTCATCCGCGGCGGCAAGCCGCTGATCGGCCGCATCGAGGTCCGGGGCGCGAAGAACCTGGCCACGAAGGCCATGGTCGCGGCCCTCCTCGGCGACACCCCCAGCATCCTCCGCGACGTCCCCGACATCAGCGACGTCAACGTGGTGCGCGGCCTGCTCTCCGTCCACGGCGTGCGCATCACCGACCCGGCCCGCGGCGAGATGATCCTCGACCCGTCGAACGTCGAGTCGGCGCACTTCGCCGAGATCGACGCGCACGCCGGCTCGAGCCGCATCCCGATCCTCTTCTGCGGCCCGCTGCTCCACCGCCTCGGCGAGGCCTTCATCCCCGACCTCGGCGGCTGCCGCATCGGCGACCGCCCGATCGACTTCCACCTCGACGCGCTCCGCGCCTTCGGCGCCGTGGTCGACAAGTCGTACAACGGCATCCACCTGACGGCCCCCGACGGCCTCAAGGGCGCGAACATCGAGCTGCCCTACCCGAGCGTCGGCGCGACCGAGCAGGTCCTGCTCACGGCCGTCCTCGCCGACGGGGTCACCGAGCTCCGCAACGCGGCGATCGAGCCCGAGATCATGGACCTCATCGCCATCCTCCAGAAGATGGGCGCCGTGGTCTCGGTCGAGCCGAACCGCGTCATCTTCATCGAGGGCGTGAAGAGCCTCCGCGGGTACACGCACCGGGCCATCAACGACCGCAACGAGGCCGCGAGCTGGGCCTCCGCCGCCCTCGCCACGAAGGGCGACATCTTCGTCGAGGGCGCCGACCAGAAAGACCTGATGACGTTCCTCAACGTCTTCCGCAAGGTCGGCGGCGACTTCGACGTCCACGAGGACGGCATCCGCTTCTTCCACCCCGGCGGCGAGCTCAAGCCCGTCGTCGTCGAGACCGACGTGCACCCCGGCTTCATGACCGACTGGCAGCAGCCCCTCATCGTGGCCCTGACCCAGGCGCAGGGCACCTCGATCGTGCACGAGACCGTCTACGAGAACCGCTTCCAGTTCACCGAGGCGCTGAACGACATGGGCGCGCAGATCGTCGTCCACAAGGACGGCCTGCCCGGCCACGATCGCCGGGTCGCGCGCCGCGAGTTCGAGCAGGCCGCCGTCATCACCGGGCCGACGGCGCTGCACGGCGCCGACATCCGCGTGCCCGACCTGCGCGGCGGCTTCAGCCACCTCATCGCGGCGCTGACCGCCGAGGGCGAGTCGAAGATCACCAACGTCGGCATCATCAGCCGTGGCTACGAGCACTTCATCGCGAAGCTGCGCAAGCTGGGCGCCGACTTCGACTTCCAGGGCTAGCCCGGCGTGAGCGACGCCGCCCGCGCGCACGGGGGTCCCGCCGACCCCGACGTGCCCGTCGTCCAGCCTGCCCGCCGCGTCGGCCGCTTCGGCCGGGGCAAGGAGAAGAGCGCGGTCTTCCGCGCCGTCGCCGCCGTCGGGGCGCCGCTCTTCGACCGCCTCGCGGTGATCGAGGTCCGCGGCGCCGAGAAGCTGCCGAACGAGGGCGCCTTCGTGCTCGCGCCCAACCACTGCACCAACATCGACCCCGTGGTCGTGGCGCGCCTGATGTGGACCCTGGGCCGCGTGCCGAGGTTCCTCGCAAAGGCGTCGCTCTTCCGGGTGCCGGTCTTCGGGTCGCTGATGCGCGCCATGGGGCACGTCCCCGTCGAGCGTGGCGGACCGACGCACGCGAGCGACCCGCTCGCCGCGGGCCGTGCCCTCGCCACGAGCGGCGGCGGGGTGATCATCTACCCCGAGGGCACGCTGACCCGCGACCCCGACCTCTGGCCGATGAAGGGCAAGAGCGGGGCGGTCCGCCTCGCGATCGAGGCCGGCGTGCCCCTCGTGCCGATGGCCCACTGGGGCAGCCAGCAGGTCATGGGCCGCTACTCCTCGAAGCTCAGCCTCTTCCCGCGGAAGCGCATCCTCGCGGCGATCGGCGACCCCGTCGACCTGTCGCCGTGGCGCGGCCGGCCGCTCGACCAGGCGGCGTACGCCGAGGCGACGGCGCTCGTGATGCGCCGGGTGACCGAGCTGCTGGCCGAGCTGCGCGACGAGTCGCCGCCGGCCGAGCCGTGGGACCCGCACGCGAAGGACCAGAAGGAGACCGGCCGCTTTGAGTAGCAGTGACGACCGCCAGGGCACGAGCGAGGGCGCCAGCCGCGAGGACGCCATCGGCGCCCTCGGCGAGGGCGCGGTCACGACCGAGGCGATCTCCGTCGTGATGCGCAGCGCGATCCCGCGCACGGTCGCCGTGCTGGGCTCCGGCAGCTGGGGCACGACCTTCGCGAAGGTGCTCGCCGAGGGCGGCGCCGACGTGACGCTCTGGGCGCGCCGCCCCGAGCTCGCCCGCGAGATCACCGAGAGCAAGCGCAACAGCGACTACCTGCCGGGCATCAACCTGCCCCGCACCCTCGTCGCCACGACCGACGTCGCCGCGGCCCTGGCCGGGGCCGAGCAGGTCTACCTCTCCGTGCCGAGCCAGACCCTCCGGGAGAACCTCGCCGCCGTGCGCGACCTCGTGCCGCGCGGCGTGCCGGTCATCAGCCTGATGAAGGGCGTCGAGAAGGCGACCGGGCTCCGCATGAGCCAGGTCATCGAGCAGGAGCTCGACATCGACCCCGACCTCATCGCCGTCGCCTCCGGCCCGAACCTGGCCCTCGAGATCGCCAAGCGGCAGCCGACCGCGGCCGTGGTCTCGTCGCGCAGCCTCGAGACCGCCACGGCGGTCGCCGCCACGGCGACGAACCCGTACTTCCGGTCGTTCGTCAACACCGACGTCATCGGCACCGAGTTCGGCGGCGTGCTCAAGAACCTCATCGCGGTGGCCGTCGGCATCGTCGACGGCGTCGGCTACGGCGAGAACACGAAGGCCTCGATCATCACCCGGGGCCTCGCCGAGATGACGGCCTTCGCGGTGTCGTTCGGGGCCAAGGCCGAGACCCTCGCTGGGCTCGCCGGGCTCGGCGACCTCATCGCCACCTGCGAGTCGCCGCTCTCGCGCAACAACACCGCCGGCCGCCTGCTCGGCCAGGGCTACGCCTACGGCGACGTCGTGCGCCAGATGAACCAGACCGCGGAGGGGCTCTCCTCGGTCGCCCCGATCCTCGAGCTGGCGGCGTCGCGGGGCGTCGACATGCCCATCGTGACCCAGGTCGCCGGGGTCCTCGCCGGTACGCTGGACCCGCGGAACATCGCCCCGCACCTCACCGAGACCGACGAGCCGCAGGGCGAGTAGCCGCCGGGGGCGACCGGCACCACGCCGGGGGCGACGCTCCGTCACGAACGCCACCCGCGCCTCCCACGGTCACCCCGTCGGGCGCGACGACCCAGAGGGGCCCCATGAGCAGCGAGACCGACACCGGCGTGGCCGACGGCCCCTCGACCGAGACCGGCGCCGTGCCGGGCGCCCCGCGGCGTCAGCGCGTCGTCGTGCTGTTCGGCGGCCGCTCCAGCGAGCACTCGATCAGCTGCGCGACCGCCGGCGGCGTGCTCGCGGCGATCGACCGCGACCGGTTCGACGTCGTCCCGGTCGGCATCACCGCCGACGGCGCGTTCACGCTCCAGCCCGACGACGCGGCCCTGTTCGCCCTCGACGCCGAGTCGCTGCCGGTCGTGCGCGACAACGGCACGCGCGTCCGCTGGCCGGAGTCGTCGTCGAGCCGTGAGCTCAGCGTCGTCGAGGCCGACGGCAGCGTGCGGCTGCTCGGCGAGGTCGACGTGGTCTTCCCCATCCTGCACGGGCGCTTCGGCGAGGACGGCACGGTGCAGGGCCTGCTCGAGCTCGTCGGCCTGCCCTACGTCGGCGCGGGCCTGCTGGCCTCCGCGGTCGGCATGGACAAGCACTTCACCAAGACCGTCCTGCAGCAGGCCGGCATCGCCGTCGCCCCCTGGCGCACCGTCCGGGCCGCGGAGTGGCGCGCCGACCCGGCGGCCGTCACGGCCGCCGTGGCCGAGCTCGGCTACCCGCTCTTCGTCAAGCCGGCGCGGGCCGGGTCGAGCGTGGGCGTCTCGCGCGTCGACGGCCCCGAGCAGCTCGCCGCCGCGATGGCGGTCGGTCTCGCGGAGGACGTCAAGGTGCTCGTCGAGGCGGGCCTCGTCGGCCGCGAGCTGGAGTGCGCCGTGCTCGGCGGCCGCGCCGGGGGCGCGCCGCGCACCTCGGTCGCCGGCGAGATCGTGCTCGGCTCCGACACGTTCTACGACTTCGAGTCGAAGTACCTCGGCGGAGCGGGCGCCGACCTGGTCTGCCCCGCGCCGCTCGCCGACGACGAGCTGGCCGAGATGCAGCGCCTCGCGGCCCTCGCCTTCGAGTCGATCGACGGCACCGGCCTCGCCCGCGTCGACTTCTTCCTCACCGCGGCGGGCTGGGTGGTCAACGAGATCAACACGATGCCCGGCTTCACGCCG
Organism: Frigoribacterium sp. CFBP 13707; assembly: GCF_014842245.1. Classification (NCBI taxonomy): domain Bacteria; kingdom Bacillati; phylum Actinomycetota; class Actinomycetes; order Micrococcales; family Microbacteriaceae; genus Frigoribacterium; species Frigoribacterium sp. CFBP 13707. Next base: position 362,028 of record NZ_JACYVL010000002.1, read on the forward strand.
ATCTCGATGTTCCCGGCCTGCTGGCTGGCGAGCGGGCTCAGCTACCCCGAGCTGATCACCGAGCTCGTCGAGCTCGGCCTCGAGACCGACCGCTAGGTCGCCGAGGCGCGTGGGCGGCGCTCTCCACCGTCTAGGGCGTGGGGGAGTCGCGGGGCGCGTCGGTGGACGCACCGCCGTCGGTCGGGCCCTCGGTGGCGTCCGCCCCGCCGCTGCCGCCGCTGCCGTCGCCGCCCGGCAGGTCGCCGACGCCCACGCAGGCGCGACCGTCGTTCGGCAGGTAGCCCACCGCGTCGGCCAGGTCGAAGAGCGGGGTGCTGCCCACCTCGTCGGTGACGATGACCTGCACGGCCGGCGTGCGGCCGTAGGTCGTGAAGATGTAGGTGTCGGGGTCGTCAGGGTCCTGGTCGCTGAGCCAGTCGACGCCGGCGACCGGGTAGCAGGGCAGGTCGGAGACGGCGGGCGCGGTGACCCCGCAGCGCAGCAGCACGGCCGTGGGGGAGCCCCAGGCGCCGGTCGCCTGCGCGTCGGTCTCGCGCCGCTGGTAGGGCGCGCTGTCGGGGCCGACCTGCTCGGGCAGGTGGACGGTGACCTGGGCGCAGGCCGGGTCGTTCGCGTCGTCGGCGGCCGTCATCGGCACGGCGGCGGTGCAGCCCGCGAGCACGGGGGCGAGCACGGCGACGGTGGCGGCGAGGAGGGGCAGGCGCAGGCGCCGGGCGGGGCTGGACATCCCGGCCAGGCTACCGTCGTGCACATGGAACGCACCTCCACGTCCGCCGAGCCCGACCCCGCCGACCGAGCCTCCGCCGACGCCTCCCGGGCCGACGCCTCCTCGGCCGGCCCCTCCTCGCCCGGCCGGGCTCCCACCGACACCGTCGAGGGCGCGGGCGAGCTCGCGACGCTGGCGCGCATCCTGCCCCGCCTGCCCCGCGGGCTCGACACGCAGCTCGGCCCGGGCGACGACGCCGCCGTCGTGGCCGCGCCGGACGGCCGCTTCGTGGTGACGACCGACCTCATGGTGCACGGCCCCGACTTCCGACTCGCGTGGTCGACCCCGCACGACCTCGGCTGGAAGGCCGCCGCCTCGAACCTCGCCGACGTGGCGGCGATGGGCGCGCGGCCCACCGCCCTCGTCGTCGCCCTCGCCGTGCCGCCCGGCACCCTCGTCGCCGACCTCGAGCGGCTGGCCGACGGGCTGCGCGAGGCGTGCGCCGAGATGGCTCCCGGCTGCGGGGTCGTGGGCGGCGACCTCTCGGTGTCGACGACGTTCACGGTCGCCGTCACGGCGTTCGGCGACCTCGGCGGCCGCCCGCCGGTGCGGCGCGACGGAGCCAGGCCGGGCGACGTGGTGGCCGTCTCCGGCGCCCTCGGGCGGGCGGCCCGGGGCCTCGACCTGCTGTTCCGCCTCGGTGTCGACCACGAGGGGGCCCCCGACGCCGACCTCGCGGCGGCGCTCCGCGAGCGCGACCCCGACGTCGGCTGGCAGCTCGCCCCGACGCCGCCGATCGCCGACGGCCGTCTCGCCGCGACCGCGGGGGCGACGGCCATGCTCGACCTCAGCGACGGGCTCGCCCTCGACGCCGCCCGGGTGGCCCGGGCGAGCGGCGTCGTCGTCGACCTCGACCCGGCGCGCCTCGGTGCCGATCCGCGGGTCGCCCTCGGCGGCGGCGAGGACCACTCGCTGTTCGCCACGTTCCCGCCCGGCACCGACCTGCCGGGCGGCTTCCGCCCGGTCGGCGTGGTCCGCGAGGCCGGCGGAGGCGCGCCCCGCGTCACCGTCGGGCGTCGCGACCTCGACGAGGTCGGCGGCTGGGACCCGTACCGCCTCTGGAGCGGGCAGGCGGGCTGAGGCCGACCCGCGACTCCTCGGGGTCCCGCTGCCCCGGGCCTCGTGCTCAGTCGCGGACGGCGAACCAGACCGTCGTGTCGCCGTACTTCTTCCGCACGTCGAGGCCGAGCCCCGTCGGCCAGGTCGGCTCGCCGTCGCGCGAGGCGCGCTCGACGACGACGAGGGCCCCGTCCGCCAGCGACGGCAGGAGGGCCTCCAGGTCGCCCGCGAGCTCCGTCGCGGAGACCTCGTAGGGCGGGTCGAAGAAGACGAGGTCGACCGGCGCCGCGCTGCCGACGAGGTAGGCGCGCACGGGCATGGCGACCACGTCGACCCGCGGTGCCCGGCCGCTCGGGGCGCGCCCGACCACGGCGTCGACGTTCTTCCGCAGCACGCGGGCGGCCGCCGGCGCCTTCTCGACGAGAGTGACGGTCGCCGCGCCGCGCGACGCGGCCTCGAGGCCGAGCCCGCCGGTGCCGGCGTAGAGGTCGAGCACGCGCCGCCCGGCGATCTCGTCGCGGGCGTCGAGCGACGAGAACAGCGCCTCGCGCACCCGGTCGCTCGTCGGGCGCGTGCCCGTCTTGGGCACGGCGAGGGTCAGGTTGTCGGCGAAGCCGGAGATGATGCGGGACACACGGCCATCCTGACGCATCGGCCAGGCGGTTCGAGCAAGTCGACAACGCGGCGGCGGCCCGGCCGGTGAGCGGTCGTGGAGGTGGCACAAGGCGTTTGGCGGTCGCGGTCGCCGCGGGCACGATCGGCCCATGACCAGCGTCGACCGCACCGTGAGGCCCTCGTTCACCAAGTCGTTGTTCGCGGGGCGGATCGCCTCCGAGCTCGTGCTGCCCTACCCGCACATGGCGCCGGAGGAGGCGGCCAGGGTCGAGGCCGCGGCGGCGTCGGCCCGCGAGGTGCTCGCCGGCTACGACCCGCTGCGCGCCGAGCGCGAGGGCTGGGTCGGCGACGACACGATCCGCGAGCTGGGCGACCGCCGCCTCACCGGCCTCTTCGTCGCCGAGGAGTACGGCGGCCTCGGCCTCGGCCAGAGCGCGTACTGCCGGGTGATGGAGGAGTTCGGCCGGGTCGACGGCACCCTCGCCACGGTGATGGGGGTGCACCAGTCGATCGGCACCAAGCCGCTGCACCTCTACGGCACCGACGACCAGAAGGCCCGCTGGCTGCCCGACCTCGCGAGCGGCCGCAAGCTCGCGGCCTTCGTGCTGACCGAGCCGAACGTCGGCAGCGACGCCTACGCGCTCGAGACCCGCGCCGAGCGGCAGGCGGACGGCAGCTGGGTGCTGAACGGCGAGAAGCGCTGGATCGGCAACGGCGACAAGGACGTCCTCACCGTCTTCGCCCGCAGCGAGCTCGGCCACGTCGCGCTGGTGGTCGAGAAGGGCGCCGAAGGGCTCAGCACGGGGCCGCGCTTCGAGACGCACGGCCTCAAGGCGAACCACCTGCAGCGCGTGCACTTCACCGACGTCCGGGTGCCGGCGGAGAACCTGCTGGGCGAGCCCGGCGACGGCTTCCGCATCGCCATGAACACCCTCAACAACGGCCGCATGTCGATGGGCACCGCGATCTCCGGCGGCATGAAGCGCTTCCTCCAGCTCTCGGTCGAGCACACGGAGTCGCGGCGCCAGTTCGGCCGCCCCCTGGCCGACTTCGAGATGGTCGGCGACAAGCTGGCCTGGATGACCGAGCAGATCTACGGCGTCGAGTCCATGTCGTACCTCACGACCGGTCTCGTCGACCGGGGCGACACCGACTTCGCGCTGGAGTCGGCGATGACGAAGGTCGTCGCGAGCGACACGGGCTGGTTCGCGCTCAACCGGGCGGTGCAGCTGCACGGCGGGGAGGCGTACATGGAGGGGCACCCGCTGTCGAAGGCGCTCCGCGACTTCCGCATCTTCCCGATCTTCGAGGGGGCGAACGACGTGATGCGCGCGTTCGTCGCCCTCAACGGCCTCAAGGCCCTCAGCGAGGAGCTGCCCGACGTGGCGTCGCTGCGCATCGGCGAGCCGGCCCGGGCGCTCGGCGTGCTCGCGCCCTACGTGGCGGGGCGGGTGCAGCGGCGCATCTCGCCGGAGCGGCCGGTCGGCGTGCACCCGTCGCTCGCCCGCAGCGCCGCGGCGGTGGGGGAGCAGGTCTCGCAGCTGCGCGAGCGGGCCGAGGCGGCCCTCCGCCGGCACGGCCGCCACGTGCAGGAGAAGCAGCTCGTCCAGAAGCGCCTCGCCGACGCCGCCTCCGGCGTCTACGCGCAGATGGCCGTCCTCTCGCGCGCGACCACCAGCCTGCAGGAGGCGCGGGCCGGCTCCGCCGACGAGCGTCACCTGGCCGTCGGGTTCTGCAAGCGGTCGGCGCGCGAGGTCGCCCGGCAGCTGCGGGCCCTCGAGGTCAACGACGACCGGCACGTGACGGCGCTCGCGGAGTCGACCCGCGCCTCCGGCGGGTACGCGGTCGCGCTCTGACGCCGTCACGCTCCGACTCGTCGCTCCGACGCTGTCGGGGGCGGGCGCTAGCGTGGTGGGGTGCCCGACTCCCCGCTCGACGCGTCGCCCCTCGACGCCTCGCTCGCCGGTGCCCTCGGCGGGCGGACGGCGCAGGCGATGCAGAAGGCCTTCGGCCTCCGCACGGTCGGCGACCTGCTCTCGCACTACCCGCGGCGCTACGCCCGGCGCGGCGAGCTGACCGCGCTCGACCAGCTGCCGCTCGGCGAGTCGGTGACGATCGTCGCTCAGGTGCTCGACGTCCGGGAGCGCACGATGCGGGCGCGGCGCGGCTCGATCCTCGAGGTGCGCATCGGTGACGGCCAGGGCATCCTGACCCTCACGTTCTTCAACCAGGCGTGGCGCGCGAAAGACCTCGTGCCCGGGGCCCGGGGCATCTTCGCGGGCAAGGTCGGCGACTACCGGGGCCTCCGCCAGCTGGCGCACCCCGACTACGAGCTCTTCGACGCGTCGCACGAGGCCGTGGCGGGCGTCGGCGACGCCGAGGCGCAGGCCTGGGCGAAGCAGCCGATCCCCCTCTACCCGGCCAGCGCCTCCGTCGCCTCCTGGCAGGTGCAGCGCTCGGTCGAGCTGGTGCTCGACACGCTCCCGCCGATCGACGACCCGGTGCCGGCCGCGGTGCGGGCCGAGCTCGAGCTCGTGTCGCTGCGCGACGCGTACGAGCTCGTCCACCGGCCTGAGAAGGACCGAGACCATCTGCGTGGCCGCGACGCGCTGCGCTTCCAGGAGGCCTTCGTGCTCCAGGCCGCCCTGCTGCAGCAGCGTGCCCTGCTGCGCACCGCCCCCGCGACGCCGCGCGTGGCCGGGCCGGACGGCCTGCTCGCGCGCTTCGACGCCGCGCTGCCCTTCGAGCGCACGGCCGACCAGGTGCTCGTCGGCTCCGAGATCAGCCGTGACCTCGAGGGCGACGTGCCGATGAACCGCCTCGTGCAGGGGGAGGTCGGGTCGGGCAAGACCCTCGTGGCGCTCCGCGCGATGATCGCGGTCGCTGAGAGCGGCGGCCAGTCGGCCCTCCTCGCGCCGACCGAGGTGCTCGCCGCCCAGCACCTCCGCTCGGTGGTGCGCTCGCTCGGCCCCGACCTCGCGGCGCGGCTACGGCCCACCCTGCTCACCGGGCAGATGTCGACCGCCGAGAAGAAGCGCGCGCTGCTGTCGATCGTCAGCGGGCAGTCGCACCTCGTCGTCGGCACGCACGCCCTCCTCAGCGAGGCCGTGGGGTTCTACGACCTCGGCCTCGTCGTCGTCGACGAGCAGCACCGCTTCGGCGTCGAGCAGCGCGAGGCCCTGCGGCAGAAGGGCCGCACGCCGCCGCACGTGCTCGTCCTGACGGCCACGCCCATCCCGCGCACGGTGGCGATGACGGTCTTCGGCGACCTCGACGTCTCGACCATCACCGAGTTGCCCGCGGGCCGTCAGCCGATCGAGTCGTTCGTCGTGCCGCTGGCCGACCGGCCCGGCTGGCGCGACCGCGTCTGGCAGCGCTCGGCGGAGGAGGTCGCGAAGGGCCGCCAGGTCTTCGTCGTCTGCCCCGCCATCGACGCGGCCAGCGTCGAGGCCGGCGAGGAGGCGCCGGTCGACGACGCACCGGAGGGCACCTCCGAGGGCGCTCCCGACGGCGACGTGCCCGCCCCCGAGCGTGCGAGCGTCGAGGGCGTGCTCGCCCTCGCCCGGTCGCTGCCCGTGCTCGCGGGCGCCCGCGTCGAGCCCCTCCACGGCCGCATGTCGGCCGACGAGAAGGACGACGTGATGCAGCGCTTCGCCGCCGGCCTGATCGACGTGCTCATCGCGACGACCGTCATCGAGGTCGGCGTCGACGTGCCGAACGCGTCGACGATGGTGGTGCTCGACGCCGACCGCTTCGGGGTGTCGCAGCTGCACCAGCTCCGCGGCCGCGTCGGGCGCGGCGGGCACCCGGGCCTCTGCCTCCTCGTGACGCACGCGGCCCCTGACACGGTCGCCCGCGAGCGCGTCGAGGCGGTCGCCGCCACGCTCGACGGGTTCGAGCTCGCCCAGGTCGACCTCGAGCTGCGGCGGGAGGGCGACGTGCTCGGCAGCCTGCAGTCGGGCGGCCGGTCGTCTCTCCGCCTGCTGCGGGTCGCGACCGACGGCGACCTGATCACGACCGCGCGCGAGCACGCCGCGGAGGCGCTCGAGGGCGACGCCGCGCTGTCGGGGCACCCGGCGCTGGCCGCCGCCATCGCCCGCCGCCTCGACGACGCCGACCGCGAGTACCTCGCGAAGAACTGACCGGGCGGCCGTCCCCGTCCGCCGACCGGCCACGTCGGGCCCCGGCCGACGTCGCTCCGAGTTCGCCGGAAGGCCCCCGGGAGCGACATCTGCACGGGCTAGGGTGTGCGGATGAACAGGATCGCCGTCGTCCCGGGGTCGTTCGACCCGGTCACCCTGGGTCACGTCGACGTGATCGCCCGGGCCGCCCACGTCTTCGACGAGGTGCACGTGCTCGTGGTCCACAACCCCGACAAGTCGGCGCTGCTGCCGCTGCCGAAGCGCGTCTCGCTGCTCGAGCGGTCGCTCCGCGAGGCGGGCCTCCCGCCGTCGGTGACCGTTCACAGCTGGAGCGTCGGCCTGCTGGTCGACTACTGCACCGAGGTCGGCGCCTCCGTGCTCGTCAAGGGCATCCGGTCGCAGGTCGACGTGGCCTACGAGACCCCGATGGCGATCATGAACCGCAGCCTCGCCGGCGTCGAGACGGTCTTCATGCTGCCCGACCCCGCCCACGCCCACGTGTCGAGCTCGCTGGTGCGCCAGGTCGCGGCCCTCGGCGGCGACGTCGCCCCGTACGTCCCCGCCAGCGTCGCCGAGTACCTCGCGGCCACCTGACCCACCCGCACGGCAGCGTCGCCGGCCCCCGGCCCGTCCTCCCGTGCGACCCGACCACCCCGCACGCCCGCCCGACGCCCTCCGGGAGAGACCATGAGCACGACCAGCGACACCCGACCGTCCGACCGTGCCCTGCGGGGCGACGGCGACCTCGACGTCATGCCCCTGCCCGAGGTGCAGGCCGCCGCGCGCCGGATCATGGAGGCGGTGGCCACAGTCATCGACGGCAAGGACGGCGCGATCGGCACGGCCCTCACCGTCCTGCTCGCCGAGGGGCACCTCCTCATCGAGGACGTCCCCGGCGTCGGCAAGACCCAGCTCGCCCGCGCGCTCGCCAAGGCCGTCGACGCCCGGGTCACGCGCATCCAGTTCACCCCCGACCTGCTGCCGAGCGACATCACGGGCGTCTCGATCTACGACCGCGACCGCGGGGGCTTCGAGTTCACGCCCGGCCCCGTCTTCGCCAACGTGGTGATCGGCGACGAGATCAACCGCGCCTCCCCGAAGACGCAGTCCGCCCTGCTCGAGAGCCTGGAGGAGCGGCAGGTCACGGTCGACGGGGTCACGCACCCGCTGCCCGACCCCTTCCTCGTCGTCGCGACCCAGAACCCGGTCGAGATGGAGGGCACGTACTCGCTGCCGGAGGCGCAGCGCGACCGGTTCATGGCCCGGATCTCGCTCGGCTACCCCGACACCGAGAGCGAGCTGCGCATGCTGCAGCAGCGCGAGCGCGTCAGCCCGCTCGAGAAGGTGCGGCCCCTCGTGTCGCTCGACGAGCTGCGCCGCATGATCGCGGCGGTGCGGACGGTCTACACGGCCGAGCCGGTCGAGCGCTACGCCGTCGACGTCGTCCAGGCGACGCGTCGCCACCCCGACGTGCGGCTCGGCGCGAGCCCCCGCGCGACGCTGCAGCTCATGCGGGCGGCCAAGTCGTGGGCGGCGCTCAACGGCCGCGGCTTCGTGGTGCCCGACGACGTCGACGCGATGAGCGGGCCCGTGCTCGGCCACCGGATCATCCTCGCCGGGCGCGCCGGGGCCGGCGCGGTGTCGGCGGCGTACGACGTGGTGGCCGACGTCGTCGCCTCGACCGACGTGCCGCTCGGCGACACGGCCGGCCGACGCTGACCGTGGCGCGCGGGGGAGTGCCCACGCCGACGCGGCGCGGCGGGGTCGTGGTGGGCGCGGGGCTGCTGCTCGCCGTCGCGGGCGCGCTCCTCGAGTCGCCGCCCCTCGTCTTCGCCGGCGTGGCGCTCGTGGCCCTCGTGGTCGCGGTCGTCCTGTCGCTGCTCGTCCGCGGGGTCGACGTCGTCGTGGGCCGCCGCTTCACTCCCTCGCGGGGCGTCGCGGGGTGGTCGGCGGTCGAGACCCTGACGGTGACGCCCCGCTCGGGGCGCGCCCAGCAGGCCGCCCTGCGCGACGAGGTGCCGTGGGGCCGCGCCCGCCGCTCGACGGCCGTGCCCGTCACGCTCGAGCCGGGGCGCACCTCCACCGTGACCTTCCGCCACCCGGAGCTGAGCCGGGGGCGGCACCGCGTCGGCCCGCTCCACGTCGAGCTCGTCGAGTCGTTCGGCGTGGCCCGTCGCCGCGTCGTCGCGCCCGGCACCGCCGAGTTCGTCGTCGTGCCCGAGGCCGTCGACCTCGGCCTCGCCCGCGAGTCGAGGTCGCTGGGCGACGGCGCGCGGCGACAGCGCGAGCACAGCCTCTCCGGCGGCGAGGACGACCCGATCACGCGGGAGTACCGTCGCGGCGACCCGCTGCGGCGGGTGCACTGGAAGGCCACGGCCCGCCACGGCGACCTCATGGTCCGGCAGGAGGAGCAGCACGGGCTGCCGAGCGCCCGCCTCGTGCTGGCGCTCGGGTCGGTCGGCTGGTCGGACTCCGTCTCCGCGTCGGGCGCCGTGAGCGCCGACGCGACGGGGGCCGACGTCGCCCGCAGCGACGCATTCGAGTGGGCGCTGTCGGTCGTCGCGACCCTCGGGGTCGAATGGGGCCACGCGGGCTCCGTCGCCGTGCTCGGCACGCCGGGGGGCAGCCTCGTGGCGCGCCACGACCCCGACGCCACCGGCGCGTGGCTCGACGCCCTGGCCGACCTCCAGCTCGACGACGCCAGCGACTCCCTCGCGCCGCCGCCCGCGGCCCGGGAGCCCGTCACGGCGGTCGTCTCGGGCCTCACCCGCGCCGAGCTCGACCAGCTGGGCCGCTCCCGCGCGGCCGGGTCGACGGCCGTCGCGCTCGTGGTCTCGCCGACGCTCAGCTTCACCGCCGTGGGCGGCGGGGCCGGCCCCTCGTCGACGGAGCCCACGGCCGTCCTGTCGCCCGAGGCCGTCGCCGCGTCGCTCCGCGAGGCGGGCTGGCGCGTCGTGGAGGCCACGCCGACCGAGCCGGTCGGCGACGCCGTGCGTCGAGGCGGGCTGCTCCGTGGCTGAGCCGCGGCGGTCCCGGCGCACAGGGGGCGAGCCGGAGGGCGCTCGCTGGCCCGTGGTCGCCCTCGTCTGGCTCGTGCTCGTCGTCTCGCTCGCGAGCCTGTCGTCGCTCTTCCTCGGCGTGGGCTGGTGGTTCGCGGGGGCGGGCGTCTCCGCCGTCGTGCTGGGCGCCTCCGGCCTCGTCCGCTCGCTCCGCGGCTCGCCGTGGCTGGCCTGGCTCGTCGGGCTGCTGGCCGGCACGGCGACCGCCACGGCGATCGTCTCGGGCGGCACCGCCGTGCTCGGCGTCGTGCCGACCGCCGCGACCCTGCAGCGGGTGCGCGACCTCAGCGACCAGGCGGCCCTCACCATCTCCGACGGCACCGCCCCGGTCGCCGTCGACGACGGCGTGCTCGCGACCGTCGTGGGCGCGGTGCTCGTCGTCTCGCTCCTCGTCGACCTGCTCGCCTCGGTCGGCCGCCTCCCCGGCGCGACGGGCCTCTTCCCGGCGGTCGTCCTCGCCGTGCCGGCCTTCGTGCCGACGGCCGAGACCCGGTGGCCCTGGGTCGTCGCGGCCGTGCTGCTCTACCTCCTGCTCCTCATGGTCTCGTCGGGGCGCAGGCCGACCCCGGCCGGGGCCGTCGGGGCCGTCGCCGCGGTGGCCGTCGCGGGCCTGGTGACGAGCCTCGTTCCCCTCGGGGGCGTCTCGCCGCTCACCGGCGTCGCGTCCGGCACGGGCCTCGCCACGGGCGTCAACCCGATCATCGACCTCGGCGACGACCTCCGCCGCGGGGCGCCCGTGAGCGTCCTCACCTACCGCTCGTCCGACGAGCAGGGCACGTACCTCAAGCTCGTCGACCTCGTCGACTTCTCCGGCCGCAGCTGGAGCCCCGCCGACGTCGAGCTCGACCCCGACGCCACCGTCGACGTCCTGCCCGAGGCGCCCGGGGTCGACGCCGACACCACCCGGCGGGCGGTCGAGACGCGGGTGACCATCGGCGTGCTCCGCAGCCCGTACCTCCCGGTGCCCGTGCCGCCGACCGAGATCACCGGCATCGACGACGGCTGGTCGGTCGTCGACGAGTCGGGCGTGACGGTGCGGAGCGACGACGAGAGCACGCAGGGGCTCGAGTACACCGTGCGCAGCCGCCCGGTCGACCCCACCGAGGACGAGGTGGTCGCGACCCTCGGCGACGCACCGGCCGACATGGCCCCCTACCTCGCCGTCGACGGGGTGCCCGCGACCGTCAGCGAGCAGGCGGCCGAGGTCACGGCCGACGCCGCGAACCCCTTCGACGCGGCCGTCGCCCTCCAGGACTGGTTCCGCGACGGCGACTTCACCTACTCGGAGGAGACCCCCGTCGACCAGGGCTACGACGGCAGCGGCCTGGACGCCGTCGAGACGTTCCTGCGCGTGCGCAGCGGGTACTGCGTGCACTTCGCCTCGGCGATGGCCGTGATGGCCCGCACCCTGGGCATCCCGTCCCGCGTGGCGGTCGGCTTCCTGCCGGGGGAGTCCACCGGCTTCGCCGACGACCAGGAGCGCACGGTCAGCAGCGACGACCTGCACACCTGGCCCGAGCTGTACTTCCAGGGGCTCGGCTGGGTGCCCTTCGAGCCGACCGTCGGGCTCGGCCGGCCCCAGTCGTTCCTGCAGGAGACCGGCGTCGAGCCGACGGCGGCTCCCACCGACCCCGCCGAGGCCACGCCGACCCCCACGGCGGAGGCGCCCGCGACCACCGGCCCCGACGCGCCCACCGCCACGCCCAGCGACCCCGCCCGGGCGGCGGGGTCCTCCGGCAACGCCGCGGTGGCCGTCCCGGGCGGCCTGGCCGCGCTCCTGGTGCTCCTCGTGCTGGCGCTCGTCGTCCCCTCGGGCCTGCGGGCCGGCCGCCGTCGTCGGCGGCTGGCCGCCGAGCCGCCCGACGCCGCGCTGCGGGCGTGGCAGGAGGTGCTCGACACCGCCGACGACCTGCGGCTCGACGTCCCGCGCTCGGCGACGCCGGGGGCGGCGGCCGAGGTCCTGGCCGCCCACCTGGGCGCCGCGTCCGGCGGTCGACGTCGGCACGGCTCCGAGGAGTCGCGGGCCGCGCTCGACCGCGTGGTGACCGGCCTGACGACCGAGCGGTTCGCCGGCCGGCCGGCGGAGGCCGACGTGGGCAGGGACGCGCGTCGCGTCGTCGACGCCCTCCGCGCCTCCTCGACGCCCCGACGCCGCGCCGCCGCGCTCCTCGCGCCGCGCTCGCTGTGGGCGAGCACGGGCGCGCGTCGGCCCCGCAGAGCGTAAACTCTCCCCTCGTGCCTCACTTCACCCCCACCCCCTACACGCTGACGGTGTACGACCTGCTGCACCGCGCAGGCGAGATGCGCGAGCACACCGTCGACGTCACGGTGCCCGAGAAGCTCGGCGAGGGCCCGGTCGCGGTCGCGACCGGTGCAGCCCTCGAGCTCGACGTGCGCCTCGAGGGCCTGCACGACGGCATCCTCGCCTCCGGGCACGTCTCCTCGACGGCCACCGGCGAGTGCAGCCGGTGCCTGCGCGCCATCGAGCAGCCCGTCGAAGTCGATTTCGCCGAGCTTTTCGCGTATGCTGTCGACGAAGCTTTCGACTATCAGGTTCAAGACGATCACGTGGATCTTGAACCCGTGGTCAGAGACGCAGTGGTTCTGTCACTGCCCTTCCAGCCGGTGTGTCGGCCGGATTGCCCTGGAATGGACCCGGTGACGGGTGAACGTATCGAGGACATCCCCGACTACACGCCTCATGAGAACGTCGATCCCCGGTGGTCGGCCCTCGCGGGGTTCCAGGCTGAATCGGCACCTGCCGACGGCGAGCCAGCGAGCCCGGGTCACCACGACCGCGGCGAGCAGGGCGAGCAGCACTAGCACCACCGCGTCAGCACCACGCGCGTCACCACCACGACAGACCAGGCACCCGCGAGGGCGCCGCAACAGAGAAGAGAACCTCATGGCCGTTCCCAAGAGGAAGCAGTCCCGCTCCAACACGCACGCCCGCCGCTCGCAGTGGAAGGCCACTCCCGTGCAGCTCGTCAAGACCATCGAGAACGGCAAGGTCACGTACAGCCTCCCGCACCGCGCCAAGGTCGTGGAAGACAGCGCCGGCACCGCCCTGTACATGGAGTACAAGGGCCGCAAGGTCGCCGACGTCTGAGCACGTCGAGCGTGACCACGTCCGTCTTCGAGGTCTCGAAGTGACGTCCACCAGGGATCAGCCCGTGTCGAGCGCCAGCGCCGACCGGGCTGATCTTCTGTCACGCCTGCAGATCGACGTCAGCGACGAGCTGATCGACCTCGCCCTGACGCACCGCTCGTACGCGTACGAGCACGGCGGCATCGGCAACAACGAGCGCCTCGAGTTCCTCGGCGACTCGATCCTCGGCCAGGCCGTGACGGTCATGCTGTTCACCGAGAACCCCGACCTCGACGAGGGGGAGCTCGCCAAGCGGCGCGCGAGCCTCGTCAGCACGGTCGCACTGGCCGAGGTGGCCCGCAACATCGACCTCGGCCGCCACCTGCGGCTCGGCCGGGGCGAAGAGCTCACCGGCGGCCGCGAGAAGCACTCGATCCTCGCCGACACCGTCGAGGCGATCATCGGGGCGACGTACCTCGACGCCGGCGCCGACGCGGCGACGGAGTTCGTGCTGCGCCTCGTCGCGCCGCTGCTCGTCGACCCCGACCGCTTCGGCGCCGCGATGGACCCGAAGACGAGCCTGCAAGAACTGGCGGCCTCGCTCGGCCTCGGCGCCCCGTCGTACCACCTCACCGACAGCGGCCCCGACCACGACAAGCGGTTCCACGCGATCGTCCGGCTCGGCGCCGACGACGTCGCGACGGGCCACGGCAGCAGCAAGAAGCAGGCCGAGATGGCCGCCGCGCTCGACGCGTGGACCCGGCTCAGCGCCGGGGCTCGCTGACCCGTGCCGGAGCTCCCCGAGGTCGAGGTCGTCCGCGCCGGCCTCGCGCCGGTGGTGGCCGGCGCCGTCGTCACCGACGTCGAGGTCCTCGACGACCGGTCGCTGAAGCGGCACCGCGGCCCGTCCGACGACTTCGTCGACCGCCTCGTGGGCGGCACCCTCGACGCGGCGGTGCGCCGGGGCAAGTTCCTCTGGTTCCCGTTCGAGCCCGCCGCCGTGCACGACCAGCCGCTGGCGCTGGTGGCGCACCTCGGCATGAGCGGGCAGGTGCTGCTGCGCGAGCGCGACGCCGAGCCCGACCGCCTGATGCGGGTGCGGCTCGACGTCGAGAGCCCCGCGCACGGGCCGCTGCGCCTCGCCTTCGTCGACCAGCGCATCTTCGGCTCCATGGCCCTCGACGAGACCGTCCCCACGCTCGACGGGGCGCCCGCGGGCTGGGCCGGCGCCGAGCTGCTCGGCTCCGGGCCGCTGCCGAGCGCGGCGGACGGCCGTCCCACCGACCCGACCCGCGCCTCCTGGGAGCTCCGCGTTCCGCAGCAGGTCTCCCACATCGCGCGCGACCCGCTCGACCCGGCCTTCGACGAGGGGCGGGTGCTGACGCGGCTGCTCGCCCGGCGCACCGGCGTCAAGCGGGCCCTGCTCGACCAGGGCCTGCTGAGCGGCGTGGGCAACATCTACGCCGACGAGAGCCTCTGGGCGGCCCGCGTGCACCCTGAGCAGCCCACCGAGAGCCTGACCCGGGCCCGTGCCCGGACCCTGCTCGCCGAGGTGCGCACGGTGCTGCTCCGCGCCCTGGGCGAGGGAGGCACGAGCTTCGACGCGCAGTACGTCAACGTCAACGGGCAGTCGGGCTACTTCAGCCACAGCCTGGCGGCCTACGGCCAGCAGGGCAAGCCCTGCCCGCGCTGCGGCACCCCGATCGAGCGTGCGGCGTTCATGAACCGCTCGAGCCACTTCTGCCCCCGGTGCCAGCGGGTGCACGGGGCCTGAGGGGCGGGCCGGTGTCGGTCCCGGCGTCGTCGGTGGCCGCACCTATCCTGGGAGGCACGGGCCCCGGTCGTCGTCGGCCGTCCCGTTCCGTGACGCGCGAGACGAAGGGGGGCCCCGGGTGCACCTGAAGAGCCTCACCCTCAAGGGCTTCAAGTCGTTCGCGTCGCCGACCACCTTCGCCTTCGAGCCCGGCGTCACCTGCGTCGTCGGCCCCAACGGCTCGGGCAAGAGCAACGTCGTCGACGCGCTCGCCTGGGTCATGGGCGAGCAGGGCGCCAAGAACCTCCGCGGCGGAAAGATGGAGGACGTCATCTTCGCCGGCACCTCGACCCGGGGGCCCCTCGGCCGGGCCCAGGTCGTGCTCACCATCGACAACTCCGACGGAGCCCTGCCGATCGACTACGCCGAGGTGACGATCAGCCGAACGCTCTTCCGCTCGGGCGGCAGCGAGTACGCGATCAACGGCGAGGGCTGTCGGCTCCTCGACGTGCAGGAGCTGCTCAGCGACTCCGGGCTCGGGCGCGAGATGCACGTCATCGTCGGCCAGGGCCAGCTCGACGCGGTGCTGCACGCCACCCCGGAGGAGCGCCGGGGCTTCGTCGAGGAGGCCGCGGGCATCCTGAAGCACCGGCGCCGCAAGGAGAAGACCCTCCGCAAGCTCGACGCCATGCAGGCCAACCTGACGCGGCTGAGCGACCTGGCCGGCGAGCTGCGCCGGCAGCTCAAGCCCCTGGGCCGACAGGCCGCGGTCGCGCGGGAGGCCCAGACCATCGCCGCGGTGGTGCGCGACGCCCGGGCCCGGCTCGTCGCCGACGAGGTCGTCGGCCTCCGCGACGTGCTCGCGCGCCAGGGGCGCACCGAGTCCGAGCGGCGTGCCGAGCGGCAGGTGCTCCAGGAGCAGCTCGACCAGGCCAAGGCCCGCGAGCACCGGCTCGAGCAGGCGATGATCGGCGACGCCGTCGACCAGGCCCGCCGCGTCGCGTTCGGGCTCGAGTCCGTGCACGAACGCCTCCGCAGCCTCACCAGCCTGGCCCAGCAGCGCCTCCAGCTGCTCGCCCAGCAGAGCCACCAGCCGGCCGTCGAGACGACCGTCAGCGCGGGCATGGTCGCCGACGCGCGCGAGGAGGCCGTCCGGCTGCAGGGCGGCGTCGCCGAGGCGGAGGCGGCCGTCGCCCGCGCGGGCGCCGACGTCGCGGCGGCCCGGTCGCGGCTCGACGCCCTCGACGAGCAGATCGCGGCGCGCAGCGCCGAGGTCGCGCGGCACGACCTCGAGCTCTCGCGGCTCCGGGGCGCGGCTGACGCCGCGCGGTCCGGTCTCGCCGCCGTCCGCGGCGAGCTGCTCCGCCAGGGGGCCGCGCTCGAGGCGGCCGAGCAGCGCCTCGCCGCGGGCCGGGCGGAGCAGGCGGAGCTAGAGCGCTCGGCGTCCGACGCCGATCCCGCTTCCGACCCCGACCCCGTCGCCGCCTCTGTCTCCGTCTCCGTCGCCGCCGCCGAAGGGGGAGGGGGTCCCGCGGCTCCCGGTCCCGTCGACCACGCCGCGGTGCGCGACGAGGCCGAGCGACGCGTCGCCGAGCTCGAGTCCCGCGTCGCCGAGCAGGAGGCGCGGGTCGACGACCTGCGCGACCGACGCCACGCGGCCGAGCGCGAGCGCGACGCCCTCGCCGCTCGTCGGGCCGCGCTGGCCATGGCCCTCGACCAGGGCGACGGCTCGTCGGCGCTGGTCGCCGCCGGGCGGCCGGGCGTCCGGGGACTCGTCGCCGAGCACGTCCAGGTCGACGAGGGGTGGGAGGTCGCGGTCGCCGCGGCCCTCGGCAGCGTCGTGGACGGCGTGCTGGCCGACGACTCCGCCGCGGCCCTCGACGCAGTCGTGCACGCGGCCGACGAGGCCCTCGGCCGCGTCGAGGTCGTCGTCGCCGAGCCCGCCCGCTCGCGCGTCGACCTGGCCGTCGCCCTGCCCGAGGGGGCCGTCGCCGCCGTCTCGGTCGTGACGGGCCCCGAGGGCGTGCTCGGCCTGTTGGCGAGCACCGTGCTCGCCGTCGACCTCGACGCCGCCCGCCGCGCGTGGGCGGCCCTGACGGAGCACCCCCTCCCCGTGACGGTCATCACGCGCTCCGGTGAGGTCCTCACCGACTGGGTCCTCCGCGGCGGGTCGGGCGGCGAGCGTTCGCGCCTCGAGCTCGTCGCCGACCGCGACGAGGCCGCCGAGCGGCTCGTCGGCGTCGGCGCCGCCGTCGACGACCTCGCCCGCGAGCACGACGAGGCCGCCGACCAGCTGGCGGCCGCCCGCACGGCCCTCCGCGAGGCCGCCGCGGCTGTGCGGCAGGCCGCCGCCGCGGCGCGGGCGCAGGAGCAGGCCCTCGCGGCCCAGGAGCAGCGGCTCGACCGCGTGCGCGCCCGGGTCGAGGCGGCCGAGGCCGAGGTGGAGCGCCTCCGCGGCGCGCTCGGCGACGCCGAGTCGTCCGTGCAGCAGGCGGAGGCGCGGGTGACGGAGGCCGTCGCGGCCCACGACGAGCACGCCGCCCGTCCGCGCCCCGTCCTCGACGCGTCGGGGCGGGACGACGTCGTCGCCGAGGTCGAGCGTGCGCGGGGCACCGAGGTCGAGGCCCGCGTCCGCCTGGAGACCGTCCGCGAGCGGGTGCGCACCGAGGTCGCGAGGGCCGAGGGGCTCGAGCGGCGTCGTCGTCAGCAGGCCGCCGCCGCGGAGGAGCAGGCGCGGCGCACGGTGCTCCGGCAGCAGCAGATGGCGACGACCTCGGCGGTGCTCGACGCCCTGCCCCTGGTCGTCGACTCCGTCGCTCGCTCGCTGGGCGAGGCCCGCACCGACCTGGCCGCCCGGGAGGCCGCCCGCGCGGAGCAGAACGAGGAGCTCGTGGCGCTCCGGCGCGACGAGCGGGCCCTGCGGGAGCGACTCAGCTCCGTCACCGAGCACGTGCACGGCCTCGAGATGGAGATCTACGAGAAGAAGCTGCACGTCGGTCAGCTGCTCGAGCGGGCCGCGTCCGAGCTGGGGCTCTCCGAGGAGGTCCTCGTGGCCGAGTACGGGCCCGACGTGCCGGTGCCCGACGACGCCGCGCTGGCCACGGCGCGGACGGCTGACCTCGATCCCGACGCCGACGCCGACGCCGACGCCGACGTCAGCGCCGACGCTCCCGACGACCTCCCGAGCACGCCCTACGACCGGGAGGAACAGACGCGGCGCCTCGCCGCGGCCGAGGCGAAGCTGGCCCGGCTCGGCCGTGTCAACCCGCTCGCCCTGGAGGAGTTCTCTGCCCTCGAACAGCGGCACGCCTTCCTCGCCGACCAGCTGAGCGACCTCACGGCGACCCGACGCGACCTGCTGACGATCATCGACGAGATCGACGCGAAGATGCAGACGGTCTTCGCGAGCGCGTTCGCCGACACGAGCGCGGCGTTCGACCGGGTGTTCCCGGTGCTCTTCCCGGGGGGCAGCGGCTCGCTGACCCTGACCGACCCCGACGACCTCCTCGGCACGGGCATCGAGGTGACGGTGCGCCCCGCCGGCAAGAAGATCGAGCGGCTCTCGCTGCTGAGCGGCGGCGAGCGCTCGCTCGCGGCGGTGGCGCTGCTCATCGCGATCTTCAAGGCCCGGCCGAGCCCGTTCTACATCATGGACGAGGTCGAGGCCGCCCTCGACGACGCGAACCTCGGCCGCCTCCTGACGATCTTCCAGGACCTCCGCGAGTCCAGCCAGCTCATCGTCATCACGCACCAGAAGCGCACGATGGAGATCGCCGACGCTCTCTACGGGGTGTCGATGCGCCAGGACGGCGTGAGCGCCGTCGTCGGCCAGCGCGTCGCGGCCGAGCAGGTCGGCTGACCGACCCCCTCGGGGGCCGGGCCCCCGACGACGAGACGACCCGCGCCTCCCGGGCTCGCGGAGGAGCGGGGGAGGCGCGGGTCGTCTCGAGACGGAGAGCCCGTCGTCCGGTCAGTCGGCGTCGGCCTCGTGCAGCGCCCCGTTGACGGTGAGCACCTTCCACGACTCGCCGTCCCACTCGACGGTGTTGGCGGCGGCGTTCTCGATGTGGGGCGCCTCGCTGCCCATGATGGCCGACAGGGTGAATCGGATGATCGTGCCGTGGCAGACGACGACGATGCTCGCGTCGGGGCCGTCGAGGGGGAGGCGCGTGTCGCGGATCATCTCGAGGGCACCGAGGCCGCGGGCCGCCACCGACTCACGGGGCTCGATGTCGGGGTACGACTCGTTCGGCTCGTCGGGGATGGGCGAGTCCGGCACCCAGCCCTCGCGCGAGGCGTAGTCGCGCTCGATCAGCTCGTCGTACGCGTCGCCGAGCTCGATCCCGAGCTCGGACGCGATGATCTGCGCCGTCTCGCGGGCCCGACCGAGCGGCGACGACACGATCGCCGACCACGGCTCGCCCGAGAGCAGCCGTGCGGCCTCGCGGGCCTGGCCTCGACCGGTCTCGTTGAGCGGGACGTCGGACGAGCCCTGGAGCTTGTCCTGGCTGTTCCAGTCGGTCTGGCCGTGGCGGATGAGTTCGAGTCGCATGAGCGGGTGTTCCTGTTCGATCGAGGGCCGGTGCGCCGCCGCCCTCGTGGGGCGGCGGCGCGGTGACGGCGATCAGCTGTCGCTGGGCTCCTTCACCGGCACCACGACCTCGCGCTTCCCGTCTCGACGCACCTTGGCGAGACTGAGGACCGTGGCGACGGCGATCGTCGCGAGGATGAAGCTGAGGGAGAACCAGATCGGGATCTCGGGGACCCACTCGACCGGCTGACCGCCGTTGATGAACGGTACCTCGTTCACGTGCAGAGCGTGGAAGAGGAGCTTCACGCCGATGAACGCGAGGATGACCGCGAGGCCCTGGGCCAGGTACACGAGGCGCTCGAGCAGGCCCGAGATCAGGAAGTACAGCTGGCGGAGGCCGAGCAGCGAGAAGGCGTTCGCGGTGAAGACGATGTACGCCTCCTGCGTGAGGCCGAAGATCGCCGGGATCGAGTCGAGCGCGAAGAGCACGTCGGTGAGGCCGATCGCGACCATCACCAGGAAGAGCGGGGTGAAGAGGCGCTTGCCGTCGATCTTCGTGGTGAGGCGGTCCTCGACGTAGTCGGGGGAGGTGGGGATGATGCGGCGCAGGAAGCGGATGAGCTTGCTGTCGGCCTGGTCGCCCTCGTCTTCTCCGCCCTTGACCTGGCTGTAGGCGAGCCAGAAGAGGAGGAGGCCGAACAGGTAGAAGACCCACGAGAAGTTGTCGATGATGGCGACGCCGGCGGCGATGAAGAGGCCGCGTGAGATCAGCGCGATCGCGATGCCGACGAGCAGGACCTTCTGCTGGTAGATCCGCGGGACGGCGAACGCCGTCATGATGATCAGGAAGACGAAGAGGTTGTCGACCGACAGGGCCTTCTCGGTGATGTAGCCCGCGAAGTACTCACCGCCGAACGTCCAGTTCGAGAAGATGCCGACGCCCACGCCGAACAGGATCGCGATGCCGATGTAGACGGCCGACCAGATGGCCGACTCGCGGATGGTGGGCTCGTGCGGCGTGCGCACGTGGCTGTAGAAGTCGAAGACGAGGAGCCCGAGGATTCCGGCGATCGTGATGATCCAGGTGACGAGTGAGACGTCCATGCAGTTCCCTTCAGTACGCATGAATGTGTACTGAAGGTCTCTTCCACTCGATCGTCAGATGATCGAGCCGATGCACCGGGTCGAGACTGGGCTCTTCCGTATTGACGACGCACCGTGAACGGAATACTCCCCTTCAACGTCTCGACACTAGCAGGAGGTCGGCCCGCGGCCGACTGCGAATAGGCTGAGCGCATGGCTTCCCCCTGGTCCCTCTCCGGTGCCCTCCGTGGCATGTTCGCGAAGAAGACGATCGACGAGACCACGTGGGACGACCTGGAGGAGGCGCTGATCGGCGCCGACTTCGGCCCCGACGTCACCGAGCAGGTCATCGACGACCTCCGTGCGAAGGTGCAGCGCTACTCGACGACCGACCCCGCCGACCTCAAGCGCATGCTCCGCGAGACGCTGGAGGAGCGCCTCTCGGCCCTCGACTCCACCCTCAAGCTCAGCGCCCGGCCCGCCGTCGTGCTGATGGTCGGCGTCAACGGCGTCGGCAAGACCACGACCATCGGCAAGTTCGCCAAGTTCCTCCGCAACTACGACCGGTCCGTCGTGGTCGGCGCGGCCGACACGTTCCGCGCCGCCGCCGTCGAGCAGGTCGCCACCTGGGCCGAGCGCGCGGGCGCGCAGATCGTCCGCCCCCAGCAGCCCGGCCAGGATCCAGCCTCGGTCGCGTTCCAGACCGTCGAGTACGCGATGCGCACCGGCGTCGAGATCGTCCTGATCGACACCGCGGGGCGCCTGCAGACGAAGTCGGGCCTGATGGACGAGCTGTCGAAGATCAAGCGGGTCGTCGAGAAGCAGACCGAGATCGCCGAGGTGCTGCTCGTGCTCGACGCGACGACGGGCCAGAACGGCCTCGCCCAGGCGCAGGCCTTCATCGAGCACGCGGGCGTGACCGGCCTGGTGCTGACGAAGCTCGACGGCTCGGCCCGCGGCGGGTTCGTCCTCGCCGTGCAGGAGCAGACCGGCATCCCGATCAAGCTCGTCGGGCAGGGCGAGGGCATCGGCGACCTCACCGGCTTCACGCCGCACGTCTTCGTGCAGAACCTCATCGGCTGACCGGTGCCCGGCCGGGCGGCCCCGGGGGAGGCGCGGGTCGGCCCACGGGGGCGACCCGCGGCCCGTCGTCGGTTAAGATGGCGACACCATGGCCACATTCGGAACCCTCTCTGACCGCCTCGCGGACACGTTCAAGAACCTCCGCAACAAGGGCAAGCTCAGCCCCGCCGACGTCGACGGCACCGTCCGCGAGATCCGTCGTGCCCTGCTCGACGCCGACGTCGCGTTCGACGTCGTCAAGGCGTTCACGAACACGGTGCGCGACCGGGCCCTCGGCGACGAGGTCAGCAAGGCCCTGAACCCGGCCCAGCAGGTCGTCCAGATCGTGAACGAAGAGCTGATCGAGATCCTCGGCGGTCGTCAGCGTCGGCTCGAGTTCGCGAAGAACCCGCCGACCGTGATCATGCTCGCCGGCCTCCAGGGCGCCGGCAAGACGACCCTCGCGGGCAAGCTCGCGAAGTGGCTCGCGAAGGACGGCCACACGCCGCTGCTCGTGGCCTGCGACCTCCAGCGCCCCAACGCCGTGCAGCAGCTGCAGGTCGTCGGCGAGCAGGCCGGCGCGGCCGTGTTCGCCCCCGAGCCGGGCAACGGGGTCGGCGACCCGGTCAAGGTCGCCAAGCAGGCCATGAAGTTCGCCCGCGACAAGGTCTACGACACCGTCATCATCGACACCGCCGGCCGCCTCGGCGTCGACGCCGAGATGATGAAGCAGGCCGCCAACATCCGCAAGGCGGTCGACCCCGACGAGGTGCTCTTCGTCATCGACGCGATGATCGGCCAGGACGCCGTCGCGACCGCCAAGGCCTTCCAGGCGGGCGTCGACTTCACCGGCGTCGTCCTGTCGAAGCTCGACGGCGACGCGCGCGGCGGCGCCGCGCTCAGCGTGGCCTCGGTGACGGGTCGCCCCATCATGTTCGCGTCGACGGGCGAGACCCTCGACGCCTTCGAGCCCTTCCACCCCGACCGCATGGCGAGCCGGATCCTCGACCTCGGCGACATCCTCTCGCTCATCGAGCAGGCACAGGGCGCGTTCGACGAGGCCGAGGCCCGTGCCGTCGCGGAGAAGATCGCGACCGACAACTTCACGCTCGACGACTTCCTGAAGCAGATGCAGCAGCTGCGCAAGATGGGGTCGATCAAGGGCATGCTCGGCATGCTGCCGGGCGCCAAGGGCATGCGCGAGCAGCTCGAGAACTTCGACGAGCGCGAGATCGTCCGCACCGAGGCGATCATCCAGTCGATGACGCCGCAGGAGCGCGCCCTGCCGAAGCTCCTCAACGGGTCGCGCCGACTGCGCATCGCGCGGGGCTCGGGCATGACGGTCACCGACGTGAACCAGCTCGTCCAGCGTTTCGAGCAGGCCTCCAAGATGATGAAGACCGTGGCCAAGGGCGGGGTTCCCCAGGTGCCCGGCATGGGCCCGATCCCCGGGGCCTCCTACGGCGGCAAGCGCCCCGCCGCCAAGAAGAAGGGCTCGAAGGCCGGCAACCCCGCCAAGCGCGCGGCCCAGAACGCGGCCCTCGCCACGGGCACCAAGCCGGGAGGCGCGGCGCCGGCCAGCGGGTCCGGCTTCGGCCTCGGCGGTGCCCCCGCCGGCGATGGCGCCCCGTCGGCGGAGGAGATGGCCTCGCTGCAGAAGTTCCTCGGCCGGGGCTGACCCGGTCGCGCCGTCCGTCTCGGCTGACGCCTCGGGCCCGCGGTCCCGCCGCGGGCCCGCGGCGTCACCGGGCGTTCACCAGGTGCCCGGGTAGTGCAGCTCGAAGCGTGACACCTTGCCCACGAGGCCGTTGCGGTAGCTCTGTTCCTGCACCGTGACGCCGGCGGGGCGCTCCCGGGCGTCCGTCCAGAGCAGGCCGGACGTCGGCACGGTCGTCTCCCAGATGAAGAAGTCGTCGTTGCGAGAACCGTCCGGTGAGTCGAAGACGCTGAGCTCCGTCCCGATCGGCATGTTCGTGAACGACACGTAGTAGGCGTCGTCGTTCCTGCACGAGTGGCTGTTCGACCTGAAGTCGACGGACTCGGCCACCTCTCCCCGGAACCCGGGCGTCTCGAGAGCGCGGAACCGGACGGTGCACATGTGCTTCGAGGCGCCCTCCCGGTAGTGGAAGGCCACCGTCGCGGGCTTCGAGGCGCCGACGTCGACGGTGAGGGACGCGATCGGCTCGAGGCAGTAGTCGCACGCGGCCGTCGAGCCCTGCCGGGGGGAGTACACCGTGACGGTCGAGGTGCCCTGCGCCACGACCGGGAGGTTGACGTGCCCCCGTGCCTTGTGCGTCGGGCCCGTGCTCCAGGCGCCCAGAGCGGGTCCCGTGACCTCCACGACGGAGGTCGACAGGTCGATCGCACGCCCGGAGCGCCCGACGAGCAGGTCCAGCGCCTGGGCGCCGCCTCGGCTGAGGACGTCGACCTGCGTCGTGAGCGGCGTCGTCGTGTCCGGGATCGCCAGGTCGTCCCCCATCCGGCTCACCCAGCTGATGTCCGCTCGACGGCTCGCGCCGAGGCTGAAGAAGGACAGGTCGTCGATCTCGGCGCGTCCGTGCAGCCTCACCGTCGTCGTGGCTGCCGTGAACTCCACGAACGTCGGCCGGCTCGTCCAGCCCGGGGGAGTCGGGGCTCGGTCCAGGGGCACCTGGTGCGTGGGGTCGTCGAGCCACATGGTCGAGCTCGAGCCCGAGGGCGCGTTCTTCGAGCGGAACGAGACACGGTAGCGGTGGCCCGGGGTGAGGCCCTCCTTCGTCCACGAGATCTCGCCGGCGCCGGCCGGGCGCACCGTCCCCGGCGTCGACGCGTGGCCCGTCCACCCCGAGAAGTCGCCGTCGTCGAAGTCGGAGTGCTGATCCGCCGACTTGATGCCGATCTGCATGCCGCGGCGCAGCTCGACGTCGTAGACCGACCTCCCGTCGCGCTGCTGGTCGCGGACGGCCGCGCCCGTGGCCTCGTCCATGGTGAGGAGGACCGCCCGCTCGTCGAGCAGGAGCGGAGCCCGGTTCGTCGGGGAGGCGAGGTCGGGGCTGCGGTACCAGCGATGCCCGTCGATCCGCTCGACGGCGAAGGCCCGGTCGATGGCCTCCCCGATCGTCAGCCGCGGGGTCGAGTCGTCCGGGTCGCGGAGGTCCGGTGCCACGACGTGGCGCTGGGCCGTGTCGATCCCGGCGTCCAGCACCAGGGTCGCCGTGGACTCGCGGATGCCGGTGAGCACGGGGCCCCACTGGCCGGCCGCCGGATCGAGGCGCCCCGAGACCACGCGGCCGAAGGTGCCGGACGTCTGGGGCGTGTCGAGCGACACCTCGCCGCTCCGACCCAGCTGCTCCAGCTCGTCCGCGGTCGCGGTGAGGTCGACGGTGCCGGCGTCGTTGATGGTCTCGACCGAGAGCGCCGCCGAGCCCCGTGCCGGGTAGCTCTCTCCGGCGCCCAGGGCGTCCGCCCGGAAGTTCGGGCCGGCTCGGAAGCTGGCCATGGTCTGCTGCCCCTCCAGCACCCAGCTGGTCGTCGGGTGCGCATCGAAGACGGGTGCGCTGCCGGCGTTGTGGTAACGGACGTTGCCGTTCAGCGAAGCGGCCTTCGACGCGCTCCGGGTGACGAGCTCCTGCCACGACGTCGAGGTGCCCTCCGTCACGCTGTGTGACCGGGTCCACGAGAAGTTGAACTCCTGTGACACCTTCGTCTCGCCGCTCAGGCCCTCCGGCCCGGCCGAGGCTCCGCTCTCGACGCCGACCTTGCCGCCGAGGGTCCTGCTCCACGAGTTCGTCGTCGAGAGGCTGCGCGTCCGGGTCGTCGACTCGCTGGTCGTGTCGTTCAGGGTCACGACGAGCTTCTCGAGATCGACGCCGACGGCGGGCGCGGCGGCGACGAGCGGGTCGCGGGCCTCGGTGCGGGTGCCGCCCGGCATCATGGCCGACACCTTCTCGAGATCGGTGTAGGGGTCGCGGGCCGAGCGGCAGTGGTTCGGGTCCGAGAGGTACTTCGTGTGGCCGCGAGCGGCGAGGTCGTCCCGCCAGGGGACGAGCGAGGAGTCGACGAGGGCGTAGCCGCCGCGCTCGAGGTCGTCGGGGACGAGGTCGTGGTCACGGTCGCCGGGCAGCGCGGCGCCGCACGCCAGACCGGCACGGGCACCGGGGCTCGAGACGACCGGGGTCGAGAGGTCGGCCTCGGCGACGGGCTGCCACGGCGATCCGGCGTCGCTCGACCAGCCCAGCGTGATCGCGGTCCCCTCGGGAGGAGCCTCGACCGAGAGGCGCACGGTCGTCGGACGGTCCGGGGTCGTCTCGACGGTCACGATCTCGTCGGCGGTCCGGTCGGGGGAGGCGACGTCGGGGCCCACGCCGTCGCGGAGGACCGCGAACGAGCGGGGGCCGGCCAGCTCGGTCGTGACCGCCGCGTCGAGGGTGATCGTCGTGGCGCCGGCGGGGACGCGGGCCGGCGACCGCCATGAGACGGAGACCGTCTCGGCGGAGTCGCCGCCCCCGAGCGCCGTGACGAGCGGCGCCGTCCCTGCGAACGGCTCGTCGGCGGGGACGCCGCTGTCACCGGCCGGCGGCGGCGGACCGTCGAGCGTCGAGGCCGACGCGGCCTGCGGGGGCGGGGTCAGGGCGTCGGCGACGAGCGCGACGCCCAGGACCGCCGCCACGAGCGGTGGGATGGACGTGAGGAATATCGGATGTCTCATCGGTGCATCGAATGGCAGCCGGGCGGGCCGTGCCCGACTGTTACGCCGTGTTACGTCGAGCCTCCTGCCCGTCCGTGCCGTTCTCGTGCCCGCGGCACGGCGTCACAGGTCCGCGGAGAGCCCCTCGTCGAACTCGCGGACCAGCGACGCGACGACCGGACGGAGATCGCCGCCGTGGGCCGCGGCCACGGCCAGTTGGCGCTGGTAGCTGGCGCCCCGGTCGGTGATCGACGCGAGCGAGTGCAGCTCGTCGAGGCAGCCCAGGCGATCGGCGGCGGGCTCGAGGGTCGTCACCAGGTCTCGCAGGTCGTCGGTCACGAGGCGCTCGTCGCCCGCGGCGTTCTGGATGACGATCGCGTCCATGCCGTAGCGGGCCGCGCGCCACTTGTTCTCGCGGACGAACCAGGGCTGCATCGAGGGCAGCGTCTCGCCGCGGTCCAGGCGGTCGGACATGTCGTCCACCAGGCACTGGACGAGGGCGGTCACGGCGGCGACCTCGTCGGTGGTCGCGATGCCGTCGAAGACCCGGCTCTCGAGCGTCCCCCACCTCGGCGAGGGGCGCAGGTCCCAACGCAGTTCGCTGTGGTCGTCGATCACGCCCGTGAGGGTCAGGTCCGCGACCATGGCCTCGTACTCCGACCAGGTCTCGAACTGGGGCGGCAGGCCGGCCGTGGGCAGCTGCTGGAACATCAGGGCGCGGTTCGAGGCGTAGCCCGTCTCCTCGCCCACCCAGAACGGGCTGGAGGCGGTCAGGGCCTGGAAGTGCGGCAGGTAGGTGAGCATGCCGTTCATGATCGGGAGCACCTTGTCGCGCGAGTCGATCCCGACGTGGACGTGGACGCCCCAGATCATCATCTGGCGGCCCCACCAGCGGGTGCGGTCGATCAGCGTGGCGTACCGCTCCTTGTCGGGGGTGACCTCCTGGTCGACGTACCGGCTGTACGGGTGCGTGCCGGCGCAGATGAGGTCGGCGCCGAGCGCGGCCGCCGGGCCACGGACCTGGTCGATGGTGGCCCGGAGGTCGTCGACGGCCCCGGCGACCCGGTGGTGCACCCCGGTGACGACCTCGACGGTGTTGGTCAGGAGCTCGTTCGTCAGACGGTCGCCGTCCTCGTTGAGGTGGGCCAGGTCGGCGAGGATCTGCGGAGCGCGAGGGGCCAGTTCGCCGCTCTCGTGGTCGACGAGGGCCAGCTCCCACTCGACGCCGAGGGTCGACCGCTCTGAGCTGGTGAAGTCGATCTGCATGGGTGCTGCCTCCCGCTCGGCGCGTGCGCGCCGACCCATCCTGACAGCCGGGGGAGTCGCGTGACCGTCCGTGTCGCGGCCCCCGCCCGACGACACGGCGGCGGGTTCGCGAGAGATTGGTGGAACCGGTCGTTCGTCTGCAACAATGGTGGGTCGAGTCTCCGGTCGCCCGACCCTCTAATCAGGTGGCCGCCGAGACCTCATAGAGCTTCCGAGCCGAGTGTGCCCCCACGCTCACGGCTAGCAACTCGCCCACATCACATCAACAGGAGAATTGTGGCTGTCAAGATCCGTCTCAAGCGCATGGGCAAGATCCGTGCACCGTACTACCGCATCGTCGTCGCCGACGCGCGCACCAAGCGCGACGGTCGTGTCATCGAGGAGATCGGCAAGTACCACCCCACCGAGGAGCCCTCGTTCATCGAGGTCGAGTCGGAGCGTGCGCAGTACTGGCTGAGCGTCGGCGCGCAGCCGACCGAGCAGGTCGCCGCGCTGCTGAAGCTCACGGGCGACTGGGGCAAGTTCAAGGGCGACGCCGACGCCGTCAGCACCGTCAAGACCAAGGCCCCCAAGGAGGCCTTCGTCGCCGACGAGAAGAAGAAGCCGGTCCTCGTCCCCAAGTCGGAGAAGCCCGCCAAGGCCGAGCCCGCCGAGGCCCCCGCCGCCGACGACGCCGAGACCACCGAGGCGTAGTCAGTGCTCGCACCTGCACTCGAGCACCTCGTCCGGGGGATCGTCGATCACCCGGACGAGGTGCAGGTCGTGGAGAAGACCTCTCCTCGGGGCGACGTCCTCGAGGTGCACGTCCACGCTGACGACCTGGGCCGCGTCATCGGTCGCGCCGGTCGGACGGCGAAGGCACTCCGCACCCTGGTCACGGCCCTGGCCGACGGCAAGCGCGTGCGGGTCGACGTCGTCGACGGCGACCTCTAGGCCGTGAGCACGAACGACAAGACCCAGCTCCGGGTCGGGCGCCTGACCAAGGCGCACGGCCTGAAGGGCGCGCTCAAGCTCGAGCTCTTCACCGACACTCCCGAGCAGCGCTTCACCCCCGGCTCCTCCTTCACCCTGCAGGTGCCCGAGACCAGTGAGTGGCACGGCCGGAGCATCACGCTCACCGAGCTCCGCTGGTACAACGGCCACCCCGTCGGCTTCTTCGAGGGCGTCGACGACCGCACCGCCGCCGAGTCCCTGGTCAAGGCGATCCTCTGGGTCGACCAAGACCTGGACGAGCTCCCCGACGAGGACGACGCCTGGTACCACCACCAGCTCGTCGGCCTCCGGGTCGAGCGTGACGGCGTCGAGGTCGGGACCGTCTCGCGCGTCGACCACCTCCCCGCCCAGGACTTGCTCGCCGTGGCGACGCCCGCGGGCGAGGTGCTGGTGCCGTTCGTGACGGCGATCGTGCCGAGCGTCGACATCGAGGCGGGCGTCATCACCGTCACCCCGCCGGCGGGTCTCTTCGAGGAGCTCGTCGACGACAGCTCCGACGACGAGTCCGTCGACACCGGCGACGTCGAGGGTGAGAGCCCTGACGACGCCGTGGGCGAGGCCCCCGAGGCCGACCGCGCCGACGACGGCAGCTGACGATGCGCATCGACATCGTGTCGATCTTCCCGGAGTTCTTCGGGGTGCTCGACATCTCCCTGCTCGGCAAGGCCCGTCAGCAGGGCCTGCTCGACGTCGCCGTGCACGACCTGCGCGACTTCACCCACGACCGGCACCGCACCGTCGACGACACCCCGTACGGCGGCGGTGCCGGCATGGTGATGCGGCCCGAGCCCTGGGGCGAGGCCCTCGACCACGTGCTGGGCGACGAGGCGAGCCCCGAGACCACCACGCTGATCGTGCCCTCGCCGGCGGGCACGCCCTTCACGCAGGCCCTCGCCCGCGAGCTGGCCGTCGCCCCGCACCTCGTGTTCGCCTGCGGGCGCTACGAGGGCATCGACCAGCGCGTGGTCGAGCACGCCGCCGAGCGCGTGACCGTCCGCGAGATCAGCCTCGGCGACTACGTGCTGAACGGCGGCGAGGTCGCCGTGACGGCGATGGTCGAGGCGATCGGTCGCCTCGTGCCGGGTGTCGTGGGCAACCCCGAGAGCCTGACGGAGGAGAGCCACGAGGGTGGCCTCCTCGAGTACCCCAGCTACACGAAGCCCGCGAGCTGGCGGGGCCACGACGTGCCCCCGGTGCTCCTCAGCGGCAACCACGGCGCCATCGCGACCTGGCGCCACGAGCAGCAGGTCGCCCGCACCCGGCGCGTCCGCCCCGACCTGCTCGGCGAGTAGCGCCTCCCGCCGCGCCCCGGAGCAGCCTGCTCAGCCGCGGGCGGTCAGGACGAGCGGACCGTCGGCCGTCACGGCGACCGTGTGCTCCGCGTGCGCGGCCCGCGAGCCGTCGGCGCTGCGCAGGGTCCAGCCGTCGGCGTCCGTGACGATCTCGTCCGTGCCGAGCATCAGCCACGGCTCGATCGCGATCACGAGGCCCGGCCGGAGGGGCCAGCCCCGGCCGGCGCGGCCGTCGTTCGGCACGTGCGGGTCGCCGTGCATGGTCGTGCCGACGCCGTGGCCGCCGAACTGGAGATTGACGGAGAACCCCGCTCCTCGAGCCACGTCGCCGATCGCGGCCGAGACGTCGCCGAGCTTGCCGCCCGGCTGCGCGGCCGCGATCCCGGCCTCGAGCGCCCGCTCGCAGGTCTCGATGAGTCGGCGGTCGTCCGGCGTCGGCTCGGCGCCGACGACGAACGAGACCGCGGAGTCGGCGACCCAGCCGTCGACGGCGCAGGCGAAGTCGAGGCTGAGCAGGTCGCCCTTCCGCAGGCGGTACCGGTGCGGCAGACCGTGCAGCGCCGCGTCGTTGACGGAGGTGCAGATCACCTTCCCGAACGGGCTGGCCCCGAACGACGGGTGGTAGTCGTGGTAGCTGCTCTCGGCCCCGCGCTCGCGGATCATGTCGTGGGCGAGGGCGTCGAGGTCGAGCAGGTCGACGCCCGGCGCCGCGGCCGCCCGCGTCGCCTCGAGGACGGAGGCGACGAACGCCCCCGCCGGTCGCATGCGGTCGATCTCGTCGGGGGTGCGCAGCTCGATCATGCAGCCATTCTCCACCGTCGTTCCCTAGCCTCGACCGCATGGTGCTGCGTCGAGTCCTCTACCGCCTCCTCTGGCCCGCCGTCGTGGTGCTGCCCCTGTGGGTCCTGCTCGGCCGTGCGGCCTTCGGGGTGCCCCTCGGGGCGCAGGTGCTCGGCCAGATCGTCCTCGTGCCCCTCCTGTTCGTCGCGCAGGCGGCCGCCGTCGGCGTCGTGGTGGCGCGACGGAGCGTGCGCCGGGCGCGCGCGGTCTCGTGGCTCGACGCCGGCCTCCTGCTCCTGACCTGGCTGGCCCAGCTGGCCCTCGGCTTCTTCCTCGTCGACTCCCTGGCCGGGTCGCGGCCGGCCTCGGCGTTCACGCAGCTCGCCGGCGACGGCCGGGTCGACCTGTCGACGGCGCTGTTCGCCGTCTCCGCCGTCCTGACGATCCTGGGCGGCCTGGGCCTGGCGGTCGCCGCGGTCCGGCAGTTCGTGCAGGAGGCGCGGGGCCGGGTGGCCGCGTCGCTGGCCGACCTCGACCGCCTCGCGTCCGGCGCCGCGGGGCCGACGCCTCCTCGTGGGGGCCCGGCCTCCGACGACGCCCCGGTGATCACCATCACGCCGCGCTCCTGACGCGGTGGCGGCCCGGAGTCGACCTGTGGCACACTTGACGCTTGTGCCTGCGCACGACTCTGCCACAGGGGAGTCTGCTCTCGTCAGCGCACGACCTCTTTCATCACCTCGGGTGCCCGCACCCACGAGCAGCAGTCGACCTGTGGCGGTTGCAGAGAGCGAACCACCATGCACATCCTCGACGCCGTCGACGCAGCCACGCTGCGCACCGACATCCCCGACTTCCGCGCCGGCGACACCGTCAAGGTGCACGTGAACATCATCGAAGGCACGCGCTCGCGCGTCCAGGTCTTCCAGGGTGTCGTCATCGGCAAGCAGAACGAGGGCGTCCGCGAGACGTTCACCGTCCGCAAGGTCAGCTTCCAGGTCGGCGTCGAGCGCACGTTCCCCGTGCACTCGCCCGTCATCGACCACATCGAGGTCGTCAGCCGCGGCGCCGTGCGTCGC
Organism: Frigoribacterium sp. CFBP 13707; assembly: GCF_014842245.1. NCBI lineage: Bacteria > Bacillati > Actinomycetota > Actinomycetes > Micrococcales > Microbacteriaceae > Frigoribacterium > Frigoribacterium sp. CFBP 13707. Next base: position 393,259 of record NZ_JACYVL010000002.1, read on the forward strand.
GCGAAGCTCTACTACCTGCGCGAGCTGCGCGGCAAGAAGGCCAAGATCAAGGAGAAGCGCGACCACTGACCCGGTCCGCACGTCCTTCCCTGAGCTCCCCGCCCTATACGATGGCGGGGAGCTCAGGCGGTTAAATGACAGACGACACATCCTCGCGGCGCCTCCTGCGCCGCCCCGGTCGCGGTGGCGACCAGAAGAAGCGCGGCACCCTGACGTTCCTCCGTGACGTCCTGGTCATCTTCCTGGCGGCGCTGCTGATCTCCTTCTTGATCAAGACGTTCCTGATCCGCTCGTTCTACATCCCCTCGGGGTCGATGGAGAACACGCTGCAGATCAACGACCGCATCATCGTCAACGAGCTCGTGCCCGACGTCGTCGACGTCAAGCGCGGCGACGTCGTGGTCTTCACCGACCCCGGCGGGTGGCTGGAGGGCACGGCCCCCGTCACCACCGCCTCCGGCAACCCCCTCGGCGACGGCGTCTCGTGGTTCCTCACGCTGGTCGGGCTCGGCACGCAGGACAGCAACGACCACCTCATCAAGCGCGTCATCGGGCTGCCCGGCGACACGGTGTCGTGCTGCAACGACTTCGGCCAGATGTCGGTCAACGGCGTCCCGCTCGACGAGCCCTACGTCACCCTGCCCCCGGGCGTCGACCGCGTCTCCGGCGACGACTTCTCGGTCACGGTGCCCGCCGACTCGCTCTGGGTGATGGGCGACAACCGCTACAACTCGAAGGACAGCCGCTACAACGGCGACACCCCGAGCCAGGGATTCGTGCCGATGAGCGACGTCGTGGGCCGCGCCTTCGTCATCAGCTGGCCCGCCGCCCGCTGGACGTGGCTCGACGACTACCCGGCCGTCTTCCGCGGCACGGAGCGCGAGGGCGAGTGATGGCGGTCGTCGACCCCACGCTCGACCTCGAGCGCGAGCTGCACGCGGCCGGCGCCACCTGGGTGATCGGCTGCGACGAGGTCGGCCGTGGCGCCATCGCCGGGCCCGTCGCCGTCGGCCTCGGCGCGGTGCACCTCGAGTGCGGCGAGATGCCCGTGGGGCTCCGTGACTCGAAGCTGCTGAGCGAGAAGCGTCGCGAGGCGCTGTACCCGACGGCGACGTCCTGGGTCCAGGCGCACGCCGTCGGCCTGGCCGACGCCCGCGAGGTCGACGAGATCGGCATCGTCGCGGCCCTCGGCCTCGCCGGCCGGCGGGCGCTCACGGCGCTGCACGAGGCCGGTGTCGGCATCATGAGCTCCGTCGTGGTGCTCGACGGCAACCACGACTACCTGACGCCGGCGCTCTCCACGCCGCCGCGCATCACCACGCGGGTCAAGGCCGACCGCGACTGCGCCTCCGTCGCCGCGGCCTCCGTGATCGCCAAGGTGCACCGCGACCGGATGATGATCGCGGCCGACGATGAGCACCCCGGCTACGGCTGGGCGGGCAACAAGGGCTACGGGTCGACCGCGCACTACGCGGCGCTGACCGAGCTCGGCCCGTCGCCGCTGCACCGCCTGACCTGGCTGCACTGAGCCGTCGGGTCGCCGTGCCCGCGCGGGGCCGCATCCACGGCGACGGCCCCCTCGGCGCCGCTGCTCGTGCCGTCCAGGGCGTGCGGGAGGCGCGGGCGCGGCCGCGTAGGATGGTCCCTCGATGGACGAGGACGAGTTCGAAGACTACGACCGAGAGGTCGAGCTCGCGTTGTACCGCGAGTACCGCGACGTGGTGTCGCAGTTCCGCTACGTGGTCGAGACCGAGCGGCGCTTCTACCTCGCGAACGAGGTGGAGCTCGTGCGCCGCGACACCGAGCACGACTTCTACTTCGAGCTGACGATGAGCGACGTCTGGGTCTGGGACGTCTACCGCTCCGACCGCTTCGTGAAGTCCGTGCGCGTGCTCACCTTCAAGGACGTCAACGTCGAGGAGCTCACCGCCCGCGACCTCGAGCTGCCGAAGGAACTCGCGCTCGACGAGTAGGGCGTCCCTCCCCAGGCCGGGCCGGGGGCGCGTCGTCCCCACGACGTGACCGGGCCCCGTGGGCTCGACCCGCGCCTCCGCCAGTCTCCTCGCAGGAGGTCGACATGGCGGAGAAGGACGAACTGGGGCGGCGCGGCGAAGACGTGGCCGCCGAGTGGTGCGAGGCACAGGGGCTGCGGGTGGTCGACCGCAACTGGCGGTGCCGCGAGGGCGAGATCGACCTGGTGGCGCTCGACGGCGACGAGGTGGTCGTCGTGGAGGTCAAGACCCGGTCGGGCACGGGCTGGGGCACGGCCCTGGAGGCGGTGACGCCGCAGAAGCTCGCCCGGCTGCGGCGGCTGGCGGGGGCGTGGTGCCAGGAGCACCCGGGGGTGGGCCACGGCGTCCGCATCGACGTCGTCGGCATCACGGTCGAGCGGTGCCGCGGGCACGAGCGCATCGAGCACGTGCGCGGGGCCGGCTCGTGAGCATGGGTCGCACGCGCGCGGTCTCGCTCCTCGGGCTCGACGGTGCCGTCGTCGAGGTCGAGGCCGACCTCGGCCAGGGGCTGCCGGCCTTCATGATCATCGGGCTCCCCGACGCGTCGCTGGGGGAGGCCCGCGACCGCGTGCGGGCGGCGGCCTCGAACGCCGGGTGCCCGCTGCCCTCCCGCAAGCTGACGGTCAACCTGTCGCCGGCCTCGCTGCCGAAGCACGGGTCGTCGTTCGACCTGGCGATCGCGGTGGCGGCCCTCGCGGCGGCCGACCTCGTCGAGGCCGAGTCCGTCGCCCGGGTCGTGCACGTCGGCGAGCTCGGGCTCGACGGCAGGCTGCGGCCCGTCGACGGGGTCCTGCCGGCCGTCGTCGCGGCACGCCGGGCGGGCGCCGAGATCGTCATGGTGCCGGCCGACAACGCCGACGAGGCGTCGCTCGTGCCCGATGTCCGCGTCATCGCCGTGGTTGGGCTCCGCGACGCGGCGATCTGGCACGGCGCCGACCTCGCTCCCGAGCCGGCCGAGCCGCTCCGCCGGTCGACGGTGGCCGCCCCCGCGGGGGCCGTCCCCGAGCTCGCCGACGTCATCGGCAACTCCGACGCCGTGCAGGCTCTCGTCACGGCGGCCGCCGGCGGGCACCACCTGCTGATGGTCGGGCCGCCCGGGGCCGGCAAGAGCATGCTCGCCGCGCGTCTGCCCGGCCTGCTGCCTGACCTCGACCTCGAATCCGCCCTCGAGGTCAGCTCGATCCGGTCGCTCTCGGGGCTGCCGGTGGGCAGCGAGCTCGAGCGACGACCGCCGTTCGAGAGCCCGCACCACACCTGCAGCGCGGCCGCGCTCGTCGGCGGCGGCAGCGGGGTGCTGCGCCCGGGGGCGGCGTCGCGGGCGAGCCGGGGCGTGCTCTTCCTCGACGAGGCGCCCGAGTTCGCGCAGACCGTGCTCGACTGCCTCCGCCAGCCGCTGGAGTCGGGCGAGACCGTGGTGCACCGGTCACGGGCGGTCGCGCGCTTCCCGGCCCGGTTCCAGCTCGTGGCCGCCGCGAACCCCTGCCCGTGCGGCCAGTGGGGCTCGCGGGAGGGGGAGTGCACCTGCTCGCCCCACCAGCGCCGGCGCTACCTCGCGAAGCTCTCCGGCCCGCTGGTCGACCGCATCGACGTGCAGCTGCGCGTGGCACGGATCAGCTCGGCGCAGTTCCGGCTCGCCGAGACCACGGACGTGCTCACCACCGCCCAGGCGAGGGAGGTGGTCGAGGAGGCGCGGGCGAGGGCCCGGCACCGGCTGGCCGGCACGCCGTGGCGCCTGAGCTCGGAGGTGCCGGGCGCCTGGCTCCGGGGCGCCGGCCGTCGGCTGGCCGTCGCCGACTCGGCGCCGATCGACCGGGCGCTCGAGACGGGGGCCCTCACCATGCGGGGCTACGACCGCGTGCTCCGCCTGGCCTGGACCCTCGCCGACCTCGACGGGGTCGGCCGGCCCGGCCGGGGCCAGGTCGCCCGGGCCCTCGGGCTGCGGAGGTCGCTGTGAGGGCGCTGCTCGACGCCACCGGCGACGACCTCGCGCGGCTCGTCCGGCCCGCTCGGGCCTGGGTGCCAGGGGGCGACTCCGACGAGTCGGGCCTCGACGTCTTCGCCCGAGCCGCCTGGTCGGGCATCGCGGAGCCGGGCGACGTCGTCGCGGGCCTCGCCCGCCGGGGCCTGGGGCCGGCGGTCGCCCTCCGGCTCGCCGTCGAGTCCGTCGTGGAGCGGGGCGGCGGCGGGGCCGGGCGCGGTCTCGAGACCGCGCTCCGCGACTCCCCGGCGGGCGACGACCTCGGCCGGTTCTCGGTCGACGCGGCCCTGCGACGCTGGGCCCCGCGTCTCCAGCGGTGGCGCGCCGAGGCGTCGCTGCGCGCCGCGGAGGCCCTCGACATCCGCCTGCTCGTGCCGGGCGACCCCGGCTGGCCCGCCGAGCTCGACGAGCTGGGCGACCACGCGCCCGCCGTCCTCTGGCTCCGCGGCGCCGGTGAGCTGCCCGCCCCGGCCGCGTCAGTCGCCGTGGTGGGGGCGCGGGCGGCGACGTCGTACGGCGAGACGGTCGCCGCCGACCTCGGCAGCGGCCTCTCCGACCGGGGGCTGACCGTCGTCTCCGGCGGGGCGTACGGCATCGACGGCTCGGCCCACCGGGCGGCCCTCGCGGCCGAGGCCCCGACGGTGGCGGTGATGGCCGGCGGGGCCGACCGCTTCTACCCCGCCGGGCACGACGAGCTCCTCCGTCGGGTCGTGCGGACGGGCCTCCTCGTCGCGGAGGCGCCGTGCGGCACGACGCCGTCCCGCTGGCGGTTCCTGCAGCGCAACAGGCTCATCGCCTGCCTCACGGCGGCGACCGTGGTCGTCGAGGCCGGCCGCCGCTCGGGCTCGCTGAACACCGCCGGCCACGCGCAGGTGCTCGGGCGCCCGGTCGGCGCCGTGCCCGGCCCGGTGTCGTCGCCGTCGTCGGCGGGCTGCCACGCGTTGATCCGCTCGGGGCTCGCCACCTGCGTCACGGGCGTCGACGACGTCCTCGAGCTCGTGGGCCCGATCGGGCGTGGCGTGTCGACAGGTCACGGCGCAGGAGGCGCGGGTCCGGCCCTGGAGGTCGTCGACCCCCGCGTCGTCCGCGTCCAGGACGCCCTCAGCCCCCGCGTCGAGCGCACGACCGACGAGGTCGCGGCGGCCTCGGGGCTCGGCGCCGACACGGTGCGGGGGCTCCTCGCCGAGATGGAGGTCGACGGCCTGGTCGTCGCCGGGCCCGCGGGGTGGCGGAGGAGGGGCCGCGCGCGTGGGTAGCCTGGCGCCGTGACGACGACGAGACGCGCGGCGGGCCCCGGCGGGGCGGGGCGCCCGTGACGGCCCTGCGCGTCGACGTCGACGCCTTCGTCGAGCACCTGCGGCACGCGCGGGGGCTGAGCGAGAACACCCTCCGTTCGTACCTCTCCGACCTCGCCGACCTGCTCGCGGTCGCCGGGCAGCGGCTGGGCCGGGAGCCGCAGACCGCCGACGTCGACCTCGAGCTGCTCCGCGACTGGCTCTGGCGCGGCACGGAGGCCGGCCTCGCGCGCACCACCCTCGCCCGCCGGTCCGCCAGCGCCCGGGCCCTGACGCGGTGGCTGGAGGAGACCGGGCGCACCGGGGTCGACGTCGGCCTCCGGCTCCGCGCCCCCAAGGCCGACAGCCACCTGCCCCGCGTGCTGACGACCGCGCAGACCGAGTCCGTGCTGACGTCGCTCGCCGTCCGGGCCGAGGCCGACGACGCCGTGGCGGGGCGCGACCTCGCGGTCGTCGAGCTGCTCTACGGCTCGGCGCTGCGCGTCTCCGAGCTCGTCGGGGCCGACCTCGGCGACGTCGACCTGGACCGCCTCACCGTCCGCGTGACCGGCAAGGGCTCGCGTCAGCGGGTCGTCCCCTTCGGCGTCCCCGCCGCGGAGGCCCTGCACCGGTACCTCACGCGGTCCCGGCCCGTCCTCGCGGCCCGCGCCGCCGCCCGCGCCGGAGCCGCTGCCCGAGCCGGAGCCGACCCAGCCGCCGGCGCCGGGCCCGCGGGCGACGCCTTCTTCCTCGGCGCGACCGGCGGCCGGCTCGGCACCCGCGCGGTGCACCGCCTGGTGTCCGGCCTGCTGGCCGACCTGCCGGGCAGCGGCCCGTCGGGCCCTCACGCCCTCCGGCACACGGCGGCGACCCACCTGCTCGACGGGGGCGCCGACCTCCGTGCCGTGCAGGAGATGCTCGGCCACGCCAGCCTGGGCACCACGCAGATCTACACGCACGTCTCGACCGAGCGACTCCGCGAGAGCTACCGGACGGCCCACCCCCGCGCCTGACCGACCCGGCGGCCTCAGCCCCGCACCTCGTCGTGGCGGGTCGGCAGCAGCACGCTGGCCCGGCCGAGGCCCAGCATCATCAGCGGTGAGACGTACTCGCCGTCGATCCGCGCCCCCAGGTGGACGCACGAGGCGGTGCAGCCGTGGCCGGGCTCGAGCACCCCGACGGCCTGGCCCCGCTGCACGACGTCGCCGGCCCGCAGCTCCGTGCTCACGGGCTCCATGCTGCTCAGGACGCCGCCCGCGTGCCGGAGCGACAGCACGGGGCGGTCGACGACCGTCCCGGCGAAGTGCACCACCCCGTCGTCCGGGGCCGACACCGCGCCTCCCTCGGTCATCGCGAGGTCGACGCCCCGGTGCCCGGGCGACCACCGGTGCTCGGGGGCGACGAACGGACGGAGCACGAGGTGCGGCTCGGGCACGGGCCACGACCACGGGACGGCCGGGCCGGGCCGCGCCTCGGCCGCGACGGGCCGGGCGGGACCGCCGGCGAGGAGGAGGACCGCGAGCAGGAGGGCCGGGAGGGCGGCCCCCCGGGCGGCTCGCGCCGGCTCCCGGCCAGACGACACCTGTCGGACGGACGGGGGGCGAGGGGAGGAGGCGCGGGTCTGCATGCACAGATCGTGCACGACGTGCGGGGATTCACAGCGAGGCGTAGGGTCCCCCTGTGCACGAACACCCGGTGCACGACGATGTCGGGGGAGTGTGGTCACGAGCCCGCCCTCCGTGGATTTAAGGAGAACCGTGTCGAACTCGGCGCAATCGTCAGCAACAGAGAAGAAGCTGAACAGGCGGGTGACGGCTCTCGCGATCGCCGCGGCCGTGGGTGGCTTCCTCTTCGGATTCGACTCGTCCGTCATCAACGGCGCGGTCTCCAGCATCACCGACGAGTTCGGCCTGACGGAGTTCGCCTCCGGCTTCGCCGTCGCGTCGGCGCTGATCGGCTGTGCCATCGGCGCGTACGTCGCCGGCCGCCTCGCCGACAAGATGGGCCGCATCAAGGTGATGCTCATCGGCGCCGCGCTCTTCCTCATCAGCTCGCTCGGCGCCGCCTTCGCGTTCGCCGTCTGGGACCTCGTGCTCTGGCGCGTCATCGGCGGCCTCGGCATCGGCATCGCCTCCGTGATCGCCCCGGCCTACATCTCCGAGGTGTCGCCGAAGGCCATCCGCGGTCGTCTCGCCTCGTTCCAGCAGCTCGCCATCACGCTCGGCATCTTCGTCGCCCTGCTCTCCGACCAGCTCTTCGCGGTCACCGCGGGCGGCGCCTCCGAGCCCTCCCTCTTCGGCCTCGCCGCCTGGCGCTGGATGTTCCTCGTCGGCATCGTGCCCTCGGTCGTCTACGGCGTGCTCGCCCTCCGCCTGCCGGAGTCGCCCCGCTACCTGGCCGGTGAGGGCCGCGAGGACGAGGCCAAGACCGTCCTGAAGGGCATCGTCCCCGCGGAGACCGTCGACACGAGCCTCAAGGAGATCACCGACTCGATCAAGACCGAGGCGGAGCTGGAGAAGAAGTCGAGCATCCGCGGCGACCGCTTCGGCCTGCAGCCCATCGTCTGGGTCGGCATCATCCTCGCCGTGCTCCAGCAGTTCGTCGGCATCAACGTGATCTTCTACTACTCGACCACCCTGTGGCAGGCCGTCGGCTTCCAGGAGAGCGACTCCTTCACGATCTCGACGATCACCTCGATCGTCAACGTGGTCGTCACGTTCGTCGCCATCGGCCTCGTCGACAAGGTCGGCCGTCGACCGCTGCTGCTCATCGGCTCCGTGGGCATGTTCCTCAGCCTCGCGGTCACCGCCCTCGCCTTCAGCCAGTCCGTGCCCGGCGACGGCGGCGACCCGCAGCTGCCCGGCGCCTGGGGCCCCGTCGCGCTCGTGGCCGCCAACCTCTTCGTGGTCTCGTTCGGCGCCACCTGGGGCCCGCTCATGTGGGTCCTGCTCGGCGAGATGTTCCCCAACAGCATCCGCGCCACCGCGCTGGGCGTCGGCAGCGCCGCCAACTGGATCGCGAACTTCATCGTCACGGTCTCGTTCCCGTCGCTCGCCGCGGTCAGCCTCACGCTGTCGTACGGCATCTTCGCCGCCTTCGCCCTCATCTCGTTCTTCTTCGTGCTCGCGAAGATCCCCGAGACGAAGGGCCGCAGCCTGGAGGAGATGGGCATCTCGGCCGTCGAGGGCGGCACCGCGAAGGGCGCCTCGGGCGCTCGCCGCTGACCTCGTCACGACCCCCGTCGGGAACGCCCCGTCCGCTCGTCGGACGGGGCGTTCCGTCGTGCGGGGCGGGGGAGGGCCGGCGTCGACCCGGGCCTCCGTCGGGGGCCCGTCGCCGCCCCCTGCCCGTGCTCCGTCGGTGCTACGATGAGCACGCAGTCTGCCTCGCAGACTGACTTCGCGTGCCCGTGCGTCCATGACGCACCGTCCCCGAGCAGCCTCCCTCACGGTCGGCCGCTCACGGACGACACCGGCCTCCACCCCCACTCGGTCCGTCACGCACCACCGGCACGTCAGTGCCACGGTGCCGACGGCGGGGGCGTGCCCGGGCACCAGGCAGGGGCGACCGACCGGTCGCCCGGACGAACCGACACCGGCACGCCTCCGCGCGTGCCACGAAAGAGGAGAACGACCATGGCCGTCGTCACCATCCGCCAGCTGCTCGACAGCGGCGTCCACTTCGGACACCAGACCCGCCGCTGGAACCCGAAGGTGAAGCGATTCATCCTCGCCGAGCGCTCCGGCATCCACATCATCGACCTCCAGCAGTCGCTCGGCTACATCGACAAGGCGTACGACTTCGTCAAGGAGACGGTCGCCCACGGCGGCACCATCCTCTTCGTCGGCACGAAGAAGCAGGCTCAGGGCTCCATCGCCGAGCAGGCGAACCGCGTCGGCCAGCCCTTCGTGAACCAGCGCTGGCTCGGTGGCCTCCTGACCAACTTCCAGACGGTCTCGAAGCGCCTCGCCCGCATGAAGGAGCTCGAGGACATCGACTTCGACGACACCACGCAGGGCTTCACCAAGAAGGAACTGCTGATCAAGAAGCGCGAGCTCGACAAGCTGCACAAGACGCTCGGCGGGATCCGCAACCTGACGAAGACGCCGTCGGCCCTCTGGGTCGTCGACACCAAGAAGGAGCACCTCGCGATCGACGAGGCCAAGAAGCTGGGCATCCCGGTCATCGGCATCCTCGACACGAACTGCGACCCCGACGAGATCAACTTCCCGATCCCCGGCAACGACGACGCCATCCGCTCCGTCGGCCTGCTGACCCGCATCGTCGCCGACGCCGCCGCCGAGGGCCTGGTGCAGCGTCACCAGAAGCCCGAGGACGCCGACGCTCCCGTCGAGCCCCTCGCCGAGTGGGAGGCCGAGCTGCTCGCGCAGGGCGAGGCCAAGGCCGCCGACGCCGCCGCCGAGGCCCCCGCGGCCGAGTCGCTCCCCGTCGCGGAGAACGACGCCGACGCGCAGGTCGCCGAGAAGCCCCTGGGCGAGCCGGTCGTCGAGCCCGTCGCCGAGGCCACCGAGGCCACGGCTGCCGAGCCGGCCGACGCCGACGCCAAGTAGTCCTCCCCCCTTCCGACTCCACGAAAGGAAGCCAGCCAATGGCCAACTTCACCGCAGCTGACGTCAAGACCCTCCGTGACCGCCTGGGCGCGGGCATGATGGACAGCAAGAACGCCCTCGTCGAGGCGGACGGCGACCTAGAGAAGGCCGTCGAGATCCTCCGCGTCAAGGGGCTCAAGGGCGTCGCCAAGCGCGAGGGTCGCCAGACCACCGCCGGGCTCGTCGCCGCCAAGGCCTCCTCGGGCTACGCCACGATCATCGAGCTCGCCAGCGAGACCGACTTCGTCGCGAAGAACGAGAAGTTCATCGCCCTCGCCGACTCCGTGCTCGAGGCCGTCTCGGCCGCCGGCGCGAAGGACGCCGCCGAGGGCAACGCCGCGGCGATCGGCGGCCAGACCGTCGAGGCCTTCGTCAACGACGAGGCCGCGCTGATGGGCGAGAAGGTCGAACTGCGCACCGTCTCGCACATCGAGGGCGACGAGTTCGCGATCTACCTGCACAAGACCTCGAAGGACCTGCCCCCGCAGGTCGGCGTGGTCGTGGGCTACACGGGCTCCGACGCCGAGACGGCCCGCTCGGTCGCCCAGCACATCGCCTTCGCCGCGCCGACGTACCTGTCGCGCGACGAGGTCCCCGCCGACCAGGTCGCCAAGGAGCGCGCCATCGTCGAGGAGACCGCGAAGAACGAGGGCAAGCCCGAGGCCGCCCTGCCGAAGATCATCGAGGGTCGCCTCACCGGCTTCTTCAAGGAGATCGCCCTGCTCGACCAGGCCTACGCGAAGGACAACAAGCTGTCCGTCGCCAAGGTCGTGGAGCAGGCCGGCATCGAGATCAAGGGCTTCGCCCGGGTCAAGGTCGGCGCCTAGCAACACCCTGACGGGGCCTGAGACGAACGCGTCTCAGGCCCCGTCGCCGTGTCCGCGGTCCCTCACGACAGGGAGGCGCGGCCGGCCGCCGCGGTCCGGCACGCCCGCCGTGACTCGCTACCCTGGCTACGGCCACGACACGAGGGAGAACTCGCATGACGACAGGAACAACCAGACGACGCCGCGTCCTCCTCAAGCTCTCGGGCGAGGCGTTCGGCGGGGGCCAGCTCGGCGTGAACCCCGACGTGGTCGGCGGCATCGCGCGCGAGATCGCCGAGGCCGCGGCCGACGTCGAGATCGCCGTCGTGGTCGGCGGCGGCAACTTCTTCCGCGGCGCGGAGCTCAGCCAGCGGGGCATGGACCGCGGCCGTGCCGACTACATGGGCATGCTGGGCACCGTCATGAACGCGCTCGCCCTGCAGGACTTCATCGAGAAGGCCGGAGCCGCCACGCGCGTCCAGTCGGCCATCGCCATGACCCAGGTCGCGGAGCCCTACATCCCGCGCCGTGCGGAGCGGCACCTCGAGAAGGGCCGCGTCGTCATCTTCGGCGCCGGCGCCGGCCTGCCCTACTTCTCCACCGACACCGTGTCGGCCCAGCGTGCCCTAGAGATCGGCGCCGACGAGGTCCTCGTCGCGAAGAACGGCGTCGACGGTGTCTACTCCGCCGACCCGCGCACCGACCCCGACGCCGTGAAGCTCGAGACGCTGACCTACCAGGAGGCCCTCGTCCAGGGCCTCAAGGTGGTCGACTCGACCGCCTTCAGCCTCTGCATGGACAACGGCATGCCGATGCACGTCTTCGGCATGGAGGGCGCCGGCAACATCGCCCGCGCCATCCGGGGCGAGCGCATCGGAACTCTCGTCAGCAACTGACGACTAAGCTCGACGACGAACCAAGGGAGCATTGTGGCGATCACTGACGTACTGACCGAGACGCGCGAGAAGATGGAGCGGGCCCTGGAGTCCGCCAAGACCGACTTCGGTCAGGTCCGCACCGGGCGCATCAACCCGGCGCTCTTCCAGAAGATCCCCGTCGACTACTACGGCACCCCGACGCCGCTGGCCCAGCTGGCCTCGCTGCAGGTGCCCGAGGCGCGCACGATGATCGTGACGCCCTACGACAAGTCGGCCCTGAAGGAGATCGAGAAGGCCATCGCGACCTTCCCGAACCTCGGCGCCAGCCCCACCAACGACGGCACCCTCGTCCGCGTCACCATCCCCGAGCTGACGCAGGAGCGCCGCAAGGAGTTCGTGAAGATCGTCCGCGGCAAGGGCGAGGACGCCAAGGTGCAGATCCGCAACATCCGTCGCACCTCGAAGACGGAGCTCGACGCATTGAAGACCGAGGTCGGCGACGACGAGGTCGCACGGGCCGAGAAGGAGCTCGAGTCGGTCACCAAGGGCTACATCGACTCGATCGACGACGCGCTGAAGAAGAAGGAAGCCGAGCTGCTCGAGGTCTAGATGAGCGACGCTCCCGACGGCCCCCGCCCCGACGAGTCGGCGCCGAACCCCAAGACCACCCTCGGCAGCCGTCGCGCCGACTTCGACGCCCGGGCCCAGGCCGCTCGCCACGACCTCGAGAACCAGCTGCGCGCACGACGCGCGCAGCTGGGCGCTCGCAACGAGGTCCTGACCGCGAAGACGGGTCGCAACCTGCCGGCGGCGATCGGGGTCGGGGTCGGTCTCGGCGGGGCCGTCCTGGTCAGCCTCATCTTCCAGCCCGCGTTCTTCATGATCGTGGCGGGAGCGCTCATCGCGTCCCTCTGCTTCGAGCTGACCAGTGCGCTGAGGTTCGCGGGGCGCGACGTCCCGCGGCTGCCGAGCGTCCTGGCGGGCCTCGCCATCGTCCCCGCCGCCTTCTACGGCGGCGCGTCCGGGCAGTGGCTCGCGCTCCTCGCGGGCGTGGCCGTCATCTCGCTGTGGCGGCTCGTCGAGCTCGCGCGTCCCTCGCACCGCAAGCCCGCCTCCGTCGTCCTGCGCGACATCGGCGCCGGGGCGTTCGTGCAGATCTACTGCGCCTTCCTCGGCAGCTTCATGGTCCTGCTCGCTGCCCAGCCGAACGGGGCGAACTGGACCCTCTCGGCCCTGATCATCGTGATCGCGGTCGACACGGGCGCCTACGCCACGGGGCTCAACTTCGGCAAGCACCCGATGGCGCCGCGCATCAGCCCGAAGAAGACCTGGGAGGGCTTCGCCGGCTCGGTGGCGGCCAGCCTGATCGCCGCCGTGCTCACCTCGTGGCTCCTGCTCGACATGCCCTGGTACTTCGGCTTCCTGCTCGGCGGCCTCATCATCGCCACGGCCACGGTCGGCGACCTCTCCGAGTCGCTCATCAAGCGCGACCTCGGCATCAAGGACATCTCGACCTGGCTGCCGGGCCACGGCGGCTTCCTCGACCGGCTCGACAGCACGCTGCCGTCGGCCGTGGTCGCCTACGCGCTGTACCTGATCTTCGTCTGACGCCGTGCCGTCGCCCGGGCCCGGCCTACCCGGGTCGAGCGGGGGCGATGCGGCATGATGGGGCGCGTGAGCACAACCTTCCCCCTCGCGCCCAAGGGCCAGCGGGGCTACGACGAGTCCGAGGTCGATGCCTTCCTGGCGGAGGCACGTGCCGCGTACGCCGCAGCGCCGGGGGAGGGCGACGTGGACTCGGCGCGCATCCGCCGCACCGCCTTCGCGATGACCAAGGGCGGCTACTCGACCGCCCACGTCGACGCCGCGCTGGAGCGGCTCGAGGACGCCTTCGCCTCGCGGGAGCGCGAGCGCGCCAGGACGACGCGCGGCGACGACTCGTGGCTCGGCGACGCCCGGTCGACCGCGGAGGAGATCGTGGCGCGCCTCGACCGCCCGCAGGGGCACCGATTCGACCGGGTCAGCATCTTCACCCCGGGGTACCACAAGGGCGACGTCGACCGGCTCGTACGCCGACTGCAGGGGTACTTCAGCGACGGGCGGGCGCTGAGCATCGACGACGTGCGCGGTGCGGTGTTCCGGCCCCAGCGGGGCGGCTACCGCGAGGCGCAGGTCGACCTCGTGCTCGACGCGGTCGTCGACGTCATGCTGGCCGTCCGCTGACGCCCTGGCCATCCGTGCCCTGACGGCCTGACGGCCTGACGGCCCGACCGCCCGACGTCGACGGCGACACGCGCCGGGGGCCCTAGCCGTGCCGTGATCGATCCGTTACCCTGGACGAACTCATGGGCAGGCACTCAGCGACTCCGACCCCCGGCACGACTCCTCGAGATCACCCGGTCGTGGTCTCCCGACCCCGTACGGTGCACCGCAGGCTCCCCGCCTCGGTCGTCCCGGCAGAGATGGCCCGGGCCCAGGCCGGGGCGTCGACGTCCGTGGCCGCGCGACCGGCGCCCCGGCGCCACGTGGTCCTGCCGATGATCGGCTTCTGCGCGACGGCCGCCTTCATCGGTGCGTCGCTCGTCAACCCGCTCGCCGGGGCCGAGGCCGCGACGACGACCCCGGCCGCCGCCGCGGCGTTGACCGCTCCCGGCCAGACCGTCACGGTGGCCAGCGGCGTCGTCACGACCGCCGACCGCGACTCCTACGGGGTCACCGTCCCGCCGCCGCCCCCGCCGCCCGAGCCGGAGCCCGTCGTCGAGGAGACCGCCGACGCGTCGGCCGCGTCGACCGGCACGGGTGCCGCCGCCGCGGCGAAGAAGCCCAGCACCGGCACGGCGCCCGTGGCCGGCACGCCCGACCCGGGCAGTGCGAAGGCCATCGCCGCCGACCTCGTCGCGGCCCGTGGCTGGGGCAGCGACCAGTACGACTGCCTCGTCTCGCTCTGGAACAAGGAGTCCGGCTGGAACGTGTACGCGGCCAACCGCTCCAGCGGTGCCTACGGCATCCCCCAGGCGCTGCCCGGCAGCAAGATGGCCTCGGTCGGCGCCGACTGGCAGACGAACCCCGCCACCCAGATCACCTGGGGCCTGAACTACATCCAGGGGCGCTACAGCAACCCCTGCGGTGCCTGGGGCCACTCGCAGTCGGTCAACTGGTACTGAGCCCGGGCGCGCCACCTGCCCGACGCCACGACGGNTCGACATGCCCCGCAGCAACCGACCGCGCCGTCCCCGCGACCGGACCCCGGGCACGGACAGCGACTCCCACGACATCAGCCGCGCCCTCTTCGGCGGGCCCCGGGTCGAGACCCGGCACGGCCGCGACTACACGGTGCAGGCCGTCTCGTCCGCCGCCGCGGTCAAGGAGTACACCTGCCCCGGCTGCTCGCTGACCATCGCCCCCGCCACCCCGCACGTCGTCGCCTGGCGGGCCGACGGCATCTTCGGCGAGGCGAACGACCTCGCCGGCCGCCGTCACTGGCACACGCACTGCTGGAGGATCTCGTGAACGCCCCCGACCCCGCCCCCGTCGAGATCCGCGGGGGCGTCGAGCTGCCCGCGCGCCGCCGCGACGTCGAGCTCACGACCGACGACGGGCTGACCCTCGTCGGCGAGCTGGCCCTGCCGCTCGACCGTGAGCCGGTCGCCACGATCGTCGCCCTGCACCCGCTGCCCACGGCCGGGGGCTTCATGGACTCGCACGTGCTCCGCAAGGCCGCGGGGCGCCTCCCGGCCCTCGCCGACGTGGCCGTGCTCCGATTCAACTTCCGGGGCGTGTCGTCGCCGCGGGGCCGCTCCGAGGGGGAGTTCGGCGAGGGCGTCGCCGAGGCTGCGGACCTCCGCGCCGCGGTGCGCTTCGTGGCCGAGCAGGGCCTGCCCACCCCGTGGCTGGTCGGCTGGTCGTTCGGCACCGAGGTGGCGCTCATGCACGGCACCGACGTCGACGTGGCGGGCCTGCTGCTGCTGTCACCGCCCCTCCACCGCGCCACGGACGACCACCTGCGCGCCTGGAACGCGTCGGAGGTGCCGATCGTCGCGGTCGTGCCCGAGCTCGACGACTACCTCCGCCCCGAGGAGGCGCGGAGCCGGTTCGCGGTCGTGCCGCGCCTCGAGGTGGTCGCGGTCGAGGGGGGCAAGCACCTCTGGGTCGGCGAGAAGCAGACCACGCGCGTGCTCACCGAGATCGTCGCACGCGTCGCCCCCGCGGTCGCCCTGCCGCTGCCGTCGACCTGGCCCGCGAGCTGACCGTGCGCCCCTCGGTCGCTAGAGGGCGTCCTGACGGGGCACGACGACCTCGCGGATGATCAGCAGGACGGACGCGGCCACCGGGATGGCGATGAGCGCGCCGAGCACTCCGAGCAGCGTGCCGCCGGTGAGGGCCGCGATCACGACGATGACGCCGGGCACGTGCACGGCGCGGCGCATGATGCGCGGGCTCAGCACGTAGGCCTCCACCTGCATGTAGACGATGTACCAGATCGCCGCCGTGATCCAGGTCGAGGGCGACTGGGGGAGCAGGGCGATCTGCGCGAGCACGATGATCGCCGAGCCGCTGATCGTGCCGACCAGCGGGATGATCGAGCCGAGGAAGGCGATGAAGGCGAAGACCGCCGGCTGCTGGGCCCCGATGGCGCTGAGGAAGACGAAGCTCACGATGCCGTTGATGGCGGCGAGCGTGAACTGCCCGATGACGTAGCGCCCCACCGAGGTGCTGATCTGCTCGGCGATGTCGGCGAACTTCGGGCGCTTCGACGCGGGCACCAGCTTGTAGATGCCGCGCTTGAAGGTGTTGATCGACGACGTGAAGTAGAGGGTCAGGATGAGCACCACGACCGTCGCGAACACCCCGTTGCCGATGGCCACGCCGACGGCGAGCACGCCGCCGCCGATGGTCAGGACGTTGTCGGGGTTGGTGAGGAAGTCCACGAGGGCGTCGAGGCCGTCCTGCACGTCGATGACGTTCTGCGGCACGAGCGACTGCAGGTTGTCGACGAACTGCTGGGTCGTGACGCTCTGCAGGTACGTGACGAGGCTCGTGATCAGCGCGGTGGCCTGGCTCACGATGACGGGCACGATCGCGAACACGACGCCGACGAAGGCGCCGAGCACGGCCAGGAAGACGATGACGATCGCCAGCGACCGCGGCACGCGGCGGTTCTCGAGCCAGGAGACGATCGGGTCGAGCCCCAGGGCGATGAAGATGGCCGCCCCGACGTAGGTCAGCACCGTCGACAGCTCGCTGACCGCCCCGCCGATCACGAGCGCGACCAGGACGCCCAGGCCCGCCAGGAGTCCGAGGCGGAACGGGTTGTGGATCTTCACGGGGGTGCTCCTGTCGACGACGGAGGCACCGCTCACCGCGGTGCCGCCGACTGCCTACTCTGTCGTACCGGAGTCGTCACCGCCCGACGCCGTCCCGGAGAGGGCGCGGCGCAGGCCCTCGAGGTAGCTGGCCACCTCGTCGCGCTCGTCGCGCAGGGCCTCGAGCCGCGACTCCGCGTCGGTGACGAGGCCGCGCGACCGCTCCTCGGCGTCGGCGACGAGCCGCTCGGCGCGGGCCTCGGCCTCGCTCACCGTCTCGTGGGCCGCGGCGTCGGCCTCGGAACGCACGGTGCGCGAGTGCTCCGCGCTCGTGCGCTCGAGCTCGTCGGCCTCGCGGCGCGCCTCGACGGCTCGCTGCCGAGCCTCCTCGAGCTGCGCGCCGGCCTCGTCGAGGTAGCCCTGGGTCTCGGCGACCGCGGCGTGGTGACGCTGCACCAGCTCCCGGTCGGTCTCGTCGCGGCGGGTGCGGAGCTCGACGTCGGCCGCGCTGCGCCGGGCCTCGAGCTCGCGCTCCAGCTCGGCGACGGCGTCGTCGCGCTCGGCCTCGAGCCGGGCGCGCACGGTGCGGGCCTCGTGGGCGAGGCGGACGCGCTGCGACTCCTCGTCGTCGACGAGGCGGGCCTGGCTCTCGGCGACCTCGGCGTCGAGGTCGGCGCGGGCGTTGGCGACCTCGACCTCGACCTGGGCGCGCAGCTCGGCCTCCTCCCGCTCGAGGCGCTCGCGCTGCTGCTGGACGTCGCGGGCCAGGCGGTCACGCGTCTCGGTGGTGGTCCGCTCGATCTCCTCCCGGGCGGTGGCCGTGGCCAGGTCGACCTCCGCGGTGCGGGCCGCGAGCTCCACGGCGAGGGCCTCGCGCGCCTCCGCGACCTCGCGCTCGAGGCGTGCCCGGTCGGCGGCGACGTCGGCGAGGGCCTGCGCCCTGGCCGTCGCCAGCTCGTGGGCGAGGTCGGCCCGCGCCGCCTCGACCTCGCGCTCGAGCTCCGCGCGGCCGGTCGTCAGCTCGAGCTCGAGCTCGGCGCGGACGCGCGCGGAGTCGGCGGCCAGCGCCGCGCGGGTCTCCGCCACGTCGCGGGCCAGGTCGGCGCGCGTGTTCTCGACGTCGTCGTCGAGCTCGGCACGGGCCGCGTCGATCTCGCGGGCGAGGTCGTCGCGTCGGGTCGTGACCTCGAGCTCGAGGTCGGCACGGGTGGTCTCGTCGAGCCGGGCGAGCTCGGCCCGGACGGCGGCGCCCTCCCGGTCGAGGTCCGCGCGCTGGCGCTCGCTGTCGGCGACGAACTGCTCGCGGGCCTGCGCGGTGGTCCGGGCGAGCTCGGCGGCGCCGTCGCGGGCCGCGGCGACCTCCTGCTCGACGAGGGCGCGGAGCTCGGCGGCCTCGCGCTCGGCGGCGGAGAGCACGGCGGCGGCCTCGTGGCGCGCGGTCGAGACGTTCTCGGCGGCCTCGGTCGCCGCGGCGCCGCGCATGGCCGAGGAGTCGCGCTGGGCCTCCTGCAGGAGGGACCGGGCCTCGCCGCGGGCGCGCGAGACCAGGCGGTCGCCCTCGGCGGTCGACTCGGCGACCTGAGCGGCGGCGCGGCCCCGGGCGTCGTCGAGGAGGGCGGTGCTGCGCTCCCGGGCGTCGTCGAGCACCTGACGCGCCTCGTCGGACGACGAGCGGCGCAGCTGCTCCGCGTCGATGTCGGCCTGGCCGACGAGGGCCGTGGCCTGCTCCTCGGCGAGGCGGAGCGTGCGCTCGAGCTTGCTGCCGAGGCCCGAGTAGGTGGGGGTGCCCGCCTCCTCCAGCTCGCGCTGCACCTCGTCCAGCCGCCCCTGGAGCTCCTTGACGCGGCTCGCGGTGTCGGCGCGGTCGGCGTTCGCCTTGATCAGCTCGCGGCGGAGCTCGCCGAGCGCCTTGTCGACGTCGTCCTTGCGGTACCCCCGGAGCTCGGTGCCGAACTCGGCGTCGTCAGCGGCCACTGTGTCTCCTCGCGTCGGTGCCGAGCACGACCCGTCGCGTCTCGGCGGGACGATTTTAGGGCACGACGCCTGCACGGAGCCGCGTCGGCGCGGCGCCCCGGTGGGGGCGGGGGAGTCGCGGTGCGGGCCCCCGGGACGGCTGCCGGGCCCCGGGCGTGCGGCTCACAGGCTGGTCGGATACGCTGAGCCGTCTTAAATTCTGCTGCCGCGCCCGGCCTCCTCGGCCAGGCCCGCACGAGGCCGCGTCGTACTGGCGCGTGCTCGGACCCGACCGGGATGGTGGCACGGAGGGAGAGGTAACGTGCGCTTCATCATCGCAGTCGTGGTCGTCGTGCTCGCGGCGGTCATGGTCGGCCTGGGCTTCGCCCAGAGGACGGTCTTCGCGCCGCCGGAGAGCGTGTCGTCCACGGTCTCGACCGAGTCCTCCGACGCCGTCGTGACGGTGGTGCCCGCCGAGGCGCTGCACGGCCACGACGGTCGCCAGACGATCTCGGTGGCGGGCGGCGGCACGGTCTTCGCCGCCTACGGCCGCACCTCCGACGTGCTCGGCTGGGTCGGCGACACGACGTACAACAGCGTCGCGTGGGACGACGCGACCGGCGAGCTCGAGACCCAGGTCGTGCAGGGGTCGGAGGCCACGGCGCCCGCCCCCGCCGACAGCGACCTCTGGTACGAGCAGTACGAGGGCACCTCGCTCACCTTCTCGCTCGACGCCCCCGACGACATCTCGCTCGTGGTCCTCTCCGACGGCACCGAGCCCGCCCCGTCGCAGCTGCGCGTCACGTGGCCGCTGTCGGCCTCGACGCCGACGGCCGGTCCCCTGATCGTCGGCGGGCTGGTCGTGCTCGTGATCGGCGTTCTCCTCTACGTGTGGGCGATCGCCCACCACCGCCGCACCCGCGGCCCGCGCCGCACGTCGAGCGACGGCAAGCGCCCGAAGCTGCCCCGCCCGCCGCGCCGCTCGGCGATCCGCGCCGGCGCGACGCCCGCGATCGGCGCCTCGAAGCGCGGCGCCCGGAGGCGGCTGGTCGCGGTCGTGCCGGTCGTGCTCGTGTCGTCGCTGGCCCTGGGCGGCTGCACGGCCGACTACTGGCCGAGCGCCGTGGGCGGCGCCGGCGACGGCAGCACGCCGACCCCGACGGCCACCGCGACGCCGGGCGCGGAGGGCGACGACGAGGGCACCGAGCTCCAGCCTCCCGTCGTCACCGAGGCCCAGGCCGAGCGCATCGTCGCTCGCGTGGCCGCGACGGCCTCCGCCGCCGACGCCGCGCTCGACGCGACCGCGGCGGCCGAGCGCTTCGTCGGCCCCGCCCTCGAGCAGCGCGAGGCCAACTACCAGATCCGCGCGAAGGACGCCGCGGCCGCCGGGCCGATCGGCGTCCCCTCGGGCGAGCTGACGCTCACCCTGCCGCAGCAGGCCGACACCTGGCCGCGCACGCTCTTCACCGTCGTGCAGGACGCCGACGCGTCCAAGGCGCCGATCGCCCTCACCCTGGTGCAGGAGACCGCGCGGGACCCGTACAAGGTCGAGTACCTGCAGGCGCTGGAGGCGCAGGCGACGCTCCCGACGGTGGCCCCGGCCTCGCTCGGCGCGGCCCGTCTCGCGCCCGACGTCAAGCTGCTGACGCTGCGGCCCGACCAGCTCGCCGAGGCCTACGGCGACATCCTCCGGAACGGCGACGAGAGCCAGTACGCGCCGCAGTTCCAGGCCGAGGGCGACACGCTCCGCGACAAGATCGGCAAGGCCTACAAGGACGCCAAGCGGGCGAGCCTGCCCACGACGGCGTCGATCGACTACACCTCGACGCCCGACGCCGAGACCCCGGTGGCGTTCGCCTCGAACGACGCCGGCGCGATCGTGTCGGTCGGCCTCGACGAGGTCGAGACCGTCAAGCCGACCGCCGCCGGCGCCGAGGTCAACCCCGCGGGCGTCGTCAAGACGCTCGTCGGCCTCGACAAGTCGACGAAGGGCATCGAGGCGACGTACGGCGTCCAGCTGCTCTTCTCCGTCCCTCCCGTGGGCAGCGACGACAAGATCGTCCTGCTCGGTTTCAGCCAGGCCCTCACGGCCGCGAAGGAGTTGCCATGACCACCCTGCCCCCCGTGCCCTCCGGGCTCCGCGGAGCCGTCGACCTCTCGTCGCTCGTCAACCGGCCGCCGGCTCCGGCGCCCGGAGCGGCCGCCGCCGGGTCGCCCGGCGCCCCGACGCCGCCCGACGGGGGAGCGCCCGCCGCCTCCGTCGCGGTGCCGGCGCTCGTGCTCGACGCGACGGACGAGACGTTCACGCAGTTCCTCGAGCTGAGCAACACCGTCCCGGTGATCGTCGACCTCTGGGCCGAGTGGTGCGGCCCGTGCAAGCAGCTCTCGCCGGTGCTCGACAAGCTCGTCGCCGAGTACGGCGGCCGCTTCGTGCTCGCCAAGGTCGACGTCGACGCGAACCCGCAGCTGACGCAGGCCTTCCAGGCGCAGTCCATCCCGGCCGTCGCGGCCGTGATCGGCGGGCGCCCGGTGCAGCTCTTCGTCGGCGCCCTCCCCGAGGCGCAGGTGCGCGACGTGTTCGAGCAGGTGCTCGAGCTCGCCGCGCAGAACGGGGTCACCGGCACCGCGGTCGTCGACGGCGCCCCGGCGGGGGAGGGCGAGACGCCCGAGCCCGAGCCCGAGCCGCTGCCCCCGCACCACCAGGACGCGTACGACGCCATCGACCGCGGCGACTACGACGCCGCCATCGCGGCGTACACGACCGCCATCGCGCAGGACCCTCGCGACCAGCTGGCCGTCGCGGGGCTCGCCCAGGTCTCGCTGATCTCGCGACTGCAGGGCGCCTCCCTCGCCGACGTCCGCGCCGAGGCCGCGGCGGCCCCGACCGACGTCGACGCGCAGCTGGCGGTGGCCGACCTCGACGTGAGCGGAGGCCACGTCGACGACGCGTTCGACCGGGTGCTGACGGTCTTCCCGTCGCTCGACCAGGAGGGGAAGGACGCGGCCCGCAAGCGCCTCCTCGAGTACTTCGAGATCGTCGGCCTCGACGACCCGCGCGTCGCGGCCGCTCGTCGACGCCTCACGATGCTGCTCTACTGAGCCGCGCCGCCCCGCGCACGACGGAGCCCCCCTCGACCAGGTCGAGGGGGGGGCCGTCATGTGCGGCGGGCGCTCTGCGGCGCAGCTTCCGCCCGACCCCGCCCAGCGNGAAGTTGCCGACGCCCGAGCCGCCGTAGACGGTCGCGTCGGTGTTGAGGATCTCGTCCCAGGTGCCGGCCTCCGGCAGGCCCAGGCGCATGGTCTGCGGCACGCCCGAGAAGTTCGCGAGCACCGCGACCGACTCGCCCTGCCCCGACTTGCGGAGGAAGGCCACGACGCTCTGCTGCGCCGCGCCGCCGTCGATCCACTCGAAGCCCTCGACGTCGAAGTCGTGGGCCCAGAGGGCGCTCTCGCGGCGGTAGACGGCGTTCAGCTCGCTGACCAGGTCGAACACCTGCTGGTGCTCGGGGCGCTCGAGCACCGACCAGTCGAGGCCGTTCTCCTGGCTCCACTCGGTGGGCTGCCCGTACTCGGAGCCCATGAAGAGCAGCTGCTTGCCGGGGTGGCCCCACATGTAGGCGAGGTAGGCGCGGAGGTTCGCGCGCTTCTGCCACTCGTCGCCGGGCATCTTCTCGAAGAGCGAGCCCTTGCCGTAGACGACCTCGTCGTGCGAGATCGGCAGCATGAAGTTCTCGCTCCACGCGTAGTGGAACGAGAAGGTGATCTCGCCGTGGTGGTACGAGCGGTAGGCCGGGTCCTTCTCGACGTAGTCGAGCGTGTCGTGCATCCAGCCCATGTTCCACTTCAGGCCGAAGCCGAGGCCGCCCTCGCTCGTCGGGCGCGAGACGCCGGGCCAGCTGGTCGACTCCTCCGCGATCATGACGATGCCGGGGTGGCGCTTGTAGGCCGTCGCGTTCGCCTCCTGGAGGAAGGAGATGGCCTCGGTGGCCTCGCGGCCGCCGTGCTCGTTCGGCAGCCACTCGCCGTCGTTGCGGCTGTAGTCGAGGTAGAGCATCGAGGCGACCGCGTCGACGCGGAGGCCGTCGATGTGGAACTCCTCGAGCCAGTAGAGGGCGTTCGCGACGAGGAAGTTGCGCACCTGCGAGTCGCCGAAGTTGAAGACCAGCGTGCCCCAGTCGGGCTGCTCGCCGCGACGCGGGTCGGAGTGCTCGTAGACGCTGCGGCCGTCGAAGTTGCCGAGGGCCCACTCGTCCTTCGGGAAGTGCCCGGGCACCCAGTCCATGATCACGCCGACGCCCGCCTGGTGCAGGCGGTCGATCAGGTAGCGCAGGTCGTCGGGGGAGCCGTAGGTGCTCTGCGGCGCGTAGTAGCCGGTGACCTGGTAGCCCCACGAGCCGCCGAACGGGTGCTGCGCGAGGGGCATGAACTCGACGTGCGTGAAGCCGAGCGCGGTGACGTAGTCGACCAGCGGGTCGGCCAGCTCGCGGTAGCTCAGGCCCGGGCGCCACGAGCCGACGTGCAGCTCGTAGACGCTCATCGGGCCCTGGTGCTGGTCGGTCGCGGCGCGCTGCGTCATCCAGTCGTCGTCCGACCAGGCGTGCGCGGCCTTCGTGATGACGGAGGCGGTGGCCGGCGGCACCTCGGAGCGGCGGGCCATCGGGTCGGCACGGTCCACCCAGGCGCCGTCGGGCGTGAGGATCTCGTACTTGTACGCACCGTCGACGACGCCGGGCACGAAGAGCTCCCAGATGCCGTTGCCGTCGAGCTTGCGCATCGCGTGGCGGGCGGCGTCCCAGCCGTTCAGGTCGCCCTTCACGCGGACGGCGTTGGCGTGGGGCGCCCAGACCGCGAAGGAGGTGCCGCGCACGCCCTCGTGCTCGCGCACGTGGCTGCCCAGCATCTTCCAGAGCTGCTCGTGGCGGCCCTCGCCGAAGAGGTAGAGGTCGAACTCGGTCACCGTGGGGGAGAAGCGGTAGGGGTCGTCGGCGACCCAGGGCGAGCCGCCGTCGTAGGTGGCGGTGACCTCGTAGCCGCCGAGCGGCGCGCGGGCGGCGCCCTGCCAGAGGCCGTGCACGAGGTGCTCGAGGGCGACGACCTCGCCGGAGGCGCCGGTGACGGTGACCGTCTCGGCGAGGGGCCGCACGACGCGGACGACGGTGACCCCGTCGCGCACGTGCTCGCCGAGGATCGCGTGCGGGTGGCCGTGGCGGCCCTCGACGGCGGCGAGGACCTCGTTCTCGTCCAGGACGGGGAGGGCGGCGGCCGGGGTCGACTCGTCGACGCGGACGTCGGGCGGGGTCGGGTCCTCGGGGGCGGCGGTGGCGGGCTCGGGCTCGGGCTCGACGACGACCGGCTCGGGCTCGGCGACGAGCTCGGGCTCGGGCACGACGACGGGGTCGCGCTCCGGTTCGGGCTCGACCGCGGCCGGCTCGGGCGTGGCGACGGGCTCGGCGGGCTGCGCCGCGACGGGCTCGACCGCAGCGGGCTCGGCCGCGGCGGGCTCGGCCGCCGGGGTCGTCCCCGGCGCGATGATCTCGTCGAACGACGGGCGGGCCGTCTCGGGCTCGGGGGCGGCGGGCTGCGCGGCGGCGCCGCGCCCGGGCTCCTCGGGCTGGGGCTTCGGGTGGCGGAAGATGCTCATCGGGGTGCTCCTCAGGGGGCGCGGTTCAGGTCGACCGACAGCACGTGCACGGGCTCCGTGAAGGCGTCGAGTCGGACGTAGTTGTCGTCGGACCAGGTCCACTGCTGGCCGGTGATCAGGTCGCGCACCGTGTACGTGCCGCCCGGGCGCAGCCCGAACTTCGTCACGTCGAGGTGCACGGTCGTCTCGCGGGCCGAGTGGGGGTCGACGTTGGCGACGACGATGATCGCGTCGGCGCGGCCGCTGCGGGTGTGGGCGCGGCTGAGGTACTTCGAGTACACGAGGATCGCGTCGTCGTCGCTCGAGTGGACGTCGAGGTTGCGGAGCTGACGCAGGGCCGGGTGCGACGACCTGATGCGGTTCAGCTGCGTGAGGTACGGAGCGAGGCTGGCCCCCGCCTCCTCGGCAGCCTGCCAGTCACGCGGCTTGTACTCGTACTTCTCGTTGTCGATGTTCTCCTCGCTGCCCGGGCGGGCGACGTCCTCGAACAGCTCGTAGCCCGAGTAGACGCCCCAGGTCGGCGAGGCCGTCGCGGCGATCGCGGCGCGCACCTTGTAGGCCGCGCGGCCGCCGTACTGGAGGTACGGCGTGAGGATGTCGTGGGTGTTGACGAAGAGGTTCGGGCGCAGCCAGCCGCTCGTCTCGGTCGACAGCTCGGTGAGGTACTCCTCGAGCTCCCACTTCTCGTTGCGCCAGGTGAAGTACGTGTACGACTGGTGGAAGCCGACCTGGGCGAGGGCCTGCATCATGGCGGGCTTGGTGAACGCCTCCGACAGGAAGACGACCTCGGGGTTCGTCTCGCGGATCTCGTGCAGCAGCCACTCCCAGAAGCGCACCGGCTTCGTGTGGGGGTTGTCGACGCGGAAGATCGTGACGCCGAGCTCGATCCACCAGCGCACGATGCGGAGGATCTCGCGGCTGATGCCCTCGTAGTCGTCGTCGAAGTTCAGGGGGTAGATGTCCTGGTACTTCTTCGGCGGGTTCTCGGCGTAGGCGATCGTGCCGTCGGGCAGCTGCGTGAACCACTCCGGGTGCTCGGTGACCCAGGGGTGGTCGGGCGAGCACTGCAGCGCCAGGTCGAGCGCGAGCTCGAGGCCGGTGTTGCGGGCGGTCTCGACGAACCAGCGGAAGTCGGCGACGGTGCCGAGGTCGGGGTGGATCGCGTCGTGCCCGCCGTCGGCCGAGCCGATGGCGTAGGGCGACCCGGGGTCGTTCGGCCCCGCGGTCAGGGTGTTGTTCGGGCCCTTGCGGAAGGTCGTGCCGATGGGGTGCACCGGCGGGATGTAGACGACGTCGAAGCCCATCCGCGAGATCGCGGGGAGGCGGCGGGCGGCGGTGCGGAAGGTGCCGCTCTTCCAGGTGCCGTCGGCCTGCTTCTTCGCGCCCTCGCTGCGGGGGAAGAACTCGTACCAGCTGCCCAGGCCGGCGCGGCTGCGCTCGACGCGGAGGGCCTCGGGCTCGCTGCGGGTGCGCAGGCTGCCGAGCGGGCGGGCCGCGAAGACGGCGGCGAGCCGGGGGTCGGTGGCCACGCGGAGGCGCGCGCCGGGGGTGAGCGACGTGTTGCCGAGCGCCTTGGCCGCGTCGGCCACGAGCGGGGTGTCGGGGTAGTCGCCCGCGGCGGCGGCCAGGAGGCGGCTGCCGAGGGTGAAGGTCACCTCGACGTCCAGCTCGGCCGGCACCTTGATCTCGGCGGTGTGCAGCCAGGTGGCCCAGTCGTCGGTGTAGCCCTCGACCTGCCAGGTCCAGTCGCCCTCGACCTCGAGCTGCACCTCCGTCGTCCAGCGGTCGGTGCCGGGGAGGCCCGCGACCATCGGGTGCCGGGTCTCGACGCCCTCCGGGTCGGTGAGCACGAGGTCGGCGCCGACGACGTCGTGCCCCTCGCGGAAGACGGTCGCGCCGAAGGGCACGACCTCGCCGCTGAAGGCCTTGGTCGGGAAGACCCGGTCGGGGGTGGTCGGGGAGAGCGCCGTGACGGGGATCCGCCCGACTCTGGGTTCGTAAGCAGCCACGGAGGCGACGCTACCCGGTATCGGAGGCAGCCGCTCCGGTGCGTCGCGCCGCGTGCGCGCCCCGGACGACGAGGAGGCGCGGCGGGCGCCCCCGGGCGGGTGCGGGCACCGAGGTGGACCGGTCCGTCCCCCGAACTGGGTCCATGCGCGTGCATCGGAAATGCTTGTCCGCACTTAGGGGGACCAGTAGTCTCGGATCCGTCGAGAAGGCCAGCCCGCCTCGGAGCCTGAACCCTCCTGAGAGCCCGGCGCCCTCGACGCCTCGCACCACGAGGTGAACCGCACACGCGTCGTCCACCCGGCCCCCGGTCAGCCATGCCCGGGGCGGGCGGCGCCGTGCCGACGCGCGACGGAGCGTGCCCGGACCTAGCCCGAGCTGGTCCGGTCCGCACCGTCGACCGCCGGAGGGGAGCCCGATCCCTTCCGGCGGGACGCGTGCGTCGGCGTCAGCGTGCGGCGGGCTCAGCGTGCGGCGGGCTCGGCGTGCGGCGGCGTCAGCCGCCCGGTGTCAGCACCAGGGCGACGACGACGCCCACGACGGCCACGTTCAGCACGACGGTCAGCACGAACGAGCGGCGGAAGGACGCCTTGCGCGTCTTGTGCCGCAGCGTCCGCTGCGCGACGAGCGCCCCGGGCCAGCCGCCGACGAGGCCGAGGGCCAGCAACGTCCGCTCCGGCACCCGCCGGGTGCGTCGGCGGGCCGCCCGCTTGTCGAGCGCGTAGACGACGACGGTCACCGCGTTCAGCACGAGCAGCGCCGCTCCGAGGGCGAGCAGCGCGGCGGTGCCGAGCGACGCGTCGGCGAGCAGCGGGGCCACGCTCAGTCCCGCGCGACGGGCAGCAGCTGGGCGCCCGTGGCGCGCACGAGGTCGGCGGGGGCGATCTCGATGTCGAACCCGCGCCTCCCCCCGCTGACGAAGACGGTCTCGAAGGAGGCGGCGCTCGCGTCGACGACGGTCGCCAGCGCCGTGCGCTGGCCCACCGGGCTGATGCCGCCCACCACGTAGCCCGTGCGCCGCTCGGCGACGGCGGGGTCGGCGAGCGAGGCCTTCCGGGCGCCGACGGCGGCCGCGAGGGCCTTGAGGTCGAGGCGCCGGGAGACGGGCACGACGGCGACGACGAGGGTGCCCTGCGCGTCGGCGACGAGCGTCTTGAAGACGCGCTCCTCCGAGAGGCCGAGCTCGGCGGCGGCCTCCTCGCCGAAGTTCGTCGCCGTGTCATGGTGCTCGTAGGTGTGGGCCGTGAATGGCACTCCCGCGGCCAGGAGCGCGACGGTGGCGGGCGTGCCCGGCCCGCCCGCGCCTCCCGTGGCCTTCCTGGTCATGCGCCGGCCTCCGCCGTCGCGGGGCGGGCGCGGTAGATGATCACGGTCGGGCCGGAGACGAGAACCTCGTCGCCCGGCGCGACCGGGTGGAGGTCGGCGGAGTCGTCGCTCGTCCAGAGCGGGTCGTAGCCCTCGACGCCGTCGTGCCGGGCCACCGTCACCGCGGTGCTCGTCTCGGCGCCGTGCACGAGCACCAGCACCGCGTTCGGCGCCTCGTGCTCGGGCGTGGAGCGCGCGAAGTACTGCAGCGTGCGGACGTGCGGGTCGTTCCACTCGTCGGGGTGCATCTCGGCG
This sequence comes from Frigoribacterium sp. CFBP 13707, assembly GCF_014842245.1. Lineage (NCBI taxonomy): Bacteria > Bacillati > Actinomycetota > Actinomycetes > Micrococcales > Microbacteriaceae > Frigoribacterium > Frigoribacterium sp. CFBP 13707. Next base: position 421,341 of record NZ_JACYVL010000002.1, read on the forward strand.
CCCGAGGCCGAGAACCAGTCGATCTCGTTGGCGCTGAGGGTGCAGGCGCCCTCGAGGCCGAAGCGGGTCGGCCGGAGCGCCGGGTTCTCGGCACGGACGCGGGTCAGGGCCACCACGTCGTCGGTGATGCCCTGCTGCCAGGGCTGCGTCGCCCAGTCGACCCAGGTCAGCTCGCTGTCGGTGCAGTAGCCGTTGTTGTTGCCGCGCTGCGAGCGGCCGCGCTCGTCGCCGGCGGTGAGCATCGGCACGCCCGACGAGACGAAGAGGGTCGCGAGCAGGTTGCGCATCGAGCGGCGCCTCGCGTCGCTGATCCACGGGTTGTCGCTGTGGCCCTCGACGCCGTGGTTGAACGAGCGGTTGTCGTCGGTGCCGTCGCGGTTCTGCTCGCCGTTGCTGAGGTTGTGCTTGGCGTCGTACGAGACGAGGTCGAGCAGCGTGAAGCCGTCGTGCGCGGTGACGAAGTTGAGACCGGCCAGCGGGCCGCGGTCGTGCGCAAAGACGTTGCTCGACCCGCTCAATTTCGAGGCGAAGCTGCCGAGGCCGGTGGGAGGGGTGCCCTGGGCACGGGCGGCGGCGACGTCGGTCAGCCAGAAGTCGCGGGCGCGGTTGCGGAAGCGGTCGTTCCACTCGATCCAGCCCGCGGGGAAGGCGCCCGTCTGCCAGCCGCCGAGGCCGACGTCCCAGGGCTCGGCGACCATCTTGACGCCGGCGAGGGCCGGGTCGGTGACGATCTCGCGCAGCAGGGGGTGCTCGGGGTCGAAGGCGTGGTCGGCACCGCGCCCGAGGGTGGCGGCGAGGTCGAAGCGGAACCCGTCGATCTGCATCTCGGTGGCCCAGTAGCGCAGGCTGTCCATCACGAGCCGGTGGGCGGCGGGGTGGCTGGTGTCGAGCGAGTTGCCGCAGCCGGTCACGTCGACCGGGCGGCCCTCGGCGTCGTGCCGGTAGTACGCGGAGCCGTCGAGCCCGCGGAGGCTCGTGACCGGGCCGCCCTCCTCGCCCTCCTCGGCCGTGTGGTTGTAGACGACGTCGAGCCAGACCTCGATGCCCGCCTCGTGCAGCAGGCGGACCATGCCCTTGAACTCGCGGACCACGGCGGAGGCGCCCGCCAGCTGGGCGTCGCGGCTCGCGTACGCCGCGTGGGGCGCGAAGAACGAGAGCGTGTTGTAGCCCCAGTAGTTCTCGATGCCCTGCGCGACGAGGCGCTGCTCGTCGACGTGCTGGTGCACGGGCAGCAGCTGCACCGCGGTCACGCCGAGCTGCTTCAGGTGCGCGATCGTCGTGTCGGCCGCGAGGCCGGCGTAGGTGCCGCGCAGCTCGTCGGGCACGAAGGGGGCGAGCCGCGTGAGGCCCCGCACGTGCGCCTCGTAGACGACGACGCGGTCGAGCGGGGTGCGCGGCTTCTCGACGCCGCCCCAGTCGAACGACTCGTCGACGACGGTGGCCCGCCACTCGCCGCGGCCGGTGCGGCCGAGGCCGCGCGCCCACGGGTCGAGCAGGGGGAGCTCGGGGTCGAAGACGGCGCCGCCCCGGGTCTCGCCGTCGGCGCGGACCCAGTAGCGGCGGCCGGGGGTGAGGGCGTGGTCGGTGGCGCTCCAGACGTCGTGCTCGTCGCGGGTCATCGGCACGACGCGGTCGTGGGGCGCGTCGTCGACGACGAGCTCCAGTCGCGTCGCCGCGGCGGACCACACACGGAGGGTCGGGCCCTCGGGGCCCACGCGCACACCGAGGTCGGAGAGGGGATCGGCGTCAGGCACGGGACTTACAGTAGATCAGCGGCGGAGCGCCCCCCGAGAGGCGGGAGCGCCGACCCGGGCGTCGCCCGACCGGCCGTCGCACCGAGATCAGGAGGAGCCGGGCATGAGCGTCTACCTCGACCACGCCGCCACCACGCCCCTGCACCCGGCCGCGCTCGCGGCCTACACGGCGGCGCTCGGCACTGTCGGCAACCCGTCGTCCATCCACTCCGCCGGCCAGGGCGCGAAGCGGCTGCTCGAGGAGTCCCGCGAGCGCGTCGCGGCGACCCTGGGCTGCGACCCGATCGAGGTGGTCTTCACCTCCGGGGGCACCGAGTCCGTCAACCTCGGGGTGAAGGGCCTCTGGTGGGCGCGGCAGTCCGACCGGCCGCGCCCGCGACTCCTCGTGCCCGGCGGGGAGCACCACGCCACCGTCGACACCGTCGAGTGGCTCGAGCGCTACGAGGGCGCCGTCGTCACGACGATCCCGCTCGACGAGCTCGGCCGCGTGCGGCTCGACGCGCTCGCCGCGGCGCTCGACGAGCACGACGACGTCGCGCTCGTGACCCTGCTCTGGGCCAACAACGAGGTCGGCACGATGCAGCCGGTCGACGAGGTCGTCGCGCTCGCCGCGGCCCACGGCGTGCCGGTGCACTGCGACGCGGTGGCGGCCTACGGCCAGGTGCCGATCGACTTCCGGTCGACGGGGCTCGCCGCGCTGAGCGTCAGCGCCCACAAGATCGGCGGGCCGATCGGCATCGGTGCGCTCGTGCTGGCGCGCTCGGCGACCGTCGTGCCGCTCATCCACGGCGGGGGGCAGCAGCGCCAGGTGCGGTCGGGCACGCAGGACGCCCCGGCCGCCGCCGCGTTCGCCGTCGCGGCCGAGCAGCCGCACCAGCCGTACGAGCCCCTGCGCGACCGGCTCGTCGAGGGCGTGCGGCGCGCCGTGCCGGGCGCGGTGCTGCGGGGCGACCCGGTCGACCGGCTGCCCGGCAACGCGCACTTCACCTTCCCCGGGTGCGAGGGCGACTCGCTGCTCTTCCTGCTCGACGCGGCCGGGGTCGCGGTGTCGACCGGGTCGGCGTGCCAGGCGGGCATCCCGGAGCCGTCGCACGTGCTGCTCTCGATGGGGCTCACGGCCGAGGAGGCGCGGGGCGCGCTCCGCATGACCGTCGGGCACACGAGCACCGACGCCGACGTCGACGCGCTGCTCGCGGCGCTGCCGGAGGCCGTCGCCCGCGCGACCCGCGCCGGCTACGCCGACCGCGCCCCCGCCCTCGGCGCCCGCTAGCGCGACCTCACGCGTCCAGGTGACTCTTCCCGGGGCCTCGCGGGCGCCGAGGGCCCAGGAAGGGTCATCTCGCTGCACGGGGTGGATGTGAGGCATCCCCGGGTGACGTTTCTTGGGGGCTCGCGGAGCGCTCGGCCCCAGGACGAGTCACCTCGATGCACGAGCGTGATCCCTCCCCAGGGCCGAGGAGGCGCGGGTCGTCCCGACAGCGTCGGCTGCGGTCGGTGGGGCGGCCCACGGCCCGGCACGCTCCTGGCATGCGACCGCGCCCCCTGCCCTCCGAGCTGACGTCCCGCCCCTTCTCGGTGGCCGAGGCGCTCGAGGTCGGGCTGCCTTACGACAGGCTCCGCGCGGGCGACCTCCGAGCGCCGCACCGGGGAGCACGGTCGGCCCGGGAGGCGGTCGACCTGCGCGGCCGGTGCGAGGAGTTCGCCCCGCTCCTCCGTCGGCACGAGCACTTCGCCCACGTCACGGCGCTCGGCCTCTGGGGGCTCCCCCTGCCGAGGTGGCTCGAGGAGTCGCGACACCTGCACGTCTCCGACCCTGTCGCGCGGCAGCGGCGACGCCCGGGCGTGGTCGGGCACCGCTACTCGGCAGCGTCGTCGCACAGCCTGGAGGGCCTGCCCGTGACCGAGCCGCTCGAGGCCCTCGTCCAGGCGGCGGCGGACCTGCCCGTCGACACGCTCGTCGCCCTCGGCGACGCGCTGGTGGGCGGGTGGTCGCCGCACCCGCGGGCGCGGCTGCTGCCCGTCGCGGACCTGCAGGAGGCCGCGTCCCGAGCCCACGGCCGGCCCGGCACGCGGTCGCTCCGGCGCGCGGTCTCGGTCGTCCGGGCGGGAGTCGACTCTCCTCGAGAGACCGCGCTGCGACTCCTCGTGGTCCGGTCCGGGCTGCCCGAGCCGGAGGTCAACGTGCGGCGCTTCGCCGCCGACGGCTCGTACCTCGGCAAGCCGGACCTCAGCTGGGCCTCGCCGCGCGTGGCCCTGGAGTTCCAGGGCGACCACCACCGCGAGGACCGCGACACCTGGCGCTACGACCTCCGCCGCCGCGAGGGCTTCGAGGACGACGGCTGGCGGGTGGTGCTCGTCAGCGACGACGACCTGCACGGGGCGGAGGCCCGGGCGCTCGTCGCCCGCCTCGCTCGCCTGTTGAGGCGGTGACGGCCATCGAGGTGCCCCTTCCTGGGCCCGGCTCCGTGTCGAGGGCCCAGGAAGGGGCACCTCGACGGCTGACGGTCGACACTGGGGCCATGCAGATCTACTCGTCGTCGCCCGTGGTCCGTGCCCGGCAGGTGGCGGGCGACCTCGTCGCCGTGGGGCTCGTCGTCGTCTTCGTCGTGGTGGGCGTCGCCATCGCGCAGTTCATCGCCGGGTTCGCCGACCTCGGCCGCCAGCTCGAGGAGGCGGGGGCCGGCTTCCAGGGGGCGATGCAGGACGCCTCGCGCACCCTGGGCGACCTGCCGCTCGTCGGGGGCGCGGCCAGCGCGCCGTTCGACGGGGCGAGCGGGGCGGGCGGCTCCCTCGCCGACGCGGGCCGCCAGCAGCAGGACGGCGTGGCCCGCGCCTCCCTCGTGGCGGGCCTCGTCGTCGCGGGGGTGCCGAGCGTCGTCGTGCTCTGGGTGTGGCTGCGCGGGCGCGTCGGGTTCGTGCGCCGCGCCTCCTCGACCCGGTCGCTGCTCGCGACGCCCGGCGGCGAGGAGCTGCTCGCGCTGCGCGCCCTCACCGGCCGTGACGCCCGCGCGGCGCTCGCCGTGTCGACCGACCCGGTCGCCGACTGGCGCGCGGGGGAGCCCGCCGTGGTGCGGGCGCTCGCCGACGTCGCCCTGCGCGAGGCGGGCGTGGCCCGCGCCCGGCGCTGAGCCGTGGCCCGCGCCCGGCGCTGAAGTGTGGCCCGGCAGGCCCCGCACGCCCCTCGCACCCCGGGCCGGTAAGCTCGGGTACCATGATCGCACTGGACTTCTCTGAGCAGATTGCCGCCCTCCGGGCCACGTTCGAGGACATCCGTGCGGTGATCGGCCAGGACCGCCTCGTCGCCGAGATCGCCCAGCTCAGCGAGCAGGCCTCCGCCCCCGACCTGTGGGACGACACGGAGAACGCGCAGAAGGTCACCAGCGCCCTCAGCCACCGCCAGTCCGAGCTCGAGAAGCTCGAGACCACCGAGCAGCGGCTCGACGACCTCGAGGTGCTCGTCGAGATGGCCAACGACGGCGACGACCAGGAGAGCGCCGACGAGGCGCAGGTCGAGCTGAAGGCGCTCCAGAAGATGATGGACACCCTCGAGGTGCAGACCCTCCTCGACGGCGAGTACGACCCGCGCCCCGCCGTCATCACCATCCGGGCCGGCGCCGGCGGCGTCGACGCCGCCGACTTCGCCGAGATGCTGCTGCGCATGTACCTCCGCTACGCCGAGAAGCACGGCATGTCGGCCACCGTGATGGACACCAGCTACGCCGAGGAGGCGGGCATCAAGAGCGCGACCTTCGAGATCGACGCTCCCTACGCCTTCGGCACGCTCAGCGTCGAGGCCGGCACGCACCGCCTCGTGCGCATGAGCCCCTTCGGCGCCGCCGGCAAACGCCAGACGAGCTTCGCCGCCGTCGAGGTGATCCCGCTCATGGAAGAGACGGAGTCGATCGACATCCCCGAGAACGAGATCCGCGTCGACGTGTTCCGCTCGTCGGGCCCCGGCGGCCAGAGCGTCAACACGACCGACTCGGCCGTGCGCCTGACCCACATCCCCACCGGCACGGTCGTCTCGATGCAGAACGAGAAGAGCCAGATCCAGAACCGCGCCGCCGCCATGCGCGTGCTGCAGTCGCGCCTCCTCCTGCTCCAGAAGGAGGCGGAGAACGCGAAGAAGAAGGAGCTGGCGGGCACCATCACGGCCAGCTGGGGCGACCAGATCCGCAGCTACGTCCTCGCGCCGTACCAGATGGTGAAGGACCTGAGGAGCGAGCACGAGGTCAACAACCCGTCGAACGTCTTCGACGGCGACCTCGACGGCTTCATCTCGGCGGGCATCCGCTGGCGCAAGCGCGACGACAGCTGAGCCCGGACGACCGCTGAGCCGCGACGACAGCTGAGCGCCCGCGACCGCTGAGCGCCCGCGACCGCTGAGCGCCCGCGACCGCTGAGCGCCCGCGACAGCTGAGGCGGGCGGCGACGTCCGGGTCTGCGCGACAGGCGTCGCGCGGCCTGGCCGACCCGCGACTCCTGCCTGTCAGCGGATCCATAGCCGCCGCGGGCGGGGCGGCGCAGCGAGTCGCTGCCTGGATGGGCGCGGCCTCGGCTTAGGGTGATCCCCGTCATGATCCGATTCGATGAAGTCACCAAGGTCTATTCCGGCAACCCCCGGCCTGCGCTGAACTCGGTCACCCTCGAGATCCTCAAGGGCGAGTTCGTCTTCCTCGTCGGGGCGAGCGGCTCCGGCAAGTCCAGCTTCCTGCGCCTCGTGCTGAAGGAGGAGAAGCCGAGCACCGGCCAGATCCACGTCCTCGGCCAGAAGCTCAGCACGCTGTCGAGCCGCAAGGTGCCGTACTTCCGCCGCAACCTCGGCGTCGTCTTCCAGGACTTCCGCCTGCTGCCGCAGAAGAGCGTGTTCGACAACGTCGCGTTCAGCCTGCAGGTGATCGGCAAGAGCAAGGGCTTCATCCAGGAGGCGGTGCCCGACGTGCTCAAGATGGTGGGCCTCGTGGGCAAGCAGCAGCGCCTGCCGCACGAGCTCTCGGGCGGTGAGCAGCAGCGCGTCGCGATCGCGCGCGCCATCGTCAACAAGCCGTCGATCCTGCTGGCCGACGAGCCGACGGGAAACCTCGACCCCTCGACCAGCGCGGGCATCATGACCCTCCTCGAGCGCATCAACGCCGGCGGCACGACCGTGATCATGGCCACCCACGACGCCGGCATCGTCGACCAGATGCAGCGCCGCGTGATCGAGCTGTCGGGCGGCAACATCCTCCGCGACGAGCGCCAGGGCGGCTACCAGACCCAGGCGGTGCCCATCCAGGCGATCGGCGTCGAGGACTTGAGCACGAGGGGAGCGGACGCATGAGGCTCGGACTCGTCCTCAGCGAGGTCGGCAGCGGCCTGCGCCGCAACGCCTCGATGGTCATCTCGGTCGTGCTCGTCACGTTCATCTCGTTGACCTTCGTCGGCACCGCCGCCCTGCTGCAGCTGCAGATCAACCAGATGAAGGGGTACTGGTACGACAAGGCCCAGGTGGCCGTCTACCTCTGCACCGACACCGACACGACCGGCAACTGCACCGGCGCCAAGGCGACGCAGGACCAGATCGACGGCGTCGAGGCGCAGCTCTCGAGCGACGTGCTGGCGCCGTTCGTGGACCGCTCGTACTTCGAGACGCAGCAGGAGGCCTATGACCGCTTCACGACGCAGTTCGCCGACAGCCCGGCGACCGAGTTCGTGCAGCCGTCGTACCTCAACGAGACCTTCTGGGTGAACCTCAAGGACCCGACCCAGTCGGACGTCCTCACCGAGAGCCTGTCGAGCCTCGCCGGCGTGCAGAGCGTCGTCGACCAGCGCGGCTACCTCGACCCGATCTTCTCCGTGCTGAACGCCGCGAGCTACACCGCGATCGGCATCGCGGTGCTGATGCTGATCGCGGCCGTGCTGCTGATCGCCACGACGATCCGCCTCAGCGCGTTCAGCCGACGGCGAGAGCTCGGCATCATGCGGCTGGTGGGCGCGTCGAACCGGTTCATCCAGACGCCGTTCATCCTCGAGGGCGTGATCGCCGCCCTGCTCGGGTCGGTGCTCGCCGGCGGGGCCCTGATCGCGATCGTCAACTTCTTCGTCAAGGGCTACCTCGTCGAGAACTTCGCGTCGACGCCGTTCATCGGCCTGCAGGAGACGGCGATCGTCGTGCCGCTCGTGGTCGTGATCGGCATCCTGCTCGCGGCGCTGTCGGCCAACGTCGCCATCCGTCGGTACCTAAAGGTCTAGGGCGCGAGGGCCTGGGGGAGGCGCGGTGCCGGTCTGACCGGCACCGCGCCTCCTGCAGGTCTGAGCCTGTATGCTGACAGGCTGCCTGCACCAGGCAGCACCACCCATGACGACCAGGAGACAGCGTGGCGAAAGAGCGCGGTGAGAAGGTCGTGGCCACCAACCGCCGGGCGCGCCACGACTACACGATCGACGACACCTACGAGGCCGGCATCGTGCTGAGCGGCACCGAGGTCAAGTCGCTGCGGCAGGGGCGGGCGTCGCTCGTCGACGGCTACGCCTTCGTCGAGGGCGGGGAGGCCTGGCTCGACGCCGTGCACATCCCCGAGTACACCGAGGGCACGTGGAACAACCACGCGCCGCGGCGCAAGCGCAAGCTGCTGCTGCACAAGCAGCAGATCGTCAAGATCGGGCAGAAGACGAAGGAGGGCGGGTTCACCGTCATCCCGCTCAAGATCTACTTCAGCGACGGCCGGGCGAAGGTCGAGATCGCGGTCGCCAAGGGCAAGCGCGAGTACGACAAGCGGCAGACCCTGCGCGAGCGCACGGCGACCCGCGAGGCGGAGTCGGCGATGTCGGCCCGCAAGCACCTCGGCGAGTAGCCGAACGGGCCCCCAGGGCCTACACTGGAAGGCCGCGCGGGAACGCGCGGAACGGTTCTCCCGACAACAGCACAGAGTGTGACAACGGCCCCTCACGGGGATGATCGGTTTCGACATCGCCTGTGTGCGAACGAGAAGCGGGCCGAGGATCCAGGGTTATCTCGTAAACGATCTCTGGAAAACAATAAGTGCCAATAACAAGCGCACTGACTTCGCTCTCGCTGCGTAAGCAGTAGAGCCACATGAAGTCCGTCAGTCTGGTGACCGCCTTCTAACCAGTCCCTGACGTCATCTAGAGGGCTCGCTGCGTGACTACGCCTGGGGGTCACGCGGGACTTGCACTCGGGCTGGGCCCGTCGACCTAGAAGCCAGTAGCAAAGGTCGGGGCCGAGCAGAACGTCTCATCTGGCTACGCCCGTAGAATGCGTGCAATCTCAGCGATGGACGGGGGTTCAATTCCCCCCATCTCCACCACCGGCCGCTGTCACACTCCGTGCTCGTCCCGCCCCGTGCCTCGGCACCGGCGGGCGGGTGGCCCCCCGAAGCCCCCTCGACCTCTCCGGTCGAGGGGGCTTCGTCGTGCGAGCAGCTGCGGCCCGTCGGTGCTGGCGCACCACGTCCTCGCCCGCGCACCACGCCGCGGCGTGGTTCCGGTGCGACGACGTGGTGCGTCGTTGAGGGCCGCGGTGCCAGGGGGAGTCGCGGGCGGGGCTTGGTGCCGACCCGCGCCTCCCCGGGGGCTGGGGCGGCACGCCGAAGCCCCCTCCGCTGCTGGGGCGGCACGCCGAAGCCCCCTCCGCTGCTGGGGCGGAGGGGGCTCGGGTGCTGCGGTGTGGCGGGTGCTGCTAGTCCTGCTGCGCGTCGACAGTGCTCAGCTGAGCACGGCGACGACGGGCCGCGAGGACGAGGCCGGCTCCGGCCAGCGTGAGGGCGGCGCCGAGGCCGATCACGAGGTTGGAGTCGTCAGAACCGGTGAACGCCAGGCTGCCGGCGGCACGCACGGGCGTGGCCGAGGTGCCGGCGGGGACGATCGGCGTGGCGGCGGCGACGCGGAACTCGACGACGTTGGAGGGCTCGGAGATCAGCGGGAAGCCGTCGGCGTCGAGGGTGGGCTCGCCGTTCGCGTCAGCGAAGAACGAGATGGCGACGACGGAGTACTCGCCCGGCTTGACCATGCGGACGGTCGAGCTCCAGGTGCCGTCGGCGGCCACGACGATGACCGAGTCGGTGATGGCGTCCTCGAGGGGGCCGGACGACGCCGGCGCCTCGTCGGTCGGGTACAGCAGGAAGGCGATGTTGGCGCCGGGGGTGCCGGTGCCGCTGATCGTGACGTCCTGGCCGACGACGACCTGGGCGGGGACGGGCGAGGTGATGACGGGCGCCGCGGGGGCGACGGCGTCGGGGGTCACCGCGGCGGCCGGCAGGTTGAAGCTGCGCGTGACGGTGTTGTCGAAGCCGCTGGCGCCGACGAAGCCGCCGACCGTCACGGTCTGGGCGACGGGGGCGGTCTCGGAGTAGGTGACCCGGATGGAGTAGGTCGAGCCGTTGCCGAGGTTCTGGCGGCCGAGCTCACCGGCGGGGCCGGTCACGACGACGGTGGAGCCGACGGGGGCGGTGCCGCTGAAGGTGACGAGGCGGCTATCGGTGGTGGAGCCGGCGACGGGGCTGTCGAGCGTGACGGTCTTGGCCGGAGCGGCGACGGCGGGCAGCACGATGTCGCGCGTGACCGGGTCGATGCCGCTGCCGCCGAGGAGGCCGTTGACGGAGAGCGTCTGGTTGATCGCGTCGGCGTCGGTGAAGACGACGGGGATCGAGTACGCGCCCGAGGCGTCGAGGTTCTGGCGACCGAGCTCACGGTCGGCACCGCGGACGATGACGATCGAGTTCGGGGTCGCGGTGCCCGTGACGGTGAAGCTGCGGCTCGCGACGGGGCCCGCGGCGGGGCTGTCGATGGTGATGAACTTCACCGGAGCAGCGGCGGGGAGGGTGAAGTCGACGCGCTTGGGGTCGCTGAACCCGCTGCCGCCGTAGATGCCGGTGACGTAGATGCTCTGCGCGACGGGAGCGTCGACCGCGTACGTCAGCGTGGTGCTGAAGGTGGTCGCGTTGCCCGTGTTGATGCGGGTCTCGCGGGTGCCGCTGGCGTCGACGCCCTTGTAGATGTCGACGATGGCGCCGGCGAGGACGGTGCCCGACACGGTGACCGTGCGCGAGTCGACCGTCGAGCCCGCGGTCGGCGAGGTCACGACAAGGTTGGCCGGCGCAGCCTGTGCGGCGGTGGAGGTGAGCAGTGCCCCGCTGAGGGCGAGCGTCAGCGCGGCCGGTACGGCGAGCGCGCGGCGCCAGGAGAAGACGTTCTTCACGTGGTGTTGGTGCTTTCTGATCGGTGTTCGAGCTTCATCGCTCGTCGCCCTGGCCCAGCACCCGGATGACTTGCACAGGGGCAGTCGGTGATCGCCCCTCTCGGGACGCTATGCGACAGCTGTGCCCTTGCCTAGGAGCTGTGCGCTTCCTGGCCAGGTGATCCTGCGGAGGCGGCGGTCACCCTCCGGGTGGAAGCTCGCCCGGACCGGGTGGTTCGGCCCGTGACCAGGACGAGCTGGCGCAGGCTCCGCTAGCGCGGGGTGCTGGCCGTGGCCGAGGACGACCCCGTGGTCGTGGCGTCTGTCTCGACGGCGGGCAGCGTGATGTCCACGACGTCCGCGTCGAGGAACCCGTCCTCCTTGATCGCGTCGATGTAGAGGCCCTGGCGCTCGGGGGCGTCGTCGGCGTACTCGACGACGGTCGAGAACGTCCCGTCGATCACCTTGGTGCTGCCGAGGAGGATCGCGTTCGAGTGAGCGTCGTAGATGCGGACGATCGCGTCGTCGGTGCCCGTGCCCGACACGACGACCGACCGGGTGGCTGAGTCGGAGCCGTTCGTCGGCGTCGTCACGATCAGGCTCTCTTCGCCGGTGGACGCCGGGAGCAGGGTGAGCAAGGCGCCGCCGGTCGCGAGCGCGGCGACGGCGGTCACGGCGAGGACGGGGCGCCAGGGGAGGGACATCGTCACGGGGTCGGCTCTCTCGGGGATGTCGGGCATCATGCGCCCACTTCGCGCTCGGGGCAAGGGTTGGCGAGACGTTCCGGTACAGCATCTCGATACCCGAGGGTATCGGAAAAGGACGGGTCTGTTCGCTCGCTGTCCTCCAGGCGAACTTGGCCGCACCCCCAGAAGAGGGGGTCGGTGCCCGGTCGGATCAGACGGCCCAGGTGGCGGCCACGGCCAGGCCGTTGAAGGCGACGTGCGCGATGACCGCCCCGCCGATGCGTCCCGTCCGCGCCGCGAGCGTCCCGACGAGGAGGCCGAAGATCGTGGTGCTGACGAGGGTGACGAGGAGCCCCGCGGGGGAGAAGCTCCCGACGAGAGCGTGCAGGAGCGCGAAGACGAGCGACGTCGTGATGACGGCCATGACCGCTGCCCCCCGGGCGTCGAGTCGTGTCGGCGTCGAGAGCAGCCTCGCCGTCGAGCGCTGCAGCAGCCCCCGGAAGAACACCTCCTCCACCACGGGTGCGAGCAGTACCCGTGCGAGCACGGTCGCGACCAGCACGCCGAGGGCGGGCCCGCCGTCGATGGTCGGGACGGGCTCGAGGCCGGTGCTGCCGACGACGACGAGGTTGACCACGGCGTCGAGCACGCGGGCGATGAGGCCGATGCCGACGCCCCAGAGGACGTCGAGGGGGCGGAGGCGCAGGCCGAGTCGTCGCAGCGCTCCCGCCCGGCCGAGGCCGAGGGTCGCGAAGACGACCGCCGCCAGCAGCGGCACCCAGATGACGAGGTACGACACGACGACCGAGACGAGCGGCGGCACCCCGGGGGAGCGCAGGACGAGGTCGCCGACGACGTCCGACGCGATGACGACCGCTGCGAGGGCCAGGGCGGCGTAGAGGACGTCCCACGCGGCGGACCGCTCGCGGACGTGCTCGGCGGGGTCGAGGTCGCGACGTGTCATGAGGTCAACTTACGGTGCGGCGAACGGTCGGTGCCCTGCCGAGCGAGGCTCATGTGGCACGATTGCTCCGATGTGACCGTCTCTGGCGTCACGTCTTGATCAAGGGGAACCAAAGCCGTGGAACTGCGCGACTACATCACTGTCCTACGCAAAGGGTGGGTCTTCATCGTGGCGATGATGCTCGTGGGGATCGGGCTCGCCTCGGCCTACTCGGTCGTCAAGACGCCCGACTACAGCGCCTCGGCGCAGGTCTTCGTGTCGACCCAGACCAGCGGCAGCGTCTCCGACCTGGCGCAGGGCAACACCTTCACGCAGCAGCGCGTGAAGACGTACGCCAGCCTCGTCACCACGCCGATCGTGCTGCTGCCCGTGATCTCCAGCCTCGGCCTGGACGTCACGGCCGAGCAGCTCGCCGAGTCGATCACCGCCAGCGCGCCCCTCGACACGACCCTGATCCAGGTCGACGTCGTCTCGGAGGACCCGGTGATGGCCGCCGACATCGCCAATGCGACGTCGCAGAGCCTCACCAACGTGGTCGAGCAGATCGAGGCAACCAGCGAGGACGCCGACAGCGAAGCCGGATCACGGGTCAAACTGACGCGCGTGCAAGAGGCCCAGGTGCCGTCGACGCCGACGAGCCCCAACGTGCCCCTCAACCTCGCCCTCGGCCTCCTGCTCGGCCTCGCGGTCGGCGTCGGCGTCGCCGTAGTGCGTCACACGCTCGACAACCGCGTCCGCAACGAGGCCGACGTCGAGAAGATCAGCGACGCCCCCATCGTCGGCGGCATCGCCTTCGACCCCAAGGCCGACGAGCGCCCCCTCATTGTCCAGGCCGATCCGCGCAGCCCGCGCGCCGAGTCGTTCCGCACCCTGCGCACCAACCTGCAGTTCCTCGACCTGGGCACGAAGTCGCGCAGCTTCGTCATGACGTCGTCCGTGCAGTCCGAGGGCAAGAGCACGACCGTGGCCAACCTCGCGATCGCGCTCGACAGCGCCGGTGCCCGCGTCATCCTCATCGACGCCGACCTCCGTCGGCCCCGGGTCGGCCAGTACATGGGCCTCGAGGACGCCGCCGGACTCACCGATCTGCTCATCGGCCGTGCCGACCTCGCCGACGTCGTCCAGCCGTGGGGCCGCGGGCAGCTGCACGTGCTCCCCGCCGGGCAGATCCCGCCGAACCCGAGCGAGCTCCTCGGCTCCCGGGCGATGCAGGAGCTCATCGGCCAGCTCGAGCAGCAGTTCGACTACGTCCTCTTCGACGCCCCGCCCCTCCTGCCCGTCACCGACGCGGCGATCCTCTCGAAGAGCGCCAGCGGCGCCATCGTCGTCGTCGCCGCGGGCAAGACCCACAAGGGCCAGCTCAGCGGGGCGGTCGCCGCCCTCGAGAGCGTCGGCGCGCCGATCGCCGGCTTCGTCATGACGATGATGCCGATCAAGGGCCCGGACGCCTACGGCTACGGCCGCTACGGCGGGGCCTACGGCTACGGCATCGAGGACGACAAGGAGACGAAGGCCACGAAGAAGGAGAGGACGCGCATCGGCGCCGAGGCGCGCAAGGCCGCTCAGTGAGCGCTGTACGCCCCTTCGGCATCCTCGTGGTCTGCACGGGCAACATCTGCCGGTCGCCCCTCGCCGAGCAGCTCCTGACGGCTCGCCTCGCGGGCTCGTCGACCCCGTTCGTCGTGATGAGCGCTGGCACGATGGCGCAAGACGGCGCCGCCATGGACGCCACCGCGGCGGAGATGTCGCGAGCCTACGGAGGTGCACCCGAGGCCCATCAGGCGACCTACCTCACCGAGATGCTGGCTGAGAGCGCCGACTTGGTGCTGACGGCCGCCCGCGAGCACCGTGCCGCGGTCGTGCGCCTCTCGCCCCGCGCCTCGCGCCGGTCGTTCACCCTCGAGCAGTTCGCTCGCTTGGCCGAGGCCTCGGACCCGGCAGAGCTCGCCGCGGCTGACAGCCCCGCTGACGTCGTCCGTCTCGTGGCGAGCATGCGGGGCATGGTCCCGCCGCTGGACGTCCCCGAGGCAGAGGACATCGTCGACCCGTACCGTCGCGGCCTCGACGTGCACGAGCAGGCAGCGGCGGACGTCGACCGAGCCGTCGATGCGATCGTGACGGCGCTCCGGGCGCCCGACGGGTCGGCTGCCGCGTGAGTCGCTCGGGGGGAGCGACGACGCGCACGTGGTGGTTCGTCGTGCTGGCGGTGCTCGTCGTCGCTGACGTCGCCCTGATCGCGGCGGCCGTCGCGTCGACTCGACCCGGCGAGCAGCGTGAGGCGGGGCCGATCCCGACGTTCTCCTCCGGCCCGACGACGGAGGCGCCGACCCCGACGCCCGAGCCCACGACCGCTCCGTCGTCGACGCAGCCGTCGGGCTTCCTCTCCGCCGTCAGCGCCACCGAGGCATGGCGAGCCAGCCCCGGGTCGTGCACGGACGACGCCGCACTCGTCGAGCGCAGCACCGACGGAGGCGCGACCTGGCAGCCGATGGAGCTCGCCTTCGACCTGCGCACCGTCGTCGCGCTCGAAGCCGGCCCCGAGAAGGTCTCCGTGCTCGGCGGAGTCGGAGACGACTGCGAGCGTCAGTTCTGGTCGAGCTTCACGGCGGGGGAGTTCTGGGAGGAATACCCCGACCAGGTCTCGACCCTCACCTTCGCCGACGTCGACAGCTCGACGGTCTCCCTCGACGGCACCGCGGCGCCGTCCCCCTGCCCGGCGCCGTCCCGTGTTCAGAGTGACGGGACCGTCGGTCTGGTCGCCTGCACGGACGCCGTGTCGACGCGGACGACCGGTGGTGACTGGTCCTCCGTCAGCGTGCCCGGTCTGCTCGACGTGGTGCTGCTATCCGACGAGTACATCGCGGGAGTGACCGGTGTCGACACCTGTGACGGCGTTGCCGTCCAGAGTGTGACCACGCCGGCGACCCCGCGGAGTGCGGCGACGACGATCGGCTGCGTCACCGGTGTCGACGCGGCTCAGGGCATCGTCCTGGCGTCCGTCGGCGATGTCGTCTGGCTCTCCGCGGGATCGGTCTCGCGGGTGTCCGTCGACGGTGGCGTGACCTGGTGAGGACGAGGCGATGAGCGCAGCACCCAGCACCCGGGAGATCCGGTCGGCGAGCTCGACGATCGGCTGGAACAAGGCGT
The DNA here is from genome assembly GCF_014842245.1 of Frigoribacterium sp. CFBP 13707. Lineage (NCBI taxonomy): Bacteria > Bacillati > Actinomycetota > Actinomycetes > Micrococcales > Microbacteriaceae > Frigoribacterium > Frigoribacterium sp. CFBP 13707. The sequence goes on from NZ_JACYVL010000002.1 coordinate 437,067, forward strand.
ACTCGCAGCGCTTGTTGCTGACCGACGCTCTCGTGCTCATCTGGGTCGTCTTCGGCGTCCAGATCGCCTGGTTCGGCATCGACACCGCCAACGTCGCCTTCCGAGGCGACCTGCGCAATGTCGCCGTGAACTACACGGCGATCTCGCTGGCCGTGATCGCCCTGTGGCTCGGCGTCCTCGGCCTCTACGGTTCGCGCGCGGATCGTGTGATCGGCACCGGAAGCACGGAGTACAAGCTCATCATCGACGTCAGCTTGCGGGTTTTTGGGCTGCTCGCGATCCTGGCATTCCTGTTCCACATCGACCTCGCCAGGGGGTACATCCTCATCGCGTTCCCCGTCGGAGTGCTCGTGCTGGTGTTCTCGCGGTGGCTCTGGCGTCAGTGGCTCGTCCTTCAGCGTGCGCAAGGCCGATACTCGGCCCAGGTCCTCCTGGTGGGGTCACGCGAGACCGTCGAGCACTTCGCGCGTCAGCTCATGAGTCAGCCCTCCGCCGGCTATCACGTCGTCGGCGCCTGCGTCTCCGAGGTGGCAGGGGGCACCGTGGGCGGCTCGCTCCGCATCCCGGTCATCGGTTCCTTCGACGATCTCGAAGCCGCCCTCGTGGCGAGTCACGCTGACACGGTCGTCATCACCAGTTCCGACCACCTGCCGCCGGAGCGGGTCCGTCAACTGAGCTGGAGCCTGGAACCCGGTGGCCAGCACCTCGTCGTGGCTCCGAGCCTCACCGACATCGGCGGCCCGCGCATCCACACCCGCCCCGTCGCCGGGTTCCCGCTGATCCACGTCGAGACGCCGACCTACGCGGGTCAGAAGCTCTTCTCGAAGAGACTCTTCGACATCGTCGTCGGGAGCGTTCTCCTGATCGTCATCTCGCCGTTGCTCGTCGTCGTGGCGATGGTCGTCAAACTGGGCACGCCTGGCCCGGTGTTCTTCTTGCAAGAGCGGGTCGGCCTCAACGGTTCTGCCTTCCGGATGGTCAAGTTCCGGACCATGGTGCTCGATGCTGAGGCCCAGTTGCAGCGGCTCGCGCGGGAACAGCGAACCGAGGGCAACAGTGTGCTCTTCAAGATGAAGGACGACCCCCGTGTCACACGGGCAGGGCGCTGGCTTCGCCGCTACAGCATCGACGAACTGCCACAGCTGGTGAACGTCGTTCGCGGCGACATGGCCCTCGTGGGACCTCGGCCGCCACTCGCCCGCGAGGTGGCGCAGTACGAGACCCACGTCCACCGAAGGTTCCTCGTCAAGCCGGGCATCACAGGCCTGTGGCAGACCAGTGGAAGGTCGAACCTCTCCTGGGAAGACAGTGTCCGCCTAGACCTCTACTACGTCGAGAACTGGTCCATGGCGGGCGACCTCGTCATCCTCTGGCGTACCGCCCGGGCTGTCCTCGCGCGCGAAGGCGCCTTCTGATCTTTCACCCCACTGTTCGCTGGACCTGGGTCGCCAAGGCCCTCGCTTCGTCCGACGTCACGAAGGTCAGATCGTCGTCGAAGTCCTCGAGCCACGTCGCAGCGTACTTCGACAACTTGCCGATCTTGTTGTCGATTGCGATCACGCGACGTCCCATGTGGAGAGCGATGATCATTGCGTGGAGACGGTCCGTGACAACAGTCTCGCCTCGTGCCAAGAAGCCGATCCCGCGTTGGAGCCGGCGTTCGGCACGCCGCATCCAGACGTGCGGATCACGTCGGAACAACGGAGCTAGAAGGGGCAGCTGCTCCGATCGGTTGGCGCCCCAGCGGAGGGCCGCGAGGTCGACAGGGTCAGCAGGCCAATCAGTCGTCGTCGGCGAGGACAGCCCTGACGTCTCGTCGTCGAGACGGGCGACGAACACGGTCGCTTGCACGGCGGCTGGCGCGCGCACGGGACCGATCATGTGAGCAGCGTCGGGTGACAGAACCAGTGTCTCGATCTCGGATTCGAGGACTCGGTAGGACTCCTCATCGCGAACGGCGACGCGGATGTTGTTTCTGCGGCCCAAAGCGCTCGAGAAGGCGCGTCTTTCCTGATCGCTCGTGAAGTGGACGGACTGGGGTTCTTGAAGCAGCAGCGACTCCGAGGTCAGGCGACTAGCCAGCTCGTTGCGTTGTCTCGAGGATCCCGGGTACAAGCCCCCGAGGTTGCCCCCGCCGTGGATCGCCACCACTGGCTCCGATGAGAACACGGTCCGGGGAAGAACCGGTTGGCTGTAGATCTTGCGGACGCTTATTCCTTCTTCAGCAAAGAAGGCAGCCTCACCGACTGCGATCGCCGAGTCGCCGATGTTCCCGTGGTCTGGGAAATCCGTCAACGTCAAACTCTCAACCCCAGCATGGAGGCGCCGGAGGGCCGCCCGGGTCCGTTCCTGAAGATGTAGCACGTTCTGCACGCTCAAAAATTTACCTGATGGAAACCGGGCATTAACCCGATTCCTCGTCTTACCTGGCAGTGGAGCAACTGACTTGTTCGACTCAGAGGAGAACTGCGGCGATGGTGAAAGCCGTGGTCGACGCAAGTGCCAGGGCGAAAGACTTCAATGGAGCGGCTTTTCCACAACTCACGAGCAACAAGATCAAAATGACGACCTCGCGAGCCAGGACACACCATGACGCCAGCTCGATGCTCTGCGTAGCTGCGAGGGCCACGGGGACAGCTAGGGCTATCCCGATGACTTTGATGGGCGCGCCCCAGGCCAGACGCCCGACGGCGAGGAGCACGACCGAGAGCGACCAGGAGACGATGGTCGGGAGGATGCTGATGGCAGCAGGGAGTGCAGCGTCGAGAGGCTCACGCCACTCGTTCCCCAGGAGGGGACGTAGGACGGCGTCGACCCCGATGAATATCGCGAGCACCAGCACCATGCCGAGGGCTAGTCCGCGCATGAGCAGTTGGTCAGAACGCTGTCTCACCTCGAACGCGGACAAGCCCTGATCGACGCTGATCTTGACGCGGAGGACGTTGCCCGTCGAGGCGGAGATCGCATCGCCTGGATTACGAGCGATGGCGGTGGCGAATGAGAAGGATCCGAGCGCGGCCGTTCCGGACAGGCCGCCGATGAGAAGACGGTCGGCCTGGCCCTGCAGCCATCCGACGATCGAGTAGGCGGAAGCGTGACCGAATTCGCGACCGTAGCCTGCGCCGGAGGAGGCACCCTTGGTAGCAGCTTCTATGCCTAGTGCCCGTGCGCGTCGGTGCACCATCCAGCAGAAGAGGACTTCGACGAGGGCGACCTGGAGAGAAGCGCCGAGCAGTGAGCGAGTCAGCACCAGGGCCGGCACGGACAGGAGGAGGGACACGCCAGACGCCAGGAGCTGCATCTTGGCCAGCTCTGCCCACGCATTCCGGGACTGGAGGAAACCCAGAGGCTTGACCGCGAACGAGTTGGCCACCGGTACGAGCAAGAGGGGAGTCATGGCGTAGATCTGTCCATGCAGATCGGCGGGGAAGATCAGAAGGAGTGCGAGCAGGATGCCCGCGATAGCCAGTGAGCCGGCGATGCTCGCGATGTTGCGGTATCGGCGCAGGAGCCGAAGACCCTCCTGGCTTGCCAGGCTCGGGACGACGACTTGGCGGATCGCGGAGTCCAAGGCCGAGTAGTAGAGCGTGAGAACGACCATTGGCCACGCGTACAATCCAACGATCAGTGGCGTGACGAATGCGGCCAGGAGCAACATCAGCCCCGCGCTTGCGAGCCTGGGGAAGACTCGCTCCACGAGAGACCAGATGAGGTCCTTCAACGCGTCAGTCCGAGGGCATCACGCCACATCGGCATGAGACTCGTCGTGCTTCGTCGTTCCCGGGCGAAGTGCCGTCCGGCGTCGCCCATGCGTCGGACGAGGGCCGGGTCTTCCAAGAACCCCTCGAGGGCCGCTTCGATGCGTCTCCCCGAGTCTGTAGGAACGACGATCCCGCATCCCGCTTCGAGGACATCGAGAGCCGCTTGCCCGTCTGGAGAGCCAAGATAGAGAATCGGCCGCCCGGCGCTCATGGCCGCGTACGTCTTCGAAGGGACGCATGTTCCCGTAGCCCCTTCGGCGAGTGAGACGACCTGGACGTCAGACGCACCGTACAGATCGATCAGCGACGCCTCAGGTACGAAGCTACTGACGTGGATGGCAGATGCAGTCATCGTCCGTGCAAGCTCCTCGAGTTCCGCGATCGCCTTGCCGCTACCGGTGACCCGGAGGTGGACGCGGCCTCGGGAGACAGGCCCGTCAACTATCTGACCGAGCGCGCGGAGCGGGTGGATTTCTCGCGCGTTGCCGGAGTACAGCAGGTTCAAGTGATCTGGTTTCCCGGAGGGGACGGGGACGTTGAGCTCGCGGTGCCACAACGGGATGACGCGGGAGTCGAGACCTGACGCCTCTGCCAGCAACCGAGACATGCACGAGCCGAGGACGACCCGTCGGGAGGAAGCGCCGAGCGCCCACCTCGACAGCGACGATTTGAAGCTACGCAGACCTGTTGTGACCGATGGACCACCCGGCATGAGCGCGTAGAGGTCCATGACCCATGTGACGTCCATGATTCGGCCTCGCGACACCAAGTGCGCCAGTCTTCCGACCATGGGCATGCCCGGTGGGTACTCCAAGGCGACGACTGCACGGAGGGACGGCCAACCGAGGAGGATCAGTCCCAGAGCCTGTAGGAGGAAGAGGAACTCTTTGACAGTCGATCGGGCCTTCTCTAGGGGCCCCCCGAGCCTTCTCGGCAGGCTGCGAAGACCGACCAGGCGCGCGTCGATCCCGTCAGCCCGGAGGCCGTCGCGAAGTTGACTCGCCACTTTCGTGATGGCGTCGTCCTGCAACGATGCGTAACCGTAGAAGATGTAGACCACAGGTGATGATTTTCTCACGCTTGACCCTCCCCCTGTCGAACGTCTTGCACGTCGCCACGAGATCCCACTTCGTCGAGGAACCCCCGCCAAGAATCCACTCCACGAGAGACAGTGCGATGTGCGTCGTAGAAGGTCCGCGCGTTCTCCTGGCATCGAGCGAGGAAGGTCGGGTCGGCCAATCTGCTCAACGCGTGCAAGATCGCGTTGGTGTCAGAAGTGGGGACGACCAAGCCGCATTCGGCTGCGATCACGTCCTTGGCGGCCTGGCCTTCCTCGCTCCCGAGGAAGAGGACTGCTTTGCCCGCGGCCATGGCGGCGTAGGTCTTGGAGGGGACGCAGGTGCCAGTGGCCGACTCCGCCAGTGAGACGACGTGCACGTCGGCCCACACGGCGTTCTCTGCCCAGCCAGTGGTGGAAGCCCGCGGGGGAAAGGTGACGCGTTCCGACGCCCTAGCGTTCAAGGATCCGGGCAGGTCGTCTATCCCCGGTCCGGAGCCCACGACGCGGAAGGACCACGGGAAGTCGAGGCTGCGCGATCCCAGACTTCGTCCGAGAGCGGACAACGGGTGGATGTCCCGGGCGCTGCCGGAATATAGGAGGCGGAGATCCCGCTGGCCCGACCCGTCGCTTTCCTGCGTCGCACTGATCGGCATCTTGGCGTGCCACAGAGGAATCGTCACCGGTGACAGGTCATGCGCAGCAAGAGTCTTCGTCATGCACTCGCCGATCGTGACCACGTGGGCGGCCCGGGTCAGAGCGGCCAGCTCCAGTCGTGCTCGAAGCTTCGAGAAGAGGCCGAGCTCCTGTGGTCGCGCGATCCTGTACAGATCCATCACCCACGCGATGTCCCGGATGCGGCCGTGCGTAACCCGTCTTAGCATCGCGCCCACGAACGGAAGGCCCGAAGGAACGTCCACCGAGATGACGGCGTGAATGCTCCTGCGCCGTCTGAGGAGGTAGGACGAAACGCTTAGGAGGTAGGAAAGTTCGCTGGTGAGGCGAAGAACCTTCGTGAGCAGAGTCCCTTGAGCGGGCCGTAAGCGCATGGGCTTGATACCGAGAACGACGGTCGAGATCCCCTGCGACCGCAGCCCCTCCGCCAACTCCGTGATGACACGAGAGACAGCATCTGATTGGTTCGCGGCGTATCCGTACAACAGGACCACTGTCTTGGCAGGTCGCCGCGGATCTCCCGGAATCACGATCGTCCTTCCCTGAGGATGAAGCCACTTCGGCGAGCAAGCAATTGGACTCCGAGTCGATCGACTCCGTTTAAAGTCTTGTAGATCTCCAGCAGTGGGTTGCTGAGGACACGAGCCTTATCGACAGGTGCGTTCGCGCGATCCAGAGGTCCAGAGTGGCGGGCCACTTCCCCCTCGCCTAAGACGACTCGGGCGAGCTCGCGGTAACTGGCTTGCCAAAAAGTCTCGAGCTGTGCACGCTCGGACCAGGAATCTCGGGCCGTGACCTGGCCTGGGTGCCTGCGAAGCGCTACGACCGGTAGTGCACTTCGACTCAGGGCGTAGCCCTGACTGGCCATCCGCATCCAGAGTTCGTAATCTTCCGCGAGCCCCGTCGCATATCCGCCGGCCTGGACCAACGCAGAGCGTCGCGCCAGCATCGTCGAGTGAGCCACGGGGTTACCGACGAGCAAGGCGACGTTGAAGGCCTTGGGGCGGAGGGGGCAAGGCGGTGAGGGATAGGCCAAGCTGAGGGACTCCCCGAAGTGGACGACTCCGCCGAATGTCACATCCAAGCCGCGGGACAAGGATCGTGACTGAGTCGCGAATCTCGACGGAAGAGTGACATCGTCCGCGTCCATGCGTGCGACGAACTCGCTGTCTGCCGAGTTGAGAAGTTCATTTAGTCCGCGAGCCACTCCTAGGGGCTGGTCGGTCGATAGGACGTGCACGCGAGGGTCCCGGATGCCCTTGACCAGCTCGCGGGTGCTGTCGGTACTCGCATCGTCGAGAACGAGCAGCTTGCCGTCGCGAGGTAGTGCCCGCAATGTCGTGTTAGCCGCGCGAAGAACCGTTCTCGCAGCATTCTTGGCGGGCATCAATACGGTGATGGTGCCGAGCTTTGTATTTTGCACGCGTCTCGTCGTCGGGTTAAGGGCCAGAGCGGCTGTCCTGCGTCGTGAGGAACTGACGGCCAGGCATGAGTATATGGCGGCGTCGAGCTGCTGGGGGTTCGACAGGCGCCCGCTCCGTCGGCTGGCCGCGCCGGTGACTCCTTGGGAATTCGCGTAGTGAGGAGGCCCCGGGTGCGCGTGAACGGGCTGGCACGTCGGACCATTCACTGCCCGCGTCACGATCGGGTGGGTACGTCGGTGCTGATACCTTTCGACTATGCCGCGGGGAGCTTCCATTACTGAACGACCTCGCGTCGTGGTCGGGACCGCCGCCGTCGTCTTGATCCTGGGAGCCACGCGGTGGGGCTCATACCTTGGTTTCTCCCCTCTCTTCTTGACCGATGTCCTCCTCGCTCTCGGCTTGCTGGGCTGGTTCGTCGCGAGTCAGGGTCGGTCAGAACCTCTGAGGACGAACGGCGACGCGAAGGGCAGGCCGAGTGCCCTCTTCATCATCTTCTTCGCGTTCGTGGTGATTCGCGCTTTCCTCGCCCTGTCCGCAGGGTTCACCGAGGCGTGGCTACGTGACGCAGCGCCCTTCCTCTATGCGTTCCTGGCCTTCGTCTCGGCGGCCTCGGCTGCTCGCGCGGGGGAGGAATCGCGACGGCGAACCATGAAGTTCGTCTGGTTCGCGCTGATCTTCCATCTCGTGTGGACTGCCGCGACGACGTTCTCCGGGTTCGCGGGCTTGTCCGTTCCTTTTGCCGGGGGTGCTCTGTTCCAGATCCGTCCCGACATCGACGTGGCGATCTCCGGTGTTGCCGCTGGTCTTTTCATGCTCCGGGTCTTGCGCTCGCGAAAAAAAATCTGGCCCGGCCTCGCTTTAGTGCTCACTGTCGCCACAGTGCTCGCTCAGGGCACTCGAGCTGGACTAATCAGCTTTGTCTTATCTATTACTCTCGCTTACGTCTTCTTCTACGCCACGACTGGCTATCAGAGCAAGAAGCGCGTACTCGCTCAGCTGATGGTCCCCGCCGCTCTGGTCGGGCTGCTCTTGACCCTGCCGCAAACTGAGGCCGGCCAGCGAATAATTGCGACCATCGATAGCAGCCAGGCGGATACACAGGGACAGCTGAACGCCCAGGGAACGGAGCGCGCGCGCTCCCTCGTGTGGCGAGGCGTCGTGGACTGGACCAACGAGGAGCCTGCGCGTCAGCTGTTCGGGAGTGGGTTCGGAAACGACTTTCTGACGCAGTCAGGCACGATCACCTTCCTCGAGGGAGACACGTACGACGGCGTTCGAAGTCCTCACAACTGGTTTGTGGGTGCGTATGCCCGCCTGGGATTACTCGGGTCCGCCCTCGCTGTTCTCGTCGTCGTGCAGTTGCTGGCGACGATAGTGCGCCGCGTGAGGCGAATTGCTCAGGAACCGTTCCTCGTGGCGGCAGCCCTCATCGTCGTAGCGATCCTTCCGGTCGCAACACTTGGAGTTGTCCTGGAGGCGCCTTTCGGCGCTGTCCCGTTCTGGTGGGCTGCTGGCATCATCTACACGCTCCGAACGAGAGGTGACGTCGCCGACCAGGTGAAGCCCAGTAACAGGCACACACTGGGCGTCTCGCCACGAAAGGCGACGAGTACGCTGGGCGGGGCAGGTTTTAAACGCAGCTAAAGGATTGATTAGCCTAGATATTTGAGGTCCGCCCGGTATCCGTGGCCAAGTCGCGAGGCCTTACATGCCTTGTGCTGAGCATCATGTGGTCGGGCCGGGCCAATATGGGTGAGATAGTCCACCTCTGGCCTACATCTGAAGCTGCGACAGCGTTTATCAGCTACTTAGATCAATCGCCCTGGATTCCCGACGACAGTTCGTCCGGCGGGGACGTCCTTGACTACAACTGCGCCGGCGCCCACAATCGCACGCTCTCCAACGACGACGGACCCCAGGATGAGCGCTGAAGCCCCCACCTCGACGTAGTCCTCGATCCGGGGACTGGGGCCACCGGGGCGTGCTTGCCCGATGACAACCGCGTTGCGAAGCACGACACCACGACCGATGATCGCGTGATCGTTCACGACGAGTCCGTACGCGTGGTAGATCGTCAGGCCAGGTCCGACTCTGGTCTTCGGACGCAACTCAAACCCCAGAACTAGCTCCGTGAGCGTTCGATAGAGCGCGATCATGGGTAGAGCGCGAGGTCTATTACGTAGATCGGGGCCCATGAGAAGTTGGCATGACCGGAACAAGGCCAACACCATCTGCATCTTCGGGTCTCTGGCGTTAGCCCGCCAGTCCTGGAAAATGGATGACCAGAAAGGCGACCTGTCTTTGTGCATCACAGTTCCTCGGAGTTCTGGGTTTCGACGGTGTCAGACGAAAGGAGCGCAGCCCATGCCGTTGCGAATGCTCTCGGCGAATGACGTGCGTCGAACTGGAGCCGCCCGCTAGTTCCAAGGTCTGCCAGTGCCTCGGGTCGGCGGATGAGTTCAGCCGTTGCTTCGAGGAGTGCCTCGAAATCATCGACGGGGACCAAGCGGCCGGCTCGCCCCGAGTTGAGCAAGTCGGGAATGGCACCGACCCGCGTGGCCAGGATGGGCGTGCCTTGGCTCATCGCCTCGATAAGCGTGAGCGGTTGAGCCTCGAAGCGGTACCTGCTGGGGAATACCAATAACCGACACGACCGCAGAAGGTCCCACTTCTGGATCTGGTCTGCAGGTCCGTTGAACTGGATCCGGTCAGCGTGGCCCGAAGCCGAGACACGCTCGGTCAGTTCGTCAAGCAGATGTTGATCCGAGGTCCCACCCGCGATGAGGAACTGCACACTGGCGTCGTTCTGGCACAACACCAGACCAAGCTCGACGAACTCCCTGATCCCCTTCTCTTCCATGAGGTTGGACATGAAGAGGACTGGTCCGTCGCCCTGGGAAGGCGACGACGTAGCCGTAGCAGGAGGGGCAGGGCGCGTCGCGTTCGGGATGACGGTGTGCAGACGCTTCGCGACCCAGGGCTCCACATCTTCGAACATGGACGCGCTCAGGCACACTGTGTGCTCTGCGCCCCCGAGAAGGCGTGCGACGAGGCGGGCCCAGACGCGCCCACGAGCGGCGAGCTGTGTGTAGCCGCTCGTGTGGATGTAATTGATGTAGGGAGTGCCGCTCCGCCGAAGGACTTCGGAAAGGATCCAGTCAACTAAGAAAGAGAACGTGCGGTTGGTGCAGAAAAATACGGCTCTCGGGGGCTTCTCCTTTTTTATGGCCATCCAGAGGCGCGCAATGAGGCCGACCGCTGCGAGCCCCTTGCGGACACCGGGCCTTCCGACCTCCGAGGTATCGCGGCTGAAGCGCCGATCGACCAGCACGACCGGATGTCCAAGTTCGCCCAATACATCAATGAGCATCCTGGTCATGACCGTGCTGCCGTGAACAGGCGGCGGAAGTTGGCTCACGACGAGCACGGGAGAAGTGACGCGCAAGGCAGAGGACTTCATGATCGGTGGGGCTTGAACGCTGCCACGATGAAGACGGCGTTCCCGATCAGGTACCTACGCCAGAGGCGACGTGGCTCGCTGAGGAACCGGTAGAGCCACTCCATCCCGATGGTGCCGAGCCACCTCGGAGCCTCCTTCTTCATGCCTGACATGAAGTCGAAAGCAGCGCCGACAGCGCAGGCCACGACGGGGAGTGCTGCAGCGAGCCTATCTACCTCGAAGTCTTGCTTGGGAGTTCCGAGACCCACCCAGACGACGTCGGCTGCGCTGGCTCTGATGAGGTCATCTTGGTGCTTCATCTCCTCGTCGCTCATCTGACGGAAGGGCGGACTGAACGAGCCGACAACCCGCGCCCCCGGGTGTCTCGCTTCGATGGCACGCTCCAGCTTGACCAGCAGCTCTTCGCTACCGCCCAGCAGGAAGTGCTTGACATCTCTCCCACGCCCCACGTCGAGGACATCATCGAAGAATTGGGGGCCGCGAACCTGGGTCAGCTTCGGGCCACCGACCATGCTCACCCAGGTCAGAGGCTTGCCGTCTGGATAGTTGTAATCCGCGCGGCGGAGCACTTCCGCGTACTGGGTGTTCCGATCGGCCAACGAGATGGAGAAGGCGTTGATGAGGTGAACTCCGATACCGCGCGAGAGCTCGGATGATGCGAGGTGCGCAATATGAGTGGCTGCGGCAGTCGGAGAAGACACTTGCAGTGGGATGCCCGCGATGCTGCGTTCGAGCATCTCTGGCTCGTCATCATTTTGGTGGATCACCTGAGGTCCTTCTCGATGTGGAAAACAACTTTTGCTGCGCTTATTTTGGCCATCACGCTAAGTCCGAGAAACGGCCTAAGGAGTGTCGAGAGTTCACGTTCTCCTGGCGTGTCGGATGCCGATAGGAACTGGTGTTACGTCCGATCCTAGCTAGGCTCAGATTTAAACCCACGACTGTCGGCTCTAGCGGGCTGAACCGCTAGCTCAAGACAGCCTTGATCTGAAGCAGGAGCACCCGATCAAAAAGGCATTCATCACTGGCATCACAGGCCAGGACGGTTCCTATCTCGCCGAGCTCCTGTTGAGCAAAGGCTACGAGGTCCACGGGCTCATTCGGCGGGCATCGACTTTCAACACATCGCGCATCGACCACCTCTACGTGGACCCGCACGACCCGAACGCCAAGCTCTTCCTCCACTACGGCGACCTGAGTGATGGTGCTCGCCTGGTCAGCTTGCTAGGCGACCTGAAGCCGGACGAGGTCTACAACCTGGCCGCCCAGTCGCACGTCCGTGTCTCGTTCGACGAGCCCGAGCACACAGGTGACACGACAGGAGTCGGCTCCATGCGCATGCTCGAGGCCGTCCGCATGTCAGGCATCCACACCCGCTTCTACCAGGCGTCATCGTCGGAGATGTTCGGAGCGACGCCCCCGCCGCAGAACGAGGAGACCCCGTTCTACCCCCGCTCGCCCTACGGCGCGGCGAAGGTCTACAGCTACTGGGTCACGAAGAACTATCGCGAGGCCTACGGCATGTTCGCCGTCAACGGGATCCTCTTCAACCACGAGTCCCCGCGGCGCGGCGAGACCTTCGTCACCAGGAAGATCACTCGTGCGGTCGCTGCGATCAAGGCGGGGCGTCAGGAGAACGTCTACCTCGGAAACCTCGATTCCGTCAGGGACTGGGGCTACGCGGCCGAGTACGTCGAGGGAATGTGGCGGATGCTGCAGGTCGACGAGCCCGACGACTTCGTTCTCGCCACCGGCGGGAACTTCACGGTCAAGGACTTCCTCGAAACGGCGTTCACGCATGCGGGCCTGAACTGGGAGGACCACGTCCTCTTCGACGAGCGCTACCTGCGCCCGACTGAGGTCGATGCCCTGGTGGGTGACGCGTCCAAGGCCGAAGCCAAGCTCGGGTGGAAAGCCACGGTCGACACGGCGGAACTCGCTCGCATCATGGTTGACGCTGACATCGAGGCACTCGAGCACGGCGGGCGTCCCTGGATCGACAAAGTCTCGCTGGCGAGCTGGGGCACCAAGTGAGCAAAGAGCCTCTCGGCTTCACTCCGGCACCCCTGGACCGTCAGGCCACGTTCTACGTCGCAGGGCACCGTGGCCTCGTGGGTTCCGGTCTCTGGCGCCATCTTGACGCCGAGGGTTTCACCGGTCTCGTCGGTCGGACTTCCTCCGAGCTCGACCTGAAAGATCGTCCGGCGGTCTTCGACTTCTTCCGCGAGACCAAACCGCGGTATGTCATCCTGGCGGCGGCCAAGGTCGGCGGCATCCTCGCGAATGACACGTACCCGGCCGACTTCCTCACGGAGAACCTTCAGATCCAGCTGAACGTCATGGATGCAGCCCTGGAGCAGGGCGTGGAGCGGCTCTTGTTCCTCGGGAGCTCGTGCATCTACCCGAAGTACGCCGAGCAGCCCATCAATGAGGACTCCCTTCTCACCGGACACCTGGAGCCGACGAACGACGCCTACGCCGTGGCGAAGATCGCCGGCATCATGCAGGTGCAGGCAGTGCGTCGTCAGCACGGGCTCCCGTGGATCTCGGCCATGCCGACGAACCTGTATGGCCCCGGTGACAATTTCTCGCCTCAGGGATCTCACGTTCTACCGGCCCTCATCAAGAGGTACGACGAGGCTGCACAGGCGGGGCACGAGGTGGTCACCAACTGGGGGACCGGTGCTCCCCGTCGTGAGTTCCTCCACGTCGACGATCTCGCCAGCGCGAGCTTGCATCTCATGGAGCACTTCGACGGACCGCAGCAGGTCAACGTGGGCACCGGGACCGACGTCACCATCAAGGAGATCGCGGAGACCATCGGCAAGATCGTGGACTTCCGCGGTGAGACTGAATGGGACACCTCCAAGCCCGATGGCACGCCTCAGAAGTTGCTCGACGTGTCGAAGCTGGAAGCCGCTGGCTGGACGGCCCAGATCTCGCTCGAGGACGGGCTGCGATCGACCATCGAGTGGTACCGCGGGCACAAGGCGTCTCTTCGTACCTGAGCGACCGAGGCCCTCCACCACGTCTGCTTGAATGAGCGCATGTCAGATAGCCACGCCGGTCATCGGCGCGAACGCTCGACGTGGCGGAGGCTTCGTCGCCTCCTGCTCGGGGCGGTCATCCTCTTCGTCCTGCTCGGCGCATGGGTCGGCATCCGGGGCTACCTCGCATCACAGCACCTCGAGAGAGCTGCGGGGCTGGCAGATTCAGTCCAAGCCCAGATCCTCAGCAGCGACGGCGATGCGGCTCTCGACTCGGCGGAGCATCTCCGCGACGAGGTGCGTGCAGCTCGTGACTTGACCAGTGACCCCGTGTGGCGAGCTGTTGAGTTCGTGCCCGGCGCAGGCGACGACTTCACCGTCATCCGGCAACTGGCGCAGGTTCTGTCGTCGGTCGCGGATGACGCCATCGTGCCTGTCGCCGGTGTCGCGAGCACGGTGAGCGTCGACGCCTTCAAGCCGGTCGACGGGGCTGTCGACCTCGCCCCGCTCGTCGCGGCGCAGCCCGCGATCAGCGCTGCTGACGACAGCATCAAGGCGCAGCTCGTCGTGGCTCAGGGCATCGACGCGTCGACCACGGTCGGTCCGGTGGAGGACGCGGTCACTCGCCTGGTCGACGTGCTCGGCAAGGCGAGCGAGCAGGTCGACGTCGCCGCCCGTGCTGTCGACCTCGCGCCCGCGATGATGGGCGTCGACGGCTCGCGCGACTACCTGGTTCTGTTCCAGAACAACGCCGAACTCCGATCGACCGGGGGAATCCCCGGCGCCGTGGCGCTCGTCCACGTGGAGGGCGGGAAGCTCAGCCTCGTGCAGCAGGCGTCGTCGAGCGACTTCCCGCGAGCCGCTGCTCCCGTCCTCCCGCTGCCTCCCGAGACGGAGGGACTGTACGGCGCCATCACCGGTCAGTACATCCAGGACGTGAACCTCACTCCTCAGTTCCCTCTCAGCGCTCAGCTCGCGAGCGAGATGTGGAAGCGGCAGTTCGGCACGACCGTCGACGGGGTACTCTCCATGGATCCCGTCGCCCTCAGCTACCTCATGACCGCGACCGGACCCATCACCTTGCCGACCGGCGACGTCCTCACCTCGGACAACGTCGTCCCGCTGCTGCTCAGCGAGGCCTACTCCCGCTACGAGGAACCGGCTCAGCAGGACCTCTTCTTCGCCGGCACGGCGTCGGGGGTGTTCTCCGCCGTCGCGTCAGGAGCTCTCGACCCCAAGGCGCTGGTATCGGCGCTCGCCCGGGCAGGCGACGAACGCCGCATCTACCTCTGGAGCGCGGACCCGGACGAGCAGGCCCGCATCGCGGAGACGACGCTCGCGGGGCAGCTGCCGAAGAGCACGCCGTCGCAGCCCCGCTTCGGCGTCTACCTCAACGACGGCACCGGCGCGAAGATGGACTACTACCTCGGTGCGGAGTTCGGAGTCGGGCAGGAGGTCTGCCGGCAGGACGGGCGCTCGACCTACGTGGTCGAGGTCACGCTCCGGAACGACGCACCTGCCGACGCCGCGACCTCGCTGCCCCCTTACGTGAGCGGAGGTGGCAACTTCGGCATCCCACCGGGCCAGGTCAGCACGAACGTCGCCGTCTATGCCCCCAGTGAGGGGGTGTTCATGGAGGCTGCCGTGGATGGTCAGCCTGCGGGCGTCCAGACCGCGACCGACTCCGGTCATGCAGTGGTCCAGTTGCAGACCACCCTCTCACCAGGGCAAAGCACGACGATCAAGATGTCGTTCCTCGGCGGGGAGACGACGAGCGGCGACGCGGAGCTCGAGACGACCCCGATCGTTAACCTTCCCGAAACACAACGGGTAAGCGTTGCCTGTGAATCTCCGCTAACGTGAGCGTGCGTCTCATTCCGCAGGGGAAGTCACTGGGGCGCCTATCCGCTTAGGGGAACCCATGAAGAAGATCATCGCCGCAGCTCTGCTCGTGGTCGCCGGCGTTTTCGCTGGGCCGGCCGCCGCCCAGGCTTACGTCCCGTCGACCAACGTGACGGTGCAGGGCACCGTCGCCGCTGGTGGCACCATCAACGTCACCATCGTCAACGGCTCGTTCATCGCTGGCGAGAACGTGAGCTTCGCCGTCACCGGTGAGGGTCGCGTAACGCTGGCCGCCATCGAGACCACGACGCTCGTCAAGACCGCCGACGCGAACGGTGCCGCTCGCGTCGCCGTCACGCTGCCCACCACGGCTCGTGGCTCGTACGCGCTGACCGCGACCGGCCTCACCTCGGGCAACGTGGCCACCGCCGCGCTGACCGTTGTCGCCGCTGACGGCACCCCCGCCGCTGGCTCGAACAACGCCGGTGGCCTCGCCTTCACCGGTTCGACCGTCCCGACGCTCGTCATCTGGGCCGCCGCCGGCGCCCTGATGCTCGGCATCGCGCTGATGGTCGTCGTCACGCTGCAGCGCCGCGCGCGCAACAACGCGTAACACCAGATCATCAGGAAGGCCCCGAGCTTCGGCTCGGGGCCTTTCTCGTGTCCGGGGCCATGCGGTGAGGCCCAGTCTGGTGCGCATGGTGGCGATGACCCTGGATCTCAGCCAGGGCAGTTCTTCACGATCGAGGCAATACATGAGATACTCATGTATCACGTCCTGACCGAGAAGAGGATCGACACATGGCGCCCCTCGCCGCTGCCCCGCCGTCACACCGCACCGCCGGCGCCGCGACCCCTCGCAGACTGTCCTCCCTGGACGGGCTCCGAGGGGTCGCGGCAGTCGTGGTCGTCCTGCACCACGTCCTGCTCGTCGTTCCCGTGCTCGCGTCTGCCGGGGCGCCGGGCCATGACGACGGGCCGTTCCGCTGGCTCGTGAACTCGCCCCTCCACCTGTTCTGGGCCGGAGAAGAGGCGGTCGTCGTCTTCTTCGTGCTCAGCGGCTGCGTCCTCACCCTGGCCGTGCTCCGTGTCTCGTCCACGCCCTGGCGGGCGTACTACCCGAGCCGACTCCTCCGTCTCTACCTGCCGGTGGTCGCCTCGGTGGGGTTCGCGCTCGTGCTCGCCCTGACCGTTCCCCGCAGCGCGCCCGATCAGAGGTCGAGGTGGATGAACATCCACGACGACGAGGTGTCCGTGGTCAGCGTGCTCCGCACGGCCACTCTTCTCGGCAACGCCGACAACCTGAACAGCGTGCTCTGGACGCTGCGGTGGGAGGTGGTCTTCTCGCTCGCCCTACCCCTCTACGTCTGGATCGCCCGGCGCGTCGTCCGGTCGGGGCTCGTCCTCGCTGCCCTGGCCATCGCCGCCTCCGTCGCGGGATCGCTCTCGGCCTCGACCCCGGTCAAGTACCTCCCGATCTTCATGCTCGGCGTCGTCCTCGCCGTCCATCTCCGCGAGGTGCAGTCGGTCTTCGACCGGCTCCGGCGCCGATGGTCCTGGGCGCTTCCCGGGCTGGGGGCTCTCAGCCTGCTGCTCGTGACGATCGGATGGTGGTGGCCGTGGCCGGGCCCGACGGGGAACCTCGTGCTCGCCACCCGCCCTGTGGTACTGGTCGCCTGCACCCTCATCGTCGCGCTGGCGCTGGTCGCCCGGTGGTCCTGGCTGGAGTCGCCCGTCGTGGCGTGGCTCGGCCGCATCTCCTTCAGCCTCTACCTGGTCCACGAACCCATCGTCGTGTCGGTGGCCTATCTGCTCCCGACGCAGTCGGTCTGGCTCGTCGGGCCCATCGCCGTGCCCCTCGCCGTCGCTGCCGCCGCCGTGTTCTACCGGTTCGTCGAGTCCCCGAGCCACCGGGCTGCCCGAGCCGTCGCCCGATGGTGCCGAGGCTCCGGTGCGCAGACGGTGCGAGCCGCGGAGGGCCCGGTCACGGCCGATCGCGTCGAGCGGTGAGACGCCCGAGCACGACCACCCCGATGAGGGCCCCGAGCAGCGCCCCCGTCGTGTTCGCGAGCAGGTCGTCCAGCGAGGCGAAGCGGTCGGGGAGGAAGAGCAGCTGGCCGAGCTCGACGCTGCCGCTGATCACGAACCCGGCCACGGCGCCCCACCACCAGCGGCGCAGGCCGACGAGCAGCACCACGATCAGCCCGACCGGCACGAAGAAGACGATGTTCGCCGTGAACTCGACGGCGCTGTAGCTCATCCACGCGGGGAAGCCGATGGTGTGCAGCCGGTCGAGCACCCGGATCAGCAGGGGAGTCACCCCGCTGTCGATCGGCCTCGACGTGAAGGCGACGAGCGCCACGAACGCGCCGTAGCCGAGCGCGGACCGGACCGCGAGGCGCCGCGTCGCAGGGCCGGGCGTTCCGGCGGGGTGAGCGCCCCACAGGGGGCGGAGCGCCGCGCTGATCAGGGCACCGAGCGCGAGCCCGACCGCGACGGCCACCGTCAGGGAGGTGAGGCGGGCGCGGACCGGCACCGCGCCTCCCGCAGTCGCCGCCGTCAACACCACGACCGCCACGACCCCCAGCGCAGCGGCGACGCGCAGCAGCGCCCGTCGGCGACGGAAGCCCGTGGCGGCGTCGGCCAGGGGGAGGAGCGGTGCGAGCGCCAGCGCGATCACGGCCACCTGCGTGTAGCCGTCCGACATGGTGAGCAGGCCGATCGGCCGCGTCAGAGCGAGCAGGTCGGCCCAGGTCGACCGCGCCACCTCGGCGACGGCCGGGACGAGCGCGACGGACGATCCGACGACGACGAGCACGACGAGCCAGGCCGCGAGCAGACGGGCGGCGGTCATCCGCAGCCGTCGCGTCGTCATCCGGCCCACGGTAGCGGTGTCCGCCTGCGACCGCGCCGGGGGATCCCGCAGGTCAGCTCCGGGCGCCGACGCTCAGTCGTGCGCCTCGACGTACGAGCACGGGAGGGTGATCGTCCACGGCCCTCCGGGCGCGATCGGCGCGACGGCCTCGGCCTGGCCGGTCTCGCACTGCTCGACCACCGCGTCGGCCCCGCCGGTCCACTCGGGGCCCGCCGCGCGGGCACCGTCGACCGACCCCGTCTGAACGACCTGCGCCAGGGTCACGACGGCGAGCAGGAGGCCCAGCACGACCGCGGCGACGCGCCGTCGCCGACCCAGCGCGACGCCCAGCGCCAAGGGCAGGAGCGCCACGAGGAGCATGCCGGGCACGACGCCGTAGCGGCTGAACGAGAAGGCCTCCCACTCGGCGGGCCCCCACGTCGAGTAGAAGGCCCGGTGGTAGCCGTTGGCGAGGTAGGCGCCCGCGAAGGCCCCCACTGAGCCCCCGAGGAGGGTGACGGCGGCCACCCGCTGGAGGGCCGTGCCCCGGAGGAGCACCCACGCTCCGGCCGCGACGAAGGGCAGCGCGGCGAGGGCGAGCAGCCACAGGCGGCCGTCCGCGATCTCGCCGACGGAGGAGGCGTCGGCCCAGAGGGCACCGGCCGGTACGTTGACGAGGTAGCCCGTGACGAGGTCCGCCAGGCTGCCCGGCGCGCCGGCCATCTCCTCGCGGGGCGACGACACGGCGGCGACGGCCTGGGCGACGAGCCCTGCCAGCAGCGCGACCCTGGCCGGCCAGCGGCGTGCGTCGCGCCACCCCCAGAGCAGCAGCGGGACGAACAGGACGGCCTGGATCTCCGTCGCCCCGACGACGAACAGGCCGAGGGTCGCGAGCACGACGCCGACACGAGTCCGCGGGCGGTGCAGCAGCACCCACGGCGTGACCCAGAGCAGGAACCAGTGCAGGTTCGCGACGTTGCCGAGCACCTCGACCGACACGACCGGCAGCAGCACGGGCGTCAGTGCCAGGGCGCCCCGGGCGCTGGGGCTCGTCATCAGGTCGGCCGTGCATGCCCAGACGACGACGGCCACCACGCCGACCGTCAGGCAGCTCGCGGCCGTCATCGCCAGCGCCCACTGCTCGACGTCGACCGAGGCCGTCACGGCGTCGGCGATGACGCGGGGCAGCAGGTGGAGATAGCCCGCGTAGGGCGTCGCCCAGAGGGAGCCAGCGGAGGCGGCGGCGCTGTCCGCGAGGAAGTCGCGGCCGTCCTCGGCCCAGAGCGTGTCGCGGGCGGCCTCGGGGACTCGCAGCCAGGCCCACAGGACCGTGACGACGAAGAGCACGACGGGGTTCGCCCCGCGCACCGGGGCCCCGGTGAACATCGCGCGGTACGAGCTCTGCCCCCGCGAGGTCGGGGTCGTGGTCGACGTGCTGATGGCGGAGCCGTTCTCTCGAGGCGGTCGGGCGACGACCGAGCTTATCGAGGCGGCGGGGCGGCGGCGACCGACAGGTGTAAGACAGGAGCATCCCATGACGAAGACATCCGACTCCTCCTCTGCCCGCGACTCCGACGGAGCGCCCGCGGCCCCCGGCCAACGCGGGCAGATCACCGACCGCCAGAAGTGGCAGGCGTTCGGCGTCTGCGTCGGCGTCGCCGCCCTCACCATCCTCGACCTGTCGAAGGTCAACGTCGGCCTGCCGAGCATCGAGGCCTCGCTCGGCGCCGGGCCGACCGCCCTGCAGCTGATCGTCGCGGGCTACGCCCTGGCCTTCGGTCTCTCGCTCGTGCCCTCCGGCCGCCTCGGCGACCTCAAGTCACGCCGCCTCATGTTCGTCATCGGGCTCAGCGCGTTCACGATCGCGAGCATCCTCTGCGCCCTCGCGCCGAGCATCGAGCTGCTCGTCGTCGCCCGCATCCTCCAGGGGGTCGCGGCCGGCATCCAGATGCCCCAGGTGCTGGGGCTCGTGCAGCAGCTCTTCCAGGGCAAGGAGCGCGGTCGCGCCTTCGGGCTGTTCGGCGCCGTGATCGGCATCTCGACCGCCTTCGGCCCGACCCTCGGCGGCCTGCTCATCGCGATCGGCGGCGACCAGGACGGCTGGCGCCTGCTGTTCTGGATGAACGTGCCCCTCGGCATCGTCGCCATCGTCTTCGCCCTCAAGCTGCTGCCGCGGGCGACGACCGCCCCGAGCGGCCACAACGAGCTCGACCTCGTCGGCATCGTGCTGCTCGGCCTCACCATCCTCACCCTCATGCTGCCGTTCGTGCTGACCACCGGCCAGGGCGACGAGCCCCTCCGCTGGCTCTTCCTGATCGGGTTCGTCGGGTTCGGCGCCGCCTTCGTCGCCTGGGAGCAGCGCTACAAGGCCCGCGGCAAGTCGCCCGTCGTCCACTTCTCGCTGTTCTCGCTGGCGTCGTACCGCAACGGCACCCTCATAGCGACGGTGTACTTCTGCGCTCTGCCCGCGACCTTCCTGCTCACGACGCTCTACCTGCAGCAGGGGCTCGGCCTCGAGCCCGTCTACGCCGGCATGGTGACGATCCCGTTCGCCCTCACCTCGGCCGTCGCCGCGTTCTACGGCGGACGCATCGTCGACAAGTACGGCCGCAGCCTCGTGGTGGTCGGCCTCGCCCTCGTCGCCGGCGGCTTCGTGCTGCTGTTGCTCGCCGCGGTGCTGACCCCGCAGGAGATCACGCCCTACGCGATGGGCGTCGGCATGCTCGTCGCCGGAGCGGGCGGCGGCTTCGTCATCTCGCCGAACCAGACCCTCACCCTGGCGGAGGTTCCGGTCGAGATGGGCGGCGTCGCCGGCTCGATGGGCCAGGTCGGCCAGCGCGCTGGCACCGCCATCGGCACGGCGGCCGCGGTCTCGACCTTCTACTCGGTCATCGCCGGCGCCGGGTCCGACGCGTCGCTCGACGTCTACCACGCGGCCTACCGCAGCGGCTTCTTCGTCACCATCGCTCTCGTGGCGGTCGCGCTCGTGCTGGCGCTGCTCGACCTGCGGGCCCGCAAGCAGGGGCGCGTGGGGGAGGCGGCCAGCGCCTCCTGAGGTCCGCACCGCTGGGCGGGGTCGTCGTGCCCGGAGCGGCTCCCCGGCGACGTGCGTCGCGGGGCCCTGCCGGTCGGCGAGTCAGGCGGTCGCGGGCGAGGACGCCAGCGCTGCCACGAGCCACGCCGTGATGTCGACGTCGAGCGTCGCGGGGAGGTCGACGGCGGCCGGGTCGACGGCGCTGACGGTGCTGCTCGAGGGGGAGGCGACGGAGGCGGCGGTGACGACGGGCATGAGGGGCTCCTTCACGAGGCGGTGACGTCGCCGCGGGCGGCGCCCCCGGCGTTGACGGAGCCCCCGCGGCCCGCCCTCAGGGCAGGCGAGCCGCGGGGCCCCTGGTGCGCCGGCCCGTCCGTGGACAGGACCCCTCCGGGGTGCGGCGTCGACCTGCGGCCAGTCAAGCGGTCGCCGCGACGTACGGCATCACCCCGGGGGATGGGACTGCCGGGGCCGGAGCTAGTCCGGAGGGATGAGGCCGGTCGCCGGGCGGCGCCCTGCGGCCCGCGCCTCCAGGTGACGACTGCTCGGCTCGGACGGGCTCCTGGGTGCTGCTCAGCCCGCGACGACCCCGAGCACCCCGTCGTGCAGCAGCCCGTTCGTCGCGAGGGCGCTGCCGTGCCACGGGCCCGGCTTGCCGTCGGCGCTCGAGAACCGGCCCCCCGCCTCCTCGACGATCGGGATGACCGCCGCCATGTCGTACGGCTCGAGCCCGAACTCGCCCGCCACGTCGACGCTGCCCTCGGCGACGAGCATGTACGACCAGAACTCGCCGTAGGCCCGCGTGCGCCAGACACGACCGGTGAGGTCGAGCAGCTGGTCGAGCCGACCGGCGTCGCGCCAGTACTCGAGGCCGTTGTAGCTCAGCGACGCGTCGGCGAGGTCGCTCACCCCCGACACGCGCAGCGGAGCGGTGCCGTGCTCGGACGAGAACGCCCCGCCGCCCCGCGTCGCCCACCACCGCCGCCCGAGGATCGGCGCGCTCACGACCCCGAGCACCGGCACCCCGTCGACGACGAGCGAGATCAGCGTGGCCCACACCGGCACCCCGCGCAGGAAGTTCGCCGTGCCGTCGATCGGGTCGACGATCCACTGGCGGTGCGAGGCGCCGTCGTCGCCGTACTCCTCGCCGAAGAAGGTGTCGCCGGGGCGCTCGGCCTCGATGCCCGCCCGGATCGCCCGCTCGACGGCCTGGTCGGCGTCGGTCACGGGCGTGCGGTCGGGCTTCAGCGACACGTGCAGGTCAGCCGAGCGATAGCGCTCGGTGCTGATCGCGTCGGCCGCGTCGGCCAGCTGCAGCGCCAGCCGCAGGTCGTCGGCCCACTCGGCCGAGCCTCTCGGGTCGGCAGCGGACGAGGAGTCGCGGGTCGGGTCGGTCACCTCGCCAGCGTACCGAGCGCGGCCGGCCGGCACCGCGCCTCCGACTGGCCCGTCCTGCCCGACCCGCACCGCGCCTCCTCAGGCCACCTTCTTGCGGCAAATGCCGACTGAACGAGACCGGTGAGCCGCAGAACAAGTGCTTTTCCGGGTCTCAGATCATTCCCGGTCGGCATTTGCAGCCAGCAGCCCCCGGACGGGCCGGTGCGCACGCACCCGGCGGACCGCCACCCCGAGACGCGTCGCGGCTACGGCTGCTCGTCGCCGCGGGCGTCGTCGTCGCGCGCGGCCTGGTCGCGGCCGCTGACCCCGCCCTTCGAGGCGAGCAGCGTCTGCAGCGACCGGAGCCGCTCGCGCCCGGTCTCGCCGAGCTCGCCGGCCTCGACGCGGTCGACGATCTCCCAGTCGTGGGCCTCGGCGAGGGAGATCCCGTCGGGCGCAGGCCCGTCGGCGGGCAGCGCGTGCGCCGCGAAGGCCTTGAGGATGTTCTCGGGGTCGACGTGGCCGAGGCCGAACGACCGCACGCCGGGGGTGTCGACGATCCAGCCGCCGCTCGGCACCTTGAACGACACCGTCGACGACGACGTGTGCCGCCCGCGCCCGGTCACGGCGTTCACCACGCCGACCTCGCGCTGCGAGCCGGTCAACGCGTTCACGAGCGTCGACTTGCCGACGCCCGAGTGCCCCACCGTGACCGTCACGTGGCCGTCGAGCAGCTCGCGCAGCTCGTCGAGCACGGGCGACGGCGAGCCGTCGGGCAGCGGGTCGAACGACGTGGAGGTGGTCGTCACGATCCGCAGGTCGAGGCACGCGAAGTGCGCGGCGAACGGCGCCGGGTCGGCGAGGTCGGTCTTCGTGATGCAGAGGATCGGCTCGACGCCCGCGTCGAACGCGGCCACCATGTAGCGGTCGACGAGGCGGGGGCGCGGCTCAGGGTCGGCCGCGGCCACGACGATCAGCATCTGGTCGGCGTTCGCCACGATCACGCGCTCGACGGCGTCGCTGTCGTCGGCGCTGCGCCGCAGCAGCGTCGTGCGCTCCTGCACCTTCACGATGCGGGCCAGCGAGCCCTCGGCACCGCTCGTGTCGCCGACGACGCCGACGCGGTCGCCCGTCACGACGCTCTTCTTGCCCAGCTCGCGGGCCCGGGCGGTCGTGATCTCGCGCTCGTCGGGGGTGCCGGCGTCCATCAGCACGCCGTAGCGGCCGCGGTCGACCGTCCAGACGACGCCCTCCTCGGCCTGGTCGTACGCCGGCCGCTGCTTCGTGCGCGGCCGGTTGGCCTTCGGGTTCGGGCGCACGCGCACCGAGCTCTCGTCGTACTCGCCGTACGCCTCGTCGTCGGCGTCGCCCTCGACCTCGCTCCACCAGCTCATGCCGGGCCTACAGGAAGCCGAGCAGGTCGATGTCGGCGGGTCGCTCGCTGACACGGCGACCGAGCAGCTCGCTCCACAGCTCGGTGAACTGCGGCAGCGTCTTCGCCGTCACGCGCACGTCGTCGACCTCGACGCCGTCGACCGCGAGGCCGATGATCGCCGCGGCCGTCGCCATGCGGTGGTCCTCGAACGAGCGCCACTGGCCGGCGTGCAGGGGGGAGGGCTCGAGGTGCAGCCCGTCGTCGAGCTCGGTCACCCGGCCGCCGAGGGCGTTGATCTCGCTCGCGAGGGCCGCGAGGCGGTCGGTCTCGTGGCCGCGGAGGTGGCCGATGCCCGTGATCGTGCTCGGCCCGGAGGCCAGGGCCGCGAGGGCGACCAGCGCCGGGGCGAGCTCGCCGCCGCGCGAGAGGTCGACGTCGACGCCGGGCAGCGAGCCGCCGCCGATCAGGCCGTCGCCGCCGTCGACCGTGAGCACGTCGCCCTCGAGCGTGACGGTCGCGCCCCAGAGGGGCAGCAGCTCGATCAGGTCGGCGCCGACCTGCGTCGTCTCGGCGGGCCAGTGGGCGATCGAGACCGTGCCGCCCGCGACGAGCGCGGCGACCAGGAAGGGCGCCGCGTTCGACAGGTCGGGCTCGATGACGAGGTCGCGGCCCGCGATCGGGCCCGCGGGCACCTCCCAGACGCCGGCCGACGGCGAGGTCACCTCGACGCCGCGCTGCGCGAGCGCGTCGACCGTCATCTCGATGTGGGGCATGCTCGGCAGGCTCTCGCCGGTGTGGGTCAGGGTCAGGCCCCGCGAGAAGCGCGGGGCCGAGAGCAGCAGCCCCGACACGAACTGGCTGGAGGCGGACGCGTCGATCTGAACCGCGCCTCCCTCGACCTCGCCGGTGCCGTAGACGCTGAAGGGCAGCGAGCCGCGGCCGTCGTCGGCCACCTCGACGCCCAGCGCCCGCAGCGACGCGACCGTGGTCGCCATCGGGCGGCGGCGGGCCGACTCGTCGCCGTCGAACGTGACGGGGCCGAGGGCCAGCGCGGCGACCGGGGGCAGGAACCGCATGACGGTGCCGGCCAGGCCGCAGTCGACGGTGACCCCGCCCTGCAGCTCGCCGGGCGTGATCTCGAGGTCGGGGCCGAACGGCTCGCCCGACTCGACCTCGTCGATCGTGGTGCCGAGCGACCGCAGGGCCTGGATCATCAGCGCGGTGTCGCGCGAGTGCAGCGGCGCCCGCAGGCGGGACGGGCCGGAGGCGAGGGCCGACAGCACGAGCTCGCGGTTCGTCAGCGACTTCGACCCGGGCAGCGAGAGGGAGGCGCGGAGCGGTCCGGCCGCACGCGGCGCGACCCAGCGCCCCGGGTCCGCCTCGGGCACGCGGCCGTCGTCGTAGGGGGAGAACTCGGGCGCGGAATACCTGTACACCTGCATCGGTTCACCAGGGTAATGCAGCGACGACCTGGAGGACGTGTGCCCACAGCACTTGCACCGATGACGCTTCCGGGGCGCATCACCGTGGCCGAACTAGAATCGGCCCTGATGATCACCCCCGAGGGCGACGAGCCCACCCCCGCGACCAGCGCGACCGCCGCTGCGCCCGTTCCCGAGCGCACCGTCGTCGCCCCCGCGACCGACGGGGCCGCGGGCGAGGCCGGCGCCGACGAGGCCGGCCCCGCAGAGGCCGAGGCGACGCCTCCGGGCGAGGCCGAGCTCCGCTCCCTCTTCGAGGAGCAGGCGCTGCCGTTCATGGACCAGCTCTACGCCGCCGCGATGCGCATGACGCGCAACCCCGCCGACGCCTCCGACCTCGTGCAGGAGACGTTCGTCAAGGCGTTCGCCGCCTTCCGGCAGTTCCAGCAGGGCACCAACCTGAAGGCCTGGCTGTACCGCATCCAGACCAACACGTTCATCAACACGTACCGCAAGAAGCAGCGCGACCCCTACCAGGGCACCATCGACGAGCTCGAGGACTGGCAGATGGGCGGCGCCGAGTCGGCGACGCGCACCTCCGGCTCCACGCGCTCGGCCGAGGCCGAGGCGATCGACCACCTCCCCGACAGCGCCGTGAAGGACGCCCTGCAGAAGGTCCCGGAGGACTTCCGGATGGCCGTCTACTTCGCCGACGTCGAGGGCTTCTCCTACCAGGAGATCGCCGACATCATGAAGACCCCCGTGGGCACGGTCATGAGCCGCCTCCACCGCGGTCGCCGCCTCCTCCGAGGCCTCCTCGCCGACTACGCACGCGACCGCGGCATCGCGGTGCCGGCCGGCACGACGACGAAGGGCAGCAAGCGATGACCGACTGCGGGTGCGACAAGACCAAGGCCGAGCTCGAGGAGTACCTCCACGGCGAGCTGTGCCGCGAGGACGCGGCCGACATCCGTGAGCACATCGCGAACTGCGCCGACTGCGCGGGCGAGCGCAAGGTGGGCGAGGTGCTCACCGAGGCCGTGCAGCGCGCGTGCCGCGAGACGGCCCCGGAAGACCTCCGCTCGACGGTGCTCGCGCGGCTGCGGGCCCTGCAGGCCCAGCACTGACCGACCCCGGGGAGTCGCGGGTCGGCTCCCCGGCACCGCAGGCCCCCGGCGCACCGTGCGTCACGCACCGCGGCACTGCGCTAGCGTCGGCGTCATGACCGCCACGGTGGAGGTGCTCGGCACCCCGACGCCCGACGACCTCGACGACCTCGTCTCGCTGATCAGCTCGCTGGGCTACGCCCTCGACGCCGACGTGCTGTCGGCCCGCCTGGCCCGCCTCACGGCGGAGGCCGGCCACGAGACCTGGGTCGTGCGCGACGCGACGGGCCGGGTCTCGGCGGTCGCGGGCGCGCACGTCACGTGGGCCTACAACGCCGACGCCCCGACCGCGCAGCTGCTGCTGCTCGTCGTCGCTGACGCCGCCCGCGGCGACGGCCTCGGCTCGTACCTCCTCGGCCACTTCGAGGGGTGGGCGCGCGGGCACGGCGCCCGCACGCTCGACGCCGTCTCGGCCGCGGCGACGGACTCGGCGCACCGGTTCTACCGCAAGCGCGGGTACCACGAGGCGGGCGTGCGGTACTCGAAGCTCGTCTGAGGGCCCTGTCGCAGGGTCTTGGTCGAGGTGACGTCGCCCCGGCCTCGTGGCCCGGAGACGCCCGTCAGCTCCCGGGCGCCCCGGGCTCAGCGCCCCGCGGCGTGGTGCGCCGCCACCGCGGCCGCGTCGAGCGCGGTGTCGTACACCCGCACCGTGTCGACGTCGCCCCGGAGGGTGTAATCGGTCGGCTCACCGGCCCACGACGCGAGTGACTCGCGGCCGACCCGCCACGAGCCGTTGTACGCCTTGAGGGCGCGGGCGTCCGTCCGGCGGCCCTGCAGCTCGCCGTCGAGCCAGAGCTCCGTGCTGCCGGGCCGGAACGTGCCGACGGCGTGGTGCCATTCGCCGTCGGTCACCACGCTCCGCCCGCCGAGCGCGAAGCGGAAGTCGTTCGACCCCTGCACGCCGAAGTGCAGGGTGCCGTCGGCCCCGACGTAGAGGTGGCGGTCCTTGTAGGGCGACGCGGCGGAGGTGCTCGAGCTGTAGCCGACGATCCTCCCGCCGGCGCTCTCGGTGCGGAACCACGCCTCGACCGAGAACGTCGAGGGCGCGGGGCCGACCACGGTGCTCTGCACGCGGGCGTCCGGGGCGTCGAGGCTCATCGACGGGTCGCCGTCGCAGGGAGCGTCGTTCCGCACGGGGCCGGAGGCCGACCGGCCGAGGTGCCCGTGGCCGCTCTCGTCGCGGACGTCGCCGCCCCGTGGCTCCGAGAAGCCCCAGGCCAGCACCGGGTCGTCGAGCAGCGGGCCGCCGAAGCACGGGAAGGTGTCGGTCGAGGCGGTGGCCGCCGACCCGGTGGTCGCCGAGAAGGCGGCGTCGCTGGTCGCGCCGACGGCGGCGACCGTCGCGACGACCAGCGCGCCCGCAGCGAAGCGCACCGTGCCGGAGGCGCGGGTCGGCATCCCGACGGAGGGCGCGTCGGTCTCCCACCGGGGAGCACCGCAGCGGCGGCAGGGCAGCCCCTGCCGGACGTCGCGGTCGGCGCGGGCGAGCACCGAGATCACCGACGCCGCCGCGACGAGCAGCAGGATCGGCGCGACGGCGCCCTGTCGCAGCCACACGCCGGGCAGGCCCACGGCCGGCACGCGCAGCACGCCCGCGCCGTGGACGGCGGCCGGGGAGACCGGGCTGCTGTCGTCGGCGGCGTTGGCGTCGCCCCGGAGGCGCAGCCCCTCGTCGCCGGTGCGGACGAGCCGGTGCAGTCGCAGGCGGTCGGCGTGGTCGGGGTCGTCGACGAGGAGCACCTGGCCCGGCACCGCGTCGGCGCCGTCGATCGGCACGGCCGCGACGACGTCGCCGGTGCGGAGGCGCGGTGCCATCGAGTCGCTCGCGACCGTCGTCACCGCCCACCCGGCGGCGGCCGGGAGCACGCACCAGAGGGCGAGCAGGGCGACCGTCCAGAGCGCGGTGCGCGCCGCCGTGGCGACGGCGACCACGGGCAGGTCGCCCGGGCAGGAGCGGACGGGGTGCGGCACGGGGATCCCTCGGGTGTCGGGCGGGCGCGGATCGGGCGGGCGCGGGTCGGGAGGACGGCGGTCGGGGCGGCGACGGGCGCGTGCCGGCGGGCAGCGGGGCCGCCGGCACGCCGTCGGTCAGTCGTTCTGCGCCTCCCAGACGAACGTCGTCGCCGCCTCCGCCTCCTGCAGGGCGTTCGTCGCGTCGTCGGCGAGGTGGTACGTGACGCGCCAGAGGGAGTCGGTCGTGCCGGCGGGCACGCTCCAGTCGCCCACGCCGTCGGCGAACGAGGTCGAGGTCGCCAGTTCGGCGAGGGTGCCGGCGAAGAGGATGTCGCCACCGGGGACGAACCGCTCGCAGGTCGCCTCGGGGTCCCCCCGCTCGACGACGACGGCGAGGGACGACCCGAGGGCGTCGAGATCGACCGTGTCGCTCGCGTAGAGCCGGACGGTGCTGGCGGCGCTCGTGTCGGCCGTGACCGTGAGGCAGTTCGAGCCGGTGTCGCCCGGCAGCAGGCCGGCGACCTCGAAGAGCGCCTGGCCCTCGTCGTCGTCGCTGATCGCGACCTTGCCGGTGGCCCAGCTGTTGCCGGCGTTCTCGGTGGTGTCGGAGAAGGCGGCGTACGAGCTCGTGCCGACGACGACGCCGCTGATGACGACGGCGAGGGGGAGGGCGGCGAACGCCGCGAGGCGGGTGGAGCGGGCGGAGAGGTGCATGGGAGTCCTTCGTCAGCGGCGGGGGCCGGTCGTGGTGAGGGGATGTCGCATCTGAGATGTTACGTGACATTCCACATCCTGACAACCGCTCAGCGCATCACCGCCCGGGAGCCGTCCGGCGTGGCCACCGGAAGAGCACGTCCGCCCGCGGCCAGCGCGTGACCACGAGGTGGAGGCCGGCGCCGATCGAGAGGGCGCCGATCAGGCAGAGGGCGACCTCCACGAGCGGAGGCGCTCCGAGCGCCACGCTGAGGTCGTGCCCCGCCTTGACCCCGATGGTGTGCGGCAGGTACCAGGTGATGCTCCGTCCGCCCACCAGTGCGGGGAAGCGGCCGACCCGTCGACGACCGAGCCAGGTCGCACCCGCGACGAGCGCGACGAACGACCCGGCGACCGGCAGCGCTGCCCACGGCTGGAAGGCGGGGGAGTCGCCCCCCAGCGCGACCGCCACGGCCGCCGTCGCGGCGACCACGACCGCGCTCACCAGCACGGCGCCCCGTGATCCGCAGGCCCGACGGAGGGCCTCGGGTCGACGGCCCGACCAGACGCCCAGGAAGAAGAAGACGGCCATGGCCCAGAACCGACCCGGCAGGTCGCCGGGGAGCTCGGGCACGGTCAGCGACGCGAGCGCCGCGCCCGCGGCCAGGAGACCGGGGTGGAGTCGTCGGGCCAGGAGGGCCACCACCCCGAAGATGAGCAGGTAGGCCAGGAACCAGGTGCCCCACGGCAGGTGCGACGTGGTGTCCGCGACGGCCTCGTCGAGCCGGCCCAGGGCGATGCCCCGGGCGACGTCGACGGCGACGATGACCGCGCCCCACACGACGAGGGGCCACAGGACGCTCCGGGCGCGCGCGAGCAGGAACGACCGGGCCCCACGACCGACGGTCGCGGGCACCAGGGCCCCCGAGAGGAACATCAGGAGCGGCATCCGGAACGGTGCCAGGGCGATCGTCACGTCGCGCAGCCACTCCGGCACGTCGGCCGGGTAGAGGATCGCGTGGTGCAGCGCGACGAGCAGCACGCAGAGGCCCCGGGCGACGTCCACGCCGACCTGCCGGGGCGGCCGGCTGGCTCCGGAGCGCGGCACCGAGGGTCGGGGAGCGGCAGGAGGTGCGTCGTCGAGCGGGGCGAGGCGGGTGGGGGAGGCGGGGTCTCCGGGAGCGGGCATGCGCACCAGGGTCGCCCCGCGCCTCCTCGGCTCCGGGAGCCCGGCACGACGGAGGGCGACATCGGCTCGGCCGACGTCACCCTCCGTCTCGTCCGCCGCGGTCGGCGGGCTTCACCCCGACAGCGCTACAGCGTGAGCGCCGCCGCGATCAGCTCGGCCTGCTGCGCCGCGCTGGCCTTCGTCGAGCCGGCCGCCGGCGACGCCGAGGCGGGGCGCGACGCGACCCGGATCGGGCGGTCGAGGTGCTTCTGCAGCTCGAGCACGACGAACGGCCAGGCACCCTGGTTCTCGGGCTCCTCCTGGGCCCAGACCAGCTCGGCCTGCGGGTAGCGCGACAGCACCTCGCGGATCCGCTCCAGCGGCAGCGGGTAGAGCTGCTCGAGGCGCACGAGGGCGACGTCGTCGCCGACGCCGCGCTTGTCGAGCTCAGCCGTCAGGTCGTAGTGGATCTTGCCCGAGTGCAGCACGATGCGCTTCGTCGCCGACGGGTCGGAGACCCGGGTGCAGTCGAGCACCGGCTCGAAACGGCCCGAGGTGAACGCGTCGACGCCGCTCGTCGCGCCGCGCAGCCGCAGCATGGCCTTCGGGGTGAAGACGACGAGCGGGCGCCGCGGCCGGGCGTAGGCCTGGCGACGCAGCAGGTGGAAGTAGGAGGCGGGGGTCGAGGGGCGCGCGACGGTCATGTTGTCCTCCGCGCAGAGCTGCAGGAAGCGCTCCATGCGCGCCGACGAGTGGTCGGGGCCCTGGCCCTCGTAGCCGTGCGGCAGCAGCAGCACGACGCTGGAGCGCTGGCCCCACTTCTGCTCGGCGCTCGAGATGAACTCGTCGATGACGGTCTGCGCGCCGTTGCTGAAGTCGCCGAACTGCGCCTCCCACATCACCAGCGCGTCGGCCCGCTCGACCGAGTAGCCGTACTCGAAGGCCATCGCCGCGTACTCGCTGAGCAGCGAGTCGTAGATCCAGAGGTTCGCCTGGTCGTCGGTGATGTTCTGCAGCGGCAGCCACTCCTGGCCGTTCTCGCGGTCGTGCAGCACGGAGTGGCGCTGCACGAAGGTGCCGCGACGGCTGTCCTGGCCGGCGAGCCGGACGGGCGTGCCCTCGGTGAGCACCGAGCCCATCGCGAGCAGCTCGGCGAAGGCCCAGTCGATGCCGCCGGCGCGGCTCATGTCGACGCGCTTGCGCAGCAGCTGCGACAGCTTCGGGTGCACCGAGAAGCCCTCGGGCGGGTTGTCGTGCGCGTCGCCGATCGCGTGGATCAGGTCGAGCGACACCCCGGTCGTCTCGGGCTCGCCGGTGCGGTCGTCGCGCTGCGACACCGGTCGCTCGAGGTCGTCGACGTCGCCCGCGTCGTCGGTGACCACCGGCATCGACCCGGTCTGGGCCGCGTGCGTCTCGGCGAAGGCCCGCTCGAGGCGGTCCTGGAAGTCGCGGTGGGCGCCGTCGTACTCCTCTTGTGTGATGTCGCCGCGGCCGACGAGCGCCTCGGTGTACAGGGTGCGGACGCTGCGCTTGGCCTCGATGAGGTTGTACATCAGCGGCTGCGTCATCGACGGGTCGTCGCCCTCGTTGTGGCCGCGGCGGCGGTAGCAGACCAGGTCGACGACGACGTCGCGCTTGAACTGCTGGCGGTACGAGAACGCGAGCTCGGCGACGCGCGCGACGGCCTCGGGGTCGTCGCCGTTGACGTGGAAGACCGGCGCCTGGATCGTCTTCGCGACGTCGGTCGAGTAGACCGAGGTGCGCGACTCCGACGGCGGGGTGGTGAAGCCGACCTGGTTGTTGATCACGACGTGGATGGTGCCGCCCACGCGGTAGCCGCGCAGCTGCGACATCTGCAGCGTCTCGACGACGACGCCCTGGCCGGCCATGGCCGCGTCGCCGTGCACCAGCACGGGCAGCGTGGCGAAGACGCCCTTCGGGCCCCTGTCCTGCTTCGCGCGGACGATGCCCTCGAGCACGCCGTCGCCGGCCTCGAGGTGCGAGGGGTTCGCCGCGAGGTAGACGGGGATGGTCTCGCCGGTCGCGCTCGTGAACTCGCCCTCGGTGCCGAGGTGGTACTTGACGTCGCCGGAGCCCTGCACCGTCTTCGGGTCCTGCGTGCCCTCGAACTCACGGAAGATCTGGCCGTACGTCTTGCCGGCGATGTTCGTCAGCACGTTGAGGCGGCCACGGTGGGCCATGCCGATCGCGACCTTCTCCAGGCCCTCCCGGGCGGCCTGCTGGATCACGGTGTCGAGCAGCGCGATCGCCGACTCGCCGCCCTCGAGGCTGAAGCGCTTCTGGCCGACGTACTTCGTCTGCAGGAAGGTCTCGAACGCCTCCGCCTCGTTGAGCTTCGCGAGGATCCGCATCTGCTCGTCGTGCGACGGCTTCACGTAGGGCACCTCGACGTGCTGCTGCACCCAGGCCCGCTGCGCAGGGTCCTGGATGTGCATGTACTCGACGCCGATCGTGCGGCAGTAGGAGTCGCGGAGGATGCCGAGGATGTCGCGCAGCAGGGCGGAGGTGCGGCCCCCGAGGCCCCCCGTGACGAACTCGCGGTCGAGGTCCCAGAAGGTCAGCCCGTGGCTCTCGATGGCGAGGTCGGGGTGGGTGCGCTGGCGGTACTCCAGCGGGTCGATGTCGGCCATCAGGTGGCCGCGCACGCGGTAGCTGTTGATGAGCTCCTGCACGCGCGCCGTCTTGCCCACGCGCTCGGCGAGGTTGACGTTGATGTCGGCGTTCCAGTGGATGGGCTCGTAGGGGATGCGGAGGGCCGCGAAGATCTCCTCGTAGAAGCCGCGCTGCCCGATGAGCAGCTCGTTGACCTTCTTGAGGAACTCGCCGGAGCCCGCGCCCTGGATGACGCGGTGGTCGTAGGTGCTCGTCAGCGTCACGGTCTTGCCGATGCCGAGCTCGACGAGGGTCTTGGACGACGTGCCCTGGAACTCCGCCGGGTAGTCGAGAGCGCCGGCGCCGATGATCGAGCCGGCCCCCTTCATGAGGCGCGGGACGCTGTGGACGGTGCCGATGCCTCCCGGGTTGGTCAGCGAGATCGTGTTGCCCTGGAAGTCCGCCGCCGTGAGCTTGTTGTCACGGGCCCGGCGGACGACGTCTTCATAGGCCGACAGGAAGTCGGCGAAGGTCATCTCGTCGGCCTTCTTGATGCCGGGCACCAGGAGGGCACGGGTGCCGTCCGGCTTCGGGATGTCGATCGCGAGGCCGAGGTTGATGTGCGGGGGAGTGACGACCGAGGGCTTGCCGTCGACCTCGTCGTAGAAGACGTTCTGGCTCGGGAACTCCTTGAGCGCCTGCACCAGGGCCCAGCCGATGAGGTGCGTGAACGACACCTTGCCGCCGCGGGCGCGCTTCAGGTGGTTGTTGATGACGATGCGGTTGTCGATCATCAGCTTGGCCGCGACGGTGCGGACGCTGGTCGCGGTGGGCACCGTGAGGCTGGCGTCCATGTTGGTCGCGAGCGACTTCGCCATGCCGCGGAGCGGCGTGACCACGGCCTCGGGCTCCGGCATGGGCTCGGCGGCCGGGCGCTTCGGCTCCGGCGCCTTCGCGGGCGAGTCGGCGGGGATGGGCTTCGCGGAGGGCTCCACCGACGTGGTCTTCGCCGCCTTCTTGCCGGCGGGGGCTGCCGGGGCGGGGGCCGGGGCGGCGGGCTCGTCCTGGCCGGGGGCGCCGGCGACCTCGTCGGGGACCTGGGCCTGGCCGCCCTCGGTCGAGGCGGGCTCCGGGGCGGCGGGCGTGCTGGTCGCCGCGCCGGCGGACTGCGGGGCGGAGGCGGCGTCGGCGGCGCCTCCGGCCGGGGACCCTCCGCCGTCGGCGGGGGTGTACGCCTCGAGGACGGGCCACCACGACTCGTCGACCGCGTTCTTGTCGACCAGCCACTGCTCGTAGAGCTCGTCGACCAACCACTCGTTGGCGCCGAAGGCACCCTCGTCGGTCGTTCCCGTCACGTGGCTCGTCACAGCCGATCGCCCACTCTCCGTTGATTGTTGATCAGTGCGTGGGCAGCGCCGCCCACGGTGCCCCAGCTTAAGCGCATCCGACCGAGCGCGGGCAGGGCGACCCGCAGGAGGCGCCCCACCGGCGGGCTCGTATCCCACGGAGTCAGCGCGGTCGAGGAGAGCTACCGTGGAGCCATGAGGTTCTACGAGACGACGCCGACCCACGACCTGACGTACTCCGACGTGTTCCTCGTGCCCAGCAGGTCGTCGGTCACGAGCCGCCTCGACGTGAGCCTCGCCCCGGGCGACGGCACCGGCGCCACCCTGCCGATCGTCTCGGCGAACATGAACTCGGTGACCGGGCCCCGACTCGCGGCGACCCTCGCCCGGCGCGGCGGCCTCGGCGTCCTGCCGCAGGACATGCCGCTGCAGCAGCTCGACGCGGCCATCCGGTGGGTGAAGGCCCAGCCGGTCGACTACGACACCCCCTACTCGCTCGACGCGGGCGAGACCGTCGAGACGGCCCTCCGCACCGTCCCCGCCGTCGAGGGCCACGGCATCGTGCTGCACGACGGCACCGGCGCGTACCTCGGCTGCATCGCCGCCTCCCGCCTCGGCACCGCGCCCCGCGACGCCGTGCTCGGCGACCTGCTGCACGGCGCCCTCACCTCCCTCGACGCCGACGACGTCGACGGCCCGCGCGCCGCCTTCGACCGCATGGTCGCGGCCGAGATCGACTTCGCGCCGGTGCTCCGCCACGGCCGTGTCATCGGCACGGTCAGCCGCAAGAGCGCGCTCCGCAGCACGCTGTTCCGGCCGGCCCTCGACGCCGGGGGGCGCCTCCGCGTGGCCGCCGCCGTCGGCATCACCGGCGACGTCGCCGAGAAGGCGCGGGCGCTCGCCGCCGCCGGCGTCGACGTGCTCGTGATCGACACCGCGCACGGCGACCAGGACGGCATGGTCCGGGCCATCAAGGCGGTCGCGGGCCTCGGGCTCGGCCTGCCGATCGCCGCCGGCAACGTCGTCACCGAGGAGGCGGTGCGCCACCTCGTCGCCGCCGGGGCCTCCATCGTGAAGGTCGGCGTCGGCCCGGGCGCGATGTGCACCACCCGCATGATGACCGCGGTCGGCCGCCCCCAGTTCTCGGCCGTGCTCGAGACGGCCGCGGCGGCCCGCGCGCTGGGCGCCCACGTCTGGGCCGACGGCGGGGTGCGGTACCCCCGCGACGTTGCCCTCGCGCTCGCCGCGGGCGCCGCCTCCGTCATGATCGGCTCGTGGTTCGCGGGCACGATCGAGGCCCCCGGCGAGCTGGCGGCCGACGAGGAGGGCCGGCTCTACAAGGAGAGCTGGGGCATGGCCT
Source organism: Frigoribacterium sp. CFBP 13707 (assembly GCF_014842245.1). Lineage (NCBI taxonomy): Bacteria > Bacillati > Actinomycetota > Actinomycetes > Micrococcales > Microbacteriaceae > Frigoribacterium > Frigoribacterium sp. CFBP 13707. Next base: position 472,633 of record NZ_JACYVL010000002.1, read on the forward strand.
CGACGAAGGCCGTGCAGGGCCGCTTCGAGCGGCTCGACCCCTACGAGCTCGCCCGCAAGACGCTCTTCGCCGAGGGCATCTCGTCGTCGCGCATCTACCTCGACCCGCTCCGCCCCAGCGTCGAGGACCTGCTCGACATGATCACCTCCGGCGTCCGCAGCTCGTTCACCTACGCCGGCGCGACGACCCTGCCCGAGTTCGCCGAGCGGGCCCTCGTCGGCGTCCAGTCTGCGGCGGGGTACGAGGAGGGCAAGGCGCTGCCGGTCAGCTGGTAGCGGACGCGGCCCGTGTCCGCTCGACAGGTGGGGGCGCGAGCGCCCGCGCGCGGTAGGATCGCACGCCTATGGATGACCCTCCGTCCCAGACGACCGCACCCTCCCACCATCTCCCCGCCGAGCGGGGTGACCGCTCCTCGTGAACGAGTGGATCCTCCTCGGCATCGGCCTGCTGCTCACCGTCGGCACCGGCCTGTTCGTGGCCAGCGAGTTCAGCCTCGTCAACCTCGACCGGTCCGACCTCGAGGCCCGTGAGCAGAAGGGCGAGAAGGGCCTGGGCCCGACCATCGGCGCCCTCCGCATCACCTCGACCCACCTCTCCAGCGCCCAGCTCGGCATCACGCTGACGACGCTGCTGACCGGCTACACGATGGAGCCCGCGATCTCGCGGCTGCTCGAGCCGCCGCTCACCGCGGTGGGCGTGCCCGAGCCGGTCGTCGACGTCGGCGCGCCGATCGTCTCGATCGTCGTCGCGACCCTCCTGTCGATGATCATCGGCGAGCTCGTGCCCAAGAACTTCGCCCTCGCCCTGCCGCTGCGCACGGCGAAGCTGGTCATCCCCTTCCAGGTCGGCTTCACCACGGTGTTCAAGCCCGCGGTGCGGCTGCTCAACGAGACGGCCAACGCCATCCTCCGGTCGATCGGCATCGAGCCGAAGGAGGAGCTCTCGGGCGCCCGCACCGCCGAGGAGCTCTCGTCGCTCGTCCGCCGCTCGGCGTTCGAGGGCAGCCTCGACACCGACACCGCGACCCTGCTGGCGCGCACCCTGGCCTTCAGCGACCACACCGCCTCCGACGTGATGACGCCCCGCCCCCGCCTGTCGACGGTGACGCGGACGGACTCCGCCGAGACGGTGCTCGAGCTCGCGCGCCGCACGGGCCTGTCGCGCTTCCCGGTCACCGACGACGGCATCGACGACGTGGTCGGCCTCGTGCACGTCAAGCAGGCCGTCTCCGTGCCGCGCGAGAAGCGGGCCGACGTGCCCGTGTCGGCGCTGCAGACCGACGCCGTCCGCGTGCCGGAGACGATGACCCTCGACAACCTCCTCGCCGAGGTGCGCGGCCGCGGCTACCAGATGGCCGTCGTCGTCGACGAGTACGGCGGCACCGCCGGGGTCGTCACCCTCGAGGACCTCATCGAGGAGCTCGTCGGCGAGGTCTCCGACGAGCACGACCGCAGCCGCGTCGACGTGGTGCGCTCGCGCAACTGGCTGACCTTCCCGGGCCTGCTCCGCCCCGACGAGCTGCTCGAGCGGGCGTCGGTCAAGGTGCCGGAGGAGGGCCCCTACGAGACCGTCGGCGGCTGGCTGATGAGCGAGCTGGGCCGCCTGCCCGTCGTCGGCGACGTCGTGGAGAGCGACTCGGGCACGTTCCGGGTCGAGCGCCTCGACGGTCGCCGGATCGACCGCATCCGCTTCACCCCCACCCCGGACGACGAGGCGAGCGAGGCCGGTGACGCTGACCGCGCCTCCGGCACCGGGGCCGGCTCGTCGCAGATCGCCGACGCGCGTCAGGGTGCGCACGACGACGCCCGCGGGCCGGGCGGGCCCGCCACCCGCACCGACCGGGCGACCAGGGCCGCCACGGCGGCGGCCGCCGCCCGGGCCGCGGGGCGCGGCGCCGGCACGACCACGACGACGACGAAGGAGGACGCGCGATGAGCGACTGGCTCGGCATCGTCTGGCTCGTGCTGCTGCTGATGGGCAACGCCTTCTTCGTGGCGGCGGAGTTCGCCGTCATCAGCGCCCGTCGCTCCCAGATCGAGCCGAAGGCGGAGGCGGGCAGCCGCGCCGCCAAGACGACGCTCTGGGCGATGGAGCACGCGACGATGATGCTCGCGACGACGCAGCTCGGCATCACGATCTGCTCGCTGCTCATCCTCAACGTGTCGGAGCCCTCGATCCACCACCTGCTCGAGGGCCCGCTCGGCCTCACCGGCCTCAGCGAGGAGCTCGTGAGCGTGGTCGGCTTCGTCATCACGCTGGTGCTCGTGTCGTTCCTGCACGTGGTGCTCGGCGAGATGGTGCCGAAGAACATCTCGTTCTCGCTGCCCGACCGGGCCGCGCTGCTGCTGGCCCCGCCGCTCGTCGCGATCGCCCGTGTCTTCCACGTCGTGGTCGTCGCCCTCAACTGGTCGGCGAACGCCGTGCTGCGGGCCTTCCGGGTCGAGCCGAAGGACGAGGCGGCCAGCGCGTTCACGGTCGACGAGGTCGCGACGATCGTCGCGCAGTCGCAGCGCGAGGGCACGCTCACCGACGCGAGCGGCACCGTGCAGGCCGCGTTCGAGTTCACCGAGAAGACCGTCGACGACGTCGCGGTGCGGATGTCGGGCCTCGTCACGCTGCCGGAGGACGCGACGCCGTCCGACGTCGAGCGCGCCGTCGCCCAGAACGGCTTCTCGCGCTACGTGCTCGTCGACGACGGCGGCGACCCGACGGGCTACCTGCACCTCAAGGACGTCATCGACCTCGACGTCGACGAGTTCCACGACCCGGTGCCGCCGAAGCGGATCCGCCAGCTGATCTCGATCTACCGCGGCACCGAGCTGGAGGACGCCCTCGCGACAATGCGCCGCAGCGGCGTGCACGTCGCCCGCTCGTTCGACGAGCACGGGGCGACGCAGGGCGTGCTGTTCCTCGAGGACATCCTCGAGGAGCTCATCGGCGAGGTCCAGGACGCGACCCGGCGCTCGTAGCGGGCGCTCCGGCGGTCGTGCTCGCCGCCTCCCGCACGGTGCACGACGACGGCCGCCCCGATCGCGAGATCGAGGCGGCCGTCGTCGTCCGGTGCCGGAGGCGCGGAGCGGCTGCCGGGGTCAGCTCACCCGGAACGGCGCGCGCTGGTACTGCGCCGGCACGTAGTCGAGCTCGACGCCCAGCTCGGCGGCGGCCCGGAGGGGGAAGTGCGGGTCGCGGAGGAACTCGCGGGCCATCAGCACGACGTCGGCCTGGCCCGAGGAGATGACCTCGTCGGCCTGGCGGGCGGAGACGATGAGGCCCACCGCGCCGGTCTCGACGTCGGCCTGCCGACGGACGTGCTCGGCGAACCGCACCTGGTAGCCGAGGCCCACGGGGATGCTCACGCCGGCGACGAGGCCGCCGGTCGAGATGTCGAAGAAGTCGGCGCCGGCCTCGCGCGACCACGCGGCGACGGTCGCGGTGTCGTCCTCGTCCCAGCCGCCCTCGGCCCAGTCGGTGGCGCTGAAGCGCACGAGCAGCGGGTAGCCGTCGCCGACCTCGGCCCGCACGGCGCGGACCACGTCGAGCAGGAGGCGCGCGCGGTTCTCGAGCGAGCCGCCGAACTCGTCGGTGCGCTGGTTGCTCAGCGGCGAGAGGAACTGGTGCAGCAGGTAGCCGTGCGCCGCGTGCAGCTCGATCAGCTCGAAGCCGGCCTCGACCGAGCGGCGGGCGGCGGTGCGGAACGCCTCGACGAGGCCGACGACCTCGTCGTGCGTCAGCTCGCGCGGCTCGTCGTAGCCCTCGAAGGCGACGGCCGAGGGCGCGACCGTCGGCCAGCCGCCCTCGCTCGCGGGCACGGTGCCCTGCACGTCGCTCCAGGGGCGGAAGGTCGACGCCTTGCGGCCCGCGTGCGCGAGCTGGACGCCGGGCACCGAGCCCTGGCCCTTGACGAACGCCGTCACGGGCTTCCAGGCCTCGACCTGCTCGTCGTTCCAGAGGCCGGTGTCCTGGGGCGAGATGCGGCCCTCGGGCACGACCGCGGTGGCCTCGCTGATGACGGCACCCGCGCCTCCCCGGGCGAGCGCGCCGAGGTGCACGAGGTGCCAGTCGGTGGGCACGCCGTCCTCACGGTCGACGCTGTACTGGCACATCGGCGCCACCCAGAGCCGGTTGCGGAAGGTCGTGCCGCGCAGGGTGATGGGGTCGAACAGGCCGGGGGCGCCGTCGGCCGGGGCCGTGCGGGGGGAGTCGGTGGTCACGCTGGTGTCGGACGTCACGGGGATGTCATCGCCTTTCAGGTCGGAGGGGGACGACCTCGATCGTCCCGCGGTCGCCAACGCGGCGCCCGCCCGCCGTGTTCCCCGGGCCGCCCGCCCGGGCGTGGCGGGGGAGACCCGGTCTAGCGTCGAGGGGTGACCGACTCCACCGACTCCACCGACTTCACCGACTGGACCCCCTCCGACGCCGCGGGCGAGATCGCGGTGCCCCGCCCCGGCGACGACAAGTACAGCCGCGGCGTGCTCGGCGTCGTGACCGGGTCGTCGTCGTACCCGGGGGCCGCCGTGCTCGGCGTCGAGGCCGCCCTGCACACCGGGGTGGGGATGCTCCGCTACGTCGGGCCCCGCCGCGCCGCCGACTTCGTGCTGCACCGGCGGCCCGAGGCCGTGACGGGCATCGGCCGCGTGCAGGCGTGGCTGCTCGGGTCGGGGGTGGACGGCGACCACCTCGACGACGAGACGGAGGAGGGCTTCCGCACTGCCGCCTCCTCGGGGCTGCCGCTCGTGCTCGACGCGGGCGCGCTGTCGCTGCGGGAGCGGGCCACGGGGCCCGTCGTCCTCACCCCGCACTTCCGCGAGCTGGCGACGGCGTCGGGGCAGGAGGTCGACGAGGTCGCGGCCGACCCCGCCGGAGCCGCCGCGCGGGCGGCGGAGACCTGGGGCTGCACGGTGCTCGTCAAGGGGCACCGCACCTACGTCGCCTCGCCCGGCGGCACGCGCCTGGTCGCCGCCAGTGCTCCGTCGTGGCTCGCGACGGCGGGGGCCGGTGACGCGCTCGGCGGCGTGCTGGGGGCCCTCGTCGCCACCCACGCCGACGAGGTCGCCGACGACGCGGAGGCGCTGGCCCGGCTGGCGGCGACGGCGGCGGTCGTGCACGGCCTCGCGGCGTCGCGGGCGAGCGCGGGCGGGCCGCTCACCGTGCTGGGGCTGGTGCACGCCTTGCCGGCGACCATCGCCGAGCTGGTCGCGGGGCGCTAGCTGGCGGCCGCGCCCGCGTCGGCGGGGGCGCTAGCCGGCGGGGGTGGCCGCGACCAGGAACTCCACCGAGCCGGCGTCCTCCACCTGGACGAAGCCGAAGTTCGGGGCGTCGACGCCGTAGTCGGAGAAGGTCACCGGGATCGACCCGCTCACCTGGACCCCGTCGCCCGAGAGGGCCGCCTGGAGGTCGACGGTGACGCTCTGCGTCACGCCGTGCATGGTGAGGTCGCCGGTGGCCTCGACGCTGGCGACCTCGCCGTCGGCGGGCACGGCGGCGTCGATCGGCTGCGTGAGGGTGAAGGTGGCCGTCGGGTAGGTGCCGGCCTCCATCGCGTCGTCGCGGAAGTACCCGTCGCGGTTAGCGCTGTCGGTGGCGATGCTCGCGACGTCGACCGTGACGGTCGCCGCCGTGATCGTCGTGCCGTCGACCGTCACGGTGCCCGTGACCTCGTCGGTCGAGCCGACCACGGTGACGTCGGTGCCGTTCAGCACCTCGTCGACGCGGTAGCCCGCGCTGCTGCCGTCGCCGATCGACCAGTCGCCGGAGGCCTGGCTCACGTCGACGGTCGTGGCGCCGGGGGTCACGCTGACGGTGGGCGCGGCGTCCGGCTCGCCGACGATCACGTCGCGGTAGAACGCGGGGCCGGCCACGGCCGCGGTGACGCCGAGGCCCACCACGACGACGGCGGTGACGGCGAGGGCGGTCTTCGTGGACTTCTTCATGGTGTTTCCTGGGGTCGGCTCGGCACGGGTCGGCTCACGGGGGCTCCGACGATGATGTCGGGCCGCCCTCGGCGGCACCTGGGAGGTCAGGCCGTGAAGCGGGCGAGGAAGTCGCGGGCGCGCTCGGTGCGCGGCGCCGTGAAGAGCTGGGCAGGCGGCCCCTGCTCGGCGATGCGGCCCGCGTCGAGGAAGACGACGCGGTCGGCGACGTCGCGCGCGAACGCCATCTCGTGCGTCGCCATGAGGATGGTCGTGCCGACCTCCTTGAGCGTGCGGACGAGGTCGAGCACCTCGCCCACCAGCTCGGGGTCGAGGGCGCTCGTGATCTCGTCGAGCAGCAGCATGGCGGGTCTCGGGGCGAGGGCCCGCGCGATCGCGACGCGCTGCTGCTGCCCGCCGGAGAGCCGGTCGGGGTACGAGCGCGCCTTGTCGCCGAGGCCGACGCGCTCGAGCAGCTCGAGGGCGCGCTGCTCCGCCTCGCGGCGGGGCTGGCGCAGCACGTGCCGGCTCGCGAGCGAGACGTTCTCGAGCACGGTCATGTGGGGGAAGAGGTTGAAGTGCTGGAACACGACGCCGATGCGGGCCCGGACGGCGTCGACGCGCACGCGCGGGTCGCTGATGTCGGTGCCGTCGAGGGTGATGCGGCCGTCGTCGATCGTCTCGAGCAGGTTGACCGTGCGCAGCAGCGTCGACTTGCCCGAGCCGCTGGCGCCGATCAGGGCCACGACCTCGTCGCGGGCCACGTCGAGGTCGATGCCGTCGAGCACGGTCGTGTCGCCGAACGCCTTGCGGACCCCCTCGAGGCGCAGGACGGGGGCGGCCCCGGCGGCCGGCACCGCGCCTCCGGCGGGCGTGACGGGGGCGCTCACACGACGCTCCCGGCCTGCTCGCGGCGGCGGAGGCGCGCCGACAGCCAGTCGGTGAGCCAGAGGGTCGGCAGCGCCAGCGCGACGAACAGCAGGCCGGCCAGGACGTAGGGCGTGAAGTTGGCGGCGGTCGCCGTCTCGATCTGCGCGGCGCGGACGGCGTCGACGGCGCCGAGCACGGAGATGAGCCCGACGTCTTTCTGCATCGAGACGAGGTCGTTCATCAGGGCCGGGGTGACCTTGCGGAGCGCCTGGGGGAAGACGACGAGGCGCAGGGTCTTCGCGTGGCTGAGGCCGAGCGACCGGGCGGCGAGCCGCTGCGACGGGTGGACGGCGTCGATGCCGGCCCGCACGACCTCGGAGACGTAGGCCGAGTAGGTGAGGACCAACGCGATGGTGCCCCAGAACTCGGCGGGGAGGCGGGGGATGCCGAGACCGAGGCCGGGCACGCCGAAGCCGACCAGGTAGAGCACGATGATGAGCGGCAGCCCGCGGAACAGGTCGGTGTAGCCGCGCACGAGCGCCCGGACGGGGAAGAAGACCGGGCCGCGCAGGGTGCGGAGGGCCGACAGCACGGTGCTCAGCACCGCGACGCCGAGGGCGGCCACGACGAGCACGCGGACGTTGAGCCAGAGGCCCTCGAGCACCCGGGGCCAGGCGGCGACGAGCGACTCGCCGTCGAAGAAGCTGAAGCGCACGCGCTCCCAGCCGGGCGTGCTCGTCACCGCCCACCAGGCGAGGGCCGCGAAGACCACGGTGCTGATCGCGGCGACCACGACCGAGCGCGTCGACTGCCGGCGGCGGTACGCGCGCCGCCCGAGCTCGAGGTCGCTGACCGGGGCGGGGGCCGGGCCGCCGGCCGCGGGGCCCGTGCCGGCGGCGACCGGTGCCGGCGCTACGAGAGCTCCGGCACGTCGTAGTCGGCGAGCCACTGCTGCTGCAGCTCGTCGAGGGTGCCGTCGGCCCGCAGCGCGTCGACGGCGGCGGTGACGTCGGAGGTCAGGTCGCTGCCGAGCGGCAGGACGATGCCCAGCTCGTCGCTCGCGCCCTCGGCGGCGGGCAGCTGGCCGAGGACGACGCCGCCCTCGACGAAGTACGTGGCGGTGGGCACGTCGAGCACGATGGCGTCGACCTGGCCCGACTCGAGCGCCGCCTTGGCGTCGTCGTTGGAGTTGTAGGCCTGCACGCCGCCGTCGGGGTCGATGGCGGTCTCGGCGGCCGTGAAGCTCGTGGTCGCGCTCTGGGCGCCGATCGCGAGGCCCTTCAGGTCGGCGACGCTCGTCGCGTCGGCGGCGGCCGTGCCGGGCAGCGTGACGACGGCCTGGCGGGTCTCGTAGTACGGCGACGAGAAGTCGACGGCCTTCTTCCGCTGGTCGGTGATCGAGAACTGCTGCAGGTTCAGGTCGTACGTCTTCGGGCCGGGCGCGATGGCCTCGTCGAAGGTGGTGCGCACCCAGACCACGTCGGAGTCGTCGTAGCCGAGCTGCTCGGCGACGGCGTAGGCCACAGCCGACTCGTAGCCCTCGCCCGTCGTCGGGTCGTCGCCCTCGACCCAGGGGCTGTACGCGGGCTCGCCGGTGGCGACCGTGAGCTTGCCCTCCGTCACGAGGCCGACGCCCCCGCCGGAGGCGTCGCCCGACCCGCCGGAGGCGCCCGAGCAGGCGGTGAGGAGGCCGACGGCCACGAGGGCGGTCGCGACGGCGGAGGCTCGACGGAGTCGGGTGAGGCGCATGGGACGAGAGTACCGGCGGCGACCGACGGACGACGCCTCGGAGACGCCCCGTGACGGGCGGCTAGCCTGTGCGCATGACCCGCGCCGCGCCTCCCTCGTCCGGACGCGCCGACACGGGGAGCGTGCCCCTCCCGACCGGGTCGACGGCGTCCGCTGCCCCCGTGGCCTCGGGCCGGGGCGCCGCGGGGGCCGCGCGCCGGGTCGCCGCCTCGCCCGTGCTGCTCGGCGTCGCCGTCGTGCTCGTGCACCTCTGGCTCGGGCACGCGGCGCTGACCGGACCGAACCAGCCGATGGGCGACGTGCTCAGCGTCTACTCGACCTGGATGCAGCGCGGCGTCGGCGCGGGGGACTGGGTCGGCATCGACCGGCCGTGGGTGTACCCGATCCTGGCGGCCGTGCCCATGCTGCTGGCCCGCGTGGGCGGCCCCGAGCACTACGGCACGGCGTGGCTCACGATCGTCCTGCTGCTCGACGCCGCCGCGCTCGCCGTCCTGACCCGCGGCGGCCGCCGCGAGCTCGCCGCCGCGTGGTGGTGGCTGGCGTTCCTCGTCGTGCTGGGACCCATCGCCGTGGGGCGCATCGACGCCGTCACGGTCGCCCTCGCCCTGGTCGGCCTGCTCCTGCTCACCGCGCGCCCCACGCTGGCCGCCGCCCTGCTCACCGTCGCCGCCTGGGTCAAGGTCTGGCCGGCGGCCCTCGTCGTCGCCGCGCTGATCGCCGTGCGCCGCCGCCGTGACGTGCTCACCGCGGCGGTGACGACGAGCGTCGTCGTCGTCGCGATCTCGCTCGTGCTCGGCAGCGGCGCGACCGTGCTCGGCTTCGTCGGGCAGCAGGCGGGCAGGGGCCTCCAGGTCGAGTCGCTCACCGCGGTGCCGTGGCTGTGGCGGGCGGCCTCCGGGGCCGCCGACACGACCGTCTACTACGACCGCGACATCCTGACCTTCCAGGTCTCCGGGCCGGGCGTCGCGCTCGCCGCCCAGGCGACGACCGTCGTCATGGCGCTGGTCGTGCTCGCCGTGGTGCTGCTGGGGCTGCGGGCCGTGCGCTCCGGGGCGTCGGCCGAGCGCCTCCTCGCGCCCCTCTCGCTCGGGCTGGTCACGGCCCTGATCGTCACCAACAAGGTGGGCTCGCCGCAGTTCGTCTCGTGGCTGGCCGTGCCCGTCGTGGTCGGGCTCGTGCTGCAGCGCCGGGGCGGGCCCTCGTTCGTCGTGCCGGCAGCGCTCAGCCTCGTCGTCGCGGGCCTGACCCAGGTGATCTACCCGTGGTGCTACGACTCCCTCCTCGCCGCCGAGCCCTGGATCGTGCTCGTGGCGACCCTGCGCGGGGTCGCCGAGGTGGGGCTGCTCGCGCTCGCCGCGGCCCAGCTGTGGCGACTCGGCAGGACGGCGACGGCAGGGCGGGGCAGGATGGGCGCATGATCGTCGCCTTCTCCGTCTCGCCCAGCGGCGGTGCCCCCGCCGGCCACCTCGACCCGGAGGCGCACGGCGACTCCGTCCACGACGCCGTCGCCGCGGCCGTGGCGGTCGTCCGGGCGTCGGGCCTGCCGAACCGCACCTCCTCGATGTTCACCGAGATCGAGGGCGAGTGGGACGAGGTCATGGCCGTCGTCAAGGACGCCACGGAGGCGGTGGGCCGCTTCGGCACCCGCGTCTCGCTCGTGCTCAAGGCCGACATCCGCCCCGGCCGCACCGGCGAGCTGACCGGCAAGGTCGAGCGCCTCGAGGCCGCCCTCGGCGAGCAGGGCTGAGCCCTGACCCTGGTCGTCGTCGGGGCGTTCCTGGTCGTCCCGGGGCTGCTCGCCTACACGGGCGCCTGGCGCCGCTGGTCGGACTCCACGGTGCTGCACTGGCCGTTCGGCGTCGCGTGGGCCGGCACGGGCGTGGCGATGGTGGGCGCCGGCAGCCTCCTCTGGGCGCGCGCGGAGCCCGTCGCCGACGTCCTCCAGCAGGTGGGCCTGTGCATCTGCGTCGTCGGGATCGTGGCCGCCTTCTGGCTGCCCGCCGTCCTCCTGCCCGCCTGGTACCGCGCGGCGAAGTCCGACACGGGCCCCGGCCGGGGCACCGGCGGCCGCTGATCGGGCCGCCCCGGGGGCTGCGCCCGCGCCTCCCCAGGGCGTACCATCGAGGGTCAGGTCGAATCGATTCGAACCGACACGGTCAGGCCGGAGGCGCGACGTCGCCCCGCGCCGACGCCCCCAGTTCGCTCGACGGAGAGCCCTGGGCCCCCTCAGCCCGACACCTCCGACCCAGCGAAGGCAGCCGCCCGTGACCACCCTCTCCACCCGTCGCAAGACGTTCGCCTTGATCGCCCTCGCGCTCGGCGGCTTCGGGATCGGCTCGACCGAGTTCGTCGCCATGGGCCTGCTGCCGAACATCGCGCAGGACCTCCTGCCCGACCTGTACGCGCAGTCGTCCGACGCGGGCATCGCCCGCGCCGGCTGGCTCGTCAGCGCCTACGCCCTCGGCGTCGTCGTCGGTGCCCCGACCATCGCCGCGATGTCGTCGCACCTGCCCAAGAAGAAGCTCTTGATGGGGCTGCTCGCGCTGTTCGTCGTCGGCACCGTGCTGTCGGCCGTGCTGCCGTCGTTCGGCTGGGTGCTCGCCGCGCGCTTCTTCGCCGGGCTGCCCCACGGCGCCTACTTCGGCATCGCCTCCATCGTGGCCGCCACGATCATGGGGCCGGGCAACCGGGGCAAGGGCGTGGCCCTCGTGCTCAGCGGCCTGACGATCGCCAACGTCGTGGGCGTGCCGACGATCACGGCCCTCGGCCAGGCGCAGGGCTGGCGCACGGCCTACCTCGCCGTCGCCGCGATCTTCGCGCTGACCTTCGTCGCGGTGGCCTTCGCCGTGCCGCGCATGGAGGGCGACTCGTCCGCGTCGATGCGCCGTGAGCTCAGCGCGTTCCGCAAGCCGCAGGTCTGGCTCGTGATGGGCGTGGGCGCGATCGGCTTCGGCGGCTTCTTCGCCGTCTACAGCTACATCGCCAACGCGGTCACCGAGGGGGTCGGGGTCGACGAGGGCGTCGTGCCGTGGGTGCTCGTCGGCGTCGGCGTCGGCATGACGATCGGCAACGTGATCGGCGGCTGGGCCGCCGACAAGAACCTCAAGGCGGCCCTCACCGTCGGCTTCGTGGGCCTCATCGCCGCGCTCGTCGCCTACGCGCTGCTCGTCGACAGCCTCGTCGGCATCTTCGCCACGACCTTCCTGCTCGGCCTTGTCAGCTCGATGATCGGCCCGTCGGTGCAGTCGCGCCTGATGGAGGTCGCCGGCGAGAGCCAGGTGATCGGCGCCGCCCTGAACCACTCGTCGATGAACCTCGGCAACAGCGCCGGGGCCTACCTCGGCGGGGCCGTCATCGCGGCCGGGTTCGGGTTCGCCGCGCCGGGCTGGGTGGGAGTCGCGCTGGCCCTGGCCGGGGTCGTCCTGACGGTCGTCAGCTTCCGCCTCCAGAAGACGGGCGACGCGCGCCAGGCGGCGCTCTGCGCCGCCGCCCGTGAGGCGGACCACAAGGAGGACACCGACACGGGCTCCGTGTTCATCGGGCAGCGCTAGCGGCGCGGGCCCTCACGACGTCGAACGGCCCGGCGCCCCTCGAGGGGAGCCGGGCCGTTCGCGGTGCTGAGGGCTAGAAGCTCGTCTGCGCCGGGGTGTCGATGAGGATGCCGTCCTGGAGGGCGCGCTTCCTCAGCGCGACCTTCGTGCCGACGTCGTAGCCCGCGACGCGGTACTTCTCACGGATGCGCTTGAGGTAGCTCTTCGCCGTCTCTTCGCTGATGCCGAGCTGGTACGCGACGGCCTTGACGGGCTCGCCGCCGCCGTAGAGCGCCATCACGCGGCGCTCCTGGGCGCTGAGCTTGGGCACGCCGCCGATCTCGGCCGCGTTGAGGGCGAGGTCGAGCTCGGCCGAGATGTACGACTCGCCCTTCGCCGCGGCGCGGATGGCCTCGACGATCATGTCGGCGTCCTCGCTCTTGACGAGGTAGCCGAGCGCGCCGGCCGCGAGGGCCTCGCGCACGACGTTGGGCTCGGAGTACGTGCTCATCAGCACGGTCTTGACGCCCGTGGTCTTGAGCGTGTTGATCTTCAGCGAGATCGGGATGTTGTCCTTCAGGTCGAGGTCGAGGAGCACGACGTCGACGGGGAACTCGGGGTGCGTCAGGAGCTCGGGCCAGGAGGCCACGGCCGCCACCATCGAGATGTCGCTGGCGGCACCTCGGATCCACTCGCTCAGGGCTCCGAGCAGCATCTTGTGGTCGTCGACCAGGGCCAGACGGATGCGGTCGTCGGGGTTCGTCACGGGTGCCTTCTTTCTCAGGACGTGGTGTTCAGACTAGACGGAGGGACGGAACGGGCTGTCACGACTCGGCGGGGTTGTCGACGATGCAGTGCAGCTTGATCATGACGCTCTGCTCGTGGGTCGAGGCGGTGTACTCGCCGACCCGCTCGAGGGCGTTCCAGGTCGCGGGGGTCACGCGGTTGCGCCGGATGCCGGTCGTCGTCAGCACGACCGGCACGTCGACGCTGCGCCCGGCGAGCGACGCGATGGACTTGGTCGACGCCGTGACCGGGCCGAGGGTCAGGGTGATGGTCGTGCCGGGGGTGCGGCTCTTCGAGTCGCCGAGCAGGAGCCAGACCGCCTGGAGGAGGCCGTCGCGCTGCGGGGGAGCGAGCAGGCCCGCGAGCGACGACGGGTCGACGAGCGTGACGGACCGGCCCAGGTACTCGGACTCGGTGACCGCGTGGTGGAGCCAGGTCTCGCGCCGCCCCTCGATGAGGTGCAGGCGGAGCTCGGTCGCGAGCGAGGCGGCCTGCGACGCGACCTTCGGCGCGAGGGGGAGGGGCACGTCGCCGCCGGCGACCCCGTCGAGCAGCTTCTCGGCGGCGAGGTCGAGCCGCGCGAGCTCGTCGCTCGCCAGCATGCCGACGGCGAAGCGGGGCTGCGTGACGTTGCTCTGCACGAGCACGCGGTCGAGCTCGACCTGCACCATCCGCCGGAACCGCTGCACGATCGAGGTCGCCACGGCCGAGGGCAGGACGGCCAGGGCGATCACGGAGAGCTGCTGGGGCACGGTGTCGGACGTCAGCGGCGTGGTCACCAGCACCATGACGACGAAGGCCACGAGCAGGACGCCGCTGGCGACGACGATCTCGCGGGCCGGCCGGAGCGTCACGATCGGCAGCAGCCCGAACCCGACGGCCACGGAGGCGGTGGCGAACGCGCCGACGTCGTGGAGTGGGGCGATGGCGATGAAGTCGAGCGCCACGACGACGACGAGCACGCCGCCGATGACGGCGAAGACGGAGCCCGTCAGGCGCTCGCCCCGGATCGTGACCAGGGCCGCCGTGCCGACGAACGTCGCGATGTAGAGGAGCCACGCCACGAGGGCCGGGGCCACGGAGGGGTAGTCGGCGAGGTGGCTGAGGAAGAAGACCAGGCCGTAGACGGCCTGGAGGCCCGCGATGACCGCGGCGCCGAGGCCGAGGTAGCCCGTGCCGAGCGTGGCCCCTGCCGCGCGCGCCTGACGGAGGGAACGCGCGCCGGTCGAGCTGATCGGCAGGCCGCGCGCCGCACGACGGCCCCGCACGACGCCGAGGGTGTTCTCGTCGATGCTCATCGCGGTGCCTCCAGGACGACGGTGGTGCCCGAGCCGGGCGAGGAGAAGAGCCGGGCGCTGCCGCCGACCTCGTGCAGGCGGCCGACCACCGACTCCTTGAAGCCGAGCCGCTCCTCCGAGATGCCCTCCAGGTCGAAGCCGACGCCGGCGTCGGTGACCATGGCCCGCACCATGTCGTCGTCGTGGATGATCGTGACGTGCGCCTCGGTGACGCCCGCGTGCCGTCGGACGTTCTCCAGGCACTCGGCGAGGGCGAGAAGGAAGGCGTCGAGCACGTGGGTCGGCAGCAGCACCTGGCCGGTGCCGTGCCAGCTGACCTCGAGGCCCATGCGGCCGAAGCGCTGCTTCACCGACTCGAGGGTCTGGCCGAGGGGCGCCTCCTCGACGGTCTCGAGCGAGTACTCGCCGGAGGCCTGCGGCTGGGGCGTGCCGCCGAGCCGGAGGTGGCGGAGCAGCCGAGCGTCCTCCGCGGCCTGCGCCTGGAGGGCCTGGGCCGTGACCCCGACGCCCGAGTGCGCCAGGAGCGTCAGGGTGGCGAGCACGGTGTCGTGCAGGAGGCGCGCGCCCTGCCGGCGCTGGGCCTCCGTCTCGCTCGCCTGACGCTCCGCCCGGTGGGCGTTGCCGATGCTGTAGATGCGCCGCGCGGCGAGGGGCACGCTGCGCCCGAGCCAGATGCCGGCGACGAAGACCAGCGCCCAGCCGAGCACGACGGCCGCGACGGGGAAGGTGAAGAGCGAGCCCGTGGCCAGCGCGACGAGGGTGACGGCGACGACGAACGCGACCGACGCCGTGACGACCCGCAGCCGGCTCGACGACAGCACGATCGTGAACGAGGCGGTCGCGCCCCCCGCGAGCGGCACGACGGCGGTGGCGATGCCCGGGCTCGGCTCGCCGGTGGCGGGGAGGAGGGCGACGACGGTCGCCGCGATGCCCGCGGCGAGCCCCACCACGACCCACGCCCGCGCGTGGCCGCCCGAGCGACCGACGATCGCGAGGGCCACGATGAGCACGAGCACGAGGGGCACGACCGCCGCGAGGTGCAGGGGCTCGGCCACCCCGGGGTACGCGAGCGCGAGGAGGCTGACGGCCGCGCAGGCGATGCCGAGGGTGCGCGCCGTGCTGCTCAGCAGCCGGTCGCGCTCCTGGGCGAAGATGTCCATGTTGATCCCGAGTCGGACTGCTGGTGTCGTGGAGGCCTGCCGGGTGACAGCGACCTCACCATGTTTTCACACCCGGACCACCCGTGGGGGTGGTAGCGCGCGCGACGCGCCGAGGGACGAGCCCGATTCAGGTCTCGAGCAGGCGCCGCAGGTGCCCCCCGACCGCCGCGTTCTCGATGAGGAAGCCGTCGTGGCCGAACTCGCTCGAGATCACGGCCGCGTCGCCGCCGTCGAGGCCGTGGGGCAGGAGGCGCGCGATGGTCCGCTGGTCCGCCACCGGGAAGAGGCGGTCGCTGTCGATCCCGAGCACGAGCGCCCGCGCCGAGACCCGGGCCAGGGCCGCCTCGACGCCGCCCCGCCCCCGGCCCACGTCGTGCGAGTTCATCGCGCCCAGCAGCGTCACGTAGCTGCCGGCGTCGAAGCGCCGCGTGAACTTGTTGCCGTGGAAGTCGAGGTAGCTCTCGACCTGGAACCGGCCCGGCCCGCCGAGCGGGCTCACCTCGCTCTGCCAGGCACGGCCGAAGCGGGCGTTGAGCTCGTCGGGCGAACGGTAGTTGAGCAGGGCCATGCGCCGCGCGAGCGCGAGGCCGCGGTACGGGCCCTCGCCGTCGGGGGCGTCGTGGTAGTCGCCGTCGCGCCAGCCCGGGTCCATCCTGACGGCCTCGCCCTGCACCGTGTTGAGAGCGATCTGGTCGGCGCTGGCGAGCGGCGGCGCCGCGAGCACGGCGAGGCGCTCGAGGCGGTCGGGGTGGCCGACGCCCCACTCCAGGGCGTGCATGCCGCCCATCGAGCCGCCGACGACCGCGGCCCACTGCTCGACGCCCAGCGCGTCGGAGAACGCGACCTGCGCCTCCACCTGGTCGCGGATCGTCAGGTGGGGGAACCGCGACCCCCACTCGACGGCGTCGGGCGCGAACGACGACGGGCCCGTGCTGCCCTGGCAGCCGCCGAGCATGTTCGGGGCGACGACGAACCAGCGGTCGGTGTCGATCGCGAGGCCGGGGCCCACGACGCCGTTCCACCACCCGGCCGTCGGGTGGCCGGTCGAGGCCGGCCCGACCACGTGGCTGTCGCCGGTGAGCGCGTGCAGCAGCAGCACGGCGTTGCCGCGGTCGGCGTCGAGCTCGCCCCAGGTCTCGTACGCGATGCGCGTCCGGGCGAGCGAGCCCCCGCTCTCGAGCGGGAGGTCGCCGAGCGTGACGAAGGAGCGGTGCCCGGGGTCGTCGCCGTCGCGCCACGCGCCGGTGGCCGGCGGCTTGCCGAGCATCGCCAGGCGGTGACGCTCGGAGACGATGCTCGACGGGACGGTGTCCTCTGATGTGCTCTGCCAGTCCATGTCGTCTCCATCATGGGGGTGGTCGGCGGGCGCCGCCCGTTCGTGACGTCGGGGGCCCGGGAGGGGCTGCGGTGCGGGGACGCGCGGGAGGCGCGGTGCCCTGGCTCGGGCACCGCGCCTCCCTGCGGGGCTCAGCGGGTCAGGACGACCGCAGGGCCTCCTGCGTCGTCCGCCGCGCGGCCGCGAAGCCGGCCTCGAGGTCGGCCTTGAGGTCGTCGACGGACTCGATGCCGACGGAGAGCCGGACGAGGCCCGGCGTGACGCCGGTGGTCAGCTGCTGCTCGGGGGTCAGCTGCGAGTGCGTGGTCGACGCCGGGTGGATGACGAGGCTCCGCACGTCGCCGATGTTGGCGAGGTGGCTGAACAGCTGCAGAGAGTCGACCAGCGCACGGCCCGCGTCGACCCCGCCCTTGAGCTCGAAGGAGAGGACGGCGCCGACGCCCCGGGGCGCGTACTTGTTCGCCGCCGCGTACCAGGGGCTCGTCGGCAGGCCCGCGTACCAGACGGCCGCGACGTCGTCGCGGGAGTCGAGCCACTCGGCGATCTCCTGGGCGTTCTGCACGTGGCGCTCGATGCGGAGGCTGAGCGTCTCGATGCCCTGGATGAGGGCGAAGGCGCTGTCGGCGGCGTTCGACGACCCGAGGTCGCGGAGCAGCTGCACGCGCGCCTTCACCACGTAGGCCAGCTCGTCGCCCACCGCCTGCGTGTAGACGGCGCCGTGGTACGAGGGGTCGGGCTCGGTGAGGCCGGGGAAGCGCTCGGCGTGCTCGCTCCAGCGGAAGGTGCCGCCGTCGACGATGAAGCCGCCGATGACGGTGCCGTGCCCGCCGAGGAACTTCGTGGCCGAGTGCACGACGACGTCGGCGCCGTGCTCGAAGGGGCGGATCAGGTAGGGGGTGGCGATCGTGTTGTCGACGATCAGCGGCACGCCCTCGGCGTGGGCCACCTCGGCGACGAGCTCGATGTCGAGGATGTTGATCTTCGGGTTGCCGATCGTCTCGGCGAAGAAGAGCTTCGTGTTCGGGCGGACGGCCCGGCGCCACTCGTCGGCGTCGTCCTGGTCCTCGACGAAGGTGGTCTCGATGCCGAGCTTCGCGAGCGTGTACTTGAAGAGGTTGTAGGTGCCGCCGTAGATCGACGACGACGACACGATGTGGTCGCCCGCCTGGGCGATGTTGAGCACGGCGAACGTCGACGCCGCCTGGCCCGACGCCACGAGGAGGGCGCCGCTGCCGCCCTCGAGGGTCGCGATGCGCTGCTCCACCACGTCGTGGGTCGGGTTCATGATGCGCGAGTAGATGTTGCCGCTCTCGGCGAGGGCGAAGAGGTCCTGGGCGTGCTGCGAGTCGCGGAAGACGTACGAGGTCGTCTTGTAGATGGGCGTCGCCCGGGCGTTCGTGGTCGGGTCGGGTCGCGCCCCGGCGTGGATCTGCTGGGTCTCGAACTTCCAGTCGCTCTGGTCGGTCACGGTGGTCTCCTGCGTCGGTCGGTGCTGCTCGGGTCGCGGTGGGGCCACGGTACGACACGGGCCCCGCCCGCCGGGACCGCCCGGACACGGGGCGTAACGGGTGCCGCCGCGCGCTCGGACGGGCGGCGGTAGCGTCGGAGGGCGCCGTCCCGCGACCGTGGGCGGCGGGCACGGCAGAGAAGGAGACGCACATGGCGGGACGAGTGGTGGTGACCGGGGCGAGCTCGGGCATCGGGGAGGCCACGGTGCGCCTGCTGCGCGGCCGGGGCTGGGACGTGCTGGCGGTCGCCCGTCGGGAGGACCGCCTCCGCGCGCTCGCCGACGAGACGGGCGCGACCTGGTTCCGCGCCGACGTCACGAGCGACGACGACGTCGCGGCGCTCCGCGCCCACGTCGAGTCGACCGGGCCGCTCCACGCCCTCGTGAACAACGCCGGCGGGGCGTTCGGCCTCGACAGCGTCGAGGCGGGCTCGGTCGACGACTGGCAGCGCATGTTCGACGTCAACGTGCTCGGCACCAAGCGCGTCACGGCAGCGTTGCTGCCCGCGCTGCGCGACGGAGCCGAGGAGGCGGGGGTCGCCGACGTCGTGACCGTCACCTCGATCGCGGGCCACGTCGCATACGAGGGCGGCGGCGGCTACAACGCGTCGAAGTTCGCCGAGCACGCTCTCGTGGCCGTGCTGCGGCTCGAGCTGGCGGGGGAGCCCATCCGCGTCGTGGAGATCGCGCCGGGCATGGTGCAGACGGAGGAGTTCTCGCTCGTGCGCTTCGGCGGCGACCAGGCGCGGGCCGACGCCGTCTACGCCGACGTGCCCGGGCCGCTCACGGCCGACGACGTCGCCGAGTCGATCGTGCACGCCATGGAGCTGCCGAGCCACGTCAACCTCGACCTCGTCACCGTCAAGCCGGTGGCGCAGGCCGCGCCGCACCGCGTCGCCCGAGGCGCCCTGGCCGTCCGTCGCCCCTGACGGCTCGTCCTGGCCGACCGCCTCGCCGACCGCGAGCGGTCGCTCGGACGGTCGCGCTGACGGCCCCTCGATCGGTCCGCCGGGCGCCCGGGACCCTCGTGCGGGGGGTGAGCCGGGCGAGGAGCGGGTGAGCCGACCCGCCGCCGTCAGTCTCGAGCATCCCCCAGAACGGGGGGCACGGTGGCCCCCGTCCGCGGGACCAGCGGCCCCCTTCGGCGCCGCTGCGACCCCCGTCCGAGGGGCGTCAGGGCCGACCGTGTCCCCCTAGATGAGGACTCACGGGCGTGATGAGATGAGAAGCCCTCGGATCAGAACGGGGGACGGGGGCGACCCTCCGTCAGCGCCGGGCGGGTCGCCAGCGGCGGCAGGCGCCGGCCGGGCAGAGCGAACAGTCCGTCCCGGCGCGGTAGTGCTCGTGGGCCTCCAGGGCGTGCCCGCACACGCAGAGGGCCGCAGGCTCGGGGCGATCAGCGGTCACGGTGGTCTCTCCGGGGGGCTCGGGCGGACGCTCGGGGCGCCCGTCTGGTGTCTCGCGATCCTATTCGTGGACCGCTGAGGAGGCCCCGGGGGCTGCGGCGTCGCACCTGGGAGTCGGCTGGTGGGGGGACAGTTCGGGGGACACGCGGTGTCCGCCATCGGGTACCGACCGGTATCGGGGGACGGCCGCGGAGGTGTCGGCCGCGACGCCCCGACGGCGACGGATCACCCCTCGACACGACCGGGTGGGGGTGCTTGCGCGTCGTCGCCAGGCGCGTATGTTGGTGCTCACCCGACAGCGGCGCCGATCGAACCCGAAACTCGATCGGCCCGCCCAGCCCGGCTCGACGGACCCGAAAACCCCGAGTCGCCGGCTCTCCACCGCAGGCCACCCCACCTGCCGGTTCGCTCACCCACGCAAGGACCCCCCTCGTGAACCCGGTCTCACCCCTGCCCTCGATCGCTCAGCCCCGCATCTCCATCGTCGTCCCCGCCCGGAACGAGGCCCGCAACCTCGAGATCGTGCTCCCGATGCTGCCCAGCGTGCACGAGGTGATCCTCGTCGACGGCCACTCGGTCGACGACACCGTCGCGACGGCCGTGCGCGTCATGCCCGACATCAAGGTCGTCCACCAGACCCGCAAGGGCAAGGGCAACGCCCTGGCCTGTGGCTTCGAGGCCGCCACCGGCGACGTCATCGTGATGTTCGACGCCGACGGCTCGGCCGACCCCGCCGAGATCCCCCGCTTCGTCGAGGCGCTCGTCGCCGGCGCCGACGTGGCCAAGGGCAGCCGCTTCGTGCAGGGGGGCGGCAGCGAGGACATCACGCGCTTCCGCGCGCTCGGCAACTGGGGGCTCAACGCCCTCACGAACCTCCTGCTGGGCACCCGCTACACCGACCTCTGCTACGGCTACAACGCGTTCTGGGCCCGCATCGTCCCGAGCCTCGAGCTGCTGCCCAGCGGTCTCGCCCCCCGCGCCGACGGCCAGATGCACAACGGCGACGGCTTTGAGATCGAGACGATCCTCAACTGCCGCACCGCCGCCCTGGGCTACGACATCGTCGAGGTGCCGAGCATCGAGAAGCTCCGCATCCACGGCTCGAGCAACCTCAACGCCGTCACCGACGGGTTCCGCGTGCTCCGGGTCATCCTGGAGGAGCGTCGTCGTCGCCCGTCCGCGTCGGCCCGTCGTGCCTCGATGCGCGCCGCGGCGGCCCCGGCCCCCGAGCTCGTGTCGACGGGCACCGGCTCCGTCCGGACCGGAGCGCGCCGGGACGTCGCGTGACCGGCGCCCCGGTCACCGTCTCCGTCGTCGTCTGCGCCTACACCGAGGAGCGCTGGGACGACCTGCTCGCCAGCGTCGAGTCGGTGCGCCGTCTGCCGGAGACGACGGAGGTCGTCCTGGTGATCGACCACAGCGACGCCCTGCTCGCGCGCAGCCGTGATCGCTGGAGCGACGTCGTCGTCGTGCCGAACCGCTTCCGCCAGGGGCTGTCCGGCGCCCGCAACACGGGCGTCGCCGCGGCCCGCGGCGAGGTCGTCGCCTTCCTCGACGACGACGCCGCGGCCGACCCGCGCTGGCTCGAGCACCTCCTCGCGCCGTTCTCGGAGCCCGACGTCGTCGGCGTCGGCGGCCACGCGACCCCGCGGTGGCCCGACGACGCCCGCGCCTTCTACCCGCCGGAGGCCCTCTGGGTCGTCGGCTGCAGCCACCGCGGCCTGCCGACGACGACCGCCGACGTGCGCAACGTCATCGGCTGCTCCATGGCCTTCCGCCGCGCCTCCGTCGTCGCCGTCGGCGGATTCAACCTCGACACCGGTCGGGTCGGCACCGTGCCCCTCGGCTGCGAGGAGACGGAGCTCTGCATCCGCATCCGGCAGGCCGACCCCTCGGCCCGCATCGTGCTCGAGCCGCGCGCCGACGTCAGCCACCACGTGACGCCGCCGCGCGTGACCTGGGCCTACGCCCGTCGTCGCGGCTGGAGCGAGGGGCTGTCCAAGGCCGCCCTCAGCCGCCAGCTCGGCGCCGGCGACGCCCTCTCGAGTGAGTCCGACTACCTGCGCCGCGTCGTGCCCGCCGCTCTCGTCCGCGAGCTCGGGCGGACGGGTCGAGGAGGCGCGGGCCGCGCGGGCGTGCTGCTCACGGTGGTCGTCGCCACCGTCCTCGGCTACGCCGCCGGCACGCTCCGCCGCGCCCGTCTCGCGCCCCACGACCCCGCGGTCGGCCGCGCTCTCCTCGAGGAGGCGACCGCCGCCTCCCCGGGCGGGCCCGCCGTCGCCGAGGTCGCCTCGTGACCGCCCTCTCGCTCACGCGCCCCATGGCGAGCACCGCGGTGCCGACCTGGTCGGGTGCCCTGTGGGTGGGCGCGGTCGACGTCGCCGACCTCGCGCGCCCCGGCGTCGACGACCTGCGGCTCGTCGACGCGGAGGGCCACCCCGCCGCGCGCCTGCTGGTGCGCGACGGGCGCGAGGTGCTCGGCGTCGTCGAGGTGCCGGTCGTCAACGACCACGTCTCGATCGACCTCGTGCGCTCGGAGGCCGCCGACCTCCCGGCGGCGCCCCGCCCCGTGGCCCTGCCCGCCGGCGGGCTCCCGACCGTGACGGTGGTCGTCTGCACGCGTGACCGCGCCGAGCAGCTGCGCGGCTGCCTCACGTCGGTGCTCGCCCTCGACCACCCGGCCTTCGACGTCGTCGTGGTCGACAACGCCCCCTCGACCTCCGCGACCCGCGACCTCGTGGCCGACGAGTTCGACGACCCACGGGTGCGGTACGTGGTCGAGCCGGTGGCCGGCCTCTCCGGCGCCCGCAACGCCGGCCTCCGCGCGGCGACCGGCGAGGTCGTCGCCTTCACCGACGACGACGTCGTGGTCGACGCCGGGTGGCTGCTCGGCCTCTGCGACGGCTTCGCCCGGGCCGACGACGTGGCCTGCGTGACGGGCCTCGTGGCGAGCGGAGAGCTCCGCACCCCCGTGCAGCGCTCCTTCGACGACCGCGTCTCGTGGTCGCGGAACGTCGCGCCGCGCGTCTTCCGCCTCGACGAGCAGCCCGCCGACCTGCCGACCTTCCCCTTCTCGGTCGGTGCGTTCGGCACCGGCGCCGACTTCGCCCTCCGCCGCGACGTCGCGCTCGCGCTCGGAGGCTTCGACACGGCGTTCGGCGTCGGCACCCGCACCGCCGGGGGAGAGGATCTCGACGTCTTCACGCGCGTGCTCTTCGCCGGGCACGCCCTCGCCGTCCAGCCCTCGGCCCTCGTCTGGCACCGGCACCGCGCCGACCTGGCCGCGCTCCGCGTCCAGGCGGCGGGCTACGGCACCGGCCTGGGCGCCTGGCTCGCCGGCGTGGCCCTCGACGGGCGCACGCGGCGTGCCGCGCTCCGCCGCGCGCCGCACGCGGTCGCGGCCCTCCTCGCCAAGGGGAGGGCGGGCACCGCCTCCGCCACGACCTCTCGTGTGAGCACGGCCCCGGCCGACGCCGAGCTGGAGCGTGAGCTCCGTCGCACCGCCCGCGTCGAGCTCGCCGGGGTCGCCCGCGGGCCGCTGCTCTACCTGCGGCAGCGCTGGGACGGCGCGTCGACGATGCGCCCGGTGCGGGCCCCCGTGGCCGCCGCGACGCCGACGCCCGGGGCGGCCGCGACACCGGTCGCGGCCCCGACGCCCGCGCCGCTGCCGACGCCCGCGCCGCTGCCGACGCCGGCGCCGGTGCCGACCGTCGCGGGGGCAGCCTCGTGACCGCCATGACCGTGCCCGCGCTCCGCGCCGCGACCCCCGCCGAGGGCGGCCGCCGCACCCTGCCCATCTCCGCCGTCGACCGCCTCGCCGCGGGCGCGCACGTGCTCGGCGTGATGGGCCCGCTGGTGCTGCCCCCGCGGACGGCCCTCGTCGCCGCCCTGCACCGCGTCGTCTCCCTCGGGCCCGGTGCGCGCCTCGGGCTCGTGGCGGCCGACCGCCGCGACTGGGCCTGGACCCCCGAGACCCAGCGTGAGCTCTGCGAGCGGATGGTGAGCGAGATCCCGCCGCTCGGCGACGACCTCGCGCCCGACGAGGTGCTCGAGCACCTCGTCGGCATGATCGACGACGCCCTGCCGCTGCAGGTGATCGTCTCGGGCGAGCGGCTGCTGATGATCTACGACCACCAGGTCGTCGACGCACGCTTCACCTCGCGGCTGCCCGCCGCCCTCCTCGACCTCGCCGCGGGCGGCGAGATGCCGGCCTGGCTCAGCGCCGAGGGCGTCCGCCACCCGCTGTGGCGCGCCGTCGCCGCCACGTACCTGCGCCACCCGGCCCGGGTGCCGGCGCTGCTGCGCGCCCGGCGCGTGCAGGTGCCCACGGTGCCGACCGGGGTCGTGCAGGAGCGCGAGCAGGTCGCGTGGGCTCCCTCCACCGCCGTGGCCTGGGGCCGGGGCGACCGACGGACCTTCACCGAGCTGCGGCGCTGGCTCCGGGCACAGCCGCACCCCGTGGCGTTCTCCAGCGCGGTGATCGTCGCGCTGCGCGCCGCGTTCGTCCGGGAGGGCGTGCGGCTGGGGGCCGAGAGCGAGCTCGTCTGGGACGTCCGCCAGTACCTGCCGGCCGGCGTCGACACCACCGGCAACTTCGTGACGGGCGTGCCCGTCACCGGGGTGGACGACCTCCTCGCCGTCGACGAGAGCATCCACGAGACCGTCACGTCGGGCCGGCCCCTCGCGGCCCTCGTCGCCGGTGCCGTCAAGGAGGCCGTCCGCCCGGGCGACCGCAGGGTGCCCGCCACGGCGCCGGCCCACGCGCGCGGCCACCTCGTCGTCAGCAACCTCGGCGTCGCCCGGACGATGCAGGGCCTGCCCTGGGTCCGCGACGGCCGCGCGGCAGAGCTCGGCTACACCGTGCACCCCGTGCCGGCCGAGAACCTCTCCGTGCAGATCGCCGTCATCGACGGCGCCCTCCAGGTGGCGGTCGCCTACAACGACAACGTGTTCGACCGCGGGGTCGTCGACCGGGCCCTGGCGCGGTTCGTCGCCGACCCGCTCTCGCTGATCGACGGCGCGCCGGGCTCCTGACGGGGGCGACCAGGCCGGGGAGGCGCGGGTGGCGCTCGACGCGCACCGCGCCTCCCCGGCACCATGGGCGGGTGACCCCCGCACCGACCTCGACATCCGACCGCGCCGTCGCCCGCTGGGCCGCCTTCTCCGCCGACCCCGCGGGCGGCAACCCCGCCGGGGTCGTGCTCGACGCGCGCGGCCTCACCGACGCGGAGATGCAGGCGACGGCTCTCGCCGTCGGCGACGCCGAGACGGCCTTCGTCGTCGGGCCCGACCTCGACGGCGACGGGCGTCGCCACCGGGTGCGCTACTTCTCGCCCGTGGCCGAGGTGCCCTTCTGCGGCCACGCGACCGTCGCGACGGCGATCGCGCTCGCCGAGCGCGACGGGCCGGGCCACATCGTCGTCGAGACCGCCGTGGGCCCGGTGCCCCTCGAGACGACGGTCGAGCCCGACGGGGGAGCGCGGGCGTCGTTCACCTCGCCCGAGCCGCGCGTCGAGCCGTTGGAGCCGGAGGTGCTCGCGCGGCTGCTCGCGGTGCTCGGACTCCGGGCGACGGAGCTCGACGCCTCCCGGCCCGTGCTGGCGGCCTGGGCCGGCAACCTCCACCCCGTGCTGCCCGTCGTCGACCGCGCGGCGTTCGACGGCTTCGTGGTCGACGCGGGTGCGCTCCGGCCGCTGATGGACGAGCAGGGCTGGGCCGGCACGGTCACCGTCGTCCACGAGTTCGGCGTCGACGACGACGGCACCCTCGTGCTGGAGGCCCGCAACCCCTTCCCGGTGGGCACGCTCGTCGAGGACCCGGCCACGGGGTCGGCCGCGGCCGCCCTCGGGGGCTGGCTCCGCGCCTCCGGCAGGGTGGTGCCGCCGGCCCGTGTCCGCGTGCACCAGGGCGCCCACGTGGGGCGGCCCGGGGTGCTCGACGTGCTCGTGCCGGCCACGGGCGGCGTCGTGGTGTCGGGCCGCGGCGTGCGGATCGACGAGGGGGCCGCGGGGGCGGGGCCGGCGAGCTAGGCGCCGGTCTCCGTCGGGTCGTCGGTCACCGTCGCCTCGCCGGTCTCCGTCGGGTCGGCGGGCCCGACTCCTGCGGGGCCGCCGCGCTCGTCGTGGCGCTCGGCCAGGCCGGCGAGGTCGATGTCGAACAGGTCGCGGAGCCGCTCGTCCCGGCCCTCGTCGTAGCCCGGGGCCGGCGCGGCCGCCCAGCCGATCCGGTCGACGACGGTGCTGCCGACGTCGTCCCACGCACGGGCCCGCGCGGCGTCCACCACGGCCGCGACGAACGCGTCGTCGCGGCCCGCCCGGCCGAGCTCCTTCACGAGCGCCTTGTGGGTCGCCTCGCGGAGGCGGAGGGCGTCGACGTCGTCGACGCGGTAGTCGAACTGGTGCTGTGACTGGCCGTACGAGCGGTGGGTGCGGCGACGGACCCGTCGGAGGCGGCGGGCGCCCTCGAGCTGCTCCTCGGTCAGGCGGTCGATCTCGGAGCGGACGAAGCCCGTGGCGACCTCCTCGTCGAAGGGGAGGCGCTCCTGCAGGGCCCGGCGGATGACCTGGTTGGCGGTCGCGACCACGAGCGACGCGCGGATGATGAGGAAGCCCTCGTCGACGGCCCGCTCGAGCGGGCTCGGGTCGGCGCGACGTGCGGTCGGTCCGGTCGTCACGGGCGGGCCTCCTCGGGTGGTCGGCGGACGGGCGGTCGGGCGGCAGTCGGACCGGTGGTCGGACCGGTGGTCGGACCGGTGGTCGGCGCCCTCCGTGCCCCCGTCCGTCGACCCTACCCACGGGGCCGCCCAGGCGCCGTCCGTATCGTGGCGCCATGACCGCTCGCGAGCCCGCCCCCGTCAGCACCGTGGCGCCCGACCTGCTGCGGGCGCCGGTGATCAGCCAGCACTGGGGCGGCCTCGCCTTCGCCCACTGGCGCGTCGAGCCCGAGCGCGTGGCGCCGCTGCTGCCCCCGGGCACCCGCCCCGACGTCCACGACGGCTCGACGTGGGTCGGCCTCATCCCGTTCGAGCTCTCGCGTAGCGCCTTCGGCTCGCTGCCGCCGGTGCCGTGGCTCGGCACCTTCCTCGAGACGAACGTGCGGCTCTACTCGGTCGACGACCTCGGTCGCCGCGGGGTGGTCTTCCGCACCCTCGAGGCCGCGAAGCTGCTGCCCGTCGTCACCGCGAACGCGGCGCTCGGACTGCCCTACCGCTGGGCCTCGATGAGCCGTCGCCGGGTCGGCGGCACGGTCGAGTACGCCTCCCGCCGCCACGGCCCCGGGCCCCGGCCGTCGACGCGGCTCGCCGTCCGCCCCACCGACGAGGAGGTCGTCGGCGACCCGCTGGCGGAGTTCCTCACCGCACGCTGGGGCATGCACGTCGCCCGCGGCGGCACGACGAGGTACTGGCCGAACACGCACGGGGCCTGGCCGCTCCGACGGGCCGAGCTGATGGACCTCGACGACGAGCTCGTCGCCGACTCCGGGCTGCCCGGGGTCACCGACCGCGCCCCCGACTCCCTGCTCTGGTCGGACGGCGTCGACACCGTCTTCGCGCCTCCCGGAGGCCGGTGGGAGGCGCCCTGACCGTGCCCCGACGCCGAGGGTGCCCGACGGGCGTCGCGCGCGGGTGCGCGGCCCACTACGGTTGCTGGCATGGTTTCCTCACCCGACGACCCGACCGACCTCGCCGCACCCCCCGCGGGAGGGGCGCCGGGAGCCGGGGTCGGCGAGGCCGTGCCGGAGGCGCCCGTCGCGTCGTCGACGGAGGCCCCCGGCCGTGAGGTGCTCGGCTGGCTGGAGTTCGGCGACGCCGCCCGCCACCTGGCCCGCGACGTCGTCGCGGCCGACTTCACGCCCGACGTGATCGTCGCGGTCGCGCGCGGCGGCCTCGTGCTGGCCGGATCGATCGCGTACGCCCTCGACACGAAGATGTGCGGGTCGATCAACGTCGAGTTCTACACGGGCGTCGACGCCCGCCTGCCGGAGCCCGTGCTGCTGCCCCCGACCCTCGACGCCCCGTCGCTCGCCGGCAAGCGCGTGCTCGTCGTCGACGACGTCTCCGACTCCGGCCGCACCCTCGCGCTCGTACGCGACCTGCTCGCCGAGGTCGCCGACGAGGTCCGCACCGTCTGCCTCTACAGCAAGCCGCAGACCATCCTCGAGCCGGACTTCGTCTGGAAGCGCACCGCACAGTGGATCACCTTCCCGTGGAGCGCCCTGCCCCCGGTCACCCGCGACGCGACGGTGAGCCGCGAGGCATGAGCATCCACCTGGTCGGCGGCGGCTGGTCGCCCGACGCCCCCGACATCTACGAGCCCTTCGTCGCCGAGGCCGCCGTGCGCGGCGCCGCCCTGGGCCGCGCCGTGCCCCGCGTCGCCGTGCTGGTCGTCGTGGCCGACGGATCGCCCGGCGACGAGTTCGTCACCGGCTGGCCGGCCCTCATCGCGCACGGCGGGCGCTGCGAGGCCGTCGTCACGGTCGTCCAGGCCGGCGCGGCCTTCGACACCCGGGTGCTCAGCGACGTCGACGGCCTCGTCGTCGCGGGCGGCCTCACACCGGCCTACCTCGAGTCGGTCACGCCGCTGATCGACCAGGTGCGGCTGCTCGTCGCCGACGGCCTGCCCTACCTCGGCTTCTCGGCCGGCGCGATGATCGCCGCCGACCGGGCCCTGCTCGGCGGCTGGCTGATCGGCGACGTCGCCGTCTGCCCCGAGGACGCCGCGGAGGGCCTCGGCGAGGTGACCCTGGGCGAGGGGCTCGGGCTCGTCGACCTCGCCATCGACGTGCACGCCGCCCAGTGGGGCACCCTCACGCGCCTCGTCGCGGCGACGGAGGCCGGCCTCGTGCGGGGCGGCGTCGCCATCGACGAGCACACGGCCCTCGTGGTCGGCGAGGGCGCGCTCGCCGTGCTCGGCACGGGCAACGTCTGGCGCGTCGAGCCGCAGACCGACGACGACGGCGAGATCGTCGGCGTCTCGGTCGGCACCCTGGGCGTCGAGTGACGGCTCACCCCCTCCGCGACCTCGTGCACCCGAGCTGGGCGGAGGCGCTCGACCCGGTCGCCGACGAGGTCGCCGACATGGGCGAGTACCTCCGTGCCGAGGTGCGGGCCGGGCGCGGCTACCTGCCCGACGGCGCGCTCGTGCTCCGGGCGTTCACCTACCCGCTCGACGAGGTCCGCGTGCTCGTCGTCGGTCAGGACCCGTACCCGACCCCCGGCCACCCGATCGGCCTGTCGTTCGCGGTCGACCCGCACGTGCGGCCCGTGCCCCGCAGCCTCGCCAACATCTACCGCGAGCTGCACGACGACCTCGGGGTGCCCGTGCCCGCGCACGGCGACCTGACCTCCTGGTCGGAGAACGGCGTCATGCTGCTCAACCGGGTGCTGACCGTCCGGCCCGGCGAGGCGGCGTCGCACCGCGGCAAGGGCTGGGAGCCGGTCACGCAGCGCGCCATCGAGGTGCTCGCGGCCCGCGGCGGCCCGCTCGTCGCGATCCTCTGGGGGCGCGACGCGGCCGGCCTCGTCCCGATGCTCGGCGAGGTGCCCACCGTGCAGTCGCCGCACCCCAGCCCGCTGTCCGCGTCGCGGGGGTTCTTCGGGTCGAGGCCGTTCAGCCGCACGAACGAGCTGCTCGTGCAGCAGGGCGGGCAGCCGGTCGACTGGGCCCTGCCCGCGGAGCCGGCCGCCGCCTCCTGACGGCCTGCCCTGTCGGCGGGCGACCGCGACGTGCCAGAGTGGACGGGTGCTCGAAGAGGAATACCAGACCCGGCGGCGGCTGCCGCGTGAGCTGCGGCCCGCCCCGCTGCCCGAGCCGGCGTTCAGCTTCGAGATCCGCCCCGCCGTCGCGGCCGACCTGCCGTACGTGCGCGAGATCTACAACCACTACGTGCAAAACTCGACGGTCACCTTCGACGAAGTGCCGATGACCCTCGCCGACTGGCGTCGCAAGGCGGGGGTGGCCGCGAAGCTCGGCATGCCGTTCCTCGTCGCGGTGAACCCCGCGGGCGAGGCGCTCGGCTACGCGACCGCGATGCCCTGGGGCGGCAAGGCCGCGTACCGGTACACGGTCGAGAGCTCGATCTACCTCCGCGCCGCGTCCACGGGGAAGGGCCTCGGTCGCGCCCTGCTGGAGGCGCTGGTCGAGGCCTGCCGCGAGGCCGGCATCCGCGAGATGGTCGCCGTGATCGCCGACAAGAACGCCGAGGCGTCGATCCGGCTGCACGAGACGCTCGGCTTCACCGAGGTCGGCCGCATGGGCCGCGTCGGCTTCAAGTTCGGCCGCTGGCTCGGCACCGTGACGATGCAGAAGTCGCTGAAGAAGCGGCGCCGCGGGAGGTAGGGCGGCTGGGGCTGCCGCTGCTGCCGCTGTAGCTGCCGCCGCTCGGCTCGGGTCGGGTCTTACTCTTGCTCTTGCTCGTGCTCTCCCCTTTGCTCTTGCTCGTGCTCTCCCCTTTGCTCTCGCTCGTGCTCTCAAATTTGAGAGTGATCGGCGCGGGTCGGCCGCAGACGCGGGGCGTCCTGGTCGCTCGAGGACGGATGTCTCTCGCATTGCGGAGCGGGACGTGCGGCGGGTGCCGGGCGCCCGGCACCTCAGGCGACGACGCGGCGCAGCACCTCCGCGGTGGCGGCGACGTCGCCCGGCTCGCCGCGCCAGAGCATGCGCACGATGAGGCCGTCGACGGCGAGCGAGACGACCGCCAGCCGCTCGGCCGGCACGCCGACCCGTGCCAGCACGTGCTCGAGCGACGAGTACCAGGCCTCGGCGTCGTCGTGCAGGCCCGGGTCGCGCACGGCCTGCAGCAGCATCTCGTACTGGGCGACCGCGGCGGCCCGCTCGACGACGGCGTAGCGCACCAGCGTCTCGGCGAGGTCGCCCAGCGTGGGCTGCTCGAGCTCGTCGAGGGAGCGGGTCCAGGTCGCGGTCGCGTGCCGGAGGGCGCTCCGCAGCATGTCGTCCCGCGACGAGAAGTAGTAGGTCGCGGCGGCGAGCGGCACGCCCGCCGCCGTGGCGACCGCCCGGTGGGTGACGGCGGACGGGCCGCCGGCCTCGAGGACTGTCAGGACCCCGGCGAGCAGGGCGCGCCTCCTCGCCTCGCCCTTCGGCGTCAGGGAGGCGTCTCCGCGAGGGCCGAGCCCGGGGGAGTCGCGGGTCGGCTCGTCGGCCGTGCCGGCCCGCTGCTCGCCGGTCCGGGTCACGCGGCGGCCTCGTGCCGGCCGCCGAGCTCCAGCATGGTGACGCCGCCGATCACGAGCACGATGCCGCCGAGCTGCAGGAGCGTCAGCGGCTCGTGGAAGACCAGCCAGCTGATCAGCGCGACGAGCACGACGCCGATGCCGGCCCAGACGGCGTAGGCGATGCCGAGCGGCACGCCCCGTCCGAGCGACTGCGAGAGCATCGCGAAGGCGAAGACGTAGCCCACGACGACGACGGCGTACTGCCACCAGCGCGCGTCGGGCCCGCTGGTGACCTTGAGGAAGCTGGTGGCGACGACCTCGCCGACGATGGCCAGGGAGAGGAAGAGGTAGCCCATGGTGGTGACTCCGAGCCGTGCGACGATCCCGCCGAGCCGTGTGCGTCAGGCGAGGGAGCACGAGTGAGACGAATGTACCAGAAAGAGTCGTCGCTGGCTCGGCTGTCGCCCCGCGGGCACGGCGGAGCACCGCCGCCCCGGAGGGCGACGGCGCTCCGCCGTCGGCGGGTGCCGGTCAGCGACGGGCCTCCCGGCGACGCGCGACGACCAGCAGGGCGAGTCCGGCCAGGAGGGCCAGCAGGGCTCCGGCGAGCGTCGGGGCTCCGTCGACGCCCGTGTAGGCCAGGGTGGACGTCGCGGCGGCGGCCGTGGTGGTGGAGGCGCCGGTCGCGGCGAGGGCCTGACGACCCGTCGCCGAGGTGGTCGCCGCTGCCGTGACACCGCCGGTGGCGGCGGTCACGACGGCCGGGCCGACGGGCTCGTCGGTCGTGGCCGGGGTGGTGGGCAGCACCGGGGTGCCGGGGTCGACCGGGGTGGTCGGGTCCGTCGGCGTGGCGGGGTCGACCGGCGTGGTGGGGTCGACGGGCGTGGTGGGGTCGACCGGGGTGGTCGGCGTCACCGGGGTGGCGGGGACGACGGGCGTGCCCCCGTCGGTGTCGCTGTCGCCGATGACGGAGACCGCGGCGCCGCCGACCGTGATCGGCAGGCCGATCACGGGCACGACCTGGGTGCCGCCGAGGACGCCGTCGTCACCGCTGGTGACCGGGCCGGTGCCGGTGCCCGTGGTGGGCGTGGTGCCGGTGGTGGTGTCGGTGCTGTTGCTGTCGCCGATGACGGAGACCGCGGTGCCGCCGACGGTGACGGGCAGTCCCACGACCGGGATCACCTGGGTGCCGCCGAGGACGCCGTCGTCACCGCTGGTCGCGGCGCCGGTCGCGGGGGTGGTGCCCGTGCCGGTGATGGGCGTCGTGCCCGTGGTGGTGTCGGTGCTGTTGCTGTCGCCGATGACGGAGACGGCCGTGCCGCCGACGGCGACGGGCAGGCCGACGACCGGGATCACCTGGGTGCCGCCGAGGACGCCGTCGTCGCCGCTGGTCGCGGCGCCGGTCGCGGGGGTGGTGCCCGTGCCGGTGATGGGCGTGGTGCCCGTGGTGGTGCCGGTGCTGCTGCTGTCGCCGATGACGGAGACCGTGGTGCCGCCGACGGTCACCGGCAGTCCGACGACCGGGATCACCTGGGTGCCGCCGAGGACGCTCTCGTCCCCGCTCGTCGTGCTGCCCGAGCCCGCGCCGGCGGTGGGCGCGGTGCCCGTCGCGGGCGTCGTGCCGCTGCCCGTGCCGGCACCGGTGCTCGAGCTGTCGCCCAGCACCGAGACGGCGGTGCCGCCCACGGTCACGGGCACGTCGAGGTCGACCAGCGCCTGGGTGCCGCCGAGGACGCCGTCGTCACCGCTGGTCTCGGGGGCCGGCGACGCCGACCCCGTCGGGCCCGCGGCGGGCGCCGTGGTCGTGCCGCCGGTGCTGCTGCTGTCGCCGAGCACCGAGACGGCGGTGCCGCCCACGGTGACCGGCAGGTCGAGGTCGACGAGCGCCTGGCTGCCGCCGCCGATCGAGTCGTCGCCGCTGGTCTGGGCGGGTGCGGGAGCGGGTGCCGGGGCAGGTGCCGTCGGCACCGCCGGGGCGGTGGCCGGTGCCCCCGCGCTCGTCGCGTCGCCGACCACGCTGACTGCCGTGTCGGTCACGGTGACCGGCACGTCGACCGACACGATGCCCTGCGTGCCCGACAGCAGCCCGGCGTCGCCGCTGGTCGTCGTGACCGGCGCGGCCGCGGGAGCGGCCGGAGCCGGAGCCGGAGCAGCGGCCGGAGCGGGAGCCGCAGCAGCAGGCGCGGCCGCCGGGGCCGACGACGTCGCGTCGCCGACCACGCTGACGGCCGTGCCGAAGGCCGAGACCGGGGCCTCGACCACCGCGGCGACCTGGGTGCCCGAGAGCAGCCCGTCGTCTCCGCCGGTGAGGGTGTCCGCCTGGGCGGCGGTGGTTCCGAGGGCGCACAGGCCCCCGACGAAGAGCGCTCCGAGGAGCCCTCTCGAGACGTGCTTGTTCATGGTCTTCTCCGTACGAGTGAGGTGTGGGCGCCGCGCGGGGCGGCGAGGGTCGCGTGTGTCGCTCGGCAGGCCGTGCCTGCGGCGGCGGGTCGGCTCCTGCTCAGCAGGAGCGCCCGCGGCGTGGGCGGGAGCCCACGAGCGACGCGACCGACCTCAGTCGGGGGAGCTGTCGGTGTCGTGCACGGGCGACGACGGGAGGTCGTCGTCGCCGTCGGAGGAGCCCGCCGTGATCGTCAGGGCGGGGAGCTGGGAGGCACGGGTCGCGTCGGCCACGACGGCCCCTCCCGCGGCGCCCGCGCCGGCGCCCTGCGAGCCCTGGCCCGAGCCGGAGGGCAGGGCGGGCTGGCCGTCGTCGGACGGGCCGGGGAGCGGCGCGGGAGCGGGGGCGAGGGGCAGGTCGGAGGCGCGGGTCGGGTCCCCGGCGGAGGCGCGGTCGCCCGCCTGCGCCGTCACGATCGCGGCCCGGAGCGCGGTGCCCGCGTCGACCGCGACGACGTCGGCGGCCTCGGGCGACAGGGACGCCGTCGCGGCCGGGTCGCCCGCGGCGAGGCCGGCGGCCGGGGACACCGTGGCGGAGGAGTCGATGACGAGCTCGTCGCCGACCCCGGCGGTCGCCGTCGGGCCCGCGTCGACCCCGACGCCCGCGCCCGGCGTGACGGGCAGGGCGGGGACGGTCGGCAGGGCGGGCACGAGCGGCGCGAGCACGT
Organism: Frigoribacterium sp. CFBP 13707; assembly: GCF_014842245.1. Classification (NCBI taxonomy): domain Bacteria; kingdom Bacillati; phylum Actinomycetota; class Actinomycetes; order Micrococcales; family Microbacteriaceae; genus Frigoribacterium; species Frigoribacterium sp. CFBP 13707. The sequence goes on from NZ_JACYVL010000002.1 coordinate 506,464, forward strand.
CGGCGGGAGCCGGGGCGGCCGCGGCGTCGGCGACCGTGCCGACGGCGGCGTCGGCGACGACGGAGACGGGGGCCACGACGGTCGCCACCGGCGCGGGGCCGGTGACGGCCTGCGCGACCGGGACGGCCGCGACGACGCGGTCGACGGTCTGCGCCACGGGGGCGACGACGCTGCTGACGGGGGCGGCGGCCGCGACCTGCTGCACGACTTGGGGGGCCACGGGGGCGACGGCCTGCACGACGCGCTGCACGGGCGGCGCGACCGCGGTGACCTGGGTGGCGACCTGCGTCGCTGCCGACACCGCGCCTCCGGCCGTCTGCGCCACCGCCGCGACGGGGGCGTCGAGCGAGCCCGTCACGCCGCCGAGGGCCTGCGTCGTCCCGCCGAGCAGCGAGGGCGACGGCGCAGTCTCGGCGGAGGCCGACCGCGGTGCGAGGGCGAGCGCGAGCACGACGAAGGCCAGCGCGAGGAGGCCGGAGAGGAGCAGGAGGCGCACAAGCGAGAGCGCGGCGGGTCGCCGCGTCGTCGTCTCGGCCGTCTGATCCACGGCGCACCGCCTTCGGTCGCTTCGTCGAGTCGCCGGCTGGTGAGGGCCGGCCACGGGGTGGTTGATCCCGCGTGCCGACATGTCTACGCCGTCGTCCCCCGCTCGTCAACGAAGGATGCTCAGATGTACCCCGCATTCCCGCCTCGGCATGGTCGTAGGCTCGGGGCGATGTTCGAACTCCACCACCTCAGCGCCCACGAGCAGTGGGACTGGCTGCGCCGCGGCGAGGTCACCCCCCGAGAGCTCGCCGACCACTACCTGGCCAGGATCGAGCGGCTCGACCCGCAGGTGCGCGCCTTCGTCACGGTGACGCCGGACGCCGCCCGGAGCCGCGCCGACGAACTCGCGGCCGCGGGCCGCAGCGCCGCACCGCTCTGGGGCCTGCCGCTCGCCGACAAGGACCTCTACGACCGGGCCGGGGTGCCCACCCGCTCCGGCTCGCGGCTCACGGCGTCGACGCCCGCGGCCCGCGACAGCGAGATCGCCGCCGTGCTGTCGGAGGCCGGGGCCGTCAGCCTCGGCAAGACGAGCACGCCCGAGTACGGCCTCACCGGCTACACCGAGCCGCTCGCGGGCCCGGTCACGCGCAACCCGTGGGGGCTCGGCACCGGCGTGGAGCTCGGGGCGGGCGGGTCGAGCGGTGGCGCCGCGGCCGCGGTCGCCGCCGGGCTCCTGCCGTTCGCTCCCGGGAGCGACGGGGGCGGGTCGATCCGCATCCCCGCCGCGGCGAACGGGCTCGTCGGCCTCAAGCCGTCACGCGGTCGCGTGCCGGCGCAGTCCGGCCTGTCGAGTCTCGGCGGCCTCTCGGTGGGCGGCCCGATCGCCCGCACCGTGGCCGACGCGGCCCTGCTGCTCGACGCGATGGTGTCGCCCGACGGCCGCCCGCCCCGGGCCGACACCGCGCTGCGCGCACCCGACTCGCCCGACGGGGCCTGGCTGGGGTCGGCGGTGCGCGGCGAGGGCCGTCACCAGCTCGGGGTGCTGACGGCCAGCCCGTGGGACGACGCCTACGACGTCCGGGTCGACCCGCGCCTCCTCGCGGTCCTCAGCGAGACCGTCGACCTCCTGGCCACGATGGGGCACGGGGTCGAGGAGGCCTCGCTGCCGGCGTCGCGGTACCCGCAGCTCTTCCGCACCCTCTGGCAGGCGGGCGCCGCGGGCATCCCGGCCGAGACCCACGACGACTTCGCCCGGCTCGAGCCGATGACGGCCTGGCTCGTGCGTCGCGGCCGCGAGATCGGCGCCCGCGAGCTCGGGGCGACCCTCGCCGGGCTCACCGACTTCGAGCGGAGCGTGGTGCGGGCCTTCGACCGGTTTGACGCGGTCGTCACGCCCTCGCTCGCCCTGCTGCCGCAGCCGCTCGGCTGGTACGACGCCGACGACCCCGAGCGCGCGTTCGAGCAGCAGTGCCTCGTCTCGCCCTTCACGTCGTTCGTCAACGTGGCGGGCCTGCCCGCGATCACGCTGCCGGTGGGCGAGGTCGACGGCCTGCCGGCGGGCGTGCAGCTGATCGGGCGCCCCGGCCGGGAGGACGTGCTGCTGAGCATCGGCGCACAGCTCGAGCGGCGGCTGCGCTGGCAGCGGAGGCACCCCTCCGTCTGGTGATCGACGCACGAGGTGACCCGAGCTGGGCCCTCGAGCACGTCGAGGGCCCAGGTCGGGTCACCTCGACCGCGCTGTGCCGTGCCGTGCCCGCCGAGCACGCGCCCGCCGAGCACGCGCCCGCCGAGCACGCGCCGGCGCCGCTCAGTCGATCGTCGGCACCGACGCGATCAGCGACCGGGTGTACTCGTGCTGCGGCCGCCGCAGCACGTCGTCGGTCGCGCCCTGCTCGACGACCCGCCCGTCGCGCAGCACGGCCACACGGTCGGCGAGGTGCTGCACGAGGCCCATGTCGTGCGAGACGAGCAGCAGGCTGAGGCCGAGGTCGGTGCGCAGCTCGCGCAGCAGCTCGATGATCTGCGCGCGGACTGTCACGTCGAGGGCGCTCATCGGCTCGTCGCCGACCAGCAGCCGCGGGCGGTGCACGACGGCCCGCGCGAGCGCGATGCGCTGGCGCTGACCGCCGCTGAACTCGTGCGGCCACCGCTCGGCGTCGGCGGCGTCGAGGCCGACGCGCTCGAGCACCTCGGCCACGAGCGCGCGGTGGTCGCCCGCCACGTGCAGGTGCCGCAGCGGCTCGGCCACCGTGTCTCCGACGCGCATCCGCGGGTCGAGCGAGCTGTACGGGTCCTGCAGCACGACGCCGGTCTGTCGCCGGAACCAGCGCAGCTGCGCCGCGCGGCCAGGCTCGACCGGTCGCCCGTCGAAGGTGACCGCCCCGTCCGTCGGGCGGTCGAGGGCCAGCAGGAGGCGCACGAGCGTCGACTTGCCGGAGCCCGACTCGCCGATCAGGGCCACGCTCTCGCCCGGCCCCACGTCGAGGTCGGCGTCGACGAGCGCGTGCCGTACCGGGCCCGGCTGGAAAGGCGACCGACGCGGCAGCCGGAAGGTGCGCGTGAGGCCCCGGCCGCTGAGCAGGGGCGACGCGGTCGGCCCGGACGCTCCGCGAGCGGCGTCCGTGCTCCCGGCGGCGTCCGCCGTGCCCGCGCTGCCCGCGCTGCCCGCCGCGCCCGTCGGCCCCGTCACGACGCCCTCCAGGTGGTGGCCCGGGTCGCGGCCACGAGCCCGCGCGTCACGGGGTGCTCGGGGGCGTGCAGGAGGCGCGTGACCGGCCCGCTCTCCACCGCGCGCCCCTGCGACAGGACCACCGCCTCCTCGGCCACCTGCGCCAGCACGGCGAGGTCGTGGGTCACGAAGAGCAGCGACGCCCCCCGCTCGTCGACCAGGCGGCGGAAGAGCCGGAGCACCTCGGCCTGGGTCGTGACGTCGAGCGCGGTCGTCGGCTCGTCGGCGAGCAGGACGGCGGGCCGGGTGATGAGCGCGGTGGCGATGACGACTCGCTGCCGCTGGCCGCCGGAGAGCTGGTGGGGGTACCTGTCGACGATGCGGTCGGGCTCGGGCAGCCCGACCTCGGCGGCCGCCTCGACGGCGCGGCGGCGGGCCTCGCGGCGGGTCACCGTGCCGTGCAGGCGGAGCGGCTCGGCGATCTGGCGCCCCACCGTCATGACGGGGTCGAGGGCCGTGCGCGGGTCCTGGAAGACGGTGCCGACCACGGCGCCGCGCACGCGGGCCAGCTCGCGCTCGGGCAGGCCGAGCAGCTCGCGCCCGTCGAGGCGCACGCTGCCGGCCACGCGCGCGGAGCGGGGCAGCAGGCCCAGCACGGCGAGGGTGGTCAGCGACTTGCCCGATCCCGACTCGCCGATCAGCCCGAGCCGCGCGCCGTCGTCGAGCCGGAGGGAGAGGTCGTCGACGACGGCCCGGTCGCCGATGGTCACGGTCAGGTGGTCGATCTCGAGCGTCACGAGGTCACCTCCGGGGCGGGGGAGCGGGCGGGGTCGGCGGGGTCGGACGGGTAGGACGGGCGACGGCGGCCCGCACGGCCCCCACGGCCCGTGCCGGCGGGCCGGTCGCGGAGGCGCGGGTCGGCCGCGTCGCGGACGGCGTCGCCGAGCAGGTTGAGGGCGAGCACGGTGAGCGTGATCGCGAGCCCCGGCCAGACGACCGTCCACGGGTGCACCCCGAGGAACTTCTGGAGGTCGGCGAGGAGTCGCCCCCACGACGCGGTCTCGGCCGAGGCGCCGTAGCCGAGGAAGGAGAGCCCCGCCTCCGCGAGCACGCTGGTCGCCATGGCGAGCGACAGCTGCACGACGAACACCGGGGCGATGTTCGGCAGCACGTGGCGGCGGAGGACGGCCGCGGTGCCCGCGCCGGAGGCCCGGGCCGCCGTGACGTAGTCCTCGCGGACCACGCGGCGGATCTCCGCGCGCGACACGCGCGCGATCGTGACCCCGTAGCCCACGCCGGTCGCCACGACGACGACCGCGAGCGAGCCGCCGAACGCCGCCGCGAGGGCCATCGCCACGAGGATCGTGGGGAAGGCGACGAGCACGTCGATGAGCACGGCCGTCGCCTCGCGGACGGGCCGGGCGGTGAGCGAGCCGAGCGCCGCCAGGGCCAGGCCGACGAGCACCGCGACCACACCGGCCGAGACCGCGACGACGACGGTCGTGCCGGTCGCCGCGAGGACGTAGCTCGCGATGTCGCGGCCGACGCCGTCGGTGCCGAAGAGGTGGGCGCCCGACGGGGGCAGCCAGGCGGAGTACGGGTCGGTCGTGAAGGGGTCGAGCGGCGTCCAGACGCGGCTCACCAGCGCGCCGACGAGCAGCAGGGCGAGCCAGCCGGCCGCGGCGGCGCCGGCGGGGCGGCGGAGGAGGGCGCCGAGCGCGCTGCGCCGCCTCACGCCTCCTGCTCCCGGAGGCGCGGGTCGAGCCGGCGGTGCACGACGTCGACGACGAGCCCGACGAGCAGCACGAGGGCCGTCAGGGTCATCAGCTCGCCCTGCACCTTGGTGAGGTCTCGCCGGCCCACGTCGCTCACCAGCATGCGGCCGAGGCCGGGGAGGGAGAAGAGCTGCTCGACGACGACCGCGCCGACGACCAGGCCCGCGACCTGGAGGCCGAGCACGCTGACGACGCTGAGCAGCACGTTCGGCAGTCCGTGGCGGAGCAGGGCCCGCGTGGTGGTCATGCCCTTCGCGGCCGCGGCCCGCACGTAGTCCTCGTCGAGGGCGCCGACGACGGCGGAGCGGGTGAAGCGGAACAGCACGGCGCCCTCGACGAGGCCGATCGTGACGGCCGGCAGCACGAGCGAGCGCAGGGCCCGGCCGGGCTCCTCCCAGCCGTCGACGGGGAACCCCTGGGTCGGCAGCACCCTCAGGGTGACCCCGAAGAGCGCGATGAGCAGCATGCCGGCCCAGACGACCGGCACCGCGGCGAGCAGCTGCGCGACGACGCCGAGCACGGCGCCCGACGGGCGGTGGTGACGGATCGCGGCCACGACCCCGAGGGGCACGCCGACGGCCAGCCCGACGACGAGCGACATCCCCGCGAGGGGCAGGGTCACGCCCAGCTTCTCGGCGACCTCGTCGGCGACCGGGGTGCCCGTCACGAGCGACTCCCCGAGGTCGAGGCGCAGCAGGCCGCCGGCCCAGTCGAGGTACTGGACGACGACGGGCTGGTCGAGGCCGAGGGAGGCGCGGATCGCGGCCACCTGCGCGGGGCTGCCGGTCGTGCCCGCGATCGACTGCGCCACGTCGCCCGGCAGGAGGCGCAGGGTGACGAAGATCAGCACGCTGGCGACGGCGAGGCCCAGCGCGAAGAGCGCGACCCGACCGAGCAGGAACCTCGTCACTCGGTCGTGGCCAGCTCGGAGAGGTCGAGGCGGGTGCTGGTCGACGTGGTCGGGAAGCCGGTGACGCCGTCGCGGATCGCCGTCAGGGTCGTGGAGGTGTAGAGCCACTCGGCCGGGGCGTCCTCCGACACGATGGCCGCGGCGTCGCTCAGGGCCTGCGCGGCGACGGCCGGGTCGGTGGCGGCCAGCGACTGCTCCCAGAGCGCCTGCACCGGGGCGCTGTCGTAGCCCCAGTAGTAGTCGGGGTCGGCCCAGTTGCCGAAGTCGTGCGTCTCGGCGTGGTCGACCATGCTCAGCTGGAAGTCGCGCGGGCCGCCGTCGGCGGGGGCCGTGTAGACGTCGTCGAGCCACGTCGTGAAGTCGACCTGCTCGACCGTCAGGGTGATGCCGACGGCGGCCAGCTGGGTGGTCAGCACGTCGCCGATCGCGGCCGGGTAGAAGTTCGCGTACTCGAGGGTGAGGTCGAGGCCGTCGGCGTGCCCGGCCTCGGCGAGGAGCGCCTCCGCCGCCTCGGGGTCGTAGGCGTCGACCGACGTCAGGTCGGCGTAGCCCGGGTCGAGCTCGGGGATCGGCCCGCCCTGGTCGACGGCCGAGCCGCCGACCGCGGTGATGATCGCGTCGTTGTCGATCGCCATCCGGATCGCCTTGCGCACCCGCACGTCGGTGAAGGGCTCGACGGCGTTGTTGAAGGCGAGCGTGTACTTGTCGGTCGTCTTCCCCTGCTCGAGGCTGACGCCGTCGACGCCCTCGAGCTGCGACGAGAGGGTGGCGTCGACGGCGGTCTGCACGTCGAGGTCGCCGGAGAGCGTGGCGTTGATCGCGGCCGACGGGTCGGTCACGTAGCGGAACACGACGGCCTCGACGCTCGCCGGGGTGCCCCAGTAGCCGTCGGCGCGCTCGAGGCGGAGGTTGTCGCCCTGCGTCCAGCTGGCGACCGTGTAGGGGCCCGTGCCGTTCGCCGTGGTCGACGGGTCGTTCGTGGCGGCCTGCTCGAGCACGAGGCCCGCGCGGCCGGTCAGGGCGAAGAGCAGCGCCGAGTCGGGGCGCGACAGCGTGAGCACGACGGTGTCGTCGGCGGGGGCCGAGATCGACGAGACGGCGGCCAGGTCGGCGTGCCCGGCGAGCGTCTCGTCGGTGCGCACCTGCTCGAGCGACCAGACCACGTCGGACGCGGTCATGGCCGCGCCGTCGTGGAAGGCCACGCCGTCGTGCAGGGTGAACGTGTACGTGAGGCCGTCGTCGCTGATCGTGTGCTCCGAGGCGAGCACGTCGACGACGTCGTTCTCCTCGGTGCGGCCGACGAGGCCCTGGTAGACGTTGTCGATCAGGACCTGGTCGAGCGCGACGCCGTCGGTGTGGCGGATGTCGAGGTCGCTCGGCTCGAGCACGAGGCCGACCGTCACGGTGGCGTCGGCGTCGGGCGAGCCGGAGCCGTCGGAGCCTCCCGAGGTGCAGCCGGCCACGAGGGCGACGACGAGGGCGGAGGAGGCGGCGGCGGCGAGGAGGCGGCGGGAGCGCATGGGGGAGGAGTGGCCTTTCGGAGCGGTGCGGATCGGCGCGCCGTCGCTCGTCGCGACCTGCGCACCCCGGGTGCAGGACGTCCTCCGTCGCTGCCGGACGATGGATCTCGGCTGGCGCTCCGTCGCTGCTGGACGGGCGCCGCCCCTCTGCCCCCGGGTCGCTGCTGGACCGAGGGCTCCCGCGAATCTACTACACCCCTGGGAACCCGCCGCGGGTGGCCGCGGAGAGTGGCGGCTTAGGTGAGCCTCACCTATATTGAGGGGGACATGTTCTTCGACGACCCGAACCCGCCGCTGCCGCACGACGCGATCCGCGTCCTCTTCGCCGGCGACGCCTCCTCGCTCCCCGCCCTCCGCGAGATGCTCGCCAGCCTGCCGATCTGCGCCCGTGGCCAGGTGTTCGTCGAGGTCGGCTCCGCCGCCGAGGTGGAAGAGCTGGCATCGCCCGGCCGCGTCACCGTGACCTGGCTGGCCCGTGACCGCCGCTCCGGCGCCCCCGGCTCGGGTCGCTCCTGCGCCCCCGGCGAGGCGCTCGACCGGGCCGTCCGCGCCTGGCTCGCCGAGATGTACGTCGACGCCGCCGACCTCGCGGCCGGCGAGCACCTCATCTGGATCGGGGGCCCCGCCTCCTTCGCCTACGACCTCCGCCACGACCTGCGTGCCGTGCACGCGGCCGACCACGGCGCCGCCGCGACGCTCTGACGTGAGCCTCGCCGTCACGGCCCCGTCGGCCGCCCCCGTCGCGCGCCCCGCGCACCGTCCCTACCGGGTCCGCGTCGCCGCGGTCACGAGCCTCAGCCCGTCGTTCACGCGCCTCACCTTCACGGCGCCCGACCTGGCCGACTTCGGCACGGACGGCCTCGACCAGCGCATCAAGGTCGTGCTGCCCCTGCCGGGCACCGGCTTCGACGACTTCCCGGTCGACGACTGGTGGGGCGCCTGGCGTGCCCTGCCGGCCCACCGGCAGAACCCGTTCCGCACCTACACGGCCCGGGCCGTCCGCCCCGAGGCCCACGAGGTCGACGTCGACTTCGTCGTGCACGACGACGGCGGCCCGGCGGGCACCTGGCTCAGCACGGTGGCCGTCGGCGACGAGGCGATGCTGGTCGGCCCCGACGCGACGAGCGGCGTGCACGGCAGCGGCGTCGAGTGGTCGCCGGGGGAGGCCCGCACCGTCATGATCGCGGGCGACGAGACCGCGGCCCCCGCCATCTGCTCCATCGTCGAGCAGCTGCCGGCGGACGCCCGCGGCTGCGTCTTCGTCGAGGTGCCGACGGCCGCCGACGCGCTGCCCCTCGTCGCGCCGGCCGGCGTCGACGTGCACTGGCTGCCCCGCGAGGGCCACGCCGGCACGGCCGCCCACCAGGGCCACGGCGGCCGCCTGGTGGAGGCGGTGCGCGGCTGGACGGCCCGGTACGTCACCGCCCGCCGCCACGGGGTCCCCGTCGAGGAGGTCGACATCGAGCACGACGTGCTCTGGGACGTCCCTCAGGGCCACGCCCCGCACGGGGCGTCGCTCGACGGCGACCTCTACGCCTGGCTCGCCGGCGAGGCCGGGGCGATCAAGGCCCTCCGCCGCTTCCTCGTCAGCGAGGTCGGCGTGGACCGCCGCCAGGTCGCGTTCATGGGGTACTGGCGGCTGGGCAAGGCCGAGGGCTAGCAGCCCCCGGCCGCGCCGCGACCGGTCAGACCTCGGAGGGCAGTCCGACGATCGCCGACGTGCGGTCCCACAGGGCCTCGGCCAGCAGGTCGTCCTTCGCCTGGCGCGTGCGCAGGCCGTCGGGCTTGAGCTGGTCGAAGTACGTGCCGCTCGGCACGCCGATCGTGCTCGGCCCGGCGAGCTGGATGAGCGGCAGGGCCCCGGCCTTCGCCGAGATGCCGTAGTTGCCGTTGCTCAGCACGTTGGCCATGCGCCACATCGGCGACGTCTGGCCGAAGCCGGTCTTGACGATCCCCGGGTGGAACGAGAAGGCCTCGAGGCCGGTGCGGCGGGCGAGCTCCCGCACGAAGAGGATGGTCTCGATCTTGCTCGTGCCGTACTGGCGCCAGCCGCCGAGCCAGGCGCGCTTCGTCCAGTTCAGGTCGTCGAGGCGCACGTGGCCGAACATGTTCGCGACGCTGGCGGTCGACACGACCCGGCCGCCGCTCTCCTGCAGCCGCGGCAGCAGGAGGCGCGTCAGCAGGAAGGGAGCGAGGTGGTTCGACTGGAGGATGCGTTCGTGGCCGTCGCTCGTCAGCTCGTGGTCGCTCACCAGGCCGCCCGCGTTGTTCGCGAGGACGTCGATCGTCGGGTAGCGGTCGAGGAGGCGGTCGGCCAGCGAGCGGACGTCGTCCAGCCGGTCGAAGTCCGCCAGGAAGGCCGTGCCGCCGACCTGGTCGGCGACGGCCTGGGTGCGCTCAGCGTTGCGACCGACCACGGCCACGTCGGCCCCTCCGCTCGCCAGGGCGATCGCCGCCTCCTTGCCGATCCCGGAGCTGGCTCCGGTGATGATCACGGTGCGGGTCATCGGTAACCGCCTTCCTCGAGGCCGGCCTCGATCTCGAACCTGTTCGTCAGCGGGTCGCTGCCGGCCAGGGCGTACAGGAACGGCATCAGCATGCCGTACTTCTTCCACTGCGCGACGTGCCGCGCCTCGTGCCGCAGCACGGCGGGCCCGTCGTTGTCGCGGGTCAGGTACACGCGGCCGACGCAGGTGCCGCCGCGCTTGAACGCCCAGCGGGGCAGGCCGCGGCAGACGATGAGGTCGCCCACCACCCGGACCTTGCCGACGCTGAGCGGCACGCCGACGGCGAGGCCGACCACGGTCGCCCAGGCGCAGCCCGCCCGCGAGATCGGCGAGTCGACGAGGGGGTTGATCACGGACGACCGTAGGCGTCGAGCAGGCGCAGCCAGATCTCGCTGACCGTCGGGTACGACGGCACGGCGTGCCAGAGGCGGTCGATCGGCACCTCGCCGACGACGGCGACCGTGGCGGCGTGCAGCAGGTCGCTCACGTCGGGGCCGACGAAGGTCGCCCCGACGATGACCTTCCGGGCCTCGTCGACGACGATGCGGGCCTGGCCCTCGTACGAGTCGGAGTGGATCGCCGAGCCCGCGACGGCGGCGAGGTCGTAGTCGACGACGCGCACGTCGAGGCCGCGCTTCTGCGCCGCGTCGGCGGTGAGGCCGACGCTCGCGACCTCGGGGTCGGTGAACGTGACCTGCGGCACGGCGGCGTCGTCGGCCGTGGCCACGTGCGCGCCCCAGGGCTCGGTCGCCAGCTCGCGGCCGAGGGCGCGGGCGGCGATCACCTCGCCGGCGGCGCGGGCCTGGTACTTGCCCTGGTGGGTGAGCAGCGCCCGGCCGTTGACGTCGCCGACGCCGTAGAGCCAGTCGGTGCCCTTGACGAGCAGGGTGTCGTCGACGTCGAGCCACGTGCCGGCCTCGACCCCGACGGACTCGAGGCCCAGGTCGGAGGTGCGGGGAACGCGCCCGGTCGCGACGAGGATCTCGTCGGCGATGACGACGGTGCCGTCGTCGAGCGTGACCTCGACGGTGTCGTGCTCGGTGCGGCTGACCTGCACGGGCGAGGTGCCCTCGCGCACGTCGACGCCCATCGCCCGGAGGCTCTTCCCGACGAGCTCGCCGGCGAACGGCTCCTGCCCGCCGAGCAGGCCGCTGCGCGCGACGAGGGTGACCGTGGAGCCGAGCTGCTGGTAGGCCGTGGCCATCTCGGCCGCGACGACGCCGCCTCCGACGACGACGAGGCTCTGCGGGACGCTCTTCGCGCTCGTGGCCTCGCGGCTCGTCCAGGGGCGGGCATCGGCCAGCCCCGGCACGTCCGGGAGGAGGGCGGACGAACCGGTGACGGCGGCGACCGCGTGGCGTGCCGTGTACACGGTGTCGCCGACGGTGACCTCCTTGACGCCCGTGATGGTCGCGTGGCCGCGGATCAGGTCGATGCCGGCGCCCTCGACCCACTCGGCCTGGCTCGAGTCGTCCCAGTTCGAGGTGAAGGAGTCGCGGCGGCGCAGCACCGCGGCGACGTCGACCTCTCCCGTGACGGCCTGGGCGGCCCCGTCGACGGCCCGCGCGGCCCGGAGGACGGCGGTGGAGCGCAGCAGCGCCTTCGAGGGCATGCAGGCCCAGTAGGAGCACTCGCCGCCGACCAGCTCCGCCTCGACGAGGGCGACCTTCAAGCCGCTCCGGGTCGCGTAGTCCGCCACGTTCTCGCCGACAGCGCCGGCGCCGATCACGATGAGGTCATAAGTCGTCATGGGGAGAACCTAGTCCCGGGCCCCCGGGTGGTCACCCAGCCGACGCGCGTCGCGGACATGTCCGTTCCGTGAGTGGTTCCTGAGCAGCAGGTGGGAGGCGCGGGTACAGCCGTCCCCGGGCGCGTACCTTCTGACCCATCGCGCAGACAGCGCTCATTGAGGAGGTCACCATGGGACTCGACGACAAGATCAAGAACGCCGCTCAGGACATCGCCGGCAAGGCCAAGGAAGCTCTCGGAGACCACAAGGGCGACGAGAGCCTCAAGGCCGAGGGTCAGAAGGACCAGACCAGCGCCTCCGCCAAGAAGGTCGGCGAGGACGTCAAGGACGTCTTCAAGTAGGCCGATCCGCCTCGTTCTCGGGCCCGCTTCCCCTCGGGGAGGCGGGCCCTCGACGTTCCTCGGGGTCCCGGCCGCGTCGGGGCTGACGCGGCCGTCGGCCGTCGTGCCCGCGAGAGGGCTCCCGAGGGGGGTCAGCGGCCGGTGAACTCCGCGTCCGTGCGGGCCAGGAACGCCTCGTGACCGATCCGGGCATCGTCCGTCCGCATCAGGCGCACGAGTTCCGGCTGCAGCTGCGACTCCGCCGCGCGGTCGCCCTCGCGGAGGGCGAGCCGGGCGTTCGCGAGCGTCGCCTGCACGGCGAGCGGTGCCTGCGCGGCGATCCGCCGGGCGAGCTCGAGCCCCCGGCCGAGCGCCTCCGCGCGCGGGAGCACCTCCTGCACGAGACCGATGCGGAGCGCCTCGGCGGCGTCGAGGAGGTCGCCGGTGAGCATCCAGCGCATCGCGTCGCCCCAGCCGACGCGGCGAGGCAGCCGGACGGTGGCGCCGCCGAAGGGCAGGATCGCCCGGCTCACCTCGATCTGCCCGAAGCGCGCGTCGTCCGCGGCGACGACGACGTCGCTCGCGAGGGCCAGCTCGACGCCGAGCGTCAGGCAGGTGCCCTGCACGACCGCGACGACCGGCTTCGACAGCTGGCGTCCCTCCACCTGCCAGGGGTGCAGGCCGCCCTCGGGCACGACGTCGAGGCCGTCGGGGCCGACGGCGGGGGCCACGTCGGCGAGGTCGAGCCCCGCCGTGAAGTGGTCGCCGTGGGCGTGCAGCAGTCCGACCCTCAGCTCGGGGTCGCGGTCGAGCAGGCCGTAGGCCAGGCTCAGCTCGCGGAGCAGGCGCAGGTCGGCGGCGTTGCGCTTCTCGGGGCGGTCGAGGCCGATCAGCAGCACGTGGCCGTCGCGGACGACGCTGACCCGCGGCCGCTCGCCCCCGTCGCTCATCGCGACAGCGCTCCCACGACGCGGAGGATGGTGCCCATGTCGTCCGACGCGTGCGTGGCGTCGACGGGCGCGAAGCCGCAGAGGCCCGCGCCGACGAGGGTGAAGCGCTGCTTCAGCGCGGTCAGCGTCTCGATGAGCACGCTCGGCTCGAGGCCGAACGGCTGGGGGTCGAGCAGCCCGGTGAGGGCCGAGGGGTCGAGCACGTCGAGGTCGACGTGGAGGTAGACCTCCGTGGCGCCCGTCTCGGCGACGGCGTCCACGACGTCCTGCGGGGAGAGGTCGAGCGACGACACCGAGCGGATGCGGCGGCTCTCGAGGTGGACGTCCTCGGCGTCGTCGATCGAGCGGACGCCGGCGAGGACGACGCGCCCCGCGTCGACAGCCTCGGGAGCGGGCCCCGAGGAGAAGGTCGGGAGGTCGTCTCCGCCGTCGATCAGCGTGCGGAGCACCATGCCGCTGAACGCCCCGCTCTCGCTGCTGCGCGGGCTGTGCAGGTCGGGGTGGGCGTCGAACCACACGACGGCCGTCTGCGGGGTGACGGCGTGCCGGACGGCCGCCAGCTCGACGCCGCAGTCGCCGCCGACCACCAGGGCGGGGGAGTCGTCGCTCCGCAGCTCGTCGGCGACGGCCTCGGCGGCGGCGAGCACGGACGACAGCCGGTGCACACCCGTGCCCAGTGAGTCGCCGGCGCCCACGGGCACCTCGACGAGGGCGGTGGCGCTCGGGGGGAGGTCGGCCAGCACGGCGTAGGCGCCGTCGGCGAGCCTCATGGCCCGCGACGACGGCGAGCCCTGCCACTGGGGGACCACGACGAACCTCACGGGCGTCAGTCTGTCACAGCGCGCGGCCCGCGCGACCAGGGCGAGCTGAGTCGGCCGACGGCCCGTTCGAGCGGCCCCCGGCCGACGAAGCGCTGCCAGAGCACGGCGTACGTCAGCGTGGCCACGACCGCCACCGCGAGCTGCCAGAGGGGCAGCCCGTACGACCCGCCCTCGGCGCGGTAGGCGAAGAAGAGCGGCGCCGTGAGCAGCAGGTGCGCGGAGTAGACCGTGAGCGGCTGGGCCCCCGTGGCCGACAGGGGACGGAGCGCCGTGGCCACGCCACGGCCCCAGGCCCGGTCGGGGCTGGTGACCAGCAGCAGCAGCCCGACGACCGCGATCGCGACGCCGCCGCTGCCGACGATCTCGGCGGGCATGCCCTCGTGGTCGGCGGGGTCGAACGCCGGCACCGCGGCTGCCCCGGGCAGGTACCGCACGGTGTAGCCGACGAACGCCGCGACCGTGCCGGCCCCGAGCATGACGAGCTGCGTGCCGCGGCGCCGGAGGTCGCTCCGGGCGGCGACGAGGCCGACGAGCAGGAAGGGCAGCCAGACGAGGGCGGGGTAGGCCCCGACGAGCAGGGCGTCGGTGGCCACGCCCGCGGCCCCGGGGAGGCTGGAGTCGCCGTAGGCGTCCTGGGGCACGAGCGTCGCGAGGGCGGGCGCGCCGACCGCCACGACCGCGGCGATCACGAGCAGCACCCCGGGCGGGGCGAAGAGCACGACGAGCAGGAGGAGGAACATCACGCCGTAGTAGGGGAGGATCACCAGCACGTAGCCGTTCCAGGCCTGCAGCAGCAGCCCGAGGGCGATGAGGACGCCGGCCCGGATCGCGATCGACCCGACGACGCGGGCCCGTCGGCCCCGGGGCGTGGGCGCGGCGCCGCCCGACATCAGCCCGAGCGACACGCCCGCCAGCGTGGCGAAGAGGATGGCCGAGCGACCGTCGAAGAGCCGTTCGTCGAGGTCGACGCGCGGCCACATGTGGGCCGCGAACATGCCGAGCACGGCGAGCCCGCGGGCGACGTCGACGCCGACCACGCGGGAGCGCCCGGCTCCCCGGGCGGCACGGGGCCCCGTGCCGTCCGAGCGGGGCTCGACGACGGGCGGGGCGGGCCAGGGGGAGCCGGGCGCGGTGGTCACTGCGCGGTGCTCACTTGTCGAGGGCGCCGAGCTTCAGGGCGGCGAGGCGCGCCTCCACCTCGGTCTGCTGGTCGAGATCGTCGAGGCTCTCGAACTGGGCGTCCAGGCTCGAGGCGGCGAGCTCCTGCTGGCCCAGCACCCGCGCCTCCTCGCGACGGATCTTGTCCTCGAAGCGGCTGATCTCGCTGGTGGGGTCGAGCACGTCGATGCTGCCGATCGCGTCGGCGACCTTCGACTGGGCGGCGGCGGTGCGCGAGCGCGCGACGAGCTCGTTGCGCTTCGAGTTCAGCTCCTCGAGCTTCGCCCGCATCGAGGTGAGCCCGGCCTTGAGCTTGTCGACGACCTCGGTCTGCGAGGCGATCGTGGGCTCGGCGTCGCGCGCCTCCTTCTTGGAGGCGATCTGGCGGCCGAGGGCCACCTTGGCCAGGGCGTCGAACTTGTCGGCGTCCGCCGTCGACCCCGAGCTGCGCAGCTGGTCGGCCTTCGTGCTGGCGGCGACGGCCTTGCGCTCCCAGTCGGCGGCCGCGGCGACGTCCTCGGCGTGGTCCTGCTCGAGCAGGCGCAGGTCGCCGATGGTCTGCGCGACGGCGGCCTCGGCCTCGCGGATGCTCTCGGTGAAGTCGCGCACCATCTGGTCGAGCATCTTCTGCGGGTCCTCGGCCTGGTCGAGGAGGGCGTTGATGTTGGCGCGGGTCAGCTGGGCGATGCGCCCGAAGATCGACTGCTTCGTCATGGGGTGGTCCTTCCGGTGGTGGTCGTGGGGGTGGGTGGGTCTGGTGCCGGCCGGGGCCGGGGGGAGTCGCGGGTCGGCGGGTGCGGGACGCGCGCGCCGGTCAGAACCGGCCGCCCCCGGAGCTGCGGCCTCCGCCGCCGCCGCCGCCGAAGCCGCCGCCGCCTCCTCCGCCGAAGCCGCCCCCGCCGCCGAAGCCGCCGCCCCCGCCGTTGAGGAGGCCGCCGATGACGAGGCCCGTGACGATGCCGCCGAGGTCGGCGCCGCCCCGGCCCCGACCGCCGTAGCCGCCGCCGAGGCCGACCTGCTGGTACTGCTGCACCTCGGCCGCGGCCTCGCTGGCGGCCGCCGCGGCGAGCTGGGCCGCGTCGTGCGCCTCCACCAGGGCCGCGTCACGGTCGCGCACGGCGAGGGAGACCGCGGCGGCGAGGTGCCGCTCGGCCTCGGAGAGGCGGGTGCGCGGGCGGGTGCCGATGCCGCCGCGCCGGGTCTGGATGAAGTCGCGGGCGGAGCTGATCTGGTCGCGCGCCGTGCGCAGCGCCTGGTCGAGGGCCGCCTGCGCCCGGCGGTCCTTCTCGCCCTGCTCGCGCACCGCCGCCAGGACGGCGTCGATGCGGGCGTTCGCGGCCCCCAGGTCGGCGAGCACCGCCAGGGGGTCGTCGGTGGTCGTGCCGGCGAGGGCGACGGCGGCGCGCGCGGCGGCCACCGAGCCGGCGACGTCCACGCCGTCCGGGGCGCTCCTCGGGGGCAGCGCCTCGGCCGTCGCGACGTCGGCCCGCAGGTCGGCGGCGAGGGCGGCGATCGTCGTGGCGGCGGTGCGCAGCTGTTCGCCGGCGTGGTCGACGGAGGAGAGCAGCTGGTCGACCTGCCCGAACGCCTGGCGGACGGCGCGGACACCGGCGACGGCCTCGCCGGGACGGGAGGCCGCGAGGTCCTCCCGCGCCGCGTCGGTCGTCTCCCGGGCGAACTCGACGAGCCGGTCGGCCTGGTCGGCGTTCTCGGCGACGCCGGCGACCGCGCGGGGCGAGTACGCGGTCGCGAGCCGGGCGAGCACCTCGCGGGCCTTGGCGACCCGGGCGACGCGCGACTCCAGCTCGGCGGGCAGGGCGGCCACGTCGGCGGGCACCCGCTCCTCGGCGGCACGGCGCTCGTCGAAGGCCCGGGACTGCTCTTCCAGGGCGGCGTCGGCGGCCCGGCAGAGCTCGACGATCCGCTCGGTCCACTCGCGGCGCTGCTCGGCGGAGTCGGGCACGGCGTCGTCGAGCCTCTGCTGGAGCTCGAAGGCCTCGCGGGCCTGGTCGCGGGCCCGGCGGAGGGCCTCGACGAAGGGCCGGGCGGCGTCGTCGCCGAACTGGGCCGCGGCGAACCCGACCTCCTGCTGGCCGGCGGTGATCTCGTCGTCGAGGGTCACGAGCATGCCGGCGGCCTCCCGCTCGAGCTCGGCCTGGCGGGCCGCCGCGGCGTCCTCCGCCTTCCGGCGACGACGGGTGCGCAGCACCACGACCGCGACGCCCACGACGATCGCGAGGACGACGACCACGAGCACGACGCCGAGCAGCCACGACATGTCGGGGCCCGCCTGGTCGTCACGGATGCCGTCCGCGAGGGCGACCGCCGCGCCCGCCCAGTCGTCGTCGCGGAGGCGAGGCTCGACGACGTCGGCCTGCAGCCGCTCGCGCTCGGCGTCGGAGACCGGGCCGGTGGAGTCGGTGGAGAGGTCGTAGACCCGGTCGCCCACCGCGACCGAGAGGAGGACGTCGTCGGGGCCGAGCTGGTTCAGCGAGGCCGTCGCGCTGCCCCACGCGGCGCGGTCGGCGGGGGAGGAGAAGGAGTCGACGTAGACGACGAAGAGGTCGACGCCGGAGTCGGCGGAGAGGGCGTCGAGGCTCTCCTCGACCCGCTGCTCGTCGGCGGCCGACAGCACGTCGGCCTGGTCGAGCACGTACGCCCCCGACAGCGAGACGGGCGGCTCGGCGTGGGCCCGGTCGGCACCGACGCCGGCCACGGCCGACCCCAGCACCACGGCGGCCGCGGCCAGCACGGCCCCGACACCTGCCCCCCGACGGCTTCGTTCACTGACGCGCACACTGCTCCCCTCGGTCGTTCCGCGGAGTCTATCGACGCCGGGTCGGCGGGGGCCCGGCCGTCCCTGGATCGAGCGGTCGACGGCGACGGACTACTCGACGAAGAGGAGCGCGACGGAGGCGACGGCGCAGGCGGCGCCGACGCCGACCAGCACACGCCCCACCGCGCGCAGGGCCCGGCCGTCGTCGTCCGGCGCGTCGGTCCGCGGCCGGGACGGGCGGTCGGGGTCGTAGTGCACGGTGATCTCGGTCTCGACCGGGGTCTCGAGGGGGTGGTCGCCGAACTGGGTCTCGTGCAGCTCGCCGGAGGAGTCCATCCACCGGGCGACGGCGGCGCGGGCCCAGGCCGGCGGCGGGATGACGACGGCGACCGTCTCCTCGTAGCGGGCGGCGCGGTGCCGGGCGTGTGCGCCCAGGAGGAGGAAGGGCACGCCGACGACGAAGCCGAACCAGCCGAAGAGCTCCACGACGGGGGAGATCACGGTGAGGGCGTCGGACACCCTGCGATGCTACCGGCGGCCGGCCGGGCGGCGGCGCAGCCCGTCGCAGCACGTCCGGGCCAGCGGGGCCGCGCCCCTAGACTCGCCGCGTGAGCCGCCCCCTCGACCGCGTCCCGTCACCGCTCCTGGCCGTCGCGGCCATCGTCTCCGTCCAGTTCGGCGCGGCCCTCGCCCGCACGCACTTCGAGGCTCTCGGCCCGACGGGCGCCGCCGCCCTCCGCCTCGCCCTCGGCGCGCTCATCCTCGTGGTCGTGTTCCGCCCCCGCGTGCGTCGCTGGTCGCGGCGCACCTGGCTCGGCGTCGTGCTGCTCGGGCTCGCCCTCGCCGGCATGAACTCGCTCATCTACCTCGCCATCGACGTCGTGCCCCTCGGCGTCGCGGTGACCCTGGAGTTCCTCGGGCCGCTGGCCGTCGCGCTCGCCCAGACCCGGCGCTGGCTCGACGCCGCCTGGGCGCTGCTCGCGCTCGTCGGCGTGGTCGTGCTCGGACTCGACTCGTCGGGCGCGACGCCCCTGGTCGGCGTGCTGCTCGCCCTCGGCGCCGGGGCCTTCTGGGCCGGCTACATCGTGGCGAACGCGAACCTCGGCCGCTCCGACGACGCGATGGGCGGGCTGGCGGTCTCGATGGTCGTCGCGGCCGCCGTGGTGGTGCCCGTGGGCGCGGCCGACGCGACGCGGGCCGTGGTGGCCGACCCGCGACTCCTCGCGGTCTTCCTGCTCGTCGCGTTGCTGACCTCGGCGCTGCCGTACTCGCTCGAGGTGGTCGCGCTGCGACGCCTGCCCACGCGCGTGTTCGGGGTGCTGTCGAGCCTCGGCCCGGCCGTCGCCGCCCTCGCCGGGCTCGTGGTGCTGCGCCAGGCCCTCGGCGCCCGCGAACTCGTGGCGCTGGCCCTCGTCACCGCCGCCAGCGTCGGGGTGACGGCGACGGCGGGGCGGGGGAGGCCCTCCCGCGACGTGGTGGAGGCGCCGCCCGTCTGAGGTCGTGGCGGTGAGGTCGTGGCGGTGAGGGCATGGCCGCGCCGGGTGTGCTCGTGTCCCCCGCGGAGCGGACCCTGCCTCCGCTCAGCCCTCGCACTCACAGGTAAGCGGCAGGTGGACGGCAGCCGTCTCGCCGGTGTTGTACCCCGAGCGCGGGGTACGCTCGGCAGACGAGCCCCCGTAGGCGGGGCTCCTGAGGCCGGGAGGACATCATGGGAGCTGTTCTGGAACGCACGTCACGGGCCGAGGTGATCGACCTCGGAGACGGTTTCCACCGCGTCTCCACGCCCACCGCGGGCGTCATCGGGTTCGTCCACGAGTCCTCGGGCCGCTTCGAGGTCCTGCGGGGCCGGAGCCGCCAGGCGACCCGTCAGGAGGGCGCGTACCGCACCCTCGACGTCGCCGTCATCGCGCTGACGTACAGCTGATCGACGGCTGGTGAGCTCCGCGGGGGAGGCCCCGACGTGGCCGTGATCGGATACCGGCGTGACTCCGACGACGAGGTCGGCAGCCACCAGCGCGACGCGCTGGCCGGTGCGGCGTGCGAACGCGTCTACGTCGACCAGGCCACCGGCCCCCGGGCTCGTCGCCCTGAGCTGCAGAAGGCGTTGTCCTCCCTCCGGGAGGGCGACGTCTTCGTCGTCTCACGCCTCGACCGGCTCGGCGGCACCCTGGCCGAGGTGGTCGCGCTGATCGCCTCGCTCGACGACCGAGGCGTGGCCTTCCGCTCGATCGACGACGACATCGACGAGCTCGGCGCCTGGGGCCGGTTCTTCTTCCGCGCCGCGGGGGCGCTCGCGTCGTACGAGTCGACCATCGCCGACGAGCCGGCCCGGGCCGCCGAGCGGAGACGTCAGGAGGCGCACTACAAGCGCCGGGGCGCACCCGCCCTCAGCCGACGGCGGCTCCAGATCGCCCGCGACATGCTCCGCGACGAGGCGAGCCTGGTCGACGTCGCCCGTCACCTCGACGTGCCGCTCCGCACGCTCCGGGAGGGCCTCGCGGAGGCGGACCGGTCCCAGGACGACCCCCGGGCGCCGGCCCGCCGGGACCCGATCCGCTGACCCGAGCCGCTGTCCCGTCGGCCACCGACCTGACCGTCCCTTGACACGGAGGGGCAACCGGGTCCAGCCTCCACGGCATGAGCCTCTTCATCACCTGCCCGGTCGAGGACGTCGAGCGCTCGACGGCGTTCTACACCGCCCTCGGCTGGGCTCCGAGGCCGGAGATGTCCGGCCCCGGTGCAGCGTGCTTCGTGGTCACCGGCGACCAGCACGTCATGCTCGTCAGCCGCGAGCAGTACACGGCAGTCGGTGCGACGGAGGAGCTGGTCGGGGCACCCGGCGCGCCCTCGCCGGTGACGGTCTCGTTCGACCTCGAGAGCCGCGAGGCCGTCGACGACCTCGTCACGCGCGCCGACGCCGCGGGCGGGCGCGTCGGAGACACCGACGAGTACCCGTTCATGTACCAGCGGCAGTTCGACGACCCCGACGGCTACCACTGGTCGCCGTTCTCGATGACGACGGACGCGGACGTCCCCACGGCGTCCTGAGGCGGTGTGGGACGGGGCGACGGCCCGTCGTCGACACCGATCCACAGAAAGCGTGGTGCTCGGCGTCTTCGCGAGGACTTGCTGCCGCCGAGGGATTCGGTGCCCCCAGAAGGATTCGAACCTTCGCCCCTGCCTCCGGAGGGCAGTGCTCTATCCCCTGAGCTATGGGGGCCAGGGTCGACGACAAGGCTAGCAGCCCGCAGGGTCGCCGACGGACACGCGCCGGCCCCGCCTGGGGCGCGGCGCAGCGGGCGGGTGCACTCTGGGGCGGTGACCCACGACGACGACGCGGCCCGCGCCTCCCACGTTCCCTCTTCTCCCGACTCCGGCGGCGGCGACGACGCCGGGCAGGGCGGCCGCCGCTCGCTCCGCGACCGGGTGCGCGGCGCTCGCCGGCCCGAGATCGACGTGTCGCCCCTCGACCCCGAGCAAGCACCCCCGGAGCCGATCGCGCTCTTTCTCACCTGGCTCGACGACGCGGTGGAGGCCGGGGTCGCGCAGCCGCACGCGATGACCCTGTCGACCGCCTCGACCGCCTCGGGGCCGACGGCGCGCACCCTGCTCCTCAAGGAGGTCGACGACGCCTTCTGGTTCACCACCTCGTCGCTCAGCCCCAAGGGCCGCCAGATCGCCGACGACCCCCGCGTCGCGCTGACCCTCTCCTGGAGCGACCTCGGGCGACAGGTCCGCGTGCTCGGCGACGCCCTCCCGGGGCCGCGCGACGTCAGCGAGGACGACTTCCGGGCGCGGCACCCCGACTCGCGCGCCGTCGCGATCGCGATGCCGCAGAGCACCGAGATCCCCGGCGCCGAGCAGGCCGACGCGGCCCTCGACGAGGCCCGTCGTCGACTCGACGACGAGCCGGACCTCGTGCCGGACGACTGGACGGCGTACCGCGTGGCGCCCGTCTCGGTCGAGTTCTGGCAGGGCACGACGGGCCGTGACCAGGTGCGCCTGCGGTACGACCGCGTCGGCGACGGCTGGCGCCGCGCCTCCCTCTGGCCCTGAGCCCCGGGTCGTAACGCCGCGACACACGGGTGGCGCGAGGCGGCGACGGTGACGACCATGGGTGCATGCCGATCGAGACGCGAGCCCCCGGAGCCCGCCCCGGCGCGCGCCTGGCCGTCGTCGAGGTCACCCGCCGTCGGCCGCACGCGCCGGAGTACCACGCCTACGTGCAGACCCTGAACGAGCGCGTCGTCGCCGAGGCGCGTCGGGCGGGCTGGTCGGCCGAGCGCCTGGCCGCCGACGACCTCGGCGTCGACGCCCTCCTGGCCGCCACGCGCGACGCCGACGCGGTGGTCGTCGTCGGGGGAGAGGACCTCGCCCCGCACCACTACGGCGCCCCGGCCGGCTACCCCGGCGAGGGGCGTCACCTCGAGGTCGCCGACGCCGCACAGCTCGCCGTCGTCCGCCGCGCGGTGCGGCTCGGCACGCCCCTGCTCGGCATCTGCCGCGGCCACCAGGTGATCAACGTCGCGCTCGGCGGCACCCTCGTGCAGCACCTCGACGACGAGGCCGGCCTGCACCGCGGCACGGGCTCCGTCGAGCAGCTCATGACCGACCACGAGGTCGACCTCGTCGCCGGCACGCGCCTGCGGGAGGCGCTGGTCCTGTCGAGCGCGCTGGTCCGGAGCGCCCACCATCAGGCCGTCGGCCTCCTCGGCGAGGGCCTGCGCGTCGCGGCGTGGTCGCGCGACGGCGAGGTGGAGGCGGTCGAGCACGTCACCGCGCCGGTCACCGGGGTGCAGTGGCACCCGGAGGACCGCGGCGCCGAGGCCTGGCAGCTGCCGCTCCTGCTGGGGCAGCTCGCCGCCCGCGGGGCGTCGGCGCGCCGGGCCGCCTAGCCCGCGCCGCCCTCGCCCACCGCGGCGAGGAGCTGCGTCATCACCGGCTCGGCCGACCCGGGCTCCGCGAAGGTCGTCGACTCGGCCACGACGAGGCGACCGGTGGGCAGGGCACGGGCGACGCCCGTGCCGCCGTGCAGGCTGAAGTAGCCCTCCACCCCGTAGCTCGGCACGGAGTTGCTCGAGGCGACGAGGTCGTTCGCGATCGCGGTGAGGCTGGCCTCGTCGTACGCGGCGACGCCCACCGTCACGTGGTCGCCGGCGGCGTCGACCCAGTCGCAGACCGTCCCGTCGGCCTCCGCCACCTGGTCGAGGGCGTCGTCGAGGGCGTCGGCGTCGGGGGCGTCGGCCGCGGCGAGGCCGGGCCACAGCGTGGGCAGCACGCCCGCGGCCGGGTCGAGCAGGGCGGCGCAGTCGAGGGCGAGCGGGCTGCTCACGAGCGGCGGCGGCGTGTAGCCGGGGTCGGCGGTGGGCGTGGCGCCGGACGCCGCGGGCGACGGGGCCGCCGACGTGGACGGCGACGCGGGCCCGCCGCCCGGGGCCGACGTCGTGCAGCCGGTCAGGGCTGCGGCGCCGAGGGCCAGGGCGGAGGCGGCGACGACGACGGAGGGGACGCGGGCCGGGGGTCGGGGGCGGCGGGACGACATGCCCCCATCCTCCCCGACGCCGCCCGTGGTCGGCTCGGAGGGGCGCCCCGACGGCCCGTGGCCCGGGCCGGCGGGCGCCCGGCAGCCGGTACGATCGTCTCTCGTGACCCCCGCCGAACTCTCCTCCTCCCTGCTCGCCGTCGTCCAGGGCGTCCTCGAGCGCCGAGGGGTCGGCGACGACGTCACCGTGGCCCCGGCCGACGTCGTCCTCGAGCGCCCGAAGAACCGCGACCACGGCGACTGGACGTCCAACGTCGCCATGAAGTTCGCGAAGCGCGTCGGCGTCCCGCCCCGCGACCTCGCCACCGAGCTGGCGGGCGAGCTCGCCGAGGTCGACGGCGTCGCCGACGTCGACGTCGCGGGCCCGGGCTTCATCAACGTGCGGCTCGACGCGGCCGCGGCCGGCCAGCTGGCCCGCACGATCGTCGAGCAGGGCGAGGCCTTCGGCCGCGGCGACTACTACGCCGGCGTCACCATCGACCTCGAGTTCGTGTCGGCCAACCCCACCGGCCCCATCCACCTGGGCGGCGTCCGCTGGGCGGCCGTGGGCGACAGCCTCGCCCGTGTCTTCCAGGCGCAGGGCGCCCTCGTCACCCGCGAGTACTACTTCAACGACCACGGCGGGCAGATCGACCGCTTCGCCCGCAGCCTCGTCGCCCGCTCGTTCGGCGAGCCCACCCCGGAGGACGGCTACGGCGGCGAGTACATCACCGACATCGCCGACCGGGTCGTCGCGGCGCACGACGGCGACCTCCGGGCCCTGCCGCGCGACGAGGCGCAGGAGGTGTTCCGCGCCGCGGGCGTCGACTTCATGTTCAGCGACATCAAGTCGTCGCTGCACGACTTCGGCGTCGACTTCGACGTCTTCTTCCACGAGAACTCGCTGCACGAGTCGAAGGCCGTCGAGCGCGCCGTCGCGCGCCTCACCGAGCTCGGGCACATCTACGAGGCCGAGGGCGCGACCTGGCTGCGCACGACGGAGTTCGGCGACGACCGCGACCGCGTCGTCATCAAGAGCGACGGCGAGGCGGCCTACATCGCCGGCGACCTCGCCTACTACCTCGACAAGCGCGAGCGGGGCTTCGAGCGCAACCTGATCATGCTGGGCGCCGACCACCACGGCTACGTCGGCCGCATGATGGCGATGTGCGCGGCCTTCGGCGACGAGCCGGGCGTCAACCTCGAGATCCTCATCGGCCAGATGGTCAACCTGCTGAAGGACGGCGAGCCCTTCCGCATGTCGAAGCGGAACGGCACCGTCGTCACGATGGAGGACCTCGTCGACGCCGTCGGCGTCGACGCCGGCCGCTACTCGCTCGTCCGCAGCCCGGTGAACAGCTCGATCGACATCGACCTCGACCTGCTGACGCGGCGCACCAACGACAACCCCGTCTTCTACGTGCAGTACGCGCACGCCCGCACCCGGTCCGTCGCGCGCAACGCCGAGGCCGCGGGGGTCACCCGTGACGCCTTCGACGCGTCGCTGCTGTCCCACCCCACCGAGAGCGCCCTCCTCGGCGTCCTCGCCGAGCTGCCCCGCGTCGTCACGCAGGCGGCCGAGCTGCGCGAGCCGCACCGGGTCGCCCGCTACATCGAGGAGCTGGCCGGGACCTACCACCGCTGGTACGACAGCTGCCGGGTGACGCCCCTGGGCGACGAGGAGGTCACCGACCTGCACCGCACGCGACTGTGGCTGAACGACGCCGCGGGCCAGGTCGTCCGCAACGGGCTGGGCCTCCTGGGCGTCTCCGCGCCCGACCGCATGTGACCTGACCGGCGCGGGGCGCGACTCCGCCCGGCGTCCCTGACAGGATGTCGGGATGAGCGACGAGAGCGACAGCGACTTCTTCGAGGCCCGTCCGGTCGAGCGTCGACGGCTCCGCAGCGCGGGGGCCGGCCTCTTCATCCTCGTCGGCGTGCTCGTGGGCCTGGCGGTCCTCGCCGTGATCGCCGACGTCGTCGTCCGCTCGGTCGTCGAGAGCCGCGCCGCGGCGGAGGTCCAGACGTCCACCGGCCTCGACGACGTCGAGGTCGACGTGCACGGCACCTCGGTGCTCTGGCAGATCGCCCACGGCTCGCTCGACGACGTCACGCTGACCTCCGGGGTCGAGGGCGACCCCGTCGTGGTCCGCGTCGACGTCGCCGACGTGCCCACCTCGCTCGAGGGCGACTCCGGGCCCGTCACGGGCACGATCACGGCCGACCAGGCGACGGTCGACGGCCTCGAGGCGCTCCGCCAGCAGGGCGCGTCGTTGGCGCTGGGCGACGACGCGGTCACGTACTCGCGGTCGTTCTCGGTGCCCATCATCGGCGACGTGCCCGTCGCCGTCACCGCGGTGCCCAGCCTGAGCGACGACGGACGCTCCGTCTCCTTCGCCCCGACCACCGCCTCCCTGCCCGACACGTCGCTGCAGCTCGACCTGACGCCCTTCCTCGGCGACTTCGCGACCTCGGTCTGCCTCGCCGAGCAGCTGCCGGCGTCGGTGACGGCCACCGCCCTCGACGTGCGCGCCGGCGAGGTCACCGTCGACCTCCGCTCGCCCGGGCTGCCCCTGACGAGCTCGGCCCTGTCCGAGAAGGGCACCTGCTCGTAGCCCACGGGCGCGGCCGGCGTCACGTGGCCCGGCTCGTCGCCGCCTGTCGGTAGGCTCTCTGACGTCACGGGCGCGACCACGTCGCGCGCGCGGCGACCCCCGTCCCGCCGACCCTGGAGAGGCCCCGTGTCGAACCCCCTCGCCCCCGCCTGGCTCCGCGAGCCCGACGACCTCGCCGAGCTCGACGCCGGCGTCTGGTCGCGGACGGCCCGGCGCTCCGACGACGGCGAGATCGTGCTCGGCGGCGTGCCCGTGACCGAGCTCGCGCAGACGTACGGCACCCCCCTCTACGTGCTCGACGAGGCCGACGTCCGGGGCCGCGCCGCCCAGACCGTCGAGGCCTTCCGCCGCGAGTTCGCTCGGGTCGGGACGACCGTCAAGGTCTACTACGCCGCGAAGGCCTTCCTCTCCGCCGAGGTGGCCCGGTGGGTCTCCGAGGCCGGCATGGCCGTCGACATCTGCACGGCCGGCGAGTTCGCGGTCGCCCGGGCCGCGGGCGTGGAGCCCGCCCGGATGGGCTTCCACGGCAACAACAAGTCCGACGCCGAGCTCGACCGCACGGTCGCGGCGGGGATCGGCGCGGTCGTCATCGACAGCGCGGAGGAGGTCGACCGGGTCGCCGACGCCGCCGCGCGCCACGGCGTGGTCCAGGCCGTGCGCCTCCGGGTCAACTCCGGCGTGCACGCGAGCACCCACGAGTACCTCGCGACCGCCCGGGAGGACCAGAAGTTCGGGGTGCCGCTGAGCGAGACCGCCGACGTCGTCGCGGCCGTGCGTGCTCGGCCGTCGCTGCGGTTCCTCGGGCTGCACTCCCACATCGGCTCGCAGATCTTCGGCTCCGACGGCTTCGCCGAGGCCGCACGACGCTTGCTCGCCGTCCACGCGGGCCTCCTCGCCGACGGCGAGGTGCCCGAGCTCAACCTGGGCGGCGGCTTCGGCATCGCCTACACGAGGGCCGACGACTCCCGCTCGATCGACGAGCTCGCGGCGGCCCTCGCCGACATCGTCCATGCCGAGTGCACCGACCGGGGCATCCCGGTGCCGGTCGTGGCCGTGGAGCCGGGCCGGACGATCGTCGGCCCCGGCGGCACCACCCTCTACACGACGGGCACCATCAAGGACGTCACGGTCGCCGTCGACGAGGTCGACGTCGACGCCGTCGCGACCGAGTCCGACCTCGCGGCGGCCGCCGACGAGGCCGTGGTGCTCGGCCGGCCCGCGGCCAGCGCCGTCCGTCGGTACGTCAGCGTCGACGGCGGCATGAGCGACAACGCGCGGACGGCCCTCTACGCGGCCGACTACTCCGTGGCCCTCGCGGGGCGCGCCTCCTCGGCTCCTCCCGTGCTCGTGCGCGTCGCGGGCAAGCACTGCGAGAGCGGCGACGTCGTCGTCCTGGCCGACTGGCTGCCCGCCGACGTCGAGCGGGGCGACCTGCTGGCGGTGCCCGCCACGGGCGCCTACTGCCACAGCCTGTCGAGCAACTACAACCACGTCGGCCGACCGCCCGTGGTGGCGGTGCTGGACGGCACCTCGCGCGTCATCGTGCGCGGCGAGTCGGAGGCCGACCTCCTCTCGCGCGACGCGGGCCTCGACCAGCCGGCCCGCGCCTCCTCGTGACGCACGCCCCTCCCTCGTCGGCCCCGCCCGCCCCCGGTCGCCGCAGCACCCCCACAGAACGGAACACCATGATCGAATACCGCAACGTGCGGGTCGCCCTGATCGGCGCCGGCTCGGTCGGCTCGCAGGTGGCCCGGCTGCTGCTCGAGCAGGCCGACGAGCTGGCCGGCCGCGCCGGCGCGGGCATCGAGCTCGTCGGCATCGGCGTCCGCGACGTCGACGCGCCCCGCGACGTCGACCTGCCCCGCGAGCTCCTCACCACCGACGTCGAGTCGCTCATCCTCGGGGCCGACATCGTCGTCGAGCTCATGGGTGGCCTCGAGCCTGCCCGTCAGTACGTGCTCGCGGCGCTGAACTCCGGCGCCGACGTGGTGACCGGCAACAAGGCGCTGCTGGCGAGCCACGGCCCCGAGCTGTTCGAGGCGGCCGAGCAGGTGGGCGCCCAGCTCTACTACGAGGCGGCGGTGGCCGGCGCCATCCCGATCATCCGCCCGCTGCGCGACAGCCTCGCCGGTGACCGCATCGTCCGCATCATGGGGATCGTCAACGGCACGACCAACTTCATCCTCGACCGGATGGACACCGACGGCGACACCCTCGAGGCCGCCCTCGCCACGGCGACCGAGCTGGGCTACGCGGAGGCCGACCCGACCGCCGACATCGGCGGCTACGACGCCGCGCAGAAGGCCGCCATCCTCGCCAGCCTCGCGTTCCACACGACCGTGCCGCTGGTCGCGGTGCACCGCGAGGGCATCACCGAGGTGACGCACGAGCAGGTCGTCGCGGCCCGCAAGGCCGGCTACGTCGTCAAGATCCTCGCGATCTGCGAGCGGCTGCTCGACGCCGACGGCGTCGAGGGCGTCAGCGCCCGGGTCTACCCGGCCCTGGTGCCGCTCGAGCACCCCCTCGCCACGGTCCACGGCGCGAAGAACGCCGTGTTCGTCGAGGCCGAGGCGGCGGGCGACCTCATGTTCTACGGCGCGGGCGCCGGGGGAGTGGAGACGGCCTCGGCCGTGCTCGGCGACCTCGTCTCCGCCGCCCGGAGGCACGTGATCGGCGGGCCCGGGCTCGCCGAGTCCACCCACGCCGACCTCCGCGTGCTGCCCATCGGCGACGTGGTCACGCGCTACCAGGTGACGCTCGACGTGGCCGACCAGCCCGGCGTGCTCGCCGAGGTGGCCGGCGTGCTCAGCGACCACGGCGTCAGCGTGCACAGCGTCGAGCAGACGGGCGGCGTCCCGCCCCTCGCGTCACACGGCGACGTCGAGGCCCCGGCGACCGCTACCCTGATCATCGGCACGCACCGTGCCCGCGAGTCCGCCCTCGCCGCCACGGTCGAGGCCCTCCGCACCACCCCGGTCGTGAACTCCGTCACGAGCGTCCTGAGAGTCGAAGGAGCCTGATGGCCCACCAGTGGCAGGGTGTCCTGCGCGAGTACGCCGACCGTCTCGACGTCACCGAGGCGACGCCCGTCGTCACCCTCGGCGAGGGCGGCACGCCCCTCATCCCGGCGCCGGCCCTCTCGGCCCGCACCGGCGCGAAGGTCTACGTCAAGTACGAGGGCATGAACCCCACGGGCTCCTTCAAGGACCGCGGCATGACCATGGCGATCTCGAAGGCCGTCGAGCACGGTGCGAAGGCCGTCATCTGCGCCTCCACCGGCAACACCTCCGCGTCGGCCGCCGCCTACGCGGCGCACGCCGGCATCACCGCCGCCGTGCTCGTGCCCGAGGGCAAGATCGCGATGGGCAAGCTCAGCCAGGCCGTCGCGCACGACGGGCAGCTGCTGCAGATCCAGGGCAACTTCGACGACTGCCTCGACATCGCGCGCGACCTCGCCGCGAACTACCCGGTGCACCTCGTCAACTCGGTCAACAACGACCGCATCGAGGGCCAGAAGACGGCGGCCTTCGAGGTCGTCGACGTGCTGGGCGACGCCCCCGACTTCCACTTCATCCCGGTCGGCAACGCCGGCAACTACACGGCCTACACCCGCGGCTACCGCGAAGACCTCGAGGCCGGCCGCGCCACGCGCCTCCCGCGCATGTTCGGCTTCCAGGCCGCGGGCTCCGCGCCCATCGTCGCCGGCGAGGTCGTGCGACAGCCCGAGACCATCGCCAGCGCCATCCGCATCGGCAACCCCGCGTCGTGGCAGCTGGCCCTCGAGGCCCGCGACCTCACCGACGGCTGGTTCGGGGCCATCACCGACGAGGCCATCCTCGCCGCCCAGAAGATCCTCTCGGCCGAGGTCGGCGTCTTCGTCGAGCCGGCCTCCGCGATCAGCGTCGCCGGCCTGCTCGAGCGCGCCGACGCGGGCGTCGTGCCCGCCGGGGCGACGGTCGTCCTCACGGTGACGGGCCACGGCCTGAAAGACCCGCAGTGGGCCCTCCGCAAGGCCGACGGCACCGACGTGCAGCCCACGGTGGTCGCGAGCGACACCGCGCGCGTCGCCGAGGTGCTCGGGCTCGTCCCGGCCTCTGCATGACCACCGGCCCGGCCGTGAGGTCGGTCCTCGTCAAGGTCCCGGCCACGTCGGCCAACCTGGGGCCCGGCTTCGACACCCTCGGCCTCGCGCTGTCGCACTACGACAGGCTCGTGGTCTCCGAGACCCGGGGCTCCGGAGTCGCGGTGCACGTCGACGGGGTCGGCGCCGGCGAGGTGCCCACCGACGAGAGCAACCTCGTGGTGCGCTCGATCGCGGCCACCTACCGTGCCGCGGGGGTGCCGCTGCCGGGTCTCCGTCTCGAGGCGCGCAACGCGATCCCGCACGGGCGGGGCCTCGGCTCCTCCGCCGCGGCCATCGTCTCGGGCGTCATGGCGGCCAAGGGGCTCCTCGAGGGGCGCGTCGACTTCACGCCCGACCAGCTGCTCGCGGTCGCGACGGAGCTCGAGGGGCACCCCGACAACGTCGCGCCGGCCCTGTTCGGCGGCCTGACGATCGCGTGGACCACCTCGGCCGGGCCCTCGCACAAGAGGCTCCTCGTCCACCGTGGCGTCTCGCCGGTCGTGTTCGTGCCCGAGACGACGCTGTCGACCTCGCTGGCGCGCAGCCTCCAGCCGGCGTCCGTGCCCCACGAGGACGCCACGTTCAACGTGTCGCGGTCGGCCCTGCTCGTCGCGGCGCTCATCCAGAGCCCCGAGCTGCTGCTCGCGGCGACGGAGGACCGCCTGCACCAGAGCTACCGCGCGAGCGCGATGCCCGAGACGGACATGCTCATCAGGGTCCTGCGCCAGGCGGGGCTCGCGGCCGTCGTGTCGGGGGCCGGGCCCTCGTTGCTCGTGCTCGGCAGCGACCCGGCGCAGCGGCTCCTGGCGGCCCAGCTCGTGGCCGAGAACGCCCTGTCGGCGTGGCGTCCGTTGATGCTCGCCGTCGACCTGCGAGGTGCTACAGTGAACGCGCACCCGGTAGAAAACTGAGATCTCCTGGGCATCTGGCATCGTCCTCCCGGTCACCGGGCAGCACACGTGTGGGGTCCCACGTCATCCCGGCATTCCCGGTCGCACATCCCGTAGTGCACATCTAGCAGCGCTCGGTCGCTCTCTGGCGATCGCGTGCCGCACCTCCGAGAGCTTCCTGCGCATCCCGCGCAGTGCGTGCCGCGCCCTGAGCGTGCGGCCGCAGGGCCCGCCCGCACGGCAGGCCAGAGGCTGCGAGGTGTGACCAGCTCATCCTCGCGGCTCTCGCGGGGGAGCGGAAGGAACCCACCAGTGTCAGACGCAGACAACAGCGCCACCACCCAGACCCCCGCCGAACTGAGCGCCATGCGCCTCCCGCAGCTGCAGGCCCTCGCCTCGTCGCTCGGCATCAGCGGCCTCTCCAAGCTCCGCAAGGGCGACCTGGTCGCGGCCATCGCCGCCGTCCAGGCGACCGGCGACGCCTCCGTGGTCGCCCCGACCGACGACGTCGTCGTCGAGGCGCCCGTCGCCGTGCAGCCGACCCTCGACGTCACCGACGCTGCGCCGGCCGAGTCGGCCCCCGTCGCCGAGGCGCCCGCGGCCGAGGCCCCCGTCGCCGAGACCGCCGCCGCGCCCCGCACGCGCCGTCCGTCGCGCCGGGTGACCGCCGCCGCCGGCGCTCCCGAGCAGCGCACCGCCGTCGAGCACGTCAACGCCGGCGAGACCGGCGTCGCGCCGGTCTCGGACGAGGCGCCCGCCGCCGTCGCTGAGGTCGACGCGCCGGTCGCGTCGCCCGTCGCCGAGGCCGCCGCCCCGTCGTCGGTCGTCGAGGCCCCCGCCGAGGAGGCGCCCGTCGCCGCCGAGCGTCCCTCGCGCAGCCGTCGTGGCTCGCGCCGCGCCTCCGACGCCACGGTCGCCGCCGCGGCCGCCGAGGCCCCGGCCGCGGAGGTGCCGTCCGCCCAGGCCGAGGCCGTCGCGCCGCAGTCGGCCCCCGAGGCGGGCGACGCCGAGGCCGGCGCCGCCGACCAGGGCTCGAACGACCAGGGCGCCGGCGACCAGGACGGCCAGGGCCAGCAGGGCGGCGGTCGTCGCAGCCGCAACCGCAACCGCAAGAACGGCCAGAACGGCCAGCAGGGCCAGAACGGCCAGCAGGGCCAGAACGGCCAGCAGCCGCAGAACGGCCAGCAGGGCCAGAACGGCCAGAACGGCCAGCAGGGCCAGAACGGCCAGCAGGGCCAGGCCTCCGCGCAGGAGCAGTCCGCGAAGGAGGCCGAGCAGCAGCGCGCCGCCGGCGAGAAGAACGACGCCGCGCGCGGCGAGCAGCAGTCGGGCTCGCAGGCCGGCCAGCAGTCCGACGAGGCCGGGCGTCAGGGCCGCGGCCGTCAGCGCGACCGCAAGCGCGGCCGCAGCGTCCAGAACGACGAGTTCGAGCCCGAGATCTCCGACGACGACGTTCTCATCCCCGTCGCGGGCATCCTCGACGTGCTCGAGAACTACGCCTTCGTCCGCACCACCGGGTACCTCCCCGGGGCGAGCGACGTCTACGTCTCGCTCGGCCAGGTGAAGAAGTACCACCTGCGCAAGGGCGACGCGGTCGTCGGCGCCATCCGCCAGCCCCGTGACGGCGACCAGGGCCAGGGCCGTCAGAAGTACAACGCGATCGTCAAGATCGACTCGGTCAACGGCCAGCCCGTCGAGGAGGCCGCCAAGCGCGTCGAGTTCAGCGCGCTGACGCCCCTCTACCCGCAGGAGCGCCTGCGCCTCGAGACCGAGCCCCAGAAGCTGTCGACGCGCATCATCGACCTCGTCTCGCCGATCGGCAAGGGCCAGCGCGGCCTCATCGTCTCGCCCCCCAAGGCCGGCAAGACGCTCGTGCTCCAGGCCATCGCGAACGCCATCGCGGTGAACAACCCCGAGGCCCACCTCATGGTCGTGCTCGTGGACGAGCGCCCCGAGGAGGTCACCGACATGCAGCGCACGGTCAAGGGCGAGGTCATCGCCTCGACCTTCGACCGCCCCGCGGAGGACCACACCACGGTCGCCGAGCTCGCCATCGAGCGTGCGAAGCGCCTGGTCGAGCTGGGCCACGACGTGGTCGTGCTGCTCGACTCGATCACCCGTCTGGGCCGCGCCTACAACCTGTCCGCCCCCGCCTCGGGCCGCGTGCTCTCCGGCGGAGTCGACTCGTCGGCGCTGTACCCGCCGAAGCGCTTCTTCGGCGCGGCGCGCAACATCGAGAACGGCGGCTCGCTGACCATCCTCGCGACCGCCCTCGTCGAGACCGGCTCGAAGATGGACGAGGTGATCTTCGAGGAGTTCAAGGGCACCGGCAACATGGAGCTCCGCCTGTCGCGCCACCTCGCCGACAAGCGCATCTTCCCGGCCGTCGACGTCAACGCCTCGGGCACCCGTCGCGAAGAGATGCTGCTCAGCCCGGAGGAGGTCAAGATCACCTGGCGCCTCCGTCGCGCCCTGGCCGGCCTCGACCCGCAGAAGGCCCTCGAGATCGTCCTCGGCAACCTCCGCGAGACCAGCTCGAACGTCGAGTTCCTCGTGCAGGTCCAGAAGTCGGTGCCCGCGAACGGCCACGACTCCTCCCACAAGGAGCACTGACGGTGTTCGAGTCGGTGTCGGTGCTGCTGGCGGAGCACGACGACCTGCAGACGCAGCTCAGCGACCCTGCCGTGCACGCCGACGCGGCTCGGGCGAAGAAGATCAACCGCCGCTACGCCGAGCTCAGCCGCATCGTGGCTGCCCACTCGGCGTGGCAGCAGGTGCAGGACGACCTCGAGGCCGCGCGTGAGCTCGCGAAGGAGGACGACGCCTTCGCGGCGGAGGTCCCCGCCCTCGAGCAGGGCCTCGACGAGGCCCAGGAGAAGCTCCGGCGACTCCTCATCCCGCGCGACCCCGACGACGGCCGCGACGTGATCATGGAGATCAAGGGCGGTGAAGGAGGCGCGGAGAGCGCCCTGTTCGCCGCCGACCTCCTGCGCATGTACCTGCACTACGCGGAGTCGAAGGGCTGGAAGAGCGAGATGATCGCCAGCGACGACTCCGACCTCGGCGGCTACAAGAACGTCCAGGTCGCGATCAAGTCGAACGCCAGCGACCCCGCGCAGGGCGTCTGGGCGCACCTCAAGTACGAGGGCGGCGTGCACCGCGTGCAGCGCGTGCCGGCGACCGAGTCGCAGGGGCGCATCCACACGTCGACGACGGGCGTTCTCGTCTTCCCCGAGGTCGACGAGCCGGAGGAGGTCGACATCAACCAGAACGACCTCAAGATCGACGTCTACCGCTCGAGCGGCCCCGGCGGCCAGTCGGTCAACACGACCGACTCCGCCGTGCGCATCACCCACCTGCCCACGGGCATCGTGGTCGCGATGCAGAACGAGAAGAGCCAGCTGCAGAACCGCGAGGCCGGCATGCGCGTGCTCCGCGCCCGCATCCTGGCTCGCCAGCAGGAGGAGCAGGCGGCCATCGCCTCCGACGCCCGGAAGAGCCAGATCCGCGGCATGGACCGCTCGGAGCGCATCCGGACGTACAACTTCCCGGAGAACCGCATCGCCGACCACCGCACCGGCTACAAGGCGTACAACCTCGACGCCGTGATGGACGGCGCGCTCGAGCCCGTCGTCGAGTCGTGCATCCAGGCCGACGAAGAGGCGCGGCTCGCCGAGATCGGCGACACCGCGTCGTGAGCGCCGTGGCCGACGCCTTCTCCGGCGTCGGCACGGTCGACGCCGCCCTCGCGGCGGCGACGGCCGTGCTGTCGTCGGCCGACGTCCCGACCCCGTCGGTCGACGCCGAGCGCCTCCTCGCGCACGCCACGGGGGTCGAGCGCGGCGTGCTCCTCGCGCGAGCCGTCACCCGGTCGCCCGTGACCCGGGAGCAGGTGGAGTCGCTGGTCGCGCTCGTGTCGCGCCGCGCCTCCCGCGAGCCCCTGCAGCACATCACCGGCACGGCCTGGTTCAGGTCGCTGGCCCTGCAGGTCGGCCCGGGCGTCTTCGTGCCCCGGCCCGAGACGGAGGGTGTCGCCCAGCTCGCCGTCGACGCGCTGCGCGCGGCGCCGTCGGCGGAGCCCCTGGCCGTCGACCTCGGCACCGGCAGCGGTGCACTCGCGCTGGCCCTGGCGACCGAGGTGCCGCACAGCCGCGTCTGGGCCGTCGAGATCTCGCCGGAGGCCGCAGCCTGGACGCGGCGCAACATCGACTCGGTCGGCGCCTCGAACGTCACGCTCGTTCTGGGCGACATGACGGACGCGCTGCCCGAGTTGGACGGTCGGGTCTCCGTCGTCGTGAGCAACCCGCCGTACATCCCGCTCGGGATGGTCCCGCGCGACCCCGAGGTCCGGCTGCACGACCCGAGCACGGCGCTCTACGGCGGGGAGGACGGCCTCGTCCTGGTCCGGGCGCTCTCGCTGACGGCCCGTCGCCTGCTGCACCCGGGGGGCGCCCTCGTCGTCGAGCACGGGGAGCAGCAGGGCGCGGCGATCCGCGGGATCCTCGACGCCGACGGCTGGCGGAGCCCCGAGACCCAGCCCGACCTCACCGGCCGAGACCGGTCGACGACGGCGGTGCGCTGACCCGGCCACCAGGTCGGTCGCACTATCATCGTCTCGTCATGACCTCCTCCTACGACCTCTCCGTCGCCACCGAGCTGCTCACCGGCATGCGCGCCGCCCGTGGCGCGATCGGTCGCGGCGAGCTCGTGGTCATGCCCACCGACACCGTGTACGGGCTCGCGGCCGACGCCTTCGACTCCTCCGCCGTGCAGGCGCTGCTCGACGCCAAGGGCCGGGGCCGGCAGTCGCCTCCGCCCGTGCTGGTGAAGGGTCTCGACACCCTCGCCGCGCTGACCGAGTCGGTGCCCGACCTGGTGCGGCCCCTGCTCGACGAGTTCTGGCCCGGGCCGCTGACCGTCATCTTCCGGGCCCAGCCGTCGCTGAGCTGGGACCTCGGCGAGACCCGGGGCACCGTCGCCCTGCGCATGCCGAGCCACCCCATGGCCCTCGAGCTGCTGGAGGAGACCGGCCCCCTGGCGGTCTCGAGCGCGAACCTCACGGGCCAGCCCGCGGCCGCAACCGTCGACGATGCCCGCGCCATGCTGGCCGACCGGGTGGCCGTCTACCTCGACGCCGGGCCGGTGGGGGAGAGCTACGAACGTCGCCCGGGCGCGAACACCGGCTCGACGATCGTCGACGCGACCGGGGCGGCCGACGGCGTGCTCCGCATCGTGCGCCACGGCGTCCTGCCCGACTCCGAGATCAGACGCGTCGTGGGCGACGCCGCCGTCGCGTGAGGTACTACCTGCTGGCCTTCGCGATCGCGGCGGGGGTCAGCTTCGTCCTCTCGTTCGTCGTCTGGCGGCTCGGCCTGCGCTTCAAGCTCTACCCGGCCATCCGTGACCGGGACGTGCACCGCACGCCCACGCCCCGCCTCGGCGGCATCGCCATGTGGGCGGGCGTGGTCCTGGCTCTCCTGGCGGCGTGGTTCGTCTTCCCCCTGATCTCCGGCATCGACTACTTCCGTCTCGTCTTCGCCGACCCGGGGCCCCCGCTCGCCATCATCGGGGCCGCCACGATCATCGTGGTCATCGGCGTGGTC
This sequence comes from Frigoribacterium sp. CFBP 13707, assembly GCF_014842245.1. Taxonomy (NCBI): domain Bacteria; kingdom Bacillati; phylum Actinomycetota; class Actinomycetes; order Micrococcales; family Microbacteriaceae; genus Frigoribacterium; species Frigoribacterium sp. CFBP 13707. The sequence continues at coordinate 542,857 of NZ_JACYVL010000002.1, forward strand.
GACGACCTCTACGACCTCGACTGGATGACCAAGCTCGCCGGCCAGATCATCGCCGCAGGCGTCCTCGCGTGGCAGGGCGTCCAGCTGCTCTCCCTCCCGATCGGCAGCAGCCTGGCCGTGGGCTCGCCCTTCATGTCGCTGATCCTCACCATCCTCGCGGTCGTGCTCGTGATGAACGCGGTGAACTTCATCGACGGCCTCGACGGTCTGGTCGCGGGCGTGACGATCATCGCGAACGTCGTCTTCTTCGCGTACAGCTTCGCCATCTCGCTGACCATCGGCCAGACGGAGTACTTCAACCTCTCCGCTCTCCTCACGGCCGTCCTGACCGGGGCGTGCCTCGGGTTCCTGCCGTTCAACTGGCACCCCGCCCGCTTGTTCATGGGCGACGCGGGCGCCCTCCTGACCGGGTTGCTCATGGCCACGAGCGCCATCTCCGTGACGGGGCAGATCGACCCGGCGACCATCTCCCGCAGCGCCCTGCTGCCCGCCTTCATCCCGATCCTGCTGCCGTTCGCCGTGCTCATCGTGCCGCTGCTCGACTTCGGCCTCGCGGTGCTCCGTCGGGTCAGCGCCGGCAAGTCGCCCTTCACGGCCGACCGCAAGCACCTGCACCACCGCCTCCTCGACATGGGCCACTCGCACTTCCACGCCGTCCTGATCTTCTACGCCTGGACGCTGGTCGTCTCGGTCGGCTGCCTGATGTTCCTCTTCGTCAAGCCGACCTCTCTGGTCGTCGCCTTCCTGGTCGTCGGGCTGGTGGCCTGCGCCGCCCTCACGCTCGCCCCCCTCAGCCGTCGCAAGAAAGTCGAGGTGGCCGTCCAGTCAGCTCGCCCGGCCGATCTCGCGACGTCCCGGTCGGATCGCTTCGATCCGCTCGACCAGGCCGCCGGGGGCCTCGACCACCTCGACGCGGCCGACCCGGTCGACGTCGCGTCGCCACCACCCCCGAAGGACCACTGATGAACGCCCGATCGATCTTCACCAAGATCCTGACGTACACCGGGCTCCTGGCCCTCGCGATCGCCGTCGTCGGCGGAGGGGTGGGCTGGCTCACGGCCGGCTCGGACGGGCTCTGGAGCGCGCTCGTCGGGGTCGCCCTGGCGATCGTCTTCGCCGGCATCACGGCGGGGAGCATGCTGATCGCCATCCGCTTCCGCCTCGCGGCCTTCTTCGGGATCGTCATGGGAGCCTGGCTCCTCAAGATCGTCGTGTTCGTCGTCCTGCTCGTGCTCGTCCGCGACCAGCCCTTCGTCGACGACGTCGTGCTCTTCCTGGCGCTCGTCGTGTCCATCGTGGGGACCCTCGTCATCGACGCCCTGGTCGTCGTCCGGGGTCGGCTGCCCCACGTGAGCGACGTCACGCTGCCCGAGGCGCCCGTCGATCGTTAGGCCGTCGCACCGCTGACGGTCGTCTCGAGGCCCCTGAGCGTCCGCGCTGCACGCACAAGCATGCACAGCGCGAAAGAACCCCCGTCGATTCGCTGTCCTGAGGGTTACCTTGATAGGGTGATCTCCGTTCCCCGGCCGCGATTCTCTGCGGGTTCGGATGACAACCCCACCAATCGTCGCGACACTTCAGGGTGCTCGCCCCGACACAGGAGATAGCGCTGATAGCGAACGCTGTGAACCTGCTCTCCGCTGCCGACGCCGGCCACGGAGACGGGGGATTCCACGCCCCGACTCTTGACGAGTTCTTCCCTTCCGCCATCTTCTTCGAAGGCACGCCCTTCGAGCTGAACCGCATCATGCTGGTCCGCCTCTTCGCGATCGCCGTCATGCTGCTGCTGTTCTGGCTGGCCCTGCGCAAGGGGCGGCTCATCCCGTCCCGCGGGCAGAGCATCGCCGAGCTGGGCCTCGACTTCGTCCGCATCCAGATCGTCGAGGAGATCCTCGGCGAGAAGCTGGGTCGGAAGTACCTCCCGCTGCTGGCGGCCATGTTCTTCGGCATCTTCGCCATGAACATCACCGGCATCGTCCCCGGCCTCAACATCGCGGGCACCTCCGTGGTCGCGATGCCGCTCATGCTGGCCGTCGTGGCCTACGTGATGTTCATCTACGCCGGCATCCGCGAAGCGGGCACGGGCACGTTCTTCCGGAACGCCCTCTTCCCGCCCGGGGTCCCGTGGCCGATGTACATCCTCCTGACGCCCATCGAGTTCATCAACATCTTCATCGTCCGGCCCATCTCGCTGGCGCTGCGACTGCTGCTGAACATGATGGTCGGCCACCTCCTGCTCGTGCTCTGCTTCGCGGCGACGCACTTCTTCTTCTTCAGCATGAGCGGCGGGTTCATCGCCTTCGGCGCCCTGACCTTGGTCGGCGGCTTCGTGATGACCATCGTCGAGATGGCCGTCGCCGTGCTGCAGGCCTACGTCTTCACACTCCTCGCCTCGGTCTACATCCAACAGGCCGCGGCGAAAGAACACTAAGTACGACGAGTTCCGTCACCCGACGAAGCTCGCCCAACCGGAAGGAAACACACAGTGGACACCACCACGATCCTCGCTGAGATCAACGGCAACATCGCGACCGTCGGCTACGGCCTCGCTGCGATCGGCCCCGGCATCGGTATCGGCATCGTCGCGGGCAAGACCGTCGAGGCCATGGCTCGCCAGCCCGAGCTCGCCGGCCGTCTCCAGGTCACCATGTTCCTGGGCATCGCATTCACCGAGCTGCTGGGCTTCATCGGCCTCGCCGCCGGCTTCATCTTCTCCTGATCAGTTAGGACGACACACCGATGATCGAGACGATCCTCGCGGCAGAAGGGGCACCCGAAGGGGCAGCCGTCTTCTTCCCCGCTGTTTACGACGTCCTGTGGTCTGCCGTCGTCTTCGTGGTCATCGCGGCGTTCTTCGGGATCTTCGCCATCCCGAGGTTCCGCAAGATCCTCGACGAGCGCGCTGAGCGCATCGAGGGCGGCATCAAGCACGCCGAGGCCGCCCAGGCCGAGGCCGCGCAGGCGCTCGGCGAGTACAAGAAGCAGCTCGCCGACGCTCGCGCCGAGGCTGCGCGCATCCGGGAGGCCGCGCGCGCCGAGGGAGCCGAGATCCTCGCCGACCTCAAGCAGCAGGCCCAGGCCGAGGCCGACCGCGTCACCGCGAACGCCCACGTCCAGATCGAGGCCGAGCGCGCGGCAGCAGTCGCCTCGCTCCGTGCCGAGGTGGGCTCGCTCGCGATCGACCTCGCGTCGGGCGTCATCGGTGAGTCGCTGAACGACGACGCTCGCGCGTCGGCCGTCGTCGACCGCTTCCTGGCTGACCTCGAGGCCGACCAGAACGCGAAGGCGGGCAACTGACGATGGGTTCCATGTCCAGAGAGGCCCTCAGCTCGGCGCGGTCGGTCCTGACCGACCTCGGCGACTCGGCCGACCTGGCCACGGGCGAGCAGCTGCTCGACGCCGGTCGGGTCATCGGCGGGTCCGTGCAGCTGCAGGCCTACTTCGCCGACCCGGCCGTCGACGCCGCCGTCAAGAAGCAGCTCGTCGACCGACTCTTCGGCTCCTTCACGGAGCCTGCCCGTGCTCTGCTCCTCTCGGTGGTCGGCAGCCGCTGGTCGTCGTCCGACGACCTGCTCGCCGGCATCGAGGAGCTCGGGTTCCGGGTCGTCGCCTCGAGCGCGCCGTCCGACAGCAGCATCGAGAACGAGCTCTTCGGGTTCGACGCCGCGGTGTCGTCCGACGCTCGGCTCGAGCTCGCGATCGGCACGAAGCTGAGCGACCCCGAGGCGAAGGCGGGCCTCGTCCGTCGGCTCCTCGAGGGCAAGGCGAGCGCGCAGACCCTGGCGATCGTCACCCACCTCGTCCGCCAGCCGCGAGGCCGCCGCATCGGCGAGCTCGTCCGCACGGCGGCCGACATCGTCGCCGACCAGTCCGGGCAGCTCGTGGCCACGGTGACGACGGCGAAGCCGCTCGACGCCGCCCACGCAGAGCGGCTCGAACGGGGCCTCTCGCAGCAGTTCGGCCGCGACCTCCGCATCAACCAGGTCATCGACCCCGCCGTCATCGGCGGTCTGCGCGTGCAGATCGGTGACGAGGTCATCGACGGGACCGTCGCCACCAAGCTCAGCCTGCTCCGCCTCCAGCTCGCCGGCTAGGCACGCTCCCACACACAGACTCGAGGCCTCCCGAAGCCTCGCTACGAATAGGAATCACAATGGCAGACATCAAGATCAGCCCCGATGAGATTCGCGACGCGCTGAAGGACTTCGTCTCGTCGTACGACCCGTCGAAGGCCTCGACCACGGAGGTCGGCTACGTCACCGACGCCGCTGACGGCATCGCTCACGTGCAGGGCCTGCCCGGCGTGATGGCCAACGAGCTCATCCGCTTCGCGGACGGCACGCAGGGCCTCGCGCAGAACCTCGACGAGGACGAGATCGGCGCCATCGTGCTCGGCGAGTTCTCGGGCATCGTCGAGGGCATGGAGGTCACCCGCACGGGTGAGGTCCTCTCCGTCCCCGTCGGCGACGGCTACCTGGGTCGCGTCGTCGACCCGCTCGGCGCACCGATCGACGGCCTCGGCGAGATCGCGACCGAGGGGCGTCGTGCCCTCGAGCTGCAGGCGCCCGGCGTCATGCAGCGCAAGTCGGTCCACGAGCCCATGCAGACCGGCATCAAGGCCATCGACGCGATGATCCCCGTCGGCCGCGGCCAGCGTCAGCTCATCATCGGTGACCGCCAGACCGGCAAGACGGCCATCGCGATCGACACGATCATCAACCAGAAGGCCAACTGGGAGTCCGGCGACACCACGAAGCAGGTCCGCTGCATCTACGTCGCCATCGGCCAGAAGGGCTCGACGATCGCCTCCGTCAAGGGTGCGCTCGAAGAGGCCGGAGCCATGGAGTACACGACGATCGTCGCCGCTCCCGCCTCGGACCCGGCTGGCTTCAAGTACCTCGCCCCCTACACCGGTTCGGCCATCGGCCAGCACTGGATGTACGGCGGCAAGCACGTCCTCATCATCTTCGACGACCTGTCGAAGCAGGCTGAGGCCTACCGTGCCGTCTCGCTCCTCCTGCGCCGCCCGCCGGGCCGCGAGGCCTACCCCGGCGACGTCTTCTACCTGCACTCGCGTCTGCTCGAGCGCTGCGCGAAGCTGTCCGACGAGCTGGGCGCCGGGTCGATGACGGGTCTCCCCATCATCGAGACGAAGGCCAACGACGTCTCGGCCTACATCCCGACGAACGTGATCTCGATCACCGACGGCCAGATCTTCCTGCAGTCCGACCTGTTCAACGCGAACCAGCGTCCTGCTGTCGACGTCGGCATCTCGGTGTCGCGAGTCGGCGGTGACGCACAGGTCAAGTCGATCAAGAAGGTCTCCGGCACGCTCAAGCTCGAGCTGGCGCAGTACCGGTCGCTCGAGGCCTTCGCGATGTTCGCGTCCGACCTCGACGCCGCGAGCCGTCGTCAGCTCGCTCGTGGAGCCCGCCTGACCGAGCTCCTCAAGCAGCCCCAGTACTCGCCCTACCCGGTCGAGGACCAGGTCGTCGCGATCTGGGCCGGCACCAACGGCAAGCTCGACGAGGTGCCCGTCCCCGACATCCTCCGCTTCGAGCGCGAGCTCCTCGACTACCTGGGTCGCAACACCTCGGTGCTCTCGGACCTGCGCGAGAAGAACGTGCTGTCCGACGACATCGTGTCGACGCTCGACTCGTCGATCGACGCCTTCAAGCAGGAGTTCCAGACGGGCGAGGGCAAGCCGCTGGCCTCCGTCGGCCGCGAGGAGTTCAGCGCCACCGACGCCGACGACGTCAACCAGGAGAAGATCGTCAAGGCCAAGCGCTGACGCGCCCGACCGACGATCACGACTGACGAGACAACAGGAGAGTCATGGGAGCCCAACTACGGGTCTACCGCCAGAGGATCCGCTCCGCGCAGACGACCAAGAAGGTCACCCGCGCCATGGAGCTCATCTCCGCCTCGCGCATCCAGAAGGCGCAGGCGCGGATGAAGGCCTCGGGGCCGTACTCGCGTGCCATCACGCGGGCGGTGTCGGCCGTGGCGACGTTCTCGGACGTCGACCACATCCTCACCACCGAGCCGGCGACGATCGAGCGGGCCGCGGTCGTGGTCTTCACGTCCGACCGCGGGCTCAACGGCGCCTTCAGCTCCAACACGCTGAAGGAGGCGGAGCAGCTGTCGCAGCTGCTCCGCAGCCAGGGGAAGGACGTCGTCTTCTACCTCGTCGGGCGCAAGGCGCAGAACTACTTCGCGTTCCGCAAGCGTGACTCGGAGCAGATCTGGACGGGCAACACCGACCAGCCCGAGTTCGCCACGGCGAAGGAGATCGGCGACGCGGTCGTGTCGAAGTTCCTCACCGAGGCCGCCGAGGGCGGCGTCGACGAGATCCACATCGTCTACAACCGCTTCGTGAACATGGTCAGCCAGGTTCCCGAGGTCGTCCGTCTGCTCCCTCTCGAGGTGGTGGAGGGCATCGAGGAGCCCGCCGAGGGCGAGGTGCTGCCTCTCTACGACTTCGAGCCCGACCCCGTCGAGGTGCTCGACTCGCTCCTCCCGGTGTACATCGAGAGCCGCATCTTCAACGCGATGCTGCAGTCGGCCGCCTCGGAGCACGCCGCACGCCAGAAGGCCATGAAGGCTGCCAGCGACAACGCCGACACCCTCATCCGCGACTTCACCCGCCTCGCGAACAACGCTCGCCAGGCGGAGATCACGCAGCAGATCTCCGAGATCGTGGGCGGCGCCGACGCCCTCAGCTCGGCCAAGTAGATCTGCACCCCAGTTTCACCATCCGAAGAGAGAGAAGCCATGACTGACACCGCAACCGCGCCGGTCGCGACCGAGTCGGCTCCCGGCGTCGGGCGAATCGCCCGGGTCACGGGCCCCGTCGTCGACATCGAGTTCCCCCACGACGCCATCCCTGGCATCTACAACGCCCTGCACACGACGATCACCATCGGCGAGAGCACGAGCGAGCTGACCCTCGAGGTCGCGCAGCACCTCGGCGACGACCTCGTCCGCGCCATCGCCCTCAAGCCCACCGACGGTCTCGTCCGTGGCCAGGAGGTCACCGACACCGGCGGGCCCATCACGGTCCCCGTCGGCGACGTGACCAAGGGCAAGGTGTTCAGCGTCACCGGTGACATCCTGAACCTCGAGGGCGACCAGAAGGTGGAGATCACCGAGCGCTGGCCGATCCACCGCAAGCCCCCGCAGTTCGACCAGCTCGAGTCGAAGACCCAGCTGTTCGAGACCGGCATCAAGTCGATCGACCTCCTCACTCCCTACGTGCAGGGCGGCAAGATCGGCCTGTTCGGCGGTGCGGGCGTCGGCAAGACCGTCCTCATCCAGGAGATGATCCAGCGCGTCGCGCAGGACCACGGTGGAGTGTCCGTGTTCGCCGGTGTCGGCGAGCGCACCCGTGAGGGCAACGACCTCATCGGCGAGATGGACGAGGCCGGGGTGTTCGACAAGACCGCCCTCGTCTTCGGCCAGATGGACGAGCCGCCGGGAACGCGCCTCCGCGTGGCCCTGTCGGCGCTGACGATGGCGGAGTACTTCCGCGACGTGCAGAAGCAGGACGTCCTGCTCTTCATCGACAACATCTTCCGCTTCACGCAGGCCGGCTCCGAGGTGTCGACCCTCCTCGGCCGCATGCCCTCCGCGGTGGGGTACCAGCCGAACCTGGCCGACGAGATGGGCATCCTCCAGGAGCGCATCACGTCGACCCGTGGTCACTCGATCACGTCGCTGCAGGCGATCTACGTGCCTGCCGACGACTACACCGACCCCGCCCCGGCGACGACGTTCGCGCACCTGGACGCGACGACCGAGCTGTCGCGTGAGATCGCGTCGCAGGGCCTCTACCCCGCGATCGACCCGCTGACCTCGACGAGCCGCATCCTCGACCCCCGGTACCTGGGCGAGGCGCACTACAACACGGCCATCCGCGTCAAGGCCATCCTGCAGAAGAACAAGGAACTCCAGGAGATCATCGCCATCCTCGGTGTCGACGAGCTCTCCGAGGAGGACAAGATCACGGTCGCCCGTGCTCGTCGCATCCAGCAGTTCCTCTCGCAGAACACCTACATGGCGAAGAAGTTCACCGGCGTCGAGGGCTCGACCGTCCCCCTGAAGGACACCATCGAGTCGTTCACGGCGATCGCCGACGGCGAGTTCGACCACGTCGCGACGCAGGCCTTCTTCAACGTCGGCTCCATCTCCGACGTCGAAGAGAAGTGGGCTCAGATCCAGAAGGAGAACGGCTGATCGTGGCTGCTCTCACCGTGAGCGTCGTCTCGGCCGACCAGGAAGTCTGGTCGGGCGAGGCGAGCTCCGTCGTCGCCCGCACCTCCGAGGGTGAGATCGGGATCCTGCCGGGTCACGAGCCTCTCCTCGCCATCCTGGCCACGGGCCGGGTCCGCGTCCGCCAGGCCGACGGCACCACCGTCGAGGCGACCGCGGACGACGGGTTCCTCTCCGTCGAGAACGACACGGTCACCGTGGTCGCGCGCAACGCGCAGCTGGCCTGACCCGTCTCCTCCCTCCCGTTCCACCGTGCTGTTCCTGCTGCCCCCGTCCGAGACGAAAGTCGACGGGGGCAGCGGTGCGTCCGGGGTCGATCTCGACGCGCTCGCCTTCCCGTCGCTGCGCGCTCAGCGCGAGGACGTGCTGTCACGGCTCGCCGTCCTCTCGCACGACGTCGAGGCGTCCCTCGCCGCCCTCAAGATCGGGCCGCGGCTGCGCTCTGAGGTGGACAGGAACCGAGCACTGCCGACCGCGCCCGTGCTGCCGGCCCTGGCGAGGTACACGGGAGTCCTCTTCGATCCCGTCCGCGCCTCCGGCCTCAGCGTCGACGAATGGGCCTGGGCGGGGCGGCACCTCGTCGTGCACTCGGCCCTCCTCGGTCTCGTCTCCGCGACCGACCTCGTCCCGGCGTACCGTCTGTCGCACGACTCGCGCCTGCCGGGGGCGAGCCTCAAGGCCACCTGGCGGGCAGCCGTTTCGCAGAGCCTCGCGGAGGTCGACGACGTCGTGGTCGACCTCCGCTCCGAGGGCTACGTCGGCCTCGGCGCCGCGCCGGCCGACCGGTCGACGTACCTGCGTGTCGTCTCCGGCGCCGACGGCGCGCGCAGGGCGCTGAACCACTTCAACAAGAAGTCCAAGGGGCTCCTCGTGCGGGCGCTCCTGGACGACAGGCCCTCGCTGGAGACCCTCGACGACCTCGTCGAGTGGGCGGGAGGCCGCGGCATCGTGCTGGAGCCTGGGGCGAGGGCGGGGGAGACCGCGCTGGTCTCGGAGTCCGTCCTGACACCGGTGGGCTGACGCCCGCCTGCGTCGTCTGCTCCTCCCGCGGGGGACCTCCGCCCAGGGGCCCGGGCGCCGCAGGGGTCACGGGACGGCGACCGGGCCCTCCCGGTGGACGATGCCCTCGTGCTGGAGGAGCCAGCGCTTCGTCTCGACGCCGGCCCCGACCGTGTAGCCGGTGAGCCCTCCCGTGCGGCCCAGGACCCGGTGGCACGGCACGAGGATCGGGAGCGGATTCGCGCGCACGGCGCCGCCGACGGCTCGGCCGGCCTGAGGGCTGCCGATCGTCTCGCCGAGCCGGCCGTACGTCGTCGTCCGGCCCCACTCCACCGTCGCCAGCGCGGACCAGACCGAGCGCTGGAACGACGACCCCGTGAGGCGGAGCGGCAGGTCGAACCACCGGCGCACGCCGAGGAAGTAGTCGCGGACCTGGGTCCGTGCCGCGACGAGGAGGGCGTCGGGCCGCTCGTCGAGCCCGTCGTGGGGGAGGCGCCCCTCCGACTCCACCGCGACGCGCTCGACCGCGAAGCCACGGCTGTGGATCTCGATGCGCCCCACGGGGGAGTCGAGCCGGACGAAGCCGGAGCCCTCCGGGGCGACGTCGGCGCCGCTGCCCGGCGGCGGGGGCGGGACGAGGGCCAGGGTTCTCATGACGAGACCCTAGGAGAACGGGGGCCTCGGGGCGGCGCCGCCGGCGTGCCCTGTGGAGAACTCGCCGTCTCGCTGCTCGGGCCGACTGTCGGCGACCTGCCCCCGTCGCCACCGCCGGAGCAGGTCTGCCGGGCCGATAGCCTGGAGCGACGGCGTCCCGGGGCCCCGGCCCGCGCCTCCCGGCCTGTCGGTCACGACACGGCTGACCTCGACGAGCGGAGCGACATGGACCACGACGATCCGTCCCGCGACGACGACACCGTGGTCACGCCGCTCGTGCGGCCGCCCGGGCGGGCCGTGCCCCGCGACCTCGACGACACCGTCGTGCGGCCCCGGGGCGCTCGACCGGGCGGTGACCGGGCGGGCACCGCGCCCGTCCGACCTGCCCGCCGGCGCCACGGCGTCCGCGTGGGGACCGCGGTGCACTGGCTCGACCGACCGCTCCTCGTGGGTCGGCGGCCGGCCGCTCCCCGGGTGGTCAGGGGAGCCGAGCCACAGCTCGTCACGGTGCCCTCGGCGTGCGGCGAGGTCTCGGCGTCGCACGTGTCGTTCGACCAGCAGGGCGACGTGGTCGTCGTGACCGACCTGCGGTCGACGAACGGCACGGTGGTGGTGATGCCAGGCCGTGTTCCCGTGCGACTCCGGCAGGGCGAGTCGGTCGTGGCCCTCGCAGGGACCATAGTGGACCTCGGCGACGGCGTCCTCCTCGAGGTCCTCCCGCCTCAGCGCATCCCCCTCCAGGAAGATCCCCTCCCGTGACAGAGCTCGGCAGCCCCGTGACAGACCACCACCTCGCCCTCGAGGGGTCCACCCTGACCCTCGACTGGGCGGGCGTGACCGACGTGGGCCGCCGACGCGCCCACAACGAGGACAGCTACGTCGCGGAGGCCCCCCTCTTCGTCGTCGCGGACGGCATGGGCGGGCACAGCGCCGGCGACGTCGCCAGCGACGCCGTGGTGCGACGGCTGCACGAGGCGGCGACGGCGCCCTTCCTCACGACCGACGCGGTCGAGGAGGCCCTCCTGCGCGCCACGGAGGAGATCGCGGTCGCGGCCGCCGACACCGAGCTCGGCGTCGGCACGACCGTGACCGGGGCGTTCTTGTCGCTCGACGACGACGAGCCGTCGTTCACGGTCTTCAACGTCGGCGACTCCCGCGTCTACCTCCTCGACGCCGGCGTGCTGCGCCAGGTCACCGTCGACCACTCGGTCGTCCAGGAGATGGTCGACGCTGGCATGCTGCACCCCGACGACGCCGAGTCGCACCCCGACAGCAACGTCATCACGCGTGCGGTGGGCTTCGACGTGGAGCCCCGACCCGACTACTGGCGCGTGCCCCTGAGGCCCGGCCAGCGCCTCCTCGTCTGCTCCGACGGGCTCACGAAGGAGCTCGACGCCCGGGCGATCGCGACGACCCTCGGGGCGGCCGACGGCGCCTCCGGGGCGGCGGCGGACCTCGTCGAGCAGGCGGTGGCCGCGGGCGGCCGCGACAACGTGACGGCCGTCGTCGTCGTCGTGCGGGGCACGTCGCCGGCAGGCGACGCCGAGCCGGACGAGACCACCGTCCCTCGCTGACGCCCCACGGGCGCCGAACCCTCCCCCGAAATGGGGGGACCGACGTTGTCCCCCGAACGCTCTCGTCGACCCGGCGCCTCGGGGCGCCGACCTAGAATCGATCCGGTCGACGGGGCGTCGACGTGATCGAGGCAGATCGCGCCGACGGCGCGGGGCGGGAGGCGACGTGGCACGACGACTGCCGTCCACACCGCCCGTCCTGCCGGGCTTCTCGTCGGTGCACGTGCTCGGCTCCGGAGGCTTCGCCGACGTCTTCCTCTACGAGCAGAACATGCCCCGGCGCCAGGTGGCCGTCAAGGTGATGCTGAGCGAGGTCGTCAACGACCAGGTGCGGCAGATGTTCCAGGCCGAGGCCAACCTCATGGCGCAGCTGAGCTCGCACCCGTCCATCCTCACCGTCTACCAGGCGAGCGTCTCGGCCGACGGACGCCCGTACCTCGTGATGGAGCTGTGCTCGTCGTCGCTGAGCGAGCGCTACCGGCGTGACAGGATCCCCGTCGCGGACGTGCTGCGCATCGGCGTCGCGATCGGCTCCGCCGTGGAGACCGCGCACCGGGCCGGGGTGCTCCACCGCGACATCAAGCCGTCGAACATCCTCATGACCGCCTACGGCCACCCGGTGCTGTCCGACTTCGGCATCGCCGCCTCCCTCAGCGAGAGCGAGCCGCAGGAGGTCGTCGGCATGTCGATCCCGTGGTCGGCGCCCGAGGTCCTCCTCGACGAGACGGCCGGCACCGTCGAGTCGGAGGTCTGGTCGCTGGGCGCCACCGTCTACTCGCTGCTGGCGGGTCGCAGTCCCTTCGAGATCCTCGGGAGCGACAAGAACGGGGCGTCCGAGCTCATCGGCCGGATCGACAAGGCCAAGCTCGTCCCGACGGGCCGCACCGACGTGCCCCCGAGCCTCGAGCGCATCCTGGCCCGCTCCATGTCGCGCCGCCCCGAGCAGCGCCAGTCGAGCGTGCTCGAGCTCCTCCGTGAGCTGCAGCAGGTCGAGTCGGAGGTCGGGGTGGGCCAGACGCCGATCGAGGTCGCCGTCGACGACTGGGCCCTCGCCACGGTGACCGACCTGGAGGAGAAGACGCGCCTCCGCGGCGCGTCGCCGGTCGTCGCGACGCGGCGTCGGCGTCGGCGTCGGCGTCAGGTCACGGAGGCACAGGCGGCGGCCGTCCACGGGCCCCGGGCCGGCGTCGGCGCGCGGAGCCCTGCGGGGCCGGGTCAGAGCCGCGCCCTGCTCCGCAGCACGGGCACGCGGCCGGCGCGCCGAGACCGGCGCGTCCTCGCCCTCGTCTGGCTGCTCGTCGCCGCCGGGGTGGTCGTCATCGCGCTGGGGGCCACGGCGACCCTCGTGCTCGTGCGGGCCACCTCCACCGAGATACCGCGCGTCACGGGCATCTCGACCTCCGGCGACGGCACGTCCGTCGTCTTCTCGTGGAGCGACCCGGGCCGCCGGCCCGGGGACTCCTACGTCATCACGACCGGTGACGACTCCAGCCAGCAGACCGTCGGCCGCTTCGTCGCGAGCCCCTCCGACCCCGACGCTGAGGTCTGCGTCACCGTGAGCGTCAACCGAGGCGGCCGGAGCGGCGAGCCGAGCGCCGAGACGTGCGCGACGGTGGGGCGCACGCCGTGAGCCGGCTCCTCTCCTGGGCGTCACGGCGGCGCTCCGCCGTGGCCACCGGCCTGAGCTCGGTGCTGATCGCAGCCGTCGTGGCGGGCGTGGCGGTCGTCAGCACCGGGTACGAGGCGCAGCGCCTCGACCTCGACGACGGGACCGTGTGGGTGGCCAACGGCGCCCGGTCGGCCGTCGGCCGCGCGAACGCCGACGTCCGCGAGCTGAACGCGGCGGTCCGCACCACGGGGACGGACCTCGCGATCGCCCAGTCGGGCCAGGACGTCCTGCTCGTCGACCGGACGGCCGCGACGGTGGGGGTCGTCGACCCCGCCACGGCGACCCTGGGCGACACCGTGCCGCTGCCTCCCGAGTCGCCCGAGGTCGCCATCGCGGGCGACCGGGCACTGATCGTCTCGCAGGGCACGGGCGAGCTCTGGAGCCAGCCCCTCGACTCCCTGGCGTCGTTCAGCAGCGACGTCGACGCCGACCTCAGCCTGGGCGCCGACGTCGTCACGAGCGTCAGCCCCGCCGGTGTCACCACGGTCTTCTCCGCGGAGACCGCGGTGGTGACGCGCATCGACTCGCCCGACGACCTCGTCGTCTCGTCGACGGCCACCACCACGCTGACGGGCGACGGCCCCTTCCAGGTGACCAGCGTCGGCGGCCGCTCCGCCGTCCTCGACCTCGCGACGGGCGAGCTCGTCGTCGACGGCGCCCTGGTCGACCTCGGCACCGACGCGGAAGGCGGGCTCGCGCTGCAGCAGGCGGCCGACGACGGCGACGGCGTGCTGGTCGCCACGTCGTCGTCGCTCCTCAGGGTCCCCTTCTCCGGCGGCGAGCCGGAGGAGGTCGTGACCGGGCAGGCGGGAGCGCCCGCCCGGCCCGTCGTCGTCGCGGGCTGCACGTACGCGGCCTGGGCGGGAGGGTCTGCCTGGAGCGACTGCTCCGGCGCCCGTGGCGGTCTCCTCGAGCTCGACGGCGTGCCGGCCACGTCCGGTCTCGTCCTGGCGGTCCACGGCGAGCACGTGGTGCTGAACGACCCGGTCGGCGGACGGAGCTGGGCGGTGCAGGGCGACGGTTCCGTCATCGACAACTGGGACGAGCTGCTCGACGAGGAGCAGCAGGAGGAACAGCAGGAGAACGACTCGACCGACGAGCCTCCGGAGCTCGACCCCGACCAGAAGGCCCCCGTGGCCGTCGACGACGCCCTCGGCGCCAGGCCCGGGCGGGCGAGCACGCTGCCCGTGCTGCTCAACGACTACGACCCCAACGGCGACCCGCTCGTCGTCGAGGGCGTCGGCGAGATCGACCCCGCCGTGGGGCGCCTCGACCTCGTCAACGACCGCCAGCAGGTGCTGCTGACCCTCGCCGACGACGCGGTCGGGACGGTGCTCGTCGACTACACGGTGAGCGACGGCCGCGGCGGCACGGACTCCGCGGTGGCGACGGTCACGATCCGGCAGGGGGGCGAGAACGGCCCGCCGACCCAGGTCCGCCGCTCCACGGCGTCGGTGTCGTCGGCCGGGCGCGTCTCGACCGCCGTCCTCGGCGACTGGGTCGACCCGGACGGCGATGCGTTCTACCTCACCTCCGCGTCGGGTGCCGACGGGGTCTCGTACAAGCCGTCCGGCGACGTGGTCTACCAGGACCCGGGGGCGGGCGCGGACACCGTCGACCTCTCCCTCGCGGTGAGCGACGGCCAGGCCGAGGGCCGCGGGCAGCTCGTCATCACGGTCGGCGGGGCGGCGACCCTCCGGGCCGACTCGTTCACGGTGCAGGCCTACGCGGGTCGCCAGATCACCGTCCGCCCCCTGGACTACGCCCGCGGGGGCTCCGGCGAGATCAGGCTGAACAGCGTGCCGGCCAAGGCGGGGTCGACCGTGACCCCGAGCTACGACGCCGGCACGTTCCGGTTCGTCAGCGACGAGGTCCGCACGCACAACCTCGAGTACACCGTCACGGACGGCGACCAGACCGCGACGGGCGTCGTCCGGATCGACGTCCAGTCGCCTCCCGACCCCTCCACCCCTCCGGTCACGACGCCCAAGACGGTCTTCGTCGAGACGCTCAGCGCGCAGACCCTCGACGTCGTCGCGACCGATCTCGACCCCGCGGGCAACGTCCTCATGGTGACCGGCACCTCCGAGGTGCCCCTCAGCACCGGCGTCCGGGTCGAGACCCTCGAGCAGCGCTACCTGCGCATCACGCTGGCCGCTCCGCTCGAGGGTCCCGTCGGCCTGACGTACACGGTGTCGAACGGCCTGGCGACGGCCGAGGGCACGGTCACGGTCGTCGAGATACCCCGACGCCAGCAGACGCAGCCCCCCGTGGCGACCGACGACCAGGTCACCGTCCGCGTGGGCGACGCCATCGACATCGACGTCCTGGCGAACGACGAGCAGCCCGACGGCGACGACCTCACCCTGGTCGCGGACCTGGTCAGGGGCGTCCCGGCCGACGGCGGGCTCCTGTTCACGTCGGCCACGAAGCTGCGGTACCTCGCGCCGGCCACGCCGGGCAACGTCACCGCGGTGTACGCCGTGCGGGGGAGCGACGGGCAGATCGACTCCGCCCAGGTCTCGATCTCGGTGCGCGAGGCGGACGCCTCCACCAACAACGCCCCCGTCCCGCAGACCGTGACGGCCCGGGTGGTCGCGGGGCAGACCGTGCGGGTCAGCGTGCCCCTCGCCGACGTCGACCCCGACGGCGACAGCGTCAGCCTGCTGGGCATCGGCACCAGCCCCGAGAAGGGCAACGTGACGGAGGTCGGGGCCGACTACGTCCAGTACCAGGCCAACGCCTCGGCGGCGGGCACGGACGAGTTCACCTACACCGTCGTCGACGGCCTGGGCGCCCGGGCGACGGGCAAGCTGCGGATCGGCATCGCGGCCCGCGCCGACGGCTCGCGGAACCCGGTCGCCGTCGCGGACGTGGTGACGATGCGGCCCGGCGGCACCGTGACGGTCCGGGTGCTCGAGAACGACTCCGACCCCGACGGGGGAGCCCTCACCGTGACCCAGGTGCAGGCCTCCGACGAGGCCACGACCGCCGAGGTCGTGGACGGCTCCCTCGTCGAGGTGACGCCGCCCCGGGCCGAGGGGTCGTACGGCCTCGTCTACACGGTCGAGAACGCGCAGGGCGGCTCCAGCTCGAGCTTCGTCACGGTCACCGTCGACGCCGACGCGCCGCTCAACCGCCCCACGGCGTCCGACACGGTGCTCGACCTCGCCGACATCAGCGGCCGGGAGTCCGTCGACGTGGCCGTCCTCGCCAACGTCTTCTTCGCCGACGGCCCCGTCTCCGAGCTGGGCCTCGGCATCGAGCCCGGCTACGACGGCACGTCCGTGGTCACCTCCGACCGGCGCGTCCGCGTCACCCTGACCGACCGCGCGCAGATCATCCCCTTCTTCGTCACCCACCCCGACGACGCGGGCGTCCGGGCGACGGCGTTCATCCGCGTCCCCGGCTTCGACGACGCCCTGCCGCAGCTCGACAAGCGAGCACGGCCCGTGACGGTCGTCAGCGGCGAGCGCGTCGTCGTCGACCTCAGCCGGTACGTCATCGCGGCCGGCGGCAAGGCCGTCCGCCTGACGAACCCGGGCGCCGTGCGGGCCACCCACGCGAACGGGGACGACCTCGTCGTCGACCCGACCACGCTGGCGTACACGTCGGCCGACCTCTACTTCGGGGCTGCCTCCCTCTCGTTCGAGGTCACCGACGGCACGTCCGCGGACGACCCCGAGGGGCGGACCGCGACGCTCGTGCTCCCGGTCACGGTCACGCCGCGTGAGAACCAGCCGCCCACCTTCACCGGCACCTCGATCGCCCTCGAGCCCGGCGAGTCGCGGACGCTCGACCTGACGCGCCTCACGACGTACCCCTACCCCGACGCCCTCGCCGAGCTGCGCTTCGAGGCCCGCCCCGAGGCCGCCGCCGGGTTCACCGTCGACGTGTCGGGGCAGCGCATGACGGTCACGGCCGACGCCGGCACCCCCAAGGGCACCTCCCGGACGCTGCCCGTCTCCGTCCGCGACTCCGTCTCGACCGGCCAGTCGGGCGCGGTCCAGCTCGCCGTCGTGGGGTCGAGCCGCCCCTTGGCGCAGCCCGTCGCCGACACCCAGGCGGTCCGACGGGGCAGCACGGCGAGCATCGACGTGCTCGCGAACGACCAGGCGACCAACCCCTTCCCCGGGCAGCCGCTCCGCGTCGTCGACATCAGGGGCCTGGGGGGAGGCGGCCTGCCGGCGGGCGTGTCGGTCACGCCGAGCGCCGACAACAGGACCCTCGCGGTCGCCGTCGGCGCCGGAGCCGCCCCCGGCGACGCGAACCTGCAGTACCGGGTGGCGGACGTCACCGGCGACCCCGAGCGGCAGGTGTGGGGCAACGTCACGATCTCCGTCCAGGACGTCCCGGCGCAGCCGGCGGCCCCGACCCGCAGCGGGTCCTTCCGCGGCGGGGAGCTGACGCTGAGCTACGCGGCTCCGCAGGCGAACAACTCCCCGATCACCCGCTTCCGCCTCGTCGGCACCGGCAGCGGGGGCTCGCCGTACTCGAAGGACTGCGGCCTCTCCACGGTCTGCACGCTGACCGACCTCGCCCCGGAGCAGACGTACCAGTTCGCGGTCGTCGCGACCAACGCGGTCGGGGACTCTCCCGCGAGCGCGCTCAGCGACTCCTACAGCGCCGACTTCGTCCCGGCGGCGCCGACCGGCGTCTCCGTCACCCCGTCGCGGTCGACCCCGGGGGCGCTCGACGTGTCGTGGAACGCCGTGCCGAAGCCGACGCGGGGCACCGCGGTCACGGGGTACGTCGTCGAGCGCGCCGGAGCGGCGGCCCAGTCGACGTCGGCCACCTCGGTGACCCTGACCGGCCTCGCTGCCGACCAGGTCTACGGCGTCACGATCTCGGCCCGCAACCGTGCCCAGGTGAGCAGCGACGCCGACTGGGCCCGGAGCAGCACGGTGTCGGCGCGCGCGGTCGGCACGCCGAGCGCTCCGACGTCCGTCCGCGCCGAGGCGAGCGGGAACAGCGTGACGGTGTCGTGGCAGGCACCCGCCGACCTCGCGGGCGGCACCTCGGCGACCTACAGCGTGTGGCGGCAGCCCCCGGGCGCCGGGGCGAGCGGCTGCTCGGCCACGGGCACGCCCCTCCCGATCGAGGAGGGACGCACCAGCGTGACGGACACCCCTCCCGACGGCACCTGGTCGTACGTCGTCGTGGTCCGCAACGGCTACTTCTGCGCGAGCGGGAGCGCCAGCGTCGAGGCCGTGAAGCCGCCCGGGCAGGCCTCGGGCTCGGTGACGGTGGAGCGCTCCGACCAGTTCGGGAACTTCGACCTGCGGGCCGAGGGCCTCGCGGCGACGGGACTCGTCGACCGGTTCCAGTACCGGGTCGGCTCGGGACCCTGGACCGACGTGCCCGCCGACCGGTTCCTCGCGACCGACTCGCCCAGCGGGAACACGCTGTCGGTCGCCTTCCGCGCCTGTCGCGTGGGGGCCTCGCGGGCGGAGTGCGGCACCGAGTCGTCGCCGACGTCCGCCACCCCGGTCGCGACGCGCGCCGCGGGCGCGGTCTGCGCGGTGGGGCAGCCGCTGTCCGTGAGCGACCCCGTCAACGGGCCCGACGCCTCCGTGAGCGCCACGACGGTGGAGTTCCGCCTGGTCACCCTCGACGTCCTCGGCGTGCCGATCGCGTCGTCGTGGACCACCGAGGGGCCGGACGGCGTCCGCTACACCCGCACGAGCACGGTCCCGTCGGACGCCGACGCGGTCCGCGTGACGACGACGGTGGACGCCGACGGCACGTCCTACACGGATCCCGGCTCGTTCACGACATCGTGCTCGTGACGCACCACCACCCCGCGCAGACCAGAGAGACGACAGCAGAATGAGCATGACCCCCGAGCAGGCGACCTGGTTCTCCGACATCTTCGGCCGCCTCGTGGCCAACGTCGACCAGGTCCTCCTCGGCAAGTCGTTCGTCGTCAGGCTCTCCTTCACCGCCCTGCTCAGCGAGGGCCACCTCCTCCTCGAGGACTTCCCGGGCACGGGCAAGACGTCGCTGGCCCGGGCGGTCGCGCAGACGGTGCAGGGCACGAGCAGCCGGGTCCAGTTCACGCCCGACCTCCTGCCCGGCGACATCACCGGCGTCAGCATCTACGACCAGAAGAAGGGCGAGTTCGAGTTCCACCGCGGGCCCGTCTTCGCCAACATCGTGCTCGCCGACGAGATCAACCGGGCGAGCCCGAAGACGCAGTCGGCCCTGCTCGAGGTCATGGAGGAGTCGCGGGTCACCGTCGACGGGATCAGCCACGACGTCGGTTCGCCCTTCATGGTCATCGCGACCCAGAACCCCGTCGAGCAGGCGGGCACCTATCGCCTCCCGGAGGCGCAGCTCGACCGCTTCGTCATGAAGACCTCGATCGGCTACCCCGACCACGCGGCCACCGTGCGGATCCTCGAGGGCTCCGCGACTCGGGTCCACGAGGGGTCGATCTCGCCGGTGGTCCAGGCCGGCGTCGTCGTCGAGATGGCCCGTCTCGCCCGCACGGTGCACGTCGAGTCGACCATCAACGACTACGTCGCCCGCCTCGTCGAGGCGACCCGCACGGCGCAGGAGGTGCGGCTGGGCGTCAGCGTCCGCGGCGCCCTGTCGCTCGTGCGCTGCGCGAAGACCTACGCAGCCTCGCTGGGCCGGCACTACGTGACGCCCGACGACGTCAAGGTGCTCGCCGAGCCGGTCCTGGCTCACCGCCTCGTGCTCGACCCGGAGGCGGAGTTCGACGGCGTCACGGCGTCGAGCGTCGTCAGCCAGCTCCTCATCGAGACGCCCCCGCCCGCGGAGAGGGTCGCCGTGTGAACGAGGACGCAGGGGGACCCGTCGGGGCCTCGCGCGGCTCCGTCGCCGCGCGGGAGCGCAGCCGCACCCGGGGCGGCCAGGTCGCCCGAGGGGGCGTCGACGCGTCGTTCGCCACCGGCACGCGCGGGCTGACGAACGCCCGCACCCGGCTCGTCGGCGACCGCACCGGCCCCGTGGCCGACGGCCTCGTGCTGGTCGTCCGGGTCGCCCGCGGCGTGCGCCGCGTGACCTCGCGCGGGGTCACCGTCGTCTCGGGCGTCGTCACGCCCGTCGGCTGGGCGATGCTCGTCGCCGCGCCCGTCGGCCTGGCGGCCGGCCTCGTGCTCGGCTGGCAGGAGCTCCTGGTGATCGGCTGGGCCGCGGTCGTCATGCTCCTCGTCGCGGCGGTGTACCTGATCGGGAGGAACGCCTTCACGGTCGAGCTCCACCTCCCGCACGAGCGGGTGGCCGTCGGCGACGACGCGTCGGGGTCGGTCACGGTGCAGAACCCCACCCGCCGGCGGCTCCTCGGGGTCTCCGTCGAGGTGCCCGTCGGCGTCGGCCTGGCCGAGCTGGGCCTGCCCGGGCTGCGGGCGGGGGAGTCGCTCACCGAGACGTTCTCCGTACCGACCACGCGTCGCGGGGTCGTCCGGGTCGGCCCGGTCCGCACGGTCCGGGGCGACGCCGTCGGCCTCGTGCGGCGCGAGCTGGAGTGGACGGGCGTGACCGAGCTCTTCGTGCACCCGCGGACGATCGGCATCGCGAGCTCGAGCACCGGCCTCATCCGTGACCTCGAGGGGAACCCCACGAGGGACCTCAGCCCGAGCGACATCTCGTTCCACGCCCTGCGGGAGTACCAGCCGGGCGACGAGCGACGGAACATCCACTGGCGGTCGACCGCCAAGACCGGCACCTACATGGTCCGCCAGTTCGAGGAGAGCCGTCGGAGCCACGTCGTCATCGCCCTCAGCGTCGCCCGCGACGACTTCGCCGGCGACGACGAGTTCGAGCTGGCCGTCAGCGTCACCGGCTCCCTGGGGGTCCGGGCGATCCGCGACGCCCGCGAGGTCAGCGTGGTGGTGGGCGAGCGCACGCCGGAGTTCGCCAAGCGCAAGGTCCTCGCCGTGCGGGAGCTCAGCACGCTGACCCGCAACCGCCTCCTCGACGACCTCGCCGTCGTGGAGCGTGACGAGTCGGCGCTGCGGATCGACGACGTGGCACGCGTGTCGAGCACCCAGGTGCCGGGCGTGAGCGTCGCCTTCCTCGTGGTGGGGTCGAGCACGACGCTGACCGAGATGCGGGCCGCCGCCCTGCAGTTCCCGCTCGGCGTCGAGGCCGTCGCCGTCGTCTGCGACCCGGAGTCGGTCCCGGGCATGGTGCGGGTCGCCGACCTGACGGTGCTGACGGTGGGGTACCTCGACGACCTGGCGCTCTCCCTCGCCCGGGCGGCCGCGACGTGACGGCGGTCGACCTGGGGGAGCGCCGGCGGGCCGGCGACCTGCGGGTGCGCGTCCGCCGACCGCGGCTCCGCGCCTCCTTCGTCTCCCTCGCGTGCGTGCTGCTCGGGCTGGCCACCCTCGTCGCCGTGCTGCCGTTCTGGCCCGTCTACCAGGGCGCGGAGTTCATCGTCACCGTCGTGGCGACGGTGCTCGTCGGCACGCTGGTCGGCGTCGCCGGAGCCGTCCTGCGCCTCTCCAGCTTCGCGGTCCTCCTGGTCACGGTGGCGGCGTACCTCGTGCTCGGCGTCCCCCTCGCCGTTCCCTCCGGCGCGCTCTGGGGCGTCCTGCCCACCCTCGACGGCCTCCGCCAGCTGGTCGTCGGCACCGCCCTCGGCTGGAAGCAGCTGCTGACGATCTCGTTGCCCGTGGGCAGCTACGAGGCGCTGCTCGTGCCGCTGTTCGTGCTGCTGCTCGTCGTCTCGGTCGTCGGGACCTCCGTGGCGCTCCGCACCCGACGCGGCGAGCTCGCGATCGCGGGCCCCGTCGTCGTCCACCTGGCCGGCATCGTGCTGGGGCCGCAGGACGCGTTCCTGCCGCGGGTGGCCGGGCTCGCGCTGCTGGCGACGTGCGTGGCCTGGTTCGTCTGGTGGCGCCTCCGCCGTCGTCGCCTGGCCGTCGACGCCCTCGCGGGGAGCCGCCCGGCGAGCTCGGCGGGCCACGGGCACGGGACCGTCGCGGGCCGCGCCGTCGCGGGCACCGTCCTGACCCTCGTCGTCGCCGCCTCCACCGCCGTCGGGGCCGTGGCCCTCCTGCCGTCCCCGAGCGACCGGGTGGTGGCCCGCTCGCTCGTGGCCCAGCCGTTCGACCCCCGCGACGAGGTGAGCCCCCTGACGCGGTTCCGTGCCTACGAGCAGGAGCCGCTCGTCGACGACGAGGTCTTCCGCGTCAGGGGCCTGGCGACCGGGCAGCTGCTGCGCCTCGCGACCCTCGACACCTACGACGGCGTCTCGTACACGGTCGGCAGCGGCTCGGTGTCGAGCGCGTCCGGCACCTTCGACCTCGTCCCGTCCACCGTCGACCAGTCCGCCGTCGTGGGCGCGCCGACCAGCGTGTCGGTCGACGTCGGCTCCTACGACGGCATCTGGCTGCCGACCGTGGGGGCGCTCCGCGACGTCGCCTTCTCGGGTCCGACCGCCGCCGCACGACGGGAGCGGTTCTACTACAACGACGTGACGAGCACGGCCGCCGTCGTCGGGGGAGTCTCCGAGGGCGACGCCTACAGCCTCCAGGCCGTCCTGCCCCGGCAGCCGTCCGGGGGAGACCTCGACGGTCTGACGCCCGGCACCGACGCCGTCCCGGCGCCCCGGGCCGTCCCCGACGAGCTGAGCACGGCCCTGGACGGCTACGTCGAGGGAGTCACGGGGCCGGGCGCCCAGCTCCGGGCCGCCCTCGAGGGCCTCCGGACGCAGGGCTACGTGAGCCACGGCGTGTCCGCCGACGAGCCGGCCAGCCGGTCGGGCCACGGGGCGGACCGCATCGCCCAGCTGTTCACGGACCCGGTCATGGTCGGCGACGGTGAGCAGTACGCGACCGCGGCCGCCCTGATGGCCGACCAGCTCGGCTTCCCGGCCCGCGTGGTCATGGGCTTCGTGCCCAGCGAGGAGGCGCCCGTCGACGACCGGGGAGCGGTCACGGTGACCGGCGGCGACGTCACGGCCTGGATCGAGGTCGACACCGCCCAGTTCGGCTGGGTCGCCCTCGACCCGAACCCGGAGGAGCGCCCCGTCCCCGAGGAGCAGCTGCAGGACCCGAGCCGGGTCTCCCGCCCGGAGTCGGTCGTGCAGCCGCCGCCGCAGGACCCGCAGGTCCGCGACGACCAGGCCCCGCCCCAGACGGCGCAGGAGGACGCCGACACGCCCCCGGAGTGGCTCGCGGCGCTCCTCGTCGTCGTCACGGTCGCCGGGTGGCTCGCCGTCGTCGCGGGGATCGTGGCGGCGCCGTTCCTGGCCGTGGTCGCGCTGAAGGTCCGCCGTCGTCGACGTCGCCGGAGGGCGGCGTCGGCCGCGGCCCGGATCACCGGCGGCTGGCGGGAGTTCGAGGACGCCGTGGTCGACCACGGCGTCGACACGCCGCCGGCGGCGACCCGCAGCGAGGTCGCTGCCCGGGTGGGGGGAGCGCGGACGGCGGTGCTGGCCCGCGTGGCCGACCGCGCGGTCTTCGGTCCGTCCGCCCCGCCCGAGGAGGACGCCGACCGCGTCTGGGCCGTCGTCGAGGACCTCCGCCGGTCGCTCGGCGAGGGCCTCACCCGGTGGCAGCGGGTCAAGGCGGCGGTCTCGCTCCGCTCGCTCCGTCGATACCATGGCCGGACACGTCCCGAGCGCTAGAGGAACCTCCACGATGCACTGCCCCACCTGCGCAAGCCCCCTCCCCGTCGGAGCCATGTTCTGCGGCGAGTGCGGTCGGGCCGTCACGAGTGCGGACGTGCAGGCGGCCCGCCGGGCGGAGGAGGCCGAGGCCGCGCGTCGTGCCGCCGAGGCGGGGCCGACGCCGGACGCCGAGACGCCGTCCTGGCGGCTCGAGCAGCCCGACCGTCCGCTCCCGGGCGAGCAGGAGCCCTGGTGGGTGCGCGAGCGCCGGGCTCCGACCGTGCCGCCGGCGTGGTCCGGGCAGCCCGTCCGGCCCCTCCCGACCGCAGCCGAGGCGGGCCCTCCCGTGACCGCCGAGCCCGACGACGCCCGCGGCGAGCCCGATGCAGGGCGTGCGGAGGCTGCCGCACCGACCCCGCCGGTCGTCCCCGCCCCGGCGCCTGCCCCCGTGCCGGCCCCCGCCGTCCGGCCTGCGCCGCTGCGCGTCCCCGGTGCCGACGACGACGACGCGCCCCGCCCCACGTCGGCACCGCTCTGGACGGCGTCCCTGGCTCCCGTGCCGGAGGCCGCGGGGGAGCCGGACGGCGTCCGTGACGACGTCGCCGACGACCCCCGCCCCGTCGAGCAGGAGTCGCGTCCGAGCTCGGAGGCGGAGGCCGGGGAGGCCGAGCCCACCGCCGATGGCGCCCTCTCACCGGACGCCGTCGACGCGGAGCCGGGCGACGGCGAGGTCGTCGAGACCGACGACGCGTCCGGGGTCGACGAGGCCTCCGAGACCGATGAGGTCTCCGAGACCGACCGCGCCTCCGGGGCCGACGCGCACCCGCTCGACGCGCCCGGCCCGTCGACGCCCGACGCCGACGCCGGCACCGGCACCGGCACCGGCACCGGCACCGGCACCGGCACCGACACCGGAACCGACGGCGCCGACGGTGCGTCGGACCAGGGCGACCCTGCCGAGCTCGACCAGGACGTCGACGTGACGCCCGGGGCCGACGACGCCGACGGCGCGTCGGCCGCCGAGCCCGAGCCGGCGTCGACGCCCGTCCCCCTCCGTGAGCCCGTCCCGTTCGCCCCCGTGGCGGGCGACACGGCACCCGTCGCCCCCGTGCCCCTGGTCGAGCCGGGGCGCTCGGCCGTCGTCGAGCACTGCACCCACTGCGGGGCGGCCCTCCACGAGGACGACATCTTCTGCCCCGAGTGCGGCGCCGTCGTGCAGTCCGTCGCCCTGTCGTTCACCGGGCCGATCGTGCCCCTGCCGCCCAGCTGGACGCCGCCGACGACGGCGGCGTCCGACGCGCGGGTCGGGCCGGCGCCCGTCGAGCCCGCGCCCCGCGACCCTGAGCCCCGCGACCCTGAGCCCAGCGACCCTGAGCCCCGCGGACCTGAGCCCGTCGAGCCGCCCGTGGAGCCCTCGCCCCGCCCGGTGACGCCCCCCTCGGTCCCCGCCCCCGTCGTGCCCCCGGCCCCGCCCTCGCCCGAGGCCTCGCCGTGGCGGCCCTCGCCGCTGCCTCCCCAGCTCCGGCCGTCCGACGACGACGACGTCGACGCCACCCGGCTCGTGCGGCGGGGCCCCGTCGGCACCCCCTACCTCCTCCAGTTCAGCACCGGTGAGAGCGTGACCGTCGACGGCTCGGGCCTGCTCGGCCGCTCGCCCGCGCCGCAGCCGGGAGAGCGCTTCGACCAGCTGGTGCGCATCGTCGACCCCGGCAAGTCCGTCTCCAAGACGCACCTGGAGTTCGGGCAGGAGTTCGGGGCGCTGTGGATCAGCGACCGGTGGTCGGGCAACGGCACCGTCGTCCGGCCGCTCGACCAGCCCGCCCGTCGGGTGGAGCCCGGCACGCGCGTGCGCGTCGCCCGGGGCACGCGCGTCGAGATCGGCGAGCAGTTCTTCGTGGTCAGCTGAGCTCCCTCCCCAGCTGACGGCGCGCCCGTCCGTCCCCCGGCGCCGGCATGTGCCTCCCGCGAAGGAGGCGCGACGTGGTCTCCTCGACCATGCCCCCGCCTCCCCGTGCTCCCCAGGCCCTGGCCCCCGACGTCCCGTCGCCCGGGGAGCCGCGGGCGCCCCGCGCCGCCCTCTGCCGGGACGCCGCCCTGGTCGCCGCCGGGGTGGCGGCGGTCGTGCTGACCACCGGCGGGGCGCGGTCCTGGAGCGTCGCCGCCGCCGCGGCCGCCTCCTGGGTCGGCACGACGGCGCCGGGGGCCCTCCGAGGCCGGAGGCCACGGTCACGTCGAGCCGCGCGGGAGCACGGGGAGGCGCTGGTCGCGGTCACGAGACAGCTCGCGGTCGTGGCCGACGACCTCTCGGCCGAGTTCCCGGACTCGGCGGCGCTCGCGGAGCTCGTGCGTCGTCGCGGAGGCCTCCGGTCCCTCGCGCCCCGGGGCCCCCGCGGCGCGGCCTGGCTCGTCCTCGGCACGGGGGAGGTCGACGCGAGTGTGGCGGTGCTCGGCGACGACCCGGTCACCGCGGGGCGACGTGCCCCGGCTCGGGGAGCCGCGACGATCGCCCGAGGCCCGCTCTGCGTCGACGCCCGAGGCGGCGTCGACGTCCACGGCCCCGCCGTGCTCGTCCGCGGGGTCGCCGCGGGCTTCCGGCTGCAGCTCCGAGCCCAGGGCAGCCCGGTCGACGCGGTGACCGTCGTCGGCGAGGGCGCCCCGGGCCGGGCACCGGCCGCCTGCGTGCTGGTCGTCGCTCGGGACGGCACGGCGACGGTGACGCGCCGGGACGGGCGTGCGTGCGACGTCCCCGTCCACGTGTCGAGCATCTCCGTGCACGACGACGTGGACCCGGGGCGGCGGTGACGGTGCCCGAGTCGAGCCGTTCGCGGGGGGCTGGGGCGTCGTCAGCGCCCCGCGGCGACGAGCTCGGGGCTCACCTCGATGCCGCCGACGACGACGCCTCCGCCGAGGACGGGCTCCAGGGTCGCGTCGACGACGCGACGTGCCGCGTCGGCGTCCACCGCGCCCTCGGCGACGAGGAGGTGCAGCGCGACGAGCGTCCCCGCGCGCACGTTGCCGTCCAGCACCTTGACGGCGACGCCCACGCCGTCCGGCGTGCCCATCACCATGACGCCCTCGGCCCCGAGCTTCGCGAAGACGCCGAGCTCGTCGACCGTGACGGTGTTGGCGCGGCCGGGGCCGTCGATGGCCCAGGCGTCGGCGAACACGGCGTCGACGAGCCGAGCGGCCTCGGGGTCGCCCGCCCGGCGGCCGGGCGACACCGAGCCGGCGACCCGGGCGACGGAGCGCGCGAGCCCCGTCACGGTCGTCGCGAACACCGGGGCGCCGCAGCCGTCGATGCCCGCGTGGTCGACGACCTCGCCGGTGTACTCGGCCACGGTCTCCCGCACGGCACGCTGCAGCGGGTGGTCCAGGTCGACGTAGGTCGCCGGGTCCCAGCCGTTCTCGGCACAGGCGAGGAGGAACGAGGCGTGCTTGCCCGAGCAGTTCATGGCGAGCCGTCGGCTGCCGTCGGCGCGCCGGGCGCTCGCCCGGTCGCCGGGCCAGTCGGGCGGGCAGAGCAGGTCGTCCTCGCCGCTGGCGGAGCGGGCGAGCACGCTCGCGGCCAGGGCGAGGTGCTCCTGGGTGCCGGCGTGGCTCGCCGTCGCGATCGCCGCCTGGGAGCCCGGCAGCTCGACGCCCGACCGCAGCACGGTGAGCGCCTGCAGGGGCTTGAGGCACGAGCGCGGGTAGATCGAGGCGCCGCCGTCGCCCACCTCCCGGAGCACGGCGCCGTCGTGGTCGACGACGACGGCCGCGCCGAGGTGCCGGCTCTCCTCCAGCCCGGAGCGCACGAGCACGGCCAGCTCGCGGCTGCCCTCCGCCGTGAGCGGGCGGCGGGGGGCGGAGACGGGCGCGGGGGCACGGTGGTCGGTCATGATGGGGAGCATACCGACGCCCCCGGCCACCGACGGGGGCGTGCCCGCCACCGATCCCCGGAGGTCCCCGTGCTCGACCACCACTACGCCGTCGACCTCACCTGGACGGGCGACCGCGGCGTCGGCACGACGTCGTACCGCAGCTACGGGCGCGACGCGCTGATCTCCGCCGCGGGCAAGCGGCACGACTTGGAAGGCTCCGCCGACCGCACCTTCCACGGCGACGCCGACCGCTGGAACCCGGAGGAGCTCCTGCTCGCCGCGCTGGCCGAGTGCCACCTGCTCAGCTACCTCCACGTCGCCGCCGCCGCGGGTGTCGTCGTCGTCGCCTACTCGGACGCCGCGGAGGGCAGCATGACGCAGACCGCCGACGGGGGAGGCCGCTTCACCTCGGCGACCCTGCGGCCCCGCGTGACCGTGACGGACGAGAGCATGGTCGAGGCCGCGACCCGGCTGCACGCGGAGGCCTCCCGCAAGTGCTTCATCGCCGCCTCCGTCGCGTTCCCGGTCGGGCACGAGCCCACCACCCTCGTCCGCGCCTCCTGACCCCGGGCACGACGCCCAGCAGACACCTCGACGTCGTGCGGCACAATGGTCTGCGCCGAGCGTCGTCGACGACCGGCCCCCACCGCCTCGACCGAGAGATCACCATGCGCCGCTCCCTGTCCCTCCTGGCCGTCCCCGCCCTCGTGCTCGCGCTCGCCGCGTGCGCCGGCGACGACGGGGCCGCCCCCGCCGACACGTCCTCGCCGTCGAGCTCGTCGAGCTCCGGCGCGAGCGACGTCCCCCAGCGCGCCACGGGCGCCGACCAGGAGCCCACCCCGGGCTTCCCGACCGTCGAGCTCGACGCCGACGGCCGGCCGACCGTCACGATCCCCGACACGACGGCGCCCACCGAGACGCAGGTCGAGGTGCTCAAGAAGGGCGACGGCGCGGTCGTCGCCGACGGCGACACCGTCACGGTCCAGTACCAGGGCGTCAACTGGACGACCGGCGAGGTCTTCGACGAGAGCTGGTCGCGCGGTGCCCCGGCGACCTTCGCCACCACGCAGGTCATCACGGGCTTCGCCCAGGGCATGGTGGGGCAGACCGTCGGCTCCCAGACGGTCGTCGTGATCCCCCCGGCCGACGGCTACGGCGCGTCCGGCCAGCCGCAGGCCGGCATCGGCGGCACGGACGACCTCGTCTTCGTCATCGACATCCTCGCCGTCGGCTGACGTGACCCACGTGCGCCGTCTCCCGCGCCTCCTCGCGGCCGCCGTCCTGCCGCTCGTCGCGGCGGGGCTCGTCGGCTGCACGGGCGGCGGCGAGCCGGCGCCGTCCGACGGCGCGGCCTCCGGCACGGCGACCGCGGCGGCCCGTAACTGCCTGCCGTCGGGCTCGGCGTCCGAGTCGGTCGAGGTGTCGGGCGACGTCGGCACGCAGCCGACCATCGCCCTGAGCGGGCCGGTCGACGTCTCGACCAGCCAGCAGACGGTCGTCACGGAGGGCACCGGGGAGCGCACGGGCACGGGCGACGTCGTCCGCGTGGCGATCACGGTGTTCGACGCCACGACCGGCGACCTCGTCAACTCAGCCGGCTACGAGAGCGGCACCGGCGAGCAGCTCACCATCAGCGCCGACTACTACGTGCCGGGCCTCGAGGGCGCCCTTCTCTGTGCGCAGGCCGGGGGCCGCACGGTCACCGTCGCCTCCGCGGCCGACATGCAGCCGAGCACCGAGGGCACCGACCCGCCCAACGCCGCCGCCGTCATCGTGGTCGACACCTTCGCGGTCGTCCCGACCCGGGCGACGGGCGTCGACCAGGAGGCGCAGCCCGGCTTCCCCACGGTCGAGCTCGCCGACGACGGCCGCCCGACGGTCACCCTCCCCGAGGGCGACCCGCCCACGGACCTGCAGGTGGAGGTCCTCAAGGTCGGCGACGGCCCGGTCGTGCCCGACCCGGCCAACGTCACCGTCCAGTACCAGGGCGTGAACTGGCGCACCGGCGAGGTCTTCGACGAGAGCTGGGGGAGCGGGACCCTCGCGACGTTCTCGACCCAGCAGGTCGTCAGCGGGTTCGCCTCCGCGATGATCGGCCAGACCGTCGGGTCGCAGGTGCTCGTCGTCGTGCCGCCGGCGGAGGGCTACGGGGAGGCCGGCCAGGCCTCGGCCGGCATCGAGCCCGGCGACACGCTCGTCTTCGTCATCGACGTGCTCGCGGTCGCGTAGCCCGCCTCGAGTCGACGCCCGGCAGCGGGCCGGGCCGGGCCGCGCCCGTGCCGGCGCCCGCCCGCGGGCCCTAGGCTGCTGGCATGCGTCGCGTCACGATCCTCGGCTCCACCGGCTCCATCGGCGTCCAGGCGCTCGACGTGGTCCGGGCCAACCCCGACCTCTTCGAGGTGGTGGGGCTGTCGGCCGGCAGCAACCGCGAGCTGGTCGAGCGGCAGGCGGCCGAGTTCGGGGTCGAGCACGTCGCGCTCGGCACCGACGAGTCCGTGTCGCTCGTCCGCGACGTCGCGACGGACGTCGTCCTCAACGGCATCACCGGCAGCGTCGGCCTCGGCCCCACCCTCGCGGCCCTCGAGTCGGGTGCGACCCTCGCCCTGGCCAACAAGGAGAGCCTCATCGTCGGCGGCGACCTCGTGCGGGAGCGCGCCCGGCCGGGCCAGATCGTGCCCGTCGACTCCGAGCACTCGGCCATCGCGCAGGCGCTCCGGTCGGGGGCGGAGCGCGAGGTCCGACGCCTCGTGCTCACCGCCTCCGGCGGTCCGTTCCGGGGTCGCACCCGGGCCGAGCTCGCCGACGTCACCCCGCGTGAGGCCCTCGCGCACCCCACCTGGGACATGGGCCTCGTGGTCACCACGAACTCCTCGACCCTGGTCAACAAGGGGCTCGAGGTCATCGAGGCGCACCTCCTCTTCGACGTCGACTACGACCGGATCGACGTCACCGTCCACCCGCAGTCGATCGTGCACTCCATGGTCGAGTTCGTCGACGGCTCCACGATCGCCCAGGCGTCGCCGCCCGACATGCGCCTGCCCATCTCGCTCGGCCTCGCGTGGCCCGACCGCGTGCCGGGGGTGGGGCGTCCGCTGGACTGGACCACCGCCTCCACCTGGACCTTCGAGCCGCTCGACACCGAGGCCTTCCCGTCGGTCGACCTCGCGAAGCAGGTCGGCCGGGCCGGCGGCACGGTGCCGGCCGTCTTCAACGCCGCCAACGAGCAGGCCGTCCTGGCCTTCCACGAGGGCCGGGTGGGCTACCTCGGCATCCTCGACACGGTCCGCGAGGTCGTCGACCGCCACGACTCCGGCACCGCGACGCTCGAGGGGGTCCTCGAGGCGGAGCGCTGGGCCCGTGCGGAGGCCGACGCGCTGCTCGCCGGCTGACGCAGCCCGCCCGCCGGCGACCGCGGTCGGGCGCCCGCCCCCAGACCTGGGGTGACGGCCCCCGTGGGTCCGGCGTTCACAGCGTCGCCAGGGCCGGGGCGCACCTCGCCCCCTGGTCCGGGCAGCTACCCTGAGCCGGTGGAAACGATCCTGCTGTACGTGCTCGGCATCCTGATCATGGTGATCGGGCTCGGCGCGTCGATCGCGCTGCACGAGGTGGGCCACCTCGTGCCGGCGAAGAAGTTCGGGGTCAAGGTCGGCCAGTACATGATCGGCTTCGGGCCCACCATCTTCTCGCGTCGTCGCGGCGAGACCGAGTACGGCCTCAAGGCGCTGCCGCTCGGCGGCTACATCTCGATGTCGGGCATGTACCCGCCGAGCGCCGCCGGCGGCTCGCGCACGGCGAGCACCGGCTTCTTCCAGACCCTCGTGCAGGACGCCCGCACCGCCAGCGCCGAGACGATCGACGAGGGGGAGGAGCAGCGCACCTTCTACCGCCTCCCCGTCTACAAGCGGATCATCATCATGCTGGGCGGCCCGCTGATGAACCTCCTCATCGCCGTCGCCCTGTTCGCCGTCCTGCTCTGCGGCTTCGGCACGGCCCAGTCGAGCTCGACCGTGGGCTTCGTGAACGAGTGCGTCCTGCCGGCGGGCTCGACCGAGACCAGCTGCCCCGCGGGGGCGACCCCGGCTCCCGCCTTCGCCGCGGGGATGCAGAACGGCGACCGGATCGTGTCGATCGACGGCGTCGCCATGACCGACGGAGACCAGGTCACGAGCACCCTGCGCGCCGCGCCCGACCAGACCCTCGACGTCGTGGTCGAGCGCGACGGGGCCGAGCAGACCCTCCAGGTCACCCCGGTGCTCACCGAGCGCGAGGTCACCGACGACGCCGGAGCCGTCGTCACGGACGCCGACGGCGCCCCGCGCACGCAGGAGGTGGGGTTCGTCGGCATCGGCTTCGCCACCGAGAACGTGCGCCAGCCCGTCACGGCCGTCCTGCCCGCGGTCGGCGACACGGTCGCCCGGGTGGCCAACGTCGTCCTGCACCTCCCGCAGCGGATGGTCGACGTCGCCCAGGCCGCCTTCGGCGGCGGCGAGCGCGACGCGAACGGCCCGGTCAGCGTCGTCGGGGTCGGCCGCATGGCCGGCGAGATCGTCAGCCTCGACAGCATCCCCGTCGTCGACCGGGCGGCCTACCTCGTCAGCCTGCTCGCGAGCCTCAACGTCGCCCTCTTCGTCTTCAACCTGGTGCCCCTGATGCCGCTCGACGGCGGCCACGTCGCCGGGGCCCTCATCGAGGCCGTCCGCCGGGCCGCCGCGAAGCTCCTCCGCCGGCCCGACCCGGGCCCCGTCGACACGGCGAAGGTGATCCCGCTGACCTTCGCGGTCGTCATCGTGCTGGGCGGCATGAGCCTGCTGCTCACCTACGCCGACATCGTCAACCCGATCAAGCTGTTCGGCTGACGGCGGGTCCACTCGGCGCTCAGCCCGCGGGGCTAGCATGTGGTCCGTGCCTGCAGTCAATCTCGGAATGCCGAAGGTCCCAGAGACCCTTGCCCCGCGACGCAAGTCGCGGCAGATCAAGGTCGGCAAGGTCCTCGTCGGAGGAGACGCTCCCGTCAGCGTCCAGTCGATGACGACCACGCCCACCCCGAACATCAACGCGACCCTCCAGCAGATCGCCGAGCTCACCGCCTCCGGCTGCGACATCGTCCGGGTGGCCGTGCCCAGCCGCGACGACGCCGAGGCGCTGCCGATCATCGCCAAGAAGAGCCAGATCCCGGTGATCGCCGACATCCACTTCCAGCCGAACTACGTGTTCCAGGCGATCGACGCCGGCTGCGCGGCCGTCCGGGTCAACCCCGGCAACATCCGCAAGTTCGACGACCAGGTCGGCAAGATCGCGGCGGCCGCCAAGGCCGCGGGCGTCTCCATCCGCATCGGCGTCAACGCCGGGTCGCTCGAGCCCAGCCTGCTCCAGAAGTACGGCAAGGCCACGCCGGAGGCGCTCGTCGAGTCCGCCGTCTGGGAGGCCTCGCTGTTCGAGGAGCACGACTTCCACGACTTCAAGATCTCGGTCAAGCACAACGACCCGGTCATCATGGTCAAGGCCTACCGCCAGCTCGCCGAGCGCGGCGACTGGCCGCTGCACCTCGGCGTCACCGAGGCCGGCCCCGAGTTCCAGGGAACCATCAAGTCGGCGACCGCCTTCGGCATCCTCCTCGGCGAGGGCATCGGCGACACGATCCGCGTCAGCCTCAGCGCCCCGCCCGCGCAGGAGGTCAAGGTCGGCCTGCAGATCCTCCAGTCGCTGAACCTGCGCGAGCGCAAGCTCGAGATCGTCAGCTGCCCGAGCTGCGGCCGCGCCCAGGTCGATGTCTACAAGCTCGCGAACGACGTCACCGACGGCCTCGAGGGGATGACCGTGCCCCTGCGCGTCGCTGTCATGGGCTGTGTCGTGAACGGCCCCGGCGAGGCCCGCGAGGCCGACCTGGGCGTCGCCTCCGGCAACGGCAAGGGCCAGATCTTCGTCAAGGGCGAGGTCATCAAGACCGTCCCCGAGGCCGAGATCGTCCAGACCCTGATCGAGGAGGCCAACCGCCTCGCCGCCGAGATGCCCCCGGGCGAGGTGGGCTCGCCCCAGGTCCTGACGGTCTGACGGCCATCCGGCGGCCGAGGCCGCCACACCCGCGGGAGGCGCGGTGCGAGTGACAGCTCGCACCGCGCCTCCCCCATGTCCGGCCCGGGCGCCGCGACGCATGTGTCGTCGTGTGACGCGCCCGCGCGCCCCCGCTCCGCGCAGCCTCCACCATGGAGGGGACGCCCGAGCGAGCGCCGACCCGGGTCGGCCACCGCAGTCGGCTCGTCGCCGCAGAGAACACCGAGGAGACACATGTCCAGCGCCACGCCCCTGATCGACGCCCCGAAGAAGGGCCCCGGTCGACTCATCGCGATCATCGTCGTCGCCGTCGTCGTGATCGCCGCCGCGATCGGGATCGGCGTGGCCGTCGCCGGCCGAGGCGGCTCCGGCGCCGCGGGGGAGACCGTGCGCATCGGGGTCGTCGGCGCGAGCGACCCGTACTGGAAGACCTTCACCGACGCCGCGGCGGAGGAGGGCATCACGGTCGACCTGGTCGACTTCTCCAGCTACGAGCAGCCCAACCCGGCGCTCACCGAGGGCGAGCTCGACCTCAACCAGTTCCAGCACATCGTCTACCTGGCCCAGTACGACGTCGCGGCCGACGCGGACCTCGTGCCGATCGGCTCGACGGCGATCTACCCGCTGCCCCTGTACTCGCAGGAGTACACGTCGGTGGACGACTTCCAGCCCGGCGACACCGTCGCCGTCCCCGACGACGCCAGCAACCTCGCCCGGTCGCTGCTCGTGCTCCAGTCGAACGGCCTCATCACGCTGAAGGACGGCGGCGACATCTTCTCCGGGGTGGACGACATCGACGAGTCGAAGTCCACCGTCAAGGTCACGACGGTCGCCGCCGACCTGGCCGCGACGTCGCTGCCCGACTTCGCCGGGGCCATCATCAACAACGAGTACGCGACGAAGGCCGGCCTGTCGACCGACGACGTGATCGCTCAGGACGACCCGAGCGACCCCGCCGCGCTGCCCTACGTCAACGTGTTCGCGGCCCGTGCCGACGACGCCGACGACCCGACGCTGAAGAAGCTCGTGCAGATCTACCAGGACACCAAGGCCGTGACCGACGGCGTCGTCGAGAACTCGGGCGGCACCGCCGTCACGGTCAAGGTGCCGGTCGCCGACCTCGAGTCGTCGCTGGACGAGACGAAGGAGCTCGTCGAGCAGAACGGCTGACGCCCGGCCCGACCTGCCCCGCCCGACCCGTGTGCCACCCTGGTGCACGGGTCGGGCCGTCCCGCCCCCGACGAGGAGAACCATGCCCGCCATCACCCTGACCGACGTCGTGAAGACCTACCCGCCCCGAGAGAAGGGCGGCGCGCCGCTCACCGCCGTCGACGGCGTGAGCCTCGAGATCGCGGACGGCGAGATCTTCGGCATCATCGGCTACTCCGGGGCCGGCAAGAGCACGCTGGTCCGACTGATCAACGCCCTCGAGCTGACGACCAGCGGGCGCATCGAGATCGACGGGGCACCCGTCACCGGGCTCCCCGAGCGCGAGCTGCGCCGGGTGCGGGCCGGCATCGGCATGATCTTCCAGCAGTTCAACCTCTTCTCGTCCAAGACGGTCTGGGGCAACGTGGAGTTCCCGCTGCGGGCCGCCGGGGTGCCGAAGGCTGAGCACCAGCGGCGGATCAGCGACCTGCTGCACTTCGTCGGCCTCGCCGACAAGGCCCACGTCAGGCCCGACCAGCTCTCCGGCGGGCAGAAGCAGCGCGTGGGCATCGCCCGCGCCCTCGCCACGTCGCCGCGCATCCTCCTCGCCGACGAGGCGACGAGCGCCCTCGACCCCGAGACGACGCAGGAGGTGCTGGGGCTCCTCCGTCGGGTCAACGCCGAGCTCGGCATCACGATCGTCGTCATCACCCACGAGATGGACGTCATCAAGTCCATCGCCGACCGGGTGGCCGTGATGGACTCCGGCAAGGTGGTCGAGCTGGGCCCCACCTTCCAGGTCTTCAGCGAGCCCCGCGAGGCCTCCACCCGCCGCTTCGTGTCGACGGTCGTCGCGGGCAGCCCCGAGGGCGACGAGCTCGCGGCACTCCGCCGGCGCCACCCCGGTCGGCTCGTGACCGTCAGGGTCTCCGAGGGCGGGGTCGACCAGCAGCACGTGTTCGGGGTCCTGGCCCGGCACGGCGTCGCCTTCGAGATCGTCTTCGGCGGCATCGACGAGATCGCCGGCCGGACCTTCGGCACCCTGACCCTCGCCCTGGCGGGCGACGACGGGGCCGTGGAGGCCGCCGTCCGTGAGCTCGGCCCCGCGGCCTCGGAGCTCCTCCCGCCCGCCGCCGTCACGACGCAGAAGGGCCTCTGACCCGTGGACTCCCTCCTCCAGCTCCAGCCGCTGCTCTGGCAGGCGGCCTACGAGACCGTCTACATCGTCGCCCTCACCCTCCTGCTGGGCGGCCTGGGCGGCCTCCTCCTCGGGCTCGCGCTGTACCTCACGCGGGCCGGGGCCCTCTTCGCCAACCGGCCCGTCTTCAGCGTGCTGAACGTCGTCGTCAACGTCTTCCGGCCGATCCCGTTCATCATCTTCCTCGCGGCGGCCCAGCCCCTCGCCCGGGCCGTGCTCGGCACCGGCGTCGGCAACACGGCGATCATCTTCACGCTCTCGCTCGCGGCGTCGTTCGCCATCTCCCGCATCGTCGAGCAGAACCTGCTGACCGTGCAGCCCGGCGTGGTCGAGGCCGCGAGGGCCGCGGGCGCCGGGCCGTTCCGCATCATCGGCAGCGTCATCCTGCCGGAGGCGCTGGGGCCGTTGATCCTGGGCTACACCTTCGTCTTCGTCGCGCTGGTCGACATGTCGGCGGTCGCCGGCTACGTGGGAGGCGGCGGGCTCGGGGCCTTCGCCCTCCTCTACGGCTACCGACAGTTCGACCCGGTCGTGACCTGGGCGGCCGTGCTGCTGATCATCGTCCTGGTGCAGCTCGTCCAGTTCGCCGGCAACGCCCTCGCCCGTCGCGCGCTGCGACGCTGACGGGGGGTCCCGGCGGGGTCTGCCCTGACGGACGTCCGGTCTACAGTGGAGCGCGTGACCGACACGACGACGACTCCCCAGCCCGCCGCGGCGGCAGCCGGTCCGATCAGCCCGGCCGAGATGGAGCGCGCGCACCGGGTGCTCGGCACGGTCTCCGAGGCCTTCTCCCGCAAGGTCGTCGGCCAGACGGCCCTGCGCGACACCCTGCTGATCGCCCTGATCACGGGCGGGCACGTCCTGCTCGAGAGCGTCCCGGGGCTCGCGAAGACCACGGCGGCTCAGACCCTGTCGTCGGCGGTCCAGGCCAGCTTCACGCGCATCCAGTGCACGCCCGACCTGCTGCCGAGCGACATCACGGGCACGCAGATCTACGACGCCCAGAAGTCGACGTTCGTGACCCAGCTGGGCCCCGTGCACAGCAACTTCGTCCTGCTCGACGAGATCAACCGCTCGAGCGCCAAGACCCAGAGCGCGATGCTCGAGGCGATGCAGGAGCGCCAGACGAGCATCGGCGGCCGCGTCTACGCGCTGCCCCGCCCCTTCCTCGTCCTGGCGACGCAGAACCCGATCGAGCAGGAGGGCACCTACCAGCTGCCCGAGGCGCAGCTCGACCGGTTCCTCCTGAAGGAGGTGCTCGACTACCCGAGCCCCGCCGAGGAGGCGGAGGTCATCCGCCGCATCGAGGCCGGCGTCTACGACGAGGGCCGGGCCGACGAGCCGACCGGGGTGACGCTCGACGACGTCGTCTTCCTGCAGGAGCTGGCGAAGCGGGTCTACGTCGACGCGTCGATCGTCAACTACGTCGTCCAGCTCGTCTACGTCACGCGTCACCCGCAGCAGTACCTGCCGGCCGGGCTGGCCGACTACGTCGAGTTCGGCGCCAGCCCGCGGGCCAGCATCGCGTTCGTCCAGGGCGCGCGGGCCCTCGCCCTCCTCCACGGCCGCGACTACGTCATCCCGGAAGACGTCAAGCACCTGCGCCACGGCGTGCTGCGCCACCGGGTCATCCTCGGCTACGAGGCCGCCGCCGACGACGTGCGGCCCGAGACCGTCATCGACGCCGTCTTCGGCGCCGTGCAGACCCCCTGACGCCGTGCCGGGCCTGCTGCTCCGGGTGCGCACGAAGATGTCGCTGTTCGCCCACCGACGCACCCTCGACCTGCTCGAGGGCGGCTACGCCTCGGTGCACCACGGGCGCAGCCACGACTTCGACGACCTGCGGGCGTACGTCCCGGGCGACGAGGTGCGCGACATCGACTGGAAGGCCACCGCGCGCCACGGCGAGCCCCTCGTCAAGCGCTACATCGCGAGCCGTCGCCGTCACCTGGTGCTGGTCGTCGACACGGGTCGCAACATGGCCGCCACCGCGGCCGGCGGCGAGACCAAGAAAGACATCGCGGTGATGGCGGCCGGGGCCCTGGGCTACATCGCCGCGCAGCACGGCGACGTCGTCAGCCTCGTCGCGGGTGACGAGTCGGGCACGCGGGCCCACCCCGCCGGGTCGACCGACGCCCACCTCGAGATGCTGCT
Source organism: Frigoribacterium sp. CFBP 13707 (assembly GCF_014842245.1). Classification (NCBI taxonomy): domain Bacteria; kingdom Bacillati; phylum Actinomycetota; class Actinomycetes; order Micrococcales; family Microbacteriaceae; genus Frigoribacterium; species Frigoribacterium sp. CFBP 13707. The sequence goes on from NZ_JACYVL010000002.1 coordinate 581,021, forward strand.
GCGACGCGTCGACGAGCGGGTGAGCCTCGAGGCGCCCCGCAGCGACCTGCACGGGGTCCTCTCCTGGGTCGCGCGGGGCGTGCGTCGGCGGTCGATGCTGCTCGTGGTCGCCGACGACGTCGTGGTCGACGAGGCGCTCGAGAAGCTCCTGCGCCGGCTCCGTGCGCAGCACGAGATCCTCTGGCTCACCGTCGGCGACGCCGACCTGATGAGCCGCACGGGCCACGCGCGCGACCTCTACGACGTCCAGGAGGCGTCGGGGCTGCCCGCGTACCTCCGCGAGAACGGAGCCCTGCGGGTCGCCTTCGACGCCTCGTCCGAGCGGCGGGTCGGCGACGCCGAGCGGCAGCTGCAGGCCCTCGGCATCAGCAGCGTGCGCCTCACCGCCCAGTCGCAGGTCGTCCCCGGTCTCTCGGCCCTGATCGAGAAGCACCGCCGTGCTCGACGATGACGGCTTCTTCGGCCCCTACCAGTACCAGTGGTGGGGGCTCTGGCTCGCGCTCGGCCTCCTGCTCCTGGCGCTGGTCGTCGGGTGGTGGGTGTTCGTGGTGCGGTTCTCGGCACGACGCCTGCCGCCGGCCGAGCGTGCCGCCCGCCGGGCGGCCGCCGTCGACCTCCCGAGCGTCCGGGCCCGGTACCTCGGCCTGGTCGACGAGGTCGAGGCCGCGGCCGCGGCGGGCAGGCTCGACGACCGTGCCGTGCACGGCCGGCTGAGCCTCCTGCTGCGCTCCTTCGCCCACGAGACCGCCGGGGTCGACACCCACGTGATGACGCTGGCCGACCTGCGCGAGTCCGACCTCCCGCAGCTCACCGGCGCGGTCGAGGAGTACTACCCGCCCGCCTTCCGGCCGGCGCACCCGGGCGACGCGCGTCACGCCGTCGCCACGGCACGGGAGGTGATCACCTCGTGGGCCTGATCTTCTGGTGGGTGCCCCTCGTGGCCCTCGTCGTCGCGGGAGCCGCGGTCTGGCTCACCGTGCGTCGCCTCCGTCGCGAGCGCGGTCGCCTCCGTCGCCTCGGCACGCCCGTCGCGCACAGCGAGCGCCTCACCGAGCTGCCGGTGTACCGACGGCTGGTGCGCCGGTACCGCGCGCTGCTCGTGGCCGCGCTCGTCGTTCTGGTCGCCCTGGGCGGCGTCGGCGCGCTGCTCGCCGCCCGCCCCTCGTCGACCCAGGTGGTCGAGCCGCCGTCCTACAAGCGCGACATCGTGCTGTGCCTCGACGTCTCCGGCTCGATGACCGAGGTCGACGCCCAGATCGTCGAGACGTTCGCCCAGCTGGCCCAGGGGCTCGACGGCGAGCGGATCGGCCTGACCCTCTTCGACAGCTCTGCCGTCACGGCCTTCCCGCTCACCGACGACTACGACTTCGTGACCGAGCAGCTCCAGCGCTACGGCGCCTCCTTCGACTCCCTCGGCGAGGACGGCACGCGGTACTGGTCGGGCACCGACCTCGGCGAGGGGGCTTCGCTGATCGGCGATGGCCTCGCGTCGTGCGTGCTGGGCTTCGACGGCGGCAGCGAGAGCACCCGGCCCAAGTCGGTCGTGCTGGCCACCGACAACTACGTCAACGGCCAGGCCCTGGTGACCCTCGCCGAGGCGGGCGAGCTCGCCACCGAGCGCGACGTGCGCGTCTACGCGCTGAACCCGGCCGACTACTCGTCCGACGCCGTCGCCGACGAGGTGGCGGGGGAGCTCGAGCAGGTGGCCGTCGACACCGGCGGGGCCTACTACGCCCTGAGCGACGACGACACGGTCTCCGCGGTGATCGACGCCATCGACGAGCGGGAGGCCGGGCTGTTCACGGGCACGCGCCGGCTCGTCGTCACCGACCAGCCCCAGGGGCTCGTCATCGCGGCCCTGCTGGGCGTCGCGGGCGCGTTCCTCCTGCTCTGGCGGGTGCGGCTGTGAGCGCGGTCGGCACTGTGAGCGCGGTCGGCACGGGGGAGGCGCTGGTCACCGCCTCGACGGGGGTCGCCCGGGCCGTCGTCCTCCAGCCCGTGCTGCCCTGGTGGCTGCTCGCCGTCGTCGGCGTCGCCCTGCTCGGCTTCACCGCCTGGCGGCTCGTCTCGGAGCGGTCGAACCGGCGGCTCGCCCGGGCCTGGGCTCGGCGCCTCGGCGTCGTGGCGCTGCTCCTCGTCGTGGCAGCCCGGCCCGGCCTGCCGGGAGGCTCGGCCGAGGCGTCGGTCGCGCAGGTCAACGTCTTCTTCGTCGTCGACACCACCTCCAGCATCGCGGCGGAGGACTGGGGCGACGGCGAGCCGCGGCTGACGGGGGTCCGCGCCGACGTGGCCGCCGTCGCGGAGCAGCTCGCCGGGGCGAGGTTCTCGCTGATCAGCTTCGACAGCACCGCGGTGCTGCGCACGCCCCTCACCGACGACGCGGCCGCCGTGGTGTCGGCGGCCGGGTCATGAACCAGGAGATCACGACGTACTCCCGGGGCAGCTCGATCAGCGAGGCGAACCAGCTGCTCGCCGAGCGCCTGGCCGAGGCCCGCGACGCCGACCCGGCACGGGCGAACGTCGTCTACTACCTGGGCGACGGCGAGCAGACCTCGGGCGACGAGCCCGAGTCCTTCGCCGAGGCGGCCGGCGACGTCGACGGGGGAGCCGTGCTCGGCTACGGCACCGCCGACGGCGGGCCGATGAAGGTGTTCGACGGGTACGGCGACGAGTACAGCAGCGACGAGTACATCCTCGACCGGACCCGGCCGGGGGAGCCCGAGGCGATCTCGCGCATCGACGAGGACGCGCTCCGCACCGTCGCCGAACAGCTCGGTGTGCCGTACGAGCACCGCTCGGCGGGCACGAGCGTCGACTCCGTCGTCGCCGACGTGCGCTCGGGCAGCGTCGCCTCGGACGCGACCCGGTCCGAGACCGTGACCGACCTGTACTGGATCGCCGCGGTGCCGCTCTTCCTGCTCGTGCTCGTCGACGCCCTCCAGGTCGCCCGCGCCCTGGCGGAGGTCAGGCCCGCCCGGCCTCCCCGGCCCGGGGGCGCCGCCGGCTCCGACCGGCCGCCCCGCGCCTCCGACGCCCGCCGACCCACGACCGGAGCCCGTCCGTGACCGACACCCTGCCCCCGCCCCCGGTCGACGAGGTCGCGCGTGCCCGCGTCGCCGTCCCGGCCCTGACGGTCGAGGAGTACCGGCGCCGTCTGCGTCGTCGCCTCCTCCTGTGGTCGGCTCCGGTCGCCGTGGTCGTCCTCCTCGTCGCGGTCAAGCTGCTGTCGCTCCCGATCGCCGCCGCGCTCACGCAGCAGGCATACGGCGCCCGTGACTTCGAGCGGGCCGCGTCGCTGACCGGGCCGCTGGGCGTCGCCAACGTCGTCGAGCCCTGGGTGCACCACTTCGACCGGGGCACGGCGTACGCGCAGATCGGCGTGCTGGACGTGGCGCGGCAGGAGTTCGTCACCGCCCTCGACCTCGCCCCCGACGACGACACGGTCTCCTGCGTGATCCGCACCGACCTCGTGCTGACCATCGAGGCGCAGGGCGACGCCGCGCTCCTGGAGCTGCGCTACGCGGACGCCGAGGCGCTCTACGCACTGGGCCTGACGACGATCAAGGAGGCGCCCGAGGGCTGCTTCCGGCCCCCGGAGGACCCGCAGCAGCCCGACACCTCCGAGCCGCTCGACCAGGCGGAGGGTCGCCTCGGCGAGAAGGAGCAGCAGGCCCAGGGCGAGCCGGGCGACGGCGACCCGGGCGGAGGCGACGGGAGCGAGCCCGCGCCCGGCGACGGGGAGGAGGGCGAGGGCGGAGCCGGCGGCCAGACGCCCCTGGAGCAGCTGCAGGAGCAGGGCGAGCAGAGCCGGCAGGAGCAGCAGCGCGACCAGGACCGCGAGCGGTACTACGAGCAGAACCCGGGGGACTACGACGGCCAGCCGTGGTGAGGGGCCGCCGCGCCCCTAAGCTGGTCGGGTGTCCACGCGCCTCTCCCAGCTCTTCGTCCGCACCCTCCGAGAAGACCCCTCCGACGCGGAGGTGACCAGCCACCGGCTCCTCGTGCGGGCCGGCTACATCCGACGCCAGGCGCCGGGCGTGTTCGCCTGGCTGCCGCTCGGCCTCCGCGTCAAGGCCCGGATCGAGGCCGTCATCCGCGACGAGATGGCCGCCGCCGGCGCCCAGGAGGTCCACTTCCCGGCCCTGCTGCCCCGGGAGCCCTACGAGGCGACCGGCCGCTGGACGGAGTACGGCGAGGGCATGTTCCGCCTGAAGGACCGCAAGGACGCCGACTACCTCCTGGCGCCCACGCACGAGGAGGTCTTCACGCTCCTCGTCAAGGACCTCTACTCGTCGTACAAGGACCTCCCCCTCACCCTGTTCCAGATCCAGGACAAGTACCGCGACGAGGCACGGCCCCGGGCCGGCCTCCTGCGCGGCCGTGAGTTCACGATGAAGGACGCCTACTCGTTCGACGTCCGCGACGAGGGCCTCGAGCTCAGCTACCAGGCCCAGCGCGACGCCTACGAGCGGATCTTCACGCGCCTCGGCCTGGAGTACGTCATCGTCCAGGCCGACGCCGGGGCCATGGGCGGCTCCCGCTCCGAGGAGTTCCTGCACCCCACCGAGGTCGGCGAAGACACGTTCGTCCGCTCGGCGGGCGGCTACGCGGCGAACGTCGAGGCGTTCACCACCACCGTGCCCGCGACCGTGCCGATCGAGGGCCAGCCCGCCGCCGTGATGCTCGACAAGGCCGACACGCCCACCATCGCCTCGCTCGTCGAGCAGCTCGAGGCCGCGCACCCGCGCGCCGACGGCCGGCCCTGGACGGCCGCCGACACCCTCAAGAACGTCGTGGTCGCGCTCACGCACCTCGACGGCACGCGCGAGCTCGTCGTCGTCGGCCTGCCCGGCGACCGCGACGTCGACATGAAGCGGCTCGAGGTCGCGTTCGCCCCGGCCGAGGTCGACGCCGCCGGCGACGCGGACTTCGCGAAGGCGCCCGGCCTGGTGAAGGGCTACATCGGGCCCGGCGGTGCGGGCTGGGGAGCCGGCATCCGCTACGTCGTCGACCCCCGCGTCGTCGAGGGCAGCTCGTGGGTCACCGGGGCCAACATCCCCGGCGTCCACGTCGCGGGTCTCGTCGCCGGTCGCGACTTCGAGCACGACGGCGTCGTCGAGGCGGCCCAGGTGCGCGAGGGCGACCCCGCCCCCGACGGCTCCGGCCCCATCGAGACCGCTCGCGGCATGGAGATCGGCCACGTCTTCCAGCTGGGCCGCAAGTACGCCGAGGCCCTGGGCCTCAAGGTGCTCGACGAGAACGGCAAGCAGGTCACCGTCACGATGGGCTCGTACGGCATCGGCGTGACCCGCATCCTCGCCGTCATCGCCGAGGCCAACAACGACGAGAAGGGCCTCGTCTGGCCCGAGAACGTGGCGCCCTTCGACGTCCACGTCGTGGCCACCGGCAAGGACCCCGTCGTCTTCGAGGTGGCCGAGGCCCTGACCGCCGAGCTCGAGCAGCACCGCCTCGACGTCCTGTACGACGACCGCCCCAAGGTCTCGCCCGGCGTGAAGTTCGGCGACGCCGAGCTCCTGGGCGTGCCGCGCATCGTCGTCGTGGGCCGCTCGGCCGGCGAGGGCGTCGTGGAGCTCTGGGACCGCCGCACGGGCGAGCGCACGCCCGTCACCGTCGCCGAGGCCGTGTCGGCCCTCTCGGCACCGCGCGCCTCCTGACCACCGGCACCGCGCCTCCCCGTCGTCGTGACGAGGAGGCGCGGTGTCGTGCGTCCGGGAGGTGCGTCCCCCCGCCCGCACTCGGGTACCGTAGGGGGATGCTGTGTGCGCCACCGCGCGCGCAGCCTGCAGATCTGAACAGTGGAGGCCCTCAGTGGACATCGACCTGAGTGTGTTGCGCCTCATGGAGCGCGAACGCGAGATCCCCTTCGAGGAGCTCGTCGGCATCATCGAGCAGGCCATCCTCACGGCCTACCTCAAGCACACCAACCAGCCCGAGAGCCGCGTGCCCGCGGCCCGCGTCGAGCTCGACCGCAAGACGGGCCACGTGTCCGTCTTCGCCATCGAGCGCGACGAGGAGGGCGCCGTCGTCGGCGAGGCCGTCGACAGCCCGAGCGACTTCGGTCGCATCGCCGCCTTCGCCGCGAAGCAGGTGATCAACCAGCGCCTGCGCGACATCGGCGACGACAAGGTCCTCGGCCAGTTCAAGGGCCGCGAGGGCGACATCGTCGCCGGCGTCATCCAGCAGGGGCCGAACCCCCGCATGGTGCACGTCGACCTCGGCACCGTCGAGGCGATCCTGCCCCCGGAGGAGCAGGTGCCCGGCGAGAAGTACGCGCACGGCTCGCGCATCCGCGTGTACGTGACGGGCGTCAGCAAGGGCACGAAGGGGCCGCAGATCACGGTCTCGCGCACCCACCCCTCGCTCGTGCGCAAGCTCTTCGCGCTCGAGGTGCCCGAGATCGCCAGCGGCGTCGTCGAGATCGTGTCGCTCGCCCGCGAGGCCGGCCACCGCACCAAGATCGCCGTCCGGGCCACGGAGGCGGGCGTCAACGCCAAGGGCGCCTGCATCGGCGAGATGGGCCAGCGGGTCCGCGCCGTCACGACCGAGCTGAACGACGAGAAGATCGACATCGTCGACTACTCCAGCGACCTGCCGACCTTCGTCGCGAGCGCCCTGTCGCCCGCGAAGGTGTCCTCGGCGTTCGTCATCGACAAGTCGACCAAGGCCGTCCGCGCCCTCGTGCCCGACTACCAGCTGTCGCTCGCCATCGGCAAGGAGGGCCAGAACGCCCGCCTCGCCGCGAAGCTGACGGGCGCGCGGATCGACATCCAGCCCGACTCGATCCTCGAGGACGACTGAGCTGGATGTCGGTCCGCGCGCCGGGTCGACGGCGCGCAGCGTCGGCGGCACGGTGGCAGGCATGACCCATCCAGCCCGACTCGATCCTCGAGGACGACTGAGCTGGATCGTCGACCACGGCGCCGGGGGCGGGCGGCGCACCACGCCGTTCGCCCCCGGCGTCTCCCGTCCCGCGACCCGAGGGGGTAAGGTGGAACCCGTCAGAACGTGCATCGGCACTCGAACGCGCGCTCCGCGGTCGTCACTCGTGAGGATCGTCGTCCGAGACGGACGCCTGGTGGTCGACGAGACCGCCTCGCTCCCCGGGCGGGGTGCGTGGTTGACGCCTTCGATGGAGGCGTTCGAGTCAGCAGTGAAGCGCAGGGCCTTCCGCCGTGCGTTCCGCCTCGACTCGGACCCCGACTCGCAGGAGCTCCGCGACCACCTCGTGGCACGGACCACTCCCGATGCACCACCCCGAGTTCCACCACGACCACTAGCCCAGACAGAACAGGCTGACAGGCACATGGACAACTAATGAGCGGCTCGAAATGAGACCCGTCCAGAACTGACGGCTCCACCCTGATCGGGCGGGGCCCGAGACAGGAGAACTGTGGCTAAACCACGCGTACACGAGATCGCCAGCGAGCTGGGGATCGACAGCAAGACCGCACTAGAGAAGCTCAAGGAGATGGGCGAGTTCGTCAAGGGCCCGTCCTCCAGCGTCGAGCCCCCCGTCGCCCGCAAGCTGCGCCAGGCGTTCGCCGGTGCTGCTTCGGCGTCGCCCGCCCCGAAGGCACCCGCCAAGCCCGCCACCGCGGCGTCGTCGTCGGCTCCCAAGCCGGGTACGCCCCGCCCCGCGGCGCCCACCCCCAAGCCCCCGGTCGCCGAGCAGCCCGCTGCTCCGGAGCCCGCTCCCGTCGCCGCTGAGCCCGAGGCGGAGGCGGCACCCGCCCCCGTCGCGCCGCTCACCGTCGCCGAGCGTCAGGCCCAGGCGGAGGCGCAGCGCGCCGCCGCCGCCGCCGAGGCCGCCTCCGCCCCCGCGGCGGACGCCGTCAAGCCCGGTGCCGCCGGCCCCAAGCCCGGTGGCCCCCGCCCCGGTGCTCCGCGCCCCGGCAACAACCCCTTCGCCAGCAACCAGGGCATGGGTCGCCCCAGCGCGCCCCGTCCCGGAGGCTCCGGCGCCGCGAGCAGCATGCCGCGTCCCGGCGGCGCCGCGGGCCCCCGCCCGATGGCTCCCCGTCCCGGTGCTCCCCGTCCGGGCGCTCCGCGCCCCGGCGTGGGCGCAGGCCCCCGCCCCAACGGCTTCGGCCAGCGTCCGGCCGGTGCCGGTGCTCGTCCCGGCGGTGCCGGTGGTGGGTTCCAGCGCCCCGGCGGCGGCGCCCCCGGTGCCGCGGGCGGCTTCCGCCCCGGCTTCGGCGCTCCCCGCCCCGCGGGCGGCGGCGGCGGCCGTGGTCGTGGCCCCGGCGGCGGCACGGCCGGCGCGTTCGGCCGCGGTGGCGGCAAGAGCAAGGCACGCAAGTCGAAGCGGACGAAGAGGGCCGAGTTCGAGATGCGGTCGGCGCCGTCCCTGGGCGGCGTCAGCGTCCCCCGCGGCGACGGCAGCACGATCGTCCGTCTCCGTCGCGGTGCGTCCATCAGCGACTTCGCCGACAAGATCGACGCCAGCCCCGGCAACCTCGTGACCGTGCTCTTCCACCTCGGTGAGATGGCCACGGCGACGGAGTCCCTCGACGAGGCCACCTTCCAGGTGCTCGGCGAGGAGCTCGGCTACAACATCCAGGTCGTCTCGCCCGAGGACGAAGACAAGGAGCTCCTCGAGGGCTTCGACATCGACCTCGAGCAGGAGCTCGAGGACGAGGACGAGTCCGTCCTGCAGATCCGTCCCCCCGTCGTGACCGTCATGGGCCACGTCGACCACGGAAAGACGCGACTCCTCGACGCGATCCGCAACGCCAACGTCGTGGCCGGTGAGGCGGGTGGCATCACCCAGCACATCGGTGCCTACCAGGTGTGGGCCCCGCACGAGGGCGTCGAGCGCGCCATCACCTTCATCGACACCCCGGGCCACGAGGCGTTCACCGCCATGCGTGCCCGTGGTGCGCAGGTCACCGACATCGCGATCCTCGTGGTCGCCGCCGACGACGGCATCATGCCGCAGACGGTGGAGGCCCTGAACCACGCCCAGGCGGCCAACGTGCCGATCGTGGTCGCGGTCAACAAGATCGACAAGGAGGGCGCGAACCCGGCGAAGGTCCGGCAGCAGCTCACCGAGTACGGTCTCGTCGCCGAGGAGTACGGCGGAGACGTGATGTTCGTCGACGTGTCGGCCCGTGACAACAAGAACATCGACGCCCTCCTCGAGGCCGTCCTGCTCACGGCCGACGCGGGCCTCGACCTGCGGGCGAACCCCGACAAGGACGCCCGAGGCGTCGCGATCGAGGCTCGACTCGACAAGGGTCGCGGTGCCGTCGCCACGGTGCTCATCCAGTCGGGAACGCTCCGCGTCGGAGACGCCATCGTCGCCGGCACGGCCTACGGCCGCGTCCGTGCGATGGTCGACGAGAACGGCGACGCCGTCGACGAGGCCTACCCGAGCCGGCCCGTGCTGGTCCAGGGCCTGTCGAGCGTCCCCCGCGCCGGCGACACCTTCCTCGTCACCGAGGAGGACCGCACGGCCCGTCAGATCGCCGAGAAGCGCGAGGCCGTCGAGCGCAACGCGTCGCTGGCCAAGGCCCGCAAGCGCATCTCGCTCGAGGACTTCACCCGTGCTCTCGAGGAGGGCAAGGTCGAGGCGCTCAACATCATCATCAAGGGCGACGTGTCCGGTGCCGTCGAGGCGCTGGAGGAGTCGCTGCTCAAGATCGAGGTGGACGACAGCGTGCAGCTGCGCATCATCCACCGCGGCGTGGGCGCCGTCACCGAGAGCGACGTCAACCTCGCCACGGTCGACAACGCGGTGATCATCGGGTTCAACGTCCGCCCCGACACGAAGGCCCGGGAGCGCGCTGCTCGCGAGGGTGTCGACGTCCGCTTCTACTCGGTCATCTACGCGGCCCTCGAGGACATCGAGAACTCGCTCAAGGGCATGCTCAAGCCCGAGTTCGAGGAGAAGCAGTCCGGTGTGGCCGAGATCCGCGAGATCTTCCGCTCCTCGAAGGTCGGCAACATCGCGGGTGTCATCGTGCGATCGGGAACGATCACCCGGAACGCCCGTGCTCGGGTCATCCGCGAGGGCGTCGTCGTCGGCGACAACCTGGCGATCGACTCGCTGCGTCGCTTCAAGGACGACGTCACCGAGGTGCGGACGGACTTCGAGGCCGGCATCGGCCTCGGCAAGTTCAACGACATCCAGATCGGCGACGAGATCGAGACCATCGAGATGGTCGAGAAGCCGCGGGTCTGACCCCGGCGTCACAGCACTGAACGAGGCCCCNCGACATGGCTGACCCGCAGCGCGCCCGCAAGATGGCCGACCGCATCAAGGAGATCGTCGCTCGACGCCTCGACAAGGGCATCAAGGACCCGCGTCTCGGCTTCGTCACGATCACCGACGTCAAGGTGACGGGCGACCTCCAGCACGCCTCGATCTTCTACACGGTCTACGGCACCGACGAGGAGCGCCGCGACACCGGCGCCGCCCTCAAGTCCGCGACCGGCATGCTCCGCAGCGAGGTGGGCAAGAACATCACCGCGCGTCTCACCCCGAGCATCGAGTTCATCCTCGACGCCCTGCCCGAGAACGCGGCGTCCATCGACCGCCTCCTGCAGGAGGCGCGTCAGCGCGACCAGGAGAGCCAGACGATCGCCGCCACAGCTGAGTACGCCGGCGACGCCGACCCGTACGTGAAGCCCCGTGACGAGGACGACTACGACGACGAGGAAGACGACGACGACGACGCTCTCGGGGTCGACGACGTCGAGCCCGCGCCCTCGGCCGACGCCCCCGCGGGCGACGCCCCGCTCGGCGACGGCTTCGTCGAGCCGGACGGCGGCACCCGCTGACCTGAGGCCGAGGCGCCTCGCGTCGTCAGCTCGGCAGTTCCCAGCCCTCGTCGGCGCTGCCCGTGACCAACCCGTCGCGGAGCAGTCCGGCGAGGGCTCTGTCGCGCTGGGCGGCGTCGGGCCACACCGTCGCGATCTCCGCGGCGGTGACGGGCACGTCGCTCGACCGCAGCTCTGCCATGACGAGCCCGCGCACCTGGCGGTCCGATCCCTCGAACTTCGCCTGGGTGCGGAGGCGCGGCCCGACGTGCGCCGGGCGTCCGGCGAGGACCCACGCGCACTCCGCGATCAGGGGGCACTCGTCGCAGCGGGGCGAGCGGGCGGTGCAGATCAGGGCACCCAGCTCCATCACTCCCGCGCTGACGACCCGCGCCTCCTCTCGGTCGAGGGGCAGCTGTGCCTCCATCAGCGGCAGGTCACGACGGGCCGACGGGGCCCAGGGCTCTGCCAGGCCCTCGACGGCTCGGGCCAGGACGCGACGCACGTTCGTGTCGACGACGGGGTGCCGGTGCCCGTACGCGAAGACGGCGACGGCCCGGGCCGTGTAGTCGCCGACCCCGGGCAGCGCCAGGAGGTCGGGCACCTCCTCGGGGACGACCCCGCCGTGCCGTTCGGTGATCGCCACGGCGGCGGCGTGGAGCGCGAGGGCGCGACGGGGGTAGCCCAGGCGGTCCCAGGCGCGGACGGCGTCGGAGGCGGGGGAGGCGGCCAGGTCGGCGGGCGTGGGCCAGCGCTCGAGCCACTGCTGGAGGCGCGGGACGACTCGGACGACCGGCGTCTGCTGGAGCATCACCTCGCTGACGAGCGTTCCCCACGCGGTGAAGCCGGGCCGGCGCCAGGGCAGGTCGCGCCCGTTCTCGCGGAACCAGGCGGCGACGGGGGAGGCGAGGGGCACCGGTCGATCCTAGGCTGCGCGCCCTCGGCGGAGGCACGCCCTCCCCAGGCGCGATGCCCCGGTCATCGTCCCCAGCATCGGCCGCCGGGTGGCGACAGAACGGTACATGTGGAATGTTGGGCAGCAGCCCGCCGACCACTGTGAGACAGGACCCACCATGACGAGACCTCGCTGCCCTCGGACCCTCCGCGACGAGGCGTCGTGAACGTCGCGGGCGATCTGTCGAAGCCCCGGGTCACGGGCGATCCGACCCAGGTTCTGGCGCTGGCCGTGCGGTGGGGGGCGACGGCCGAGCTGATCTGGTCGGCGGCCGAGTCGCTGCGCACCCTGGACGCCGAGGGGGCGCAGAGCGACGCGATCGAGGCCTTCCTCGCATCGGCGGGCGAGGTCGAGCAGCAGCTGCGGAGCGTGCACGGTCGCTACCAGGGCGCGGGGGAGGCACTGCGGGCCTACGCCGCCGCCCTGGAGGAGGCACAGGCGGCCTCGGGGCCCGCCCTCCGGGAGCACGGCCTCGCGGTCGACGACCACGACGCGGCTCGACGGTTGGTCGAGAAATACGAGGGCATGGCCCTGGTCGCGGTCGGCGAGGAGGCGCGGGCCGACTACGAGGAGCTCGCTCGTGTGCAGCGTCTGCGTCTCGCCGAGGCTGCCGAGCGTGTCGTGCTCCACGGCGGCCGTGTGGACGCCGCGCACGCCGCGGTCGAGGCCGCCGCGACGACCGCGATCGCGCGCCTGGACGACCTCGAGGCCGACGGGCCCCGCGACTCGTTCTGGGACGACGTGAGCGGCGCCGCGGGCGTGGCCTTCGACGGCTTCCAGCAGTGGATGGAGGACAACGACCACTGGATCGACGGCCTCGTCACAGTCGCAGGCTTCGTGGGCATGGCGCTGGCCGTCGCGGCTCTCTTCATCCCGGGCGTCAACGTCTTCGCGTTCGCCCTCATGGTCGGCGTCCTGGCCGTCACGACCGCTCAAGCCGCCGTCGGGACTGGCGAGTGGTCGGACGTCGCCTTCGCTGCCCTGTCCCTCGCCACCTTCGGCACCGGATCGGTCCTCGTCGCTGGTGCCAAGACCGCTGCGAGGGGCATCGCAGTGAACCGGGTCAACGGCTTGGTCGCGTCGGGCCAGTCGCGGTCGCTGGCGACGGCATGGGTGAAGGCGACGTGGGACCGAGCCGCCCCTGGCCTCCTCAGCAAGTCCCTCCGGCAGAACCTGGGGGACGTCGACATGGCTCAGATCAAGACCTTCCTGCGACGAGATCGGCTGGGAGCATGCTTCGACGACCCGGTTGCGGTCAGCCGCGTGGTCCGAGACCTCAAGATCGCTCACGCGCTCAACGCCTCCGACTACGTCGTCACCGTGACGCGCATGGTCCAGCCCCCCGGAGAAGCGGTCCCGGGGAAGGTCAGGACGAGATGAAGGTCAAACGCCCATCCGGCCGTAGACGCGCCGAGACGGCTGATGGAAGTTCTTTCGGCTGGTTGTGGCTCGTGGCCTATTACCTCAGCCTCGCACCGGTCCTCGTGACGCAAGGCGTCAACATCGCCTACGTCATCATCGGGTACAGGTGGGAGCTCGACGGACGTCGACCGCGAGGATTGGAGTCTGTCTACGATCCATCTCCGGGCTGGCCGCCGTTCCACGTTCCAGGCGTCACTTTCGCCCTGCTCGCCGTTCCCATCGCCGCGATGGCTGTGGAGATGATCCTTCGAGAACCTCGAACTCCGAGCGGGTCTCAGCCAGGTTTCATGGCGTTCGTCTGGGCGATGAACGCCTACCTGTGCATCGCGTACTCGTTCGCTTTCGACGAGGGCGTGTTCTGGACGGAACCAGCGGGCATGTCAGGCCTGGTCATGCTGGCCTCAGCAGCCGTGGCTCTCGTCGTCTACGTCGTCCGTGGCGTGCGTCGACTGCTAGCACGTCGCCGGGGCCACCCGGCTGCCGACGAGCCGGTCGAGTCGCTCGACCCAGTGCGGGCTCGGTTGCTCCGCGGAACGGGGGTCGACCGATGACCGCGCGGCGGTGGGTGCAGCGGGGGCCGGGCGTCGTCGGCGTCGGGTACGCGGTGATGGTGCCGCGGGGCTGGGTGCAGATCCCGGGGCAGCTGCGGCCCGAGATGGCCTTCGACGCCGTCGTCGACCAGCTCGGCAGCGTCCTCGGCGGGGAGGTGCCGCCGGAGTTCGGGCAGCGGGTCGGCAGCGGGCTGATCGAGGCCCGCGCCGCCGACGTCGACGGCCACGTGCTCGACTCCTACGTGACCGCCGGCCCGCTGCCCGACACCGGCACGACCGCGAGCATCGTGGTCACGGTGGTGCCGGTCGTCGCACGGTCGACCGACGATCTCGACCGGCTGCTGCTGGGGCGGGTCGGCCGCGGCGCGACAGCCCTGGGCGTGGGAGGTGAACCGGCGGTCGTGTGGAGCGAGACCGGCGATCGGCAGCCGGCCCGCGACTCCCCGGGTCGGGTGGTCCGCCGACGCACGACGCTCACCAGGGTGACCGGGCAGCTCGACCGTCTCGTGTCGGCGACGCTGACCGTTCTCGAGGCCCACGAGCGCACCGCCGACACGGAGGCCGCGAGCGACGCGGTGGCGGACGCACTCGTCGAGCTGTTCGACGCGATGCTCACCACCGTGCGCTGGCTCGACGCGGAGGGCCGGGTGATCACCGGCCGCTGAGCCGCCGCGCGGCACCGCGGCCTAGGGTGACCTCATGACCACCCGTTGGGCCCCCGCCAAGAAAGACACGCTCCGTGCACTCGCGACCGAGATCCTGCACAACTACTCGAGGGGCCGCGCCTTCGTCGCCGTCGACGGCCTGCCCGGTGCCGGCCAGGCCGCGTTCGCCGACGACCTCGCCGACGCCCTCCGCGAGCTCGGGCACGCGGCCTTCCGCGCCTCCGTCGAGGACTTCGTCGTCCCCGTCGACACGGGCTCGTCGCCCGACGTCGGCGCCGCCGACCCGGCCTTCGCGCCCGAGCTCTTCCGCCGCGTCCTCATCGAGCCCTTCCGCCTCGGCGGCAGCACCGGGTGGGTCGAGGCGGCCTATGACCGCGAGGCCCGCCGCGCCGCCGAGCCGCGCTGGGTCACCGGGCCCGCCGACGCGCTCCTCCTCGTCGACGGCGCCGGGCTCAACGAGCCCGAGCTCGCCGGCCTCTGGAACTACAGCGTCTGGGTCACGGCCGACGCCCACCGCGGCGGCCTCCGTGCCCGGGCGACCTCCGTCGTCGACGTCAGCGACCCGGAGCACCCGCGCCGCGTGTTCGACGACGCGTGCTGAGGCCCGCCCCTCGCCGGTGCGGTAGCGTCGTCGCGTGAACAGCGGCATCCTCCTCGTCGACAAGCCGCAGGGCATCACCAGCCACGACGTCGTGTCGCGCGTGCGCCGGGCCGCCGGCACCCGCAAGGTCGGCCACGCCGGCACCCTCGACCCGCTGGCCACCGGGCTCCTCGTGCTCGGCCTGAACTCGTCGACGCGCCTCCTGACCTTCCTCGTCGGCCTCGACAAGACCTACGAGGCGACCATCCGCCTCGGCGTGGCCACGACGACCGACGACTCCGAGGGCGAGACGACCGCCACGCACGACGCCTCCGCCGTCGCCGACGAGGCGATCGACGCCGGGGTGCGGGCCCTCAGCGGCCCGATCAGCCAGGTGCCCACGACCGTGAGCGCCATCAAGGTGAACGGCCGTCGCGCGTACGACCTCGCCCGCGAGGGCGTCGAGGTCGAGCTCAAGGCCCGCGACGTCACGATCTCCGAGTTCTCCGTCCACGACCGGCGCACCGCCGAGGTCGTCGACGAGGCCGGGCGCACCGTGACCGTCCGCGACCTCGACGTCCGGGTGCGCTGCTCCTCCGGCACCTACGTACGGGCGCTGGCCCGCGACCTGGGCGCCGGGCTCGGCGTCGGCGGGCACCTCACGGCCCTGCGCCGCACGACCGTCGGCCCCTTCGGCGTCGCCGACGCCGCCGTCCTCGAGGGCATCGACGTCGCGCCCGCCCTCCTGCCCCCCACCGCGGTGGCGGAGCGCCTCTTCCCCGTCTGGCGGATGACCGCCGACGAGACGGTCGACCTCGGCCACGGCAAGCGCGTCACCGTCGGCATCGACGACACCGCCGGGCCCGTCGCCGCCGTGACGCCCTCCGGCGACCTCGCCGGGCTGGTCGAGGTGCGGCGGGGGCAGGCCGTCCCCATCGTCAACTTCCCGAGCGACGAGGTGTCGGCATGATCGAGTGGTTCACCTGGGTGCAGGTCGTCGTGGCCTGCGTCGCCGGCCTCGTCTGCGTCGTCGCCGGGTTCGCCCGCAAGCTGCCGAACGACATCACCGTCGGTGCGACGGCCCTCGTGCTCGTGCTGCTGCTCGTCCAGCTCGTCGTCGCGATCGTGGCCCCGTTCGTCGGCAACCCGCCCACCGGCAACGTCGTCGAGTTCTACATCTACCTGGTGTCGGCCATCCTCCTCCCGCCCCTGGCGGTGGTCTGGGCGCTCGTCGACCGGACCCGGTGGAGCAACCTCGTGCTCGCGGCGTCGGTGTTCGCGGTCGCCGTGATGGTCTACCGCATGCTGCAGATCTGGACGGTGCAGGTCGCGTGACGCCGTCGTCGAGCCGCAGACCGTCGACCCTGCCGCCCGTGTCGGCGCGCACGGCGACCGCGACCTATCCTGGTCGATGATGGTCACTCAGAAGTCAACGCGCGCGGTCGGCCTCGGCCGGGTCCTCGTCGCGGTCTACGCCCTCCTCGCCCTCGCGGCCACCGGCCGCTCCGTCTTCCAGATCGCCGAGCAGTTCTCGGAGGCGCCGCTCGCCTACACGCTGAGCGCCCTCTCGGCGGTCGTCTACATCGTCGCGACCGTGGCCCTCGTCAAGCGGGGCACCACCTCCTACGCCGTCGCCTGGGCGACCATCTCGTTCGAGCTCGCCGGCGTCCTGATCGTCGGGCTCGTGACCGCTCTCGACCCGGCCCTCTTCCCCGACGACACCGTCTGGTCGTTCTTCGGCCGCGGCTACGGCTTCGTGCCGCTCCTGCTCCCCGTGCTGGGCATGATCTGGCTCGCGCGCACCCGACCGACCGCCGCCGAGCGCGCGCACGACGGCGAGCCGGAGTCCGTCACCGGCCTGCCCGAGTAGGCGACGTGCAGTTCTTCGAGACCGTCGCCTCCGTCCCGGCCGACTTCGGGCCGAGCGCCGTCACCATCGGCAAGTTCGACGGGGTCCACGTCGGCCACCGGGCCGTCATCGACCTCCTCGAGCAGGTGGCCGCCGACGAGGGCCTCGTGAGCACCGTCGTCACCTTCGACCGGCACCCGCTCGCCGTGCTGCGACCGGGCGACGTGCCCCGGGCCCTGGTCAGCAACCGCCAGAAGCGCGAGCTGCTCGAGCAGGCGGGCGTCGCCGCGACGCTCATGCTCACCTTCGACGACGAGCTCCGCGCCCTCGCTCCCGAGGAGTTCGTCGACAGGATCCTCGTGGGCGCCCTCCACGCGCGGGTCGTCTTCGTCGGCGACGACTTCCGCTTCGGCGTCCGGGGCAGCGGCACCGTCGACACGCTCCGCGAGCTCGGGGCCACCCGCGGGCTCCGGGTGGTCTCGATCGACGACGTCCGCCCCGGAGGCGCACGCCGCGCCTCCTCGACCTGGATCCGCGAGCTGCTCGACGGCGGCCGCGTCCGCGAGGCCGCCGAGCTGCTCGGCCGGGAGCCGGCGGTGCGGGGCGTGGTCGTCCAGGGCGAGCAGCGCGGCCGCGAGCTGGGGTTCCCGACCGCCAACCTCGAGCCGCACAGCGAGGGCTTCGTGCCGGCCGACGGCGTCTACGCCGCCCGGGTGCTCGTCGGCGACACCCTGTACCCGGCGGCCGTCTCCGTCGGCAACAACCCGACCTTCGAGGGCGTGCCCGAGAAGCAGGTCGAGGCCCACCTCCTCGACGTGACGCTCGACCTCTACGGGCAGGAGATCACCGTGCACTTCGTCGACTGGGTGCGGGGCAACGTCGCCTTCGAGGGGCTCGACGCGCTGATCGCCCACATCCGGGCCGACGTCGTGCGGTGCCGTGAGATCCTCGGGGCGCCCGCGCCCTGATCCCGCACCGTGCGGCGTCCGCCCGCGCCGGCCGGGCGAGCCCGCGCCGCGTCGGCCCGGGCGCCAGGAGGCCCGAACGCGCGGACGCCCGGACGCCAGGAGGCCCGCACGACGATCGTCGTGCGGGCCTCCTGCTCTGTCGCGGCGTCGGCCGGGGCTCCCCGGCGTCAGCTCAGTACGACGTCGCGTCGTCCCCGGCGCCGGAGGCGCTGCCGGTCTCGAGCCGGTGCGCGAGGTCGTCGAGGATGGTGCCGCTGGCGCTGGTGCCGAAGCGGGTCACGCCGAGGTCGAGCATCTCGAGGACGGTGTCGAGGCCGCGCACGCCGCCCGACGCCTTGACCTGGACGGCCTCGCCGACCGCGTCGCGCATGAGGCGCAGGTGGGGGAGGGTCGCGCCGCCGCCGGCGAACCCGGTGGAGGTCTTCACGAAGGCGGCGCCGGCCCGCTCGGCCGCCTTCGAGCCCGCGACGATCTCGTCATCGCTGAGGAAGGCGGTCTCGAGGATGACCTTGACGACGAGGTCGCCCGCGGCCTCGACCACGGCGCGGACGTCGGCCTCGACGTCGTCGAGCAGGCCGCTGCGCAGCCGGCCGACGTTGACGACCATGTCGAGCTCGACGGCGCCGTCGGCGACGGCCTGACGGGACTCGGCGACCTTGGCCTCGGTCGAGGTCGTGCCGTGGGGGAAGCCGATGACGGTGCCGACGAGGACGCCGGTGCCCTCGAGGCGGTCGACGGCGTGGGCGACGTCGGAGGGGCGGACGCACACGCTGAAGACGTGGTGCGCCGCGGCCGTGTCGAGCGCTTCGTCGACGTCGGCACGGGTCAGTTCGGGCTTGAGGATCGCGTGGTCGATCATGCCGGCGACGGCGGCGACCGTGGGGAGCTGCTGGGTAGTCATGATGCTGCCAGCGTAGCTTGGGCACATGGCCACCGACCCCGTCCCCTCCGACCCCCGCCCCGCCGCCGACCCCGTCGTGCGCGAGAACGACGGCGCGGTCGCGCGGCGCCGTGTCCTCGTCACCGGCTCGACCGGCTACATCGGCGGGCGTCTGACGCCGCGCCTGGTGGCGGCCGGCGCCGACGTGCGCGTCCTGGTGCGGAGCCCCGGCAAGCTCGTCGACGTCCCGTGGGCCGGTGACGTGGAGGTCGTCGAGGGCGACCTCACCGACGCCTCCACCGTCCGCCCCGCCATGGAGGGCGTCGACGTCGTCTACTACCTCGCCCACGCGATGGGCGGTCGCGGCGACTTCGAGGCGGCGGAGGCGGAGGCCGCCCACACCGTCGCCGACGCCGCCCGTGAGGCGGGCGTCGGCCGCATCGTCTACCTCGGCGGCCTGCACCCCGAGGGCGAGCTCTCGAAGCACCTCCAGTCGCGCAAGGAGGTCGGCGACATCCTGCTGGCGAGCGGCGTGCCGACGGTCGCCCTCCAGGCGGGCGTGGTCATCGGCTCGGGCTCGGCGTCGTTCGAGATGATCCGCCACCTCACCGACGTCCTGCCCTACATGCCCGCGCCGAAGTGGGTCCGCAACCAGATCCAGCCGATCGCCGTCCGCGACGTGCTGCACTACCTCCTCGGGGCCGCCGACGTGCCCGCCGACGTCAACCGCACCTTCGACATCGGGGGCCCCGACGTCCTCCGCTACGGCCAGATGATGAACGGCTACGCCCTGGAGGCGGGGCTGAAGCAACGCCCCATCGCCTCGCTGCCGGTGTTCACGCCGTGGCTGGCCTCGCAGTGGGTCAACCTCGTCACACCCGTGCCGCGCGCCCTCGCCGTGCCGATCATCGCGTCGCTCCAGTACGACTGCGTCGTGCACGAGCACGACATCGACCAGTACGTGCCGGCGCCGGCCGAGGGCCTGCTGCGCTACCGCCAGGCCGTGCGCCTCGCGCTGCAGCGCGAGAAGGACGGCGAGGTCGAGACGAGCTGGCAGGACAGCTCGGTGTCGGGAGCGCCCAGCGACCTCCTGCCCAGCGACCCCGACTGGTCGGGCCACATCGTCTACACCGACGACCGGGAGACTGACTCGACCGCGCCTCCGGAGGAGCTCTGGAAGGTGGTCGAGAGCATCGGCGGCGAGAACGGCTGGTACTCCTTCCCCCTGGCCTGGGCCGCGCGGGGCTGGATGGACCGGCTCGTCGGGGGAGTGGGGCTGCAGCGCGGCCGTCGCAGCCGCAGCACGCTCCGTGCGGGCGACGCCCTCGACTGGTGGCGCGTCGAGAAGATCGAGCGCGGCCACCTGCTGCGGCTCCGGGCCGAGATGAAGGTGCCGGGCGGCGCGTGGCTGGAGATGACCGTCACGCCCCGTGATGGCGGCGGCTCCCACTACCGCCAGCGCGCGGTCTTCTTCCCGCAGGGGCTCGGCGGGCGCCTGTACTGGTTCGCGATCCTGCCCTTCCACGGGGTGATCTTCTCCGGCATGCTCGAGCGCATCACCGCCACCGCCGAGCGGGACGCGGCCGCCGCCTCCCACGGTGACGACGTGCCCGCGGGGCGAGGAGCCCAGGAGGCGCGGGTCACGGCCGACGACGCCCCCGGCAGCAGCGCGGCCGGGTCGTGACGCCGCTGCTCGCCGCCCCGCTGCTGGCCCCGCTGCTGCGGGCGTCGACGACGTTGACGCCGACCCCGTCGCCGTTCGGCCCCGGGGGAGACGGCCCCGCCTCGCCCGTGCCGCTGTGGCTGGGCGTGACCCTCGGGATCGTCGTCGTGGTCGCGTCGTTCGTCGTGCTCCTGCCCGGCGTGCGACGGGGCCTCGACCGCATCTCGTCCCATCGACCTCGACGCTTCCGCGACTGACGCGGTAGCGTCGAACCACCCCGCGACCGGTGGAGCCGCCCTCGGGCAGCACGGCCGGTCGCGAACACGACGACAGGAGGCCCCCATGGCGCACGGCGAGAAACTCGTCTTCGTCGGAGACAGCATCACGGCAGGCGGCGACTGGACCGCCTGGTTCCCCGACGACGACGTCGTCGAGCTCGGCGTCGACGGCGACACCACCACCAGCCTGGCCGAGCGCCTCGACGACGTCGTGGCGGCCCAACCCGACTCGGTCGTGCTGCTGATCGGCACGAACGACTTCGGCCAGCGACGCACCGTCGAGCAGGTCGTGCGCGGTGTCGAGTCGATCATGGTGACGATGCGGCGCGAGCTGCCCGGCACCCGGCTGCTGCTCCAGTCGATCATGCCGCGGGGCGCCGACTACGCCCCGCGCATCAAGGACGCCAACCGGCACCTCCGCCAGTTCTCCTCGACCGTCCGGGCGCAGTACCTCGACCTGTGGCCCGCGCTGGCCGACGAGTCGGGCGACGCGATCCGCCCCGAGTTCAGCGACGACCAGCTGCACCTCACGGCCGCGGGCTACGAGGCGTGGCTCGCCGAGCTCGTGCCCGGGCTGGCGCGGCTCCGCGACGAGCCGCCGATGAGCGCGCCGCTGCGCGTGCTCAACGTGCCCTACGACATCGACTGAGCCCGAGGCGTCGGGGCGCCCGACGCGTCGGGGGCGCGCAGGGTGCCCAGGGTGCCCCCGATAAGCTCGTCCGTGCCGCGCCCGCGGCCTGACGAGAGGTCGCAAGCCCGTGCCCACGCCCACCGCTCCCGCCTTCCTGCGACCCGCCCTGGCGCCCGGTCTGCTCGGGGCGATCGTGCTGACTGTCGGGGCGTTCCTGCTCGACTCGCCGACCTTCACGATCGTGCGCTTCGCGGTGGCGATCCTCGCGCTGATCATGCTCGTCTTCGCCTGGCGCGGCCGGACCTGGTGGGCGGTGCCCGTCCTCGCGGCGATCGCGGTGATCTGGAACCCCGTGGCCGTCGTGCCGCTCTCCGGTCAGCCGTGGGCCGCCCTGCAGTTCGCCGGCGCGGTCGCGTTCGTGGTCACGGGGGTCCTCGTGAAGGTGCCGACGGAGCAGGCGACGGGCGACGCCCGCCCCGCTCGACGTCGCTGACCGGGGCGACGAGCTCCGGCGTTCACGAGAACCCGCTTCCACCAGCTAAAATCAGTTCGTTCTAGAGTGCGGCGGCCGTCCCGAGGCCCGCACGGGAAGTTGAGTCTGAATGGTCACCGAGATCACCGGTACGACAGAGAGTCCTCTGCTGACGCCTCGTCCCCGACCCGGTGGTCTGGACCGCGACGACGTGGTGGTGCGCAAGGGGCAGTTCACGCTCCTGAACGGCCACCTCACGCCGCAGCAGTCGATGATCGAGGACCTCCTCTTCATCCGTCGCGTCCTCGACGAAGCGGCCATCCCGTTCCTCCTCGTCCGCGGCAACGACGTGCGCCCCGTGCTGGCGGTCGACGTCGTCCACCGCCGTGCCTTCATCGACGCGATGATCGCGGCGTCGGGCTCCGAGCCGTTCTACGCCAAGCCCCGCAAGGGCCAGGCCGTCCTCGTCGCCGAGGGGGGCCTCGAGTCCGAGACCGAGCGGGCCTTCAAGGTGTACCGCCCCCGCGTCGAGCCCATCGGTCGCCTCCGCTACGGCGCCGGCACGGCCGTCCAGGTCGAGTTCTGGATCCTCACCGACGACGAGGTCCTCGTGCCCGTCGAGAACTCCCTGATGCGCTACTCGCTGCCCCGCGAGGAGGCCGTCGAGACGACCGTCGAGCGCTACGGCCTCGAGTGGCCGACCCTCGAGCACATGTTCGACGACCACGCCACCGACATCACCTTCGACATCGACATCGTCTTCTCCTGGGTCGACGGCAACTCGGTCGAGTACCAGCGCGCCCGTGCCGCGCAGGCGAAGCGCCACGTCGTGGGCGAGGGCGACGACGCCCCGGCCCGGTTCCGCCAGATCGACGAGCTCAAGTACGCCCTCCGCAGCGTGTACATGTTCGCCCCGTGGGTCCGCAACATCTACATCGCGACCGACTCGCCGGTGCCCGAGTGGCTGGGCGACCACCCGCGCGTGCGCGTCGTGCGGAGCGAGGAGTTCTTCTCCGACCTGTCGTTCCTCCCCACGCACAACTCGCAGGCCGTCGAGTCGCAGCTGCACCACATCGAGGGGCTCAGCGAGCACTTCCTCTACTCGAACGACGACATGTTCTTCGGGCGCCCGGTCGCGCCGTCGATGTTCTTCTCGCCGGGCTCGGTGACGAAGTTCATCGAGGCCGAGACGCGCATCGGGCTCGGCGTCAACAACACGGAGCGCAGCGGCTTCGAGAACGCGGCCCGGGTGAACCGCCGCCTCCTGCAGCAGCGCTTCGGCAGGGTCACCACCCGTCATCTCGAGCACACTGCGGCGCCCCTGCGCCGCAGCGTCATGTCGGAGATGGAGCACGAGTTCGCGGACGAGTTCCGCGCGACCGCGTCGAGCCCGTTCCGGGCGAAGGAGAACGTCTCCGTGACGAACTCGCTCTACCACTACTACTCGCTGATGACGGGGCGCGCGATCGTGCAGGAGGCCGCCCGGGTCCGCTACGTCGACACGACGACGGTCGCCGACCTCGCCTCGCTCTCGGACCTGCTGAAGAAGCGCTCGTACGACTTCTTCTGCCTCAACGACGGCAGCTTCCCCGAGGTCACCGACGAGGAGCGCACGTCGACGGTCACCGACTTCCTCGAGCGGTACTACCCGTTCGCGGCCCCGTGGGAGAAGGCCGAGATGGAGCGCGTCGAGCGCGAGACGGCCGAGCAGCGTCGCCGCGTCCGCCGTGCGGGCGGCGACCAGGACCAGATCGAGGCGTAGCCCCGGGGAGGCGCGGGCCGGCACCCGCCGGCACCGCGCCTCCCGCAGGTGGTCACGCCGGGTGCTCGCCCCGCCGCACCTCGCCCGCCACGACGAACTGCGTGCTCGGGTCGCCCGACAGTGCGGCGTCGACGCGAGCACGCATGTCGGCGGTCATCGGCGGCAGGTCGCCGCGGGGGAACCACCGGGCCTCGGTGTTCTCGCCGTCGGCCGGCGCAGGGTCGCCGCTCTGCCAGCGCATCAGGAACGTGTGGTCGAGGTAGCTCGCCTGGTCGCCGTTGCCGTAGACGATGCCCTCGGTCACCCCGAGGGCGGCGAGCCGCACGGGCACGACGTGGAGGTCGGCCTCCTCGAGCACCTCGCGCACGGCGGCGTCGGCGGGGTGCTCGCCCGGGTCGATGATCCCGGTGACGGGCGTCCACTCGCCCGTGTCGGAGCGGCGGACCATGAGCAGGTCGTCGCCCCGCTCGACGACGGCGGTGACGCCGGAGAGCCAGAGCGGCGCGGTGCCGATCGACTCGCGGAGGGTGAGGATGAAGTCGGGGACGGCCATTCCGCGAGCCTAGCGAGCACGTCGTCGAGGGGCCTGCCCGTGCCTCGCCGCGCGTAGGCTGACGGGATGAGGGGCGACGACGTGCGGTGGGGGGCCGACGTGCGCTCGATCTCCGACATGGCGGGGGAGTCGCTGCTGCTCGGGGGCGGCGGCCGGGCCATCCTGCTGCAGCTCGCGAACCCGGCCGTGGGGCACGGGGTCGCCGACCACAGCGACTTCGTCGACCGGCCGCTCGCCCGCCTGCACGGCACGATGACCTACCTCTACGCCATCGTCTTCGGCACGCCCGACGAGGTCGCCTTCGTGCGGGCGCTCGTGGACCGGGCCCACCAGCCCGTCCGGAGCACCGCCTCCTCGCCGGTCGCCTACGACGCGGTCGACCCGCAGCTGCAGCTCTGGGTGGCGGCGACGCTCTACGACTCGGCGATCACGCTCTACGAACGCGTCCACGGGGCGCTGTCGCCCGAGGCGGCGGAGGCCGTCTACCGCGACTACGTGGTGGTCGGCTCGGCTCTCCAGATGCCGCCGGAGCTGTGGCCGGCGACCCGGGCCGAGTTCCGCACCTGGTGGGACGCCCAGCTCGCCGGGCTGTCCGTCGACGCGGTCACGCGTGACGTCGCGCACCAGCTGCTGCACCCGGTGAACGTGCCCGTGGCGCTCCGCCTGGCCATGCCGCTCGCGCGCCTCGTGACGGCGGGCCTGCTGCCGGCGACGGTGAGGGAGGCGTTCGGCCTGCCCTGGGGAGCGGTGCGGCAGGGCCTCTTCGACGTCGTCGCGGGCGTGAGCCGGGTCGTCGTGCCGCGGCTGCCCGCGCGGGTCAGGCACGTGCTGCGGGACAACTACCTGCGGCGGCTTCGGCGCTACATGGCGCAGCGGGGCACGGAGCAGGCGGGCTAGGGAGCCACACCGCGGGTCGCCTCGTCGTCCGTCGCTGCGTGGTGCCCCCTCGGCGTCGGTCGTGCCCGGCCCCGGCTCGTCGCCGCCGTCTGTCGCGGTGATGTCTCAGATCCCGAACGCCGAACGCCGAACGCCGAACGCCGAACGCCGAACGCCGAACGCCGAACGCCGAACTCTGAACGCCGAACTCTGAACGCCGAACGCTGAACGCTGAACGCCGAACTCTGAACGCCGAACTCTGAACGCCGAACTCTGAACGCCGAACGCCGAACTCTGAACGCCGAACGCCGAACGCCGAACTCTGAACGCCGAACGCCGAACTCTGAACGCCGAACTCTGAACTCTGAACGCCCGAATTCTGAACGCCGAACGCCGAACGCCGAACGCCGAACGCCGAACGCCGAACGCCGAACGCCGAACTCCGAACTCCGAACTCCGAACTCCGAACTCTGAACTCTGAACTCTGAACTCTGAACTCTGAACTCTGAACTCTGAACGCCGAACGCCGAACGCCGAACTCCGAACGCCGAACCCCGGACGCCGAACGTGAACACGGAACGCCGAACGCCGAACGCCGGCATGAGGGCACGATCTGCCGCGTGACACGACCGCCGGGCGCGCCGACCGTCGACAACTCCTGCGCGACGTCGCCGGAGCGGCGACGGCAGCGGCGAGCCGGCCAGGGCGCAGGAGTTGCCGACGGGGCGCGCGTGAGCCCGGCGCAGGGCCGTCGAGCCCGAGCGAGGAGGCGTGGGTCGGGAGGCGGAGCCGGGGGCCCGGGCGCGCCGACCGTCGACAACTCCTGCGCGAGGTCGCCGGAGCGGCGACGGCAGCGGCGGCCGGGACGAGGCGCAGGAGTTGCCGACGGGGCGCGCGTGAGCCCGGCGCAGGGCCGTCCGGCCCGAGCGAGGAGGCGCGGGTGCGGAGACGGAGCCGGAGACCCGAGCGGGACGTGTCGACAACTCCTGCGCGACGTCGCTGGAACGGCGACGGCAGCGGCGAGCCGGGCAGGGCGCAGGAGTTGCCGACGGGGCCGACCCGACCGGCGGCGGCCAGCCGGCTCGCGTCAGAGGGTGTCGATGGGGCCGGTCAGCGCGAGGTCGCGCGTCACCACCGGCACCGGGGCGGTGTCGGTCCGGCGGTGCCGGGGCGCGGCCGGCGCGATGCGCACGCCCGCGAGGGCGAGGCGCTCCGCCGTCGACGACGGCGAGACGTACTCGCCGACCGTGTCGTACGAGCCGATCGGCACGACCGAGTGCACGACCGTGTCGGCGTACACGTGCACCAGGTTGTACGACTGCGCGCCGTCGCGGCCGCGCGTCCCGCCGACCGCGAGGTCCTGCGTGTAGCACGTGGCCGAGGCCACCGAGACGGGGACGCCCGCGAACATCGCCGTGGTCGAGTAGTGAAGGTGCCCGGCGATGATCGACCGGACGTCGCTGCCCTCGACGACCTCGGCCAGCGAGGCCTGGTCGCGCAGCTCGACCAGCACGCTGAGGTCCTGCACGCTGGGCACCGGCGGGTGGTGCATGGCGATGACCGTGCCGTGCTCCGCCGGGGTCGACAGCTCTTCGGCGAGCCAGTCGAGCTGGTCGCCGGTGAGCGCGCCGTGGTGGTGGCCCGGCACCGACGTGTCGAGGGTGATGATGCGCAGGCCGTTCACGTCGTAGACGAAGTCGACGGGCCGGTCGGAGGGCATCTGCCCGAAGAGCTGCTCGCGGAAGGCGCCGCGCTCGTCGTGGTTGCCCATCGCCCAGATGATCTGGGCTCCGAGGCGCGCCGCGACCGGCTCGAGCAGCGCCCGGAGCTTGCGGTACGCCGCGGGCTCGCCCTTGTCGGCGAGGTCGCCGGTGAGGACGATCGCCTCCGGCCGCATGCCGGAGGCCTCGATCCCGGCGAGGATCTGGGCGAGGCGACCTTCGCTGTCGACGTCGCCGTAGAGGTCGGCGTCACCGCCGACGAGGTGGGTGTCGCTGAGGTGCAGGATGAAGTGGTCGGGCCTCGGGTGCTCGGCCGTCCGGAGATCCATGGTTCTCTCATTCACGTGTCGCCGACGACGGCCCCAGGACGAGGCCCTCGTTGTTCCTTCGTCACCAGTCCACCATTCGTTTGCTCCACGGCCGGTGAACGTCGGTGCGTGTTCGGGTGAACGGTCAGCGAACTGATCGGACACGTCGACGCCCCGCGACGCTACCGACGTGCGGAGGGCCCCGCCAGGCCCCAGGACGGGGCGGAGCGGGGCCCGGCGGTGACCCGGGGGAGTCGCGCTACGGCTTGAGCACCACCTTGATGCAGCCGTCCTCCTTCTTCTTGAACAGCTCGTACATCTCCGGCGCGCGGTCGAGCGGCACCGGGTGCGTGGTGAGGTCCTCCGTGCCGAGCGGGTCGGTCGGGTCCTCGACGAGGGGCATCAGGGTGTCCATCCACTGGTGGACGTTGCACTGGCCCATCTTGATGGTGATGTGCTTGTCGAAGAGGGTGAGGAAGGGAGTCGGGTCGGCCGTTCCGCCGTAGACGCCCGACAGCGAGACGGTGCCGCCGCGGCGGACGACCTCGAAGGCGAGGTGCATGGCGCTGAGGCTGTCGACTCCGGCCTTCTGCATGAGCGCCTGGCCGACCTTGTCGGGCAGCGCCGCGGCGAACTTCTGCACCATGCTGACGCCGCCGTGGTCGTGGGCCTCCATGCCGACGGCGTCGACGACGGAGTCGGGGCCGCGGTCGTCCGTCATGCCCTTGATGACGTCGGCGACGTCCTTCGTGAGGTCGAGCACCTCGACGCCGTGGCGCTCGGCCATGGCGCGGCGCTCGGGGACGGGGTCGACGCCGATCACCCGGAAGCCCTTGTGCACGCCGATGCGGGCCGCGAACTGACCGACCGGACCGAGCCCCAGGACGACCAGCGTGCCTCCCTCGGGCACCTGGGCGTACTCGACGCCCTGCCACGCCGTGGGGAGGATGTCGCTGAGGAAGAGGTAGCGCTCGTCGGGGAGGTCGTGCCCGACCTTGACGAGGTTGGCGTCGGCGCGCTGGATGCGCAGCTGCTCGGCCTGCCCGCCGGGCACCTGGCCGTAGAGCTTGGTGTAGCCGTAGAGGGTCGCGCCCGAGCCGTACTCGGTGACCTGCGTGGTCTCGCACTGCGAGAAGAGGCCGCGCTCGCACATGAAGCACTCACGGCAGGCGATGACGAAGGGGACGACGACGCGGTCGCCGACCTGGATGCGCGAGACGGCGGAGCCGACGGCGGTGACGACGCCCATGGTCTCGTGGCCGAGGACGTCGCCCTTGTCGAGGTAGGGGTCGAAGACGTCGTACAGGTGCAGGTCGCTGCCGCAGATCGCGGCGGAGGTGACCTTGATCACCGCGTCGGTGGGCTCCACGATCGTGGGGTCGGGCACCTCGGTGACGGCGACGTCGGCGATGGACTGGTAGGTGAGAGCCTTCATGCACCCCGTCTACGCCCGGCGGCAGGGAGCTCGCTGGCCTCGTGGGGTACAGGTGTCGCGGAGACGACGGAGGCGGCCGCCCCGACAGGGGGCGACCGCCTCAGCTGTGCCGCAGGTGCGGCCAGGGGGTGCTACGCGTCGACGCTCACGGCGGAGGCGACGATGTTGACGACCTTGCGGCCGCCCTTGGTGCCGAACTCGACCGCGCCGGGGGCGAGGGCGAACAGCGTGTCGTCGCCGCCACGGCCGACGTTGGCGCCGGGGTGGAAGTGGGTGCCGCGCTGGCGGACGAGGATCTCGCCGGCGAGGACGACCTGGCCGCCGAAGCGCTTCACGCCGAGGCGCTGAGCGTTCGAGTCACGACCGTTGCGGGTGGACGATGCGCCCTTCTTGTGTGCCATGTGTGCTCAGCTCCCTTTACTTGGAGATCTTGGTAATCTTGACGCGCGTGAGGTCGGCACGGAAGCCCATGCGACGCTTGTAGCCGGTCTTGTTCTTGTAGTTCTGGATGACGATCTTCGGGCCGCGGAGGTCGTTGAGGACCTCGCCCTCGACCGTGACCGAGGCCAGGTCGTCGCCCGAGAGGACGGTGTCGCCGTCGACGTGCAGGACGGGGACGAACGAGACGGTGTCGGACGTGTTCGCCTTGAGACGGTCGACGGTCAGGATCGTCCCGACCTCGACCTTCTCCTGACGACCGCCGGCACGCACGATTGCGAAAGCCATGGGATCTCCTTGGTGCAGCTAAGTGTGAGGTGCCCGCGTTCGGGCAACTTGGATAGTCTTTCACAGATGTCACGACCGATCAAACTTCAGCGCCCGCCGCGGTTCACCGCGGAGATCGTCGCCGACGCCCGACAGCGGCTGCTCGACCTGCTCGACGACCTCGACGGCCTCACCTCCGAGCACGCCGACGACATCGAGGTGTGGGGCTCGGCCGTCACGACCGCCGGGTGGGAGATCGCGACGCTCGGCCAGTGGCTGGGGCTGGAGGGCGAGGCGGTGCTGCTGCTCGGCGGCGCCTCCTACCCCGAGATCGCCGAGCACCAGGGCACCAGTGCCTCCGCCGTGTACGCCCGTGTCGGCCGGTCGTTGACGCTCGCCCCCTACGCGCACGCCTCGGGGGCGGACGGCGGCACCACGAGGGTGTCGGCCGACGACCTCGAGCAGGCGCGGGCGGACTACCGCGCCGACCGCGCGGGCGCCGAGGGGGAGGACGTCGAGGAGGCGGGGGTCGGCTCGGGCGCGTCGCTCGCCGACCGCATCCCCGAGGTCCTCCGCGCGGGGCCGCTGTCGACGACCGCGCTCGTGGCCGCGCTGCCGGGCTACCGCCGCAGCAGCGTGCTCTCGACCCTCAGCGTGCTGACGCGCCAGGGGAGGCTCGAGCGGGTCGGGCACGGCGTGTACGCGGTCGCCGGGGCGGCCGCGGCCCCGCAGGCTGAGCCCGGCCCCGGCGAGCCCGGTGCCAGTGTGCCGGGCACTGGCGAGCCCGGCACCGCCGCGAGCTAGCGCGCGCAGTCGATGCAGAGCCGCGCCGTCGGGCGGGCCGTGAGCCGCGCCTCGCCGATCCGGGCCGAGCACCGCTCGCAGCGGCCGAACGTCCCGTCGGCGAGCCGCCGCAGCGCCGAGTCGGCGTCGGCGGCCCGCTCGAGGGCCGACCGGCGCACCGCGTCGAGCTGCGACCGCTCGTAGGCGATCGTCGACCCCTCGGGGTCGTGCTCGTCGTCGACGTTGGCTCCCTCGCGGGCCGCGGCCACCGCCTCCATGTCCTGACCGAGGCGCGCGGCCAGGGCGAGCGCATCGTCGCGGGTGGCGCGCAGCTGGTCGCCCGGGTCGGTCACGCGACGAGCGGCGGCACCTGCTCGCCCTCGCGCGGCGGGGGCGGCGGGGTGCCGTCGCCGAAGGGCCGGCCGCCGAGCTCCTCGCGCCCGTGGGCGGTCAGCCAGCCCGACGGGTCGGGGCCGGCGGGCACGATGCCGGTCGGGTTGATGTCGCTGTGCACGACGTAGTAGTGCGCCTTGATCTGCGCGAAGTCGATCGTGTCGCCGAACCCGGGGGTCTGGAACAGGTCGCGGGCGTAGGCCCAGAGCACCGGCATCTCGGTGAGCTTCGAGCGGTTGCACTTGAAGTGCCCGTGGTACACCGCGTCGAAGCGGGCGAGGGTGGTGAAGAGGCGGATGTCGGCCTCGGTGATCGTGTCGCCGACCAGGAACCGCTGGCCGGCCAGGCGCTCGGAGAGCCAGTCGAGGCGGGCGAACAGCGTGTCGTACGCCCGCTCGTAGCTCTTCTGCGACCCGGCGAAGCCCGCGCGGTAGACGCCGTTGTTGACGTCGCGGAACACGACCGCGTTCACCTCGTCGATCTCGGCCCGCAGGTGCTCGGGGTAGAGGTCGGGCGCGCCCTCGCGGTGGTGCTCGCGCCACTCGGTGGCGAAGTCGAGCGTGATCTGCGGGAAGTCGTTGGTGACGACCTTGCCGCTCGGCACGTCGACGACCGCGGGCACGGTGATGCCGCGGGCGTAGTCGGGCGTGCGGGCGAAGAAGGCCTCCTGCAGGCGCTCGATGCCGAGCACGGGGTCGCGGCCGTCGGGGTCGAGGTCGAAGGTCCAGCTGCGGGCGTCGTGGGTGGGGCCGGGCAGGCCGAGGGAGATGACGTCCTCGAGGCCGAGGAGGCGGCGCGAGATGACGGTGCGGTTGGCCCAGGGGCAGGCCCGGGCGGCGACCAGGCGGTAGCGGCCGGCCTCGACGGGCCAACCGTCGACGGCGTCGCGCGTGATCCTGTCCTCGATGTAGTTCGTGTCGCGGGTGTACTCCTGGCCGGGCTCGACGTACGTGCCCTTCGCCTGCTGGTCGTCGCTCATGCCCGCCACCCTACGCAGGGGCGTCCGAGAGGTCGGGCAGCTCGGCGCCCCCCGGCCCGGAGGCGGCCGAGGCGCGGCTCGCCTGCCAGTCGCGCCACATCGCCTTCAGGTCCCAGGCGTTCTCCGCCTCCAGCGAGATGCCCTTCTCCCCGGTGCGCCGGGTGCGCCCCTGGATCAGCATGAGCTTGGTGCCGAAGAGCAGCGAGCCCGCCCGCGACTGGGCCTCCTCGAAGAAGGTCGCGTCGGCGCAGCCGGTGCCGTCGTCGAGGCTGATGAAGACGACCCGCTTGCCGCTGCGCATGGGCGGCGTCTGCGTGGCGATGCGGATGCCGGCGACGAGCACGGTCGTGCCGTTCCAGTGGTCGCGCAGGTCGGCGGCCCGCGTGACCCCGAGGTCGTCGAGCATGGGCCGGTAGCTCTCGACGACGTGCTCGCTGACCTCCATCGAGAGGATGTCGAGCTCGTCGCTGACCCGGTCGCGGAGGCTCACGTCGGGGGTGCCGGTCGGCACCTCGGCCGAGTCGTCGACGCTGAAGTCGAGCTGGTTCTGGACGTCGGAGGCGCGGGGCCGGGCGGTGCGCTGGGTCAACGACCGCACACGGGCCAGCACGTCGCCCCGGGTGCGGCCCGGGCCGGCCAGCGAGTCGAGCGCCCCGACCTGCGCGAGGCGCTCCACCAGCCGCCGTGACGGCGTCGCTCGCTGCCAGAAGTCGGTGATGGAGTCGTAGGGCCGGCCCACGACGATCCGCGCGAGCTCGGCGTCGGTGATGCCGTGCACGTCGGCGAGCGACAGCCGGATGCCGAGGTCGCCGGGGCGGCTCGGGGCGATCGGGGTCGCGGGGGCGCGCACGCGCTCGACGCTGTAGACGTCGGTCGACTGGTTGACGTCGAGCGGCAGCACGGGCACCCCCATGCGTCGTGCCTCGGTGAGCAGCAGCCGCTTCGGGTACATGCCGGGGTCGTGGGTGAGCAGCCCCGCGAGGAACTCCGCGGGGTAGTGGGTCTTCAGCCAGGCGCTCTGGTAGGTGGGCAGGGCGAAGGCCGCTCCGTGCGCCTTGCAGAAGCCGAACGAGCCGAACCCCTTGAGCACCGCCCAGATCCGGTCGACCTGCGCGTCGGTGAAGCGCCTCCTGCCCCGCTCGTCGACGTTGGCCCGCGTGCGGCGCCGGAACTCCACCTCGAGGTCGTCGTCGGCGCCCTTGCCCATGTGCCGGCGGAGCTCGTCGGCCTCGGCGAGCGACACCTCCATCGTCGCCTCGAGGATCCGCAGGACGTGCTCGTGGTAGATCACGACCCCGTAGCTGTCGTCGAGGAACGACGCGAAGCTCGGGTGCAGGTAGTCGGGCTGCTGGAAGCCGTGCTTGGTGTCGAGGAAGGGCGCGACCATGTTGCCCTTCATCGGCCCGGGGCGGAACAGCGAGATGTCGGCGATCAGGTCGCTGTAGCGGTCGGGCTGCATCTTGCCGATCAGCTCGCGCTGGCCCGGGCTCTCGATCTGGAACATGCCGAGCGTGTGCGTGGTGCGGATGGCCTCGAAGGTGGGCTCGTCGTCGTGGGGGATCTCGTCGAGCTCGACCCGCCCCTCGCGGTTCACGTAGGGGACGTCGACCGAGAGGCCGCCCGCGACGGCCGCCCGGGAGCCGTTGATCCGCTCGATCTCGTCGAGGGCGTAGGCCATCGAGCTCTGCATCCTGACGCCGAGCACGTCGAGCTTGAGGAGGCCGGCGTCGTTCATGTCGTGCTTGTCGAACTGGCTCATCGGCAGGCCGATGCCGCTCGGCTGCACGGGCGTCGTGCTGAGCAGGTCGGAGTCGCCGAGGATCACGCCGCACGGGTGCATCGAGATGTGCCGGGGGAGCCGGTCGAGCCGCTCGGTCAGGTCGACGAGGAGGTCGATCTGGCCGTTCTGCCGCGCGAGGTCGGCGATGGCGCGCAGCTCGGGCTTCTCCGCCATGGCGGTGCGGAGGTCACGGGCGTTGGAGCGCCAGACGTTGTTGGCGACCATGTCGATCTGCTCGTCGTCGAGGCCGAGCGCCTGGCCCGCGTCACGGACGGCCCCCCGGCCCCGGTAGGTCGACTGCATCGACATGAGGGTGACCCGGTTGCTGCCGTAGCGGTCGAAGATCGCCCGGTAGATCTCGTGCCGCCGGGCCGACTCCACGTCGATGTCGATGTCGGGCAGGGTCTCCCGCTTGTTGCCGAGGAACCGCTCGAAGAGCAGGTCGTGCTCGATCGGGTCGACGTTCGAGATGCGCAGCAGGTAGGTGACGAGGCTGCCCGCGCCCGACCCCCGGGCGGCGTTCCTCACCCTCATGTCGCGCATCAGCTGCGAGACGTCGGCGACGGTGAGGAAGTAGCCCGCGAAGCCGAAGCCCGAGATGATGCCCAGCTCGTAGCGCATGCGCTCCTCGACGGTGCGGCGGAGGCCCTGGCCCGCGTGCCCGAAGCGGGCCGTGACCCCCGCCTCCGCCCGGCGGAGCAGCACCTGGTCGGGGTCGCCCTCGACGCCGATCGCGCTCAGCTCGGGCACCTTGGGCTGCCGCCAGCGGAGGTCGGCGTCGGGGTCGAGCCGGCAGCGGTCGGCCAGCCGCTCCGTCGCGGCGAGCATCTCCTCCGCCGCCCGGCGCGACAGCGACGAGGCGTCGGCGACGAGGTGGGCGATCGCCCGCATCGCCGCGCCCTTCTTCAGGGTCGCCTGCGCGTTGGGCTGCGGCGTGAACGAGCCGAGCGGTGCCAGGTGGCCCGCCGAGTCGAGCACGTCGGCCGTCACCGCGCCGTCGGCGTCGAGGTAGCGCACCGCGTTGGTCAGCACCGCCGGCACCCCCACGTGCTCGGCGAGCTCGAGCATCCGGGCCGCGTGCCGGACGCTCCGGCTCTCGCCGGGCTCGGTGAGGTGGCAGACGACCTCGACGACGACGCCCCCGGGCAGCTCGCGGGCCCAGTCGGCGAGGGAGGCGGCGGCCGCGGTGCTGCGCCCCTCACGCACCAGCCGGCCCACGTCGGAGTCGGGGCCCAGCAGCACGGTGGCGGAGGCGCCCTCCTCGCCCCGCAGGAACGCCCGCAGCCGGGAGCGCCCGATGGTCGCCGTGCTGTTGGCGCTGCCCGCCGCCCGGCGCGTGGCCCGGCCGTGCGCGGCGCTGATCAGGCGGCAGAGCGACGCCCAGCCCTCCCCGGCCCGGCCCTCGCCGGAGCCGTGGGCGAGCACGACGACCCGGTCGACCGGGGCCGCGGCGGAGGCGGCCGTCCGGCTGCCGGCCGCCGTGGTCGCCGTCGTCGCCTCGGCCCGGTCGTCGGCGCAGCCCAGCTCCACCCCGACGATCGGGTCGATGCCCGCCGCCCGGCAGGCCCCGATGTGCCGGATCGCGCCGTAGAGCCCGTCACGGTCGGTGATCGCGAGGGCGTCGGCCTCGTCGGCCGCCGCCCGCTCGACCAGCTGGGCCGGCGGGGTCGTGCCGTGGTGAGCGCTGAACGAGGAGGCCACGTGGAGGTGGGTGAAGCGCATGGTCGTGCTCCGAGTCGGGACCCCGGCCAGGTCTGGTCGAACGTGTGTTCGATCAGTGTACGTCCTCGGCCGGGCCGCGCCGCCGCCGGGCTGTCATCATCGGTGCATGCCCGATCGACGCCCGAGCGGCTCCCGCCCCGACGTCCGGGCCGACGTCCGCACCGCCTCGCGGTGGGCGCGCGTCCTGCTCGGCCAGCCGCGCCTCCTGCTGGCCGTGAAGGCGGCGCTCGCCGCGGCCCTCGCCTACTGGCTGGCGCCCCACGTGCCCGGCGTGGCGGCCGAGTACCCGTACTACGCCCCGCTCGGCGCGGTGATCGCGATGTACCCGACCATCAAGGCGTCGCTCCGCCAGGGGGTGCAGACCCTGCTCGGCCTCGTCGTGGGCATCGTGCTGGCCACGGTCGTCTTCTCGCTCCAGGAGGGGCAGCCCGGCGTGCTCGCCGTCGCGGCGGTCGTCGGCGTGGGGACGCTGCTCGCGGGCATCCGCCGGCTCGGCGCCGGGCGGGACTGGGTGCTCACGGCCGGGCTCTTCGTGCTGCTGCTCGGCGGCAGCGCGACCACGGAGGGCGACCAGGCCGACTACTCGACGGGCTACGTCATCCAGGTCGCGGTCGGCGTGGTGGTCGGGCTCACGGTCAACTACCTGCTCGTGCCGCCGCTCTACGCCGGGCGGGCCGACGAGCGGCTGCGCTCGCTGCAGGCCTCGCTCGCCGACCGCACCGACGACGTCGCCGCGGTCTTCGAGGCCCGCTGGCCGCTGGAGGGCGACGACTGGGAGCGCCGCGTGGCGGAGCTGCCCGGCACCCTCCGCCGGGTCCGCGACGCCGTGCAGTACGCCGACGAGTCCCGCCGGCTCAACCCGCGCTGGAAGCTCCGGCGCCGCGACCTCGGCCAGGAGTACGCCGACCTCGTCGTCTTCGAGCGCGTCGGGTTCCACCTCCAGGACATGGCCGAGGTCTCCGGCATCCTGGGGCGCCGCATCGGCCGCCAGATCGGGATCGTCGAGGAGCTCGCGCCGGTCGTCGCCCGTGCCGCGCACGCCGTCGCCGAGGTCGTCCGGCTCCGGGGCGGCGACGACATCGACGCGTTCGTCGAGGCCCGGCGCCGGGTCGCCGACCTCTGGGAGGCGATCGACGAGCACCGGCACCTGCCCACCACCGACACCAGCGGGGGCGTCTCGATCGCCGTGTCGATGGGCCGGATCATCGCCGCGCTCGACCCCGACGACACCACGGCGCCCCGACCCGACGACGACGCGGGGGAGGCCGACGAGGGCGGGGGAGGCGCGGGGAGCGACGCCGAGGGCGGCACCGGCCCCGCCGACGGCCGCGCGGGCGAGGAGCCCACCGAGGGCGGCACCGACAGCACCGGCCCCGTCGACGACCCCACCGCGCCCCGCGACACCGAGCCCCGCCGGTGAACGTGCTCCCCGCGGGAGCAGTACGGTTGACCGGGCACCGGCGCCCGAGCGCGACGCGCTGCCCTCCCCGGGCGGCCCCGCGGGGGCCGGGAATGGTCCGCCGCCCGTCGCGTTGACCCACCGGGGCCCCCAGCACACCGGCGCGGACGCGCCCGTCGTCCGCAGCTCTCGGCCCGCATCGAGGAAGGACGACCATGACCACCGACACCACGTCCCCGTCGGCGGCTGCCTCCGGGCAGTTCACCATCGGAGGCGACCTCCCCGTCACCCGCCTCGGGTACGGCACCATGCAGCTCACCGGCGAGGGGGTCTGGGGCCAGCCCCGCGACCACGACGAGGCCGTCCGGGTCATCCGCCGGGCCGTCGAGCTCGGCGTGACCTTCTTCGACACCGCCGACTCCTACGGCCCCGACGTGGCCGAGCCGCTGCTGCGCGAGGCCCTGCACCCCTACGGCGACGACGTCGTCATCGCCACCAAGGCCGGCCTCACCCGCCCGGGCCCCGGCGACTGGCGGCCCGTCGGCCGCCCCGAGTACCTCCGCCAGCAGGTGGAGATGAGCCTCCGCATCCTGGGGCTCGACCGCATCGACCTCTTCCAGCTGCACCGCATCGACCCGGCCGTGCCCCTCGCCGACCAGGTCGGCGAGCTCGCCGCCCTGCAGCAGGAGGGCAAGATCCGCCACATCGGCCTCTCCGAGGTCTCCGTGGACGAGCTCAAGGAGGCGCAGCAGACCGCGACCATCGCCTCCGTCCAGAACCTCTACAACCTCGCCTCCCGCGACGCCGAGGCCCTGCTCGACCACAGCGAGGCCGAGGGCATCGCCTTCATCCCGTGGTTCCCGCTCGCCACCGGCGCGCTCGCCGCACCGGGCGGGCCGCTCGACGCCCTCGCGACCGAGCACGACGCCACCCCCTCGCAGCTCGCCCTCGCGTGGCTGCTCCGGCGCTCGCCGGTCATGCTCCCCATCCCCGGCACGTCCAGCGTCTCGCACCTGGAGGACAACGTCGCCGCCGCCCAGATCGACCTCAGCGACGACGAGTTCGCCGCCCTCACGAAAGCTGCACAGTGACCGACACCACCACCCTCATCATCCTCGGAGCCTCGGGCGACCTCACCGAGCGACTCCTGCTGCCCGGCCTCGCCAGCCTCCTGAAGAGCGACCGCGGCGTCGACGTCCAGCTCATCGGCACCGGCCGCAGCGAGCGCACCCCCGAGGAGTGGGACGGCGTCGTCAAGACGGCCTTCAACGGCGACGCCGGCAGCGACCTCGCGAAGAAGACCCTCGCCTCCAGCCGCTACATGCAGGGCGACCCCACCACCGTCGAGCACCTCAAGGCCCTCTTCGAGGCCTCCGAGGGCACCCCGGTGATGTACTTCGCGCTGCCCCCGGCGATCAGCACTCGCGTGATCCAGGCGCTCGCCGAGATCGACCTGCCCGACGGCCTGCGCCTCGCCCTCGAGAAGCCCTTCGGCTCCGACGAGGAGAGCGCGCGCGAGCTGAACGCCGAGCTGCTGAAGATCGTCCCGGAGGAGCGCATCCACCGGACCGACCACTTCCTCGGCCGCGCCACCGTCCTCAACATGATCGGCCTCCGCTTCGCGAACCGTCTCTTCGAGCCGGTCTGGAACGGCGAGAACATCGAGAAGGTCGAGATCTTCTACGACGAGGTCCTCGGCCTCGAGGGCCGTGCGCAGTACTACGACAAGGCCGGCGCCCTCGTCGACATGATCCAGAGCCACCTCCTGCAGGTGCTCGCCGTCATCGCGATGGACGCACCGTCGAGCATCGACTCGGTCGAGCTGCGCAGCGAGATCGCACGCGTGCTGCGGGCGACCTGGGTCAAGGGCGGCGACCCCGTCGCCTCGAGCCGCCGGGCGCAGTACACGGCCGGCACGATCGACGGCAAGGCCGTCCCGTCGTACTCCGACGAGGAGGGCGTCGACAACGACCGCCAGACCGAGACCCTCGCCGAGGTCGAGTTCGAGGTCAAGACCCGTCGCTGGGCCGGCGTGCCCTTCATCCTGCGCTCCGGCAAGGGCATGACGAAGATCCGCAAGGAGGTGCTGATCACCTTCAAGCCCGTCCCCGCGCTGCCCGAGGGCCTGAACGGATCGTCGACCCCCGACACGCTCCGCATCGAGATCAGCCCCGAGACGATGGAGCTCGGCGTCACCACCAACGGCAAGGGCAACCCCTTCGACCTGGAGAAGTCCACCTTCCAGGTCACGCTGGGCAAGCCCGAGCTCACGCCCTACGGCGAGGTGCTCAGCGGGATCTTCCACGACGACCCGACCCTGTCGATCCGCGGCGACGTCGCGGAGCGCTGCTGGGCCATCGTGGCGCCCGTCGTCGACGCATGGACGGCCGGCGACGTGCCGCTCGACACCTACGCGGCCGGCTCGACCGGCCCCGCGGACTGGCCCGCCTGATCGGCGCCGACCGCCCGGCGGCGCCCTGAGCGCCGCCCCACGACGAGGCCGCCCTGCCCACCGGCAGGGCGGCCTCGTCGTGTCCGCCGCGGCCGGCGGACGACGCCGTCTCGACGGACGGCGCCGCCGTCAGCGCCGTGCGTCGAGTGCGGCGCCGATCGCGTCGGCGGCGCGCACCAGGGCCAGGTGCGAGAGCGCCTGCGGGGTGTTGCCGACGTGGCGGCCGGTGGCCACCTCGATCTCCTCCGAGAGCATGCCGACGTCGTTGCACCAGCCGACGAGACGGTCCATCAGCGTCACCGCGTCGTCCACGCGCCCCGACCGGGCGTACTGCTCCGCCAGCCAGAACGAGCAGGTGAGGAAGGGGTGCTCCGTGCCCTCGAGGCCGTCGACGCCCGACTCGGTGCGGTAGCGCAGCAGCAGGCCGTCCTGCAGCAGGTCGTGCTCGATCGCAGCGACGGTGCCGAGCATCCGCGGGTCGTCGGGGGCGACGAAGCCCACCTGGGCGAGCTGCAGCAGCGAGGCGTCGACCTCGGCCGAGCCGTAGTGCTGGGTGTACGTGCCCCGGTCGGCGTCCCAGCCCTGCTCCTCGACCTCGGCACGGACCTCGTCGCGGAGGCTCCGCCACCGGTCGACGGGCCCGTCGAGCCCGAACTGCTCGACGCCCTGGACGGCGCGGTCGAGGGCAGCCCAGATCATGACGCGCGAGTGGGTGAAGTGCTGCGGTTCGCCGCGGATCTCCCAGATGCCGTTGTCGGGGCGGGTCCAGTTGTCCTCGACGTACTGCATCAGGGCGCGCTGCAGCGGCCACGAGTACTCGGACTCGGCGACGCCGAGCTGACGGGCCTCGTGCAGCGCGACCATGACCTCGCCGAAGATGTCGCCCTGGTACTGCGTGAACGCGGCGTTGCCGAGCCGCACGGGGGAGGCGCCCTCGTAGCCCGGCAGGTGCTCCAGCTCGCTCTCGTGCAGGTACCGCTCGCCGGCGAGCCCGTACATGATCTGCACGTCGGCGGGGTCGCCGGCGATCGCCCGGAGCAGCCAGCCGCGCCACTTCTCGGCCTCCTCCGCGAAGCCGTGCAGGATGAGCGCCTGCAGGGTCATCGACGCGTCGCGCAGCCACACGTAGCGGTAGTCCCAGTTGCGCGAGCCGCCGAACGACTCCGGCAGGCTCGTCGTCGCGGCCGCGACGATGCCGCCCGTGTCCTCGTTCGTGAGGGCCCGGAGGATCAACAGCGAGCGGCGCACCTCCCGGTCGTAGGCGGAGGGCTCCTGCGAGCGGGCGGCCCAGGCCTGCCACCAGCGGACGGTGTCGGCCAGCACGGCGTCGACGTCGGGAGCGGTCGGCGGCTCGCGGTGCGAGGGGTACCAGGTGAAGGTCATGTCGACGGTCTCGCCGGCCGCCACGTCGAACTCGGCGGCGTGGGTGTGGTCGGCCGCCGTGAGGTGGGGACCGCGGACCACGACCGCGTCAGGGCCGGCGATGGCCACGAGGGCGGTCTCGTCGCCCTCGGGCAGCTGGCGTACCCAGGGCAGCGCAGCGGCGTAGCCGAACCGGATCCGCAGGTCCTCCTGCATCCGCACCGTGCCCTCGACGCCGGTCACCCGACGCACGACGTCCGCCCGCCGGTCGCCGACCGGCATGAGGTCGGTGACCTCGACGACGCCGGTCGACGTCGTCCAGCGCGTCACGAGCACGAACGTGTCGTCGACGTAGCGGCGGGTCGCCGTCGCCCCTGCCTCCGCCGGGGCGACGAGCCAGCGGCCGTGGTCGCGGTCGCCCAGCAGGGCGCCGAAGACGGAGGCGGAGTCGAAGCGCGGCAGGCACGACCAGTCGATGCTGCCGTCGGTGCCGACGAGGCACCCCGTGTGCAGATCGCCGATCAGGGCGTAGTTCTCGATGGGCAGGGGCATGGCGCCATCGAACCAGACGGGGTGGTGAGCACGCCGGGGGAGGCGCCCCCTCAGCCCGCGGTCAGCGGCGCTGGAGCGTGGGGTCGGGCCACTGGGTCTCGACCAGCGGCTTCTGCCTCCTGGCCCGGGCCCAGACGAAGAACCCGGCGAGCGTGAAGGCGCCGTAGAAGACGTACATCAGCCCGGAGGCGTAGTAGCCGGCGCTGAAGAGCAGGGGCGTGCCGACGAGGTCGACCGCGACCCAGATCAGCCAGAACTCCACCCAGCCCCTCGCCATGCCCCAGGTGGCCAGCAGCGAGCCGGTGAAGATCCAGGCGTCGGCCCAGACCGGCTCGTAGGAGCCCAGGGCGCTGAACACCGGGGTGAGCACGGCGGTGCCGCCGACCAGGCCCACGACGAGCAGGACGCGGTTGCGGGCGCCGGCCCAGCGCGGCTCGACCGCGGTGCCCGCGTCGCCGCCGCGGCTCTGGTGCCAGCGCCACCAGCCCCAGATCGACACGGTGATGAACATGACCTGCCGACCGGCCTGGCCGAGGAGGTTGACCGGGTTGGGCGTGTCGAAGACCGCCCCGAGGAAGACGGTGAAGAGGAGGGCGTTGCCCACGATGCCGACCGGCCAGGCCCACACCTTCCGGCGCATCCCGCCGAGGGCGCTGAGCAGCCCGAACACGTTGCCGACGATCTCGCGCCAGAGGATCGTCTGGTCGCCGATCACCAGCTGTGCGTCGAACAACCACCGGATGACGGTCATGGGCACCTCCCTGTCTGCCGAGGCCCAGCGGGAGAACGGCTCCGGCGGGCCGGGCATTCCCGCCGCGCTCGCCGGTGCCCGGGCGCTCGTCGGGCGTCGACGCCCCTCAGGCGAAGAGCTGCTGCTCGACGGTGTCGTCGTAGACGCCGAGCAGCAGCCAGGTGCCGCCCTCCGCCGGGTCGAGCGCGAGGTCGAAGGTGCCGTCGATGCGGTGCGCCCCGTCGGTGAGCGGCAGGGCGTCGACGCGCCACACCGGCAGCTCGAGCAGCTCCGCCCCGAGGCCCCGGGGCGCCCGGGGCGCCGAGCGCCACCACTCCCGACGGGTCATCCACATCTCCGGGGCGCTGACGACGCCGTAGACCACCCCGCGCCAGACGAAGCGGAGGGGCGCCCCGCCCTCCGTGGTCTCGACCGGCACCTGTTCGTCGACCTTCACGTCGCCTCCTTGTTCGAATGTACGTTCGACCAGGAGTGTACGAAGTCCCACCGACATCGGCCAGGGGGAGTCACCAGCGGGGCAGCGACTCCTCGACGTGGCCCACGACGCGGCCGGGGACGCCCGCCTCGTCGGCGAAGCTCCGCCAGCGCGCCACCGCGTCGCGCACCTCGTCGACGACGTCGGAGGCGCCCGGCACGAGGTGCCGGTCGGCCAGCCTCATGACGTCGGCCCGTGCGACGTCGCGGAAGACGCCGTCCACCCCCATCAGGTGCTGGTACGTCCACCGGCCGGTCGGGTTGTGCGCGAACGTGACGTCGTAGGCGGGGGAGAGCTCCCACGGCGCCGTCGGCGACCTCAGCAG
The DNA here is from genome assembly GCF_014842245.1 of Frigoribacterium sp. CFBP 13707. Taxonomy (NCBI): domain Bacteria; kingdom Bacillati; phylum Actinomycetota; class Actinomycetes; order Micrococcales; family Microbacteriaceae; genus Frigoribacterium; species Frigoribacterium sp. CFBP 13707. The sequence continues at coordinate 623,050 of NZ_JACYVL010000002.1, forward strand.
GAACGACGCGTTCTTCGTGTGGTCGTCGTTGTTGGCCGCGAGCACGTTGAAGACCATCCGCCGGAACACCTGCTCCCGCGCCTCGGGCCCGCCGCCGAGCCGAGCCACGGCGTCGAAGAGCTGCCCGTAGTCGTGGGCCTGGCGCTGCCGGTAGTCGAGGTGCGCCGTCCCGCAGAGGGTGACCGAGTGCACCTTGCCCTCCGGCGACCGGTCGAACCGCCGCGTCATGAAGTGCGCCCGGCCCCCCTCCTCGAGCAGCCGGCACTCGCTCATCTCGATGCCCGCCGCCCTCGCCATCAGCGAGTACGCGTACTCGACCCTGCCCGTGGCCGAGCCCTGGCCGAGCTCGACGTCGGCCCCGAGGCCGTCCAGCTTCAGCAGCCAGTGCTCGAACCCCTCGGGAGCCGGGAGCTGGCCCGACCGCACCTCGCCCGTCGCCCTGTCCCAGGCGACGACGGCCTTGGCCCGGGCCCCGCCCGCCGAGGTCCCCACCTGGATCAGCGACCGGATCGCCGACTCCGCCCCCTCGTCGTCCGCGAAGCTCCCGTCGAGCACGTTCCGGGCCCCCTCGACCAGGGCGCTCAGCTCGACCGCGCTCGTCGTGCGGTGCCGCGGGCCCCGCGAGGGCCGGAACTCGAGGGCGCCCATCGCGCGGTCGGCCATGTAGGCCAGCCGGTCCAGCGGCGTCACCGCCGCCCGCGAGACGCCCTGCCGGGCCAGCCAGGCGTCGATCACCGCGTTGCCGAAGTCGTCCGGCAGCGCGTCGGCCAGCAGGGCGGGGAGGCGGTGGAACGTCGCCTCCGGCAGCTGCGGGAAGACGTGGCGCCGCACCCGGGTGGGCATCGTCAGCGGCGCGAGCTCGATGCCCCGCTCGACCCAGTCGGGCCAGTACTCGAACACGTACGCCCCGAGCCGGGGGTCGGGCGCGACCGCGCCGACGCGCATGCCCCAGGCGCTCACCTCGACGGCGGGCACCGGCACCCAGCTCACTCGCCGGCCCCTCCGGACGGGCGCTCGCCGCGTCGCCCCGCGTCGTCGCGCACGACGCGGCTGGCGCGGGGGCCCCGGGGGCGGTAGACGCGACGGCGGGGGGCCGCCGGCGCCGAGCGCAGCACGTCGAGCGGGCTCACGTCGCTGTGCGGGGCGATGGTGTCGAGGGCCGACTCCGCGCCGAGCGCCCGCAGCACCCGCACGAGGCTGCGCACGGTGCTCCCTCGGCCGTTCTCCAGCGACTGGAGGGTGCTGGTCGACACGTCGGCGAGGCGCGCGAGCGAGATCTGGTCGAGGCCCTGGTCGAGGCGTCGTGCACGCACCTGGGCGCCGATCCGCGCCTCCCACTCCTGGGTGGAGCGGGCAGCGTCGGGCTGGTCGGTGATCTCAGTCATGTCGCTCCTGTACCTGATCTTCTGATGATAGGACACGAGAACGCCTCCCATGACGGGATTTCCCTGTATCAGAGGCGGGTGTCTCCCGAGCGGGGGACGACGTCGGTGTCGACGAGCTGCTCCCACAGCCCGGCGCCGTCCGGGGCGGAGACCCACACGGCGTCGCTGCCCTGCGCGTGCTCGGAGCGCGAGCGCCCGCCGGCCAGGACGGCCTCGCTGGGCGACAGCTGGCGGATCGCGACGGCGGCGACGTTCTCCGGGTGGTCGCGGAGGAACCGCCCGTAGAGCTCCTCGTCGTGCTGCCCGTCGTCGCCGACCAGCAGCCACCGCATGTCGGGGAACTCCTCGGCGAGACGGTCGAGCGAGCCCTGCTTGTGCAGGCGGCCGCTGCGGAACCACCGGTCGTGGGTCGGCCCCCAGTCCGTGAGCAGCAACGGGCCGCTCGGGTACAGGTTGCGCGACAGGAAGCGCGACAGCGTCGGCGCGACGTTCCAGGCGCCGGTCGACAGGTAGATCACGGGGCAGCCGCCCGCGGCCGTGTGCAGCCGCTCGTAGAGGACGGCCATCCCGGGCACCGGGCGCCGGGCGTGCTCGTTGAGGACGAAGGTGTTCCACGCCGCGAGGAACGGGCGCGGGAGCGAGGTGACCATGACGGTGTCGTCGATGTCCGAGACGATGCCGAACCGGGCGTCGGCGTCGATCACGACCACGGGGGCCTCGATCGGCGGCGAGCCCTCGGTGCTCAGGGTGACGAGGTGCCACCCCGGCTCGAGGTCGACCTCGAGCCGGGCGTCGAGCACCCCGCCGCGGTCGGTGGTGACCTGGACGGTGCGGCCGCCGACCGTCACGTCGACGACGGCCCGCTCGACCGGCACGCTGGTGAAGCTCCGCCAGCCGCGCACGTTGAGTCGGTCGGTGCCGTCGAGCGAGCCCGTGCGCGTGAGGAGCACGCGCGACAGCACCCGCACCCAGCCGGCCGAGCCGTAGCCCGAGTACGGCACGATCGTCGGGAGCAGCCCCCGCTTGCGGGCCCGCTTCTCGCGGAACCGGTGCACCGAGTTCTCGAGTCGGGCGGCGCGGTGCAGGAGGGGCTCGACGGCGGACGACGTCACCGTTCGGGGGTCGGGCATGCGGTCATCCTCCCACGCCGCGACGCGCTGACGGGTCAGACCGGGTCGACCAGCGACGGCGAGTCGACGCCGACGCGGCCGACCTCGGGCGACACCTCGTGCACCTGCAGCCGGGCGGCGATCTCGTCGACGAGCCCCGAGACCCCCTGCAGCAGGTCGTCGTCGCCCTCGGTCTCCGGGTCGAGCCAGTCGTCCATGACGTCGGCCCCGACCAGCACGGGCATGCGGTCGTGCACCTCGGCGAAGGGCCCCGAGGAGGCGCGGGTCAGCACCGCCGTCGAGAGCAGCCACCGAGACGGCGACCCCACGGCGGCCGCCGGGTCGCGCCACCACTCGTACAGGGCGGCGAAGAGCATCACCTCGTCGTCTGGCAGGCTCGCGTAGACCGGGCGCTTGCTGCCGTCCGGCCGGACCTGCCACTCGTACCAGCCGTTGGCGGGCACGAGCCCGCGTCGGGAGGCGACGGCCTCACGGAAGGTGGGCTTCTCGGCCGCGGTCTCGACCCGGGCGTTGAACAGGGGGGCGCCGACGGGGCCGGGGGAGCCCGCCGCGACGAAGCCCCACCGGGCCGACGCGAGCCGTCGCACCGGGGGGCCGCCCGCGTCGTCGCCCCGGGGAGCGGCGTCGACGAGCAGCGACACCGGGCGGGTCGGAGCGATGTTCCAGGAAGGGTCTGGGAGAGTGTCACCCGATACATCAACGTCGAACAGGGCCACCAGGTCGCTCGAGGCGCGCGCCATCACGAATCGTCCGCACATGCGTCCATTCTCGGGGCAGCGACCGACAGTGGCCGACACCCGGTCGCCGGAGCCCCCGACGGGGGCGCCGCGAGACCGGCCTGATGGGCCTGCGCGCCGCCGTCGACCGACGGCCGGCCCCGACGTCCAGCACCGTGCCCGGCACCCGCCGGCACCGCACCAAGGAGGAACGTTGCTCGTCACCGACGTCAATGAAGCACTGCCCGGGGGATCGTCACTGCTCAGGAACGAGCCGGTCCAGGCGCGCAGCACCGCGCGCCTCACGGGCCTGCTCGACGCCGCGGCCTCGATCATCGACGAGATCGGCTACGAGCGGCTCACGACCGCCATGGTCGCCGAGCGCGCCGGCGCCTCCATCGGCACGGTGTACCGCTACTTCCCCGACCGCATCGCGGTCGTCGACGCCCTGGCGCTCCGCTGCACCCAGCGCCTCGTCGCCGGGGTGGCGGCGGCCGTCGCCGCCGACGGCGTCGACGACTGGCGCCGGGCCCTCGACGCCGTCATCGACACGGAGGTCGAGATGTACCGCTCCGAGCCGGGCTTCCGGTCCGTGAGCTTCAGCGACGCCCCCGAGCTGGGCGCCGACGGGGGAGCGCCGGCCGTGCACCCCCTGGCCGAGAGCCTCTCCGCCCTCCTCGCCGACCGCTTCGGCGTCGTCCGCGACGACGCGAGCGACCTGGCCGTCCAGGTCGTCGTCGAGATCGGCGACGCGCTCCTGGCGCGGGCGTTCGTCGCGGGCGGCGACGGCGACCCCCGCTTCGTCGAGGAGTGCCGTCGCGCCGTGCGCGGCTACCTCGAGCCCGTCCTCACGGTGGCCTGACCCGCCTCCTCGTCGTCCCTCCGCGGCTCGGCCGCCGTCGTCCGCCCAGCGCGGCGTCGGCGGCCGTTCTGCGTCACGACTCGGCCACGGAGGCGGCGACGAGGTGCCCCCGTCGGGGGAGTGTGGTTGGGTGGTGGCCCTGGCAAGTGTCGATCCGTGCTGCCCACGAGGAATGAGCCACCCATGATCGAGTTCCGCTCGGTGAGCAAGCAGTACCCCGACGGCACCCGCGCCGTGGACGACTTCAGCCTCGTCATCCCCTCCCGCAAGACCACGGTCTTCGTCGGGTCGAGCGGCTGCGGCAAGACGACCATCCTGAGGATGATCAACCGGATGGTCGACGCCACCTCCGGCAGCATCGAGATCGACGGAGAATCGATCGCCGGCCTCGAGCCCGTGGCCCTGCGCCGCAGCATCGGCTACGTGATGCAGAACTCCGGCCTGCTCCCGCACCGCAAGGTCGTCGACAACATCGCCACCGTGCCCGTGCTCAAGGGCGTCGGCAAGAAGGAGGCCCGCGAGCGTGCGCTGGAGCTGATGGACACCGTCGGCCTCGACCGCTCGCTGGCCGACCGCTACCCGAGCCAGCTCTCGGGCGGGCAGCAGCAGCGCGTGGGCGTGGCCCGCGGCCTCGCCGTCGACCCGAACATCCTCTTGATGGACGAGCCGTTCGGCGCGGTCGACCCCCTGGTCCGCTCCGACCTCCAGCAGGAGCTCATCCGGCTGCAGCGCGAGCTCGACAAGACCGTCGTCTTCGTGACCCACGACATCGACGAGGCCTTCTACCTCGGCGACCAGGTCGTCATCCTCGAGAAGGGCGGCCGGGTCGCCCAGCAGGGCACGCCCGCCGAGATCCTCTCCGACCCGGCGAGCGACTTCGTCGCCGACTTCGTCGGGTCGAACCGCGGCAAGCGCGCGCTGCACATCGAGCAGACCGCGACGGGCCAGGTCGTGGTCGACGAGTCCGGCCGCACGACGGGCGTCCTCACGCAGCCCGTGCCCGTGCTCCAGGCAGAGGGCGGTGCCCCCAGGGGGCCGGGTGCTCCGGCGCAGGGTGGGCACGCGTCGTGAACTGGATCTGGTCGAACACCGACTACATCTGGGACAAGACGCTGGTCCACCTCGGGCTGAGCGTGCCGCCCGTGATCCTGGCCTTCGTGATCTCGCTGCCGATCGGGTGGCTGGCCAACCGCTTCCCGGTCGTCCGCGGGGTGCTGCTCACCGCCTCCGGCCTCATCTACGCCGTGCCGTCGTTCGCCCTGCTCGTGGCGCTGCCCGGCATCATCGGCCTCTACCCGCTGCGGAGCAACACCAACCTCATCGTGGCGCTGACCCTGTACGGCGTGGCCCTCATGGTGCGCTCGACCGCCGACGGCCTGCGGGCCGTCGAGCCCGACGTGCTGCAGTCGGCCACGGCGATGGGGTACTCCGGCTGGCAGCGCTTCTGGCGCGTCGAGTTCCCGCTCGCCGGCCCCGTCCTGCTCGCCGGTCTCCGCGTGGTCGTCGTCAGCACCGTCAGCCTCGCGACCGTCGGCGGCATCCTCGGCATCAACGGTCTCGGCCTGCTCTTCAACGACGGCCTGCAGCGCAGCATCCTCGCCGAGATCGGCACGGGCATCGTGCTGACGATCGTCATGGCCCTCGTGCTCGACGGCCTGCTCGTCCTCCTCGGTCGCGCCCTGATGCCCTGGGCCGACCAGGGGGCGCGCGACCGGCGCCCCGTCCGCCAGGCCGCGGAGGTGACCGCGTGAACGCCTTCCTCGACGCCCTCGCGTGGCTCGGCGACCCGGTCCACCTCACGGGGGCGAACGGCGTGCCGGCCCGTCTCGGGCAGCACGTCACCTACTCGGTGATCGCCGTGCTCATCGCGGCCGTCGTCGCGATCCCGCTCGGGTTCCTGATCGGGCACACCGGCAGGGGTCGCACGGTGGCGGTCGCGCTCACCGGCGGGGTCCGGGCCCTGCCCACCGTCGGCATCGTCTTCCTCCTCGCGCTCCTGCTCGGCATCGGCATCAGCGCGCCGATGATCGCGTTCGTGGTGCTCGCGATCCCGTCCATCCTCGCCGGGGCGTACTCCGGCTTCGAGGCCGTCGACCGCGCGACGATCGACGCGGCCCGCGCGGTCGGCATGACGGAGTGGCAGATCGTCACGCGCGTGGAGCTCCCGCTCGGCCTGCCCCTCCTCATCGGCGGTCTCCGCTCCGCCCTGCTGCAGGTCGTCGCCACGACCACCATCGCGGCCACCGTGGGCGCCGGCGGCCTGGGCATCTACATCTTCACGGGCCTCCGGTCGAACGACTACACGCAGATGTTCGCGGGGTCGATCGTCGTGATCGCCCTCGCCGTCGTGCTCGAGGTCGTCTTCTCGGTGCTCCAGCGACTCGTCGTCCCGGCCGGCGTCACCGCCGCGGGCCGCCCCCTCGACACCCGCGTGACGACCTCCCGGTCGGCCGCGGCGAAGGCAACATCCCTCCAGGAAGGAACACAGTGATCAACACAGCGAAGAAAGGCCGGCTCACCGTTCTCGGTGCGGTCGCGATCGGGGCCATGGTGGCCCTGGCAGGGTGCGCGTCGAGCGACCCCCTGAGCGACGGAGGAGGAGATGCCTCGGCGTCGTCCGACACCATCGTCGTCGGCTCGCAGCAGTACTACTCGAACGAGATCATCGCCGAGCTCTACGCCCAGGCCCTCGAGGACGGCGGCTACACCGTCCAGCGCGAGTACCAGATCGGCCAGCGCGAGGTCTACCTCCCCGAGCTCGAGTCCGGCGACATCGACGTCTTCCCCGAGTACACCGGCAACCTCCTGCAGTACTACGACAAGGAGTCGACGGCGAAGTCGCCCGAGGAGGTCGAGGCCGCCCTGGCCGACGCGCTCCCCGAGGGCCTGACCGCGCTCACCGCCTCCGAGGCGTCCGACCAGGACAGCTACACCGTGACCAAGGAGTTCTCCGAGGAGAACGACATCACGAGCCTGGCCGACCTCAAGGACTACGACGGCACCCTCGCCGTCGGTGCGCCGCCCGAGAACGCCGAGCGTCCGTACGGCCCTCCCGGGCTCAAGAGCATCTACGGCGTCGACGTCACCTCGACCCCGATCGACGACGGAGGCGGTCCCCTCACGGTCAAGGCCCTCCTCGACGGCAGCGTCCAGCTCGCCGACGTCTACACGGCCAGCCCGCTGATCGCCGAGAACGACCTCGTCACCCTCGACGACCCGGAGAACATGATCCTGCCGCAGAACGTGGTGCCGATCGTCTCCGACAAGGTCGACCAGGGCGCCCAGGACATCATCGACGCCGTCGACGCCGCCCTGTCGGCGAAGGACCTGCAGGAGCTCAACGCGAAGAGCCAGACCGACCAGGAGTCGTCGGCCACCATCGCGAAGGACTACCTGACGTCGAAGGACCTCATCGGCTGATCGTCGGTCCACACCACCGGAGGGGCCGGGCGCGCACATCGCCCGGCCCCTCCGTCGTGCCGGGGCAGTCCCGGGTGCGCGCGCCGGGGGCGGGCGTCTCGGCTCACGGGCGGCCGTCGTCCTCCGGGGGGCGACCGTCACCGTGCTGCCCCATGTGCCGCGCCTCCCGCCGGTGGACGACCTTCTTCACCACCAGCACGAGCACCAGGAACGCGGCGACGATGCCGACGAAGACGTAGCCGGCCTGGTGCAGCTGGTCGGCGAGCTCGCGGTAGCTCCCGGCGGCCGCCGCGCCGACCGACACGTACGCCGTGGCCCAGAGCAGGCAGGCGGGGGTCGTCCAGGTGAGGAAGGTCCGGTAGCGCATCGGGCTCGTGCCCACCGTGAGGGGGATCAGCGAGTGCAGTACGGGCAAGAAGCGGGAGATGAAGACGGCGATGCCGCCCCGCCGCGCCAGGTAGGCCTCGGCACGGGTCCAGTTCGCCTCGCCGAGCCTCCGGCCGAGCCTGCTGTGCCGGATGGCGGGTCCGAAGTGCCGGCCGAGGGCGAAGCCGACGCTCTCGCCCACCAGCGAGCCGACGACCAGCGCGGCGACGAGCAGCACCCCCTCGAGCGGTGACGCGACGGCGGTCGCCGACACGATGGCGACGGTGTCGCCGGGCACGACGAGGCCGAGCAGCACGGAGGTCTCGAGCACCATCGCGAGCCCCGCGAGGAGCGTCCGGAGGAGCGGGTCGACCGACTGCACGAGGTCGAGGAGGCCGGTCAGCACGTCGTTCACCCGGCTGATCCTATTCACAGGCAGCCGTGAGGCGGCCGCCCCCCTAAGCAACAGGTGTTGTCTAACGATCGTCCTACGCTGAGATCGTCCCGCCGACGTGACGCCCTCCGTCCCCCTCGAGGAAGAAGACGACAGTGCTCTCGACCCTCACCACCCGCGGGCCGGGCCGCTCATGACCGAGCTGCTCGATCCGCTGCTGCTCTCCCGCTGGCAGTTCGGCCTCACGACCATCTACCACTTCCTGTTCGTGCCGCTCACGATCGGCATGGCGTTCACCGTCGCCGTCTTCCAGACCGCGTGGCTGCGCACCGGCCGAGTGCACTACCTCCAGCTGACGCAGTTCTTCGGCAAGATCTTCCTGATCAACTTCGCCATGGGCGTCGTGACCGGCATCGTCCAGGAGTTCCAGTTCGGCATGAACTGGTCCGACTACTCGCGCTTCGTCGGCGACGTCTTCGGCGCGCCCCTGGCGCTCGAGGGCCTGCTGGCGTTCTTCCTCGAGGCGACCTTCATCGGCGTCTGGATCTTCGGCTGGGACAAGGTGCCCGCGAAGCTCCACCTCGCGAGCATCTGGGGCGCGACGGTCGGGAGCGTCCTGTCGGCGTACTTCATCATCGCGGCCAACGCGTTCATGCAGAACCCCGTCGGCTTCGACATCAACGAGGAGAAGGGCCGGGCCGAGCTCACCGACATCGTCGCGGTGCTGACCAACAAGGTGGCCCTGGCGGCCTTCCCGCACACGATCTTCGCCTGCTTCATGGTCTCCGCCGCCGTCATCGTCGCGGTGGCCAGCTGGCACCTGAGCCGCAACCAGCACCTCGAGACCATGCGCCCCGCGCTGCGCTTCGGCCTCTGGACGATGGTCGTCGCCGGCGGCCTGACCGTGCTCACGGGCGACCAGCTCGGCCTCGCCATGGTCGAGACGCAGCCGATGAAGATGGCGGCGGCCGAGGCCCTGTACAAGACCTCGACGGGGGCCGACGCCTCCTTCTCGATCTTCACGCTCGGCACGCCCGACGGCGTCCACGAGCTGTTCAGCGTGCGCGTGCCGTACCTGCTCTCGTTCCTCTCCACCCACACCCTCGACGGCACCGTCGAGGGCATCAACGACCTCCAGGCCCAGTACGTGCAGCTCTACGGCCCGGGCGACTACACCCCGATCATCTGGGTCACCTACTGGTCGTTCCGCTGGATGATGGGCCTCGGCATGGTCGCGGTCATGGTCTCGGTCGTCGGCCTCTGGGTCACGCGCCGGGGGCGCCTGCCCGAGAACCGCTGGGTCTGGCGGGCCGCGGTGTGGACCTTCCCGCTGCCGCTCCTGGCCATGGTCGTCGGCTGGGTCTTCACCGAGATGGGCCGCCAGCCCTGGCTCGTGTTCGGCCTGCTCAAGACGGCCGACGGCGTCTCGCCGAACGTCACGGGACTCGAGGTGCTGATCTCCCTGCTCGCCTTCACGGCCATCTACGGGACCCTCGCGGTGGTCGAGTTCCGGCTCATCCTCCGTGCCGCCCAGAAGGGCCCGGCCGGGCCCCCCGCGGTCGACGCCGAGACCGGCGCCGTCACCCACGAAGCGACCGTCTACTGATGGAAGGCGCACTCTGACATGGACCTCCCCACCCTCTGGTTCGGCATCATCGCCTTCCTCTTCGTCGGCTACTTCGTGCTCGACGGGTTCGACTTCGGCGTCGGCATGTCGCTGCCCTTCCTGGGCCGCGACGACACCGACCGCCGCGTCCTGATCAACACCATCGGCCCGGTCTGGGACCTCAACGAGACCTGGGTCATCGTGGCCGGGGCCGCGCTCTTCGCGGCCTTCCCCGAGTGGTACGCGACGATGTTCAGCGGCTTCTACCTGGCCCTCCTGCTCATCCTGCTCGCGCTCATCGCCCGCGGGGTCTCGTTCGAGTACCGCCACCAGCGGCCGGAGGCGCGGTGGAAGCGCCGCTTCGACCTCATGATCACGGTGGGCTCGGCCGTGCCCGCCTTCCTCTGGGGAGTGGCGTTCGCCAACGTCGTCCGGGGCGTGCCGCTCGACGCCGGCTTCAACTACACGGGCACCTTCCTCGACCTGCTGAACCCCTACGCCCTGCTCGGCGGGCTCACGACCCTGCTGCTCTTCTTCACCCACGGCGTCGTCTTCGTCTCGCTGAAGACCGACGGCGAGATCCGGGAGCGCGCCCGTCGGCTCGCCGTCCGGTCGGGCGCGGTGACGATCGTGGTCGCCGCGGGCTTCCTCGCGATCACGTCGCTGATGCACGGGACGCTGGCGTCCACCGTCCTCTCGGTCGCGGCGGCGGCCACGCTGGTGGCCTCGTTCGTCGCGAACCTCCGCGGCCGCGAGGGCGTCGCGTTCGCCACGATGGCCGTGACGATCGGCCTCGCCGTCGTCAGCCTCTTCGCGGCGCTCTTCCCCGCGGTGATGCCCGCGAGCAACGACCCGGCGCACAGCCTCACCATCGCCAACGCGGCGAGCTCGACATACACCCTCACCGTCATGAGCTGGGTGGCGCTCGTCTTCGTGCCGCTGATCCTCGCCTACCAGGGCTTCACGTACTGGATCTTCCGCAAGCGCGTGACGCGGGCCGCGATCCCCGTCGCGGCGCACTGACGGGAGAGCCGTGAAGCCTCTCGATCCGCGCCTCCTGCGGTACGCCTCCGCCGCCCGGGCGTTCCTCGTGCTCGGGGCCGTGCTGGGCGTGCTGCAGACCATGAGCGTCGTCGGGGTCGCCTGGGGCGCCACCCGCGCGGTCGTGAGCGTCGTCGAGGGCACCGGGGCGGGAGCGACCGGCGAGGCGCTCGTCGTGCTCGCCGTCTCCGTCGTGGCGAGGTCGGCCACGTCGTGGGCGCTCGAGGCCGTGGCGGCCCGGACCGCGGCGACGGTCAAGAGCCAGCTCCGGGCACGGGTCCTCGCGGCGGTGTCGGCGCGCGGCCGCGAGTGGGTCGCCGAGCGGGGCTCTGCCCGTCTCACGACCCTCGTCGGCCCCGGCCTCGACGCCCTCGACGAGTACTTCTCCCGCTACCTGCCCCAGCTCGTCCTCACCGCCCTCGCGACGCCGCTGATCGTCGGGGTGATGCTGGTCGGCGACTGGCTGTCCGCGGTGATCGTGCTGGTGACGCTGCCGCTCATCCCGCTCTTCATGGTGCTGATCGGCTGGACGACCCGGGCCGCCCAGGACCGCCAGTGGGAGCGCCTGCAGGCCCTCGCCGCCTCCTTCCTCGACGCGGTGGAGGGGCTCTCCACCCTCAAGGTCTTCGGCCGGGAGCGTCGACAGGTCGAGCGGATCGGGCGGCTCACGGACGACCACCGGCGGCACACCATGGCCGTGCTGCGCGTCTCGTTCCTCAGCGGCTTCGCCCTCGAGCTCGCGGCGTCGCTGTCGGTCGCCCTCGTGGCGGTCTCGGTCGGCATCCGGCTGGTCGACGGGTCGCTCGCCCTGTCGGTCGGGCTGTTCGTGCTGCTGCTGGCGCCCGAGGCGTTCCTGCCGCTCCGTCAGGTGGGGGCGGCGTTCCACGCGGCCTCCGACGGCGTCGCGGCGGCCGAGGGCGTGTTCGCCGTCCTGGAGGAGGGGCCGGCCGGCGGCCGGGCGTCGTCGGCCGGCCCGACGCCCGCGCGCGCGGCGGTCGCCCCCGTCGGTGCGGGCGACGCCCTCGTCGTCTCCGCGGTGTCGGTCGAGCGCGGCGGCGTAGTCTCACTGGCTCCCACGTCGTTCGTCGCGGAGACGGGCCGGGTCACCGCCGTCACCGGGCCGAGCGGCGTCGGCAAGTCGACCCTGCTCGCGGCGGTCAGGGGGGAGGCGCCCCACGGCGGCGAGGTCCGCTGGCGCGACGCCGACCGCGGCTGCGTCGTCGGCGACGTCGCCTGGTCGGGCCAACGCCCCGGCCTCGTCTCGGGCACCGTGGCCGAGAACGTGGCCCTGGGCGACGAGGTCGACCCGCCCGCGGTGGCGGCCGCCCTCCGCGCCGCGGGGGCGCCCGACGTCGACCCGGGCCTCGTGCTCGGCGCGGGCGGCGGCGGCCTCTCGGGCGGGCAGGCCCAGCGGGTCGCCCTCGCCCGGGCGCTGTACCGGGTCGAGCGTCGCGGTGCCCGGCTGCTGCTCGTCGACGAGCCGTCGTCGGCCCTCGACGCGGTCACCGAGGCCGCCGTCGTCGCGGGGCTCCGGCGCGCGGCGGCCCGCGGAGTCGCCGTCGTGGTCGTGACGCACCGCGCGGCCCTGCGCGAATCGGCGGACGACGTCGTCGTGCTCGCCCCCGCCACCGCCCAGGCCACGGCCTCTGAGGAGCTGCTCGCATGACCGTCACCCGCACCGACGTCGCCCCCGGCCCGTCCCTCCTCCGCACGGCGCAGCCTCCGCTCCGGCGCTCGGCCCCGGGCATCGCGGCCGGCTCGCTCAGCGCGCTCTCGGCCGTCGCCCTGCTCGCCGCCTCCGCGTACCTCATCACGCGGGCGGCCGAGCAGCCGCCCATCCTCTACCTCACGATGGCCATGGTCGGGGTGCGGGCCTTCGCCCTCGCCCGGGCGGCCTTCCGCTACCTCGAGCGGCTCTCCAGCCACGACGCGTCGTTCCGGCAGCTGGCGGTCGTCCGCACCGAGCTCTACCGCAGGCTGTCGCGCGTCGCGCCGGCCGGGCTCGGCCGCACCGACCGCGGCGACCTGCTCGCCCGGGTGGTCTCCGACGTCGACGCGCTCCAGGACCTGCCCCTCCGCGTCGTCCAGCCCCTCGTCGTCTCCGGCGTGACCGGGGTCGCCGCCGTCGCGGGCGTCGCGGTCGTCTCGCCCCGCGCGGCGCTGGTGGTGGCCGGCGGCCTCGTCGTCGCTCTCGTCGTCGGCGTCGTGCTCGCCGACCGGCTCGCGACGGGCACGGAGTCCGCGCTGGCCGCCCGCCGCGGCGCCCTCTCCGGCGCCGTGCTCGACACGGTGCAGTCGCTCGACGTGCTCGTCGCGTTCGACGCCCTCGAGGGCCAGCTGCGCCGGGTCGCGGCCCTCGACGACGACCTTCGCCGCGCCTCCCGACGGCGCGCCACGACCGCGGGGCTCGTCGCGGCGCTCCTGTCGCTCGTCTCCGGCGCCACGGTGGTCGGCGTGGTGCTCGCGACCGCGGGCGACGTCGCCGCGGGCGAGCTGCGCGGGCCCGCCTTCGCGCTGGTGGCCCTCGTGCCGATCGCCGTGCTCGAGGTCGTGGGGGCCGTGCCCACCGCGGTGGTCGCGTGGCGTCGCGTGCGCGCCAGCGGTGCCCGGGTCGAGTCGGCCGCCCCGCTCGTCGCCCCGGCGGAGGTGGTGGTCGACGAGCTGGGCGAGGTGGAGGGCGAGGTCGAGGGCGACGAGCGCGTCGGGGGCGACGGTCCGGCCGCCCTCCCGGCCGGCCGGCCGGTGCTCAGCCTGGAGCACGTCTCGGCGCGCTGGCCCGGCGCCGCCGCCGACTCCCTCGTCGACGCGACGCTCGAGGTCCGTGCCGGCGACCGCGTCGTCGTCGAGGGCCCGAGCGGGGCCGGCAAGAGCACGCTCGCGGCCGTCCTCGTGCGCTTCCTCGAGCACCGCGGGCGCTACGAGGTCGGCGGCACGTCGGTCCGCTCCCTCGGCGCGGAGCGCGTCCGGGGCACGGTCGGGCTGATCGAGCAGTCGCCGTGGCTGTTCGACGAGTCGATCCGTCAGAACCTCCTCTTCGCCCGCGACACCGCGACCGACGACGACCTGCTCGCCGTGCTCGACCGGGTGGACCTCGGAGACTGGGTGCGCGAGCGGGGCGGCCTCGACGCCCGCCCGGGGGAGCGCGGGGCGCTCGTCTCCGGGGGGCAGGCCCAGCGGCTGTCGCTCGCCCGCGCCCTGCTCCGCGGCTTCCCCGTGCTCGTGCTCGACGAGCCGACGGCCGGCCTCGACGCCGAGCTGGCCGACCGCCTCGTGACCGACCTCCTCGAGGCGGCGCGCGACGACGGCACCACGGTGGTGCTGATCTCGCACGTCCCCGTGCCCGCGGCCCTGGTCACCCGCCGGGTGCGCGTCGAGGGGGGCGTGCTGCGCGAGGTCGGCTGACGCGGGGTCGCGGGCTGCCCGGCCCCTCGCCGGGTGCCGGCGTCGTCGCGGTCAGATGGCCGACAGTGGTCGGCGCAGCGCGTCGAGCCGTCGCTGCCAGGTCACGAGGCGGCCGGGCTCCTCGGCCGTCGTCGGGCCGTCGACCCACCGCGTGGCGATCCGCACGCCGTGCAGGGCGCTCAGCGACCAGATCTCGAAGCCGTCGAGCTGCTCCGGCGTCACCCGCTCGTGCAGCACGTCGACGCCGAGCACGGCCGCGAGGGTGAGCACCGTCCGCACCGTGACGCCGGGCAGCCTCGGGAGGTCGTCCGCGGGCATGCAGAGGGCGTCGCCGCGCCACCAGAGCAGAGAGCTCCACGCGCCCTCGACGACCCAGCCGTCGCCGTCGAGCAGCACGGCCTCCTCGGCGCCGCGGGTCGCGACCTCCCGGCGCAGCGCGCCCAGCGCCTCCAGGTCCGGCCCCTTCACGAGCGGCTCGGTGCGGGGGTCGGAGGAGGCGGTGGCCAGCACGACCGACCGTCGCGCCTCCGGGGCCGGCCGGAGCTGCAGGAGGAGGTCGTCGCCGAGCAGCTCCGCGCGCGGGAACCACCGGCCCTCGCGGGGCAGGGCCGCGACGGCGGCCGACCAGAAGCCGTCGACGTCGAGCCCCGGCGCGGCCTCCCGGACGGAGCCGGCGAAGCGGTCGCGGTGCACGTCGAGGGCCCGGACGGCACCGTCGACGACGAGCCAGGAGTCGGCCACGCGGATCGGGCCACGGCGCGCCTCCGAGGCACCGGCGTCACGGGAGGCGTGACCGTCTCCGCCGCCCCCCTCGCCGCCCCCCTCGCCGACCTCGTCGTCCACGAGTCGTCCGTCGTGCCAGCGGAGGGTCGTCGCGAGGCTCATGCCCCCCAGGCTAAGCGTCGGACGGGGGCTGGCCCGACCTCCGGGCGCCCCGGGCTCCTACACTCGGTCCATGCGCCCGACGGTCCTCCGCCGCCCCCTGCCCTGGGCCGACCCGGAGGCCGTCGTCGCCGCCCTCGCCCCCGACGGCGACGTCGTGTGGCTCGACGCCGGGCACGGGGCCGTCACCGGCCGGTCCGTCCTGCTGTGGGGCGACCGGGTCACCGCGTCCACGCGGCACGGTGAGCTCGGCCGGCTCTGGGCCCTGCTCCGCGACGACCTCGCCGACGGCCGCGACGACGCCGCGCCGCTCGGCTGGGCCGGCTGGCTCGGCTACGGGGCGGGGACGTGGCTGCTCGACCGCGACGCGACCGTCGGGCCGGGGCGCGGGAGCCCGCCGTCGGTGACCGCGGGCCTCCCCGTCGACGAGGCCGCGCCTCCCGACGTCGCCCTGCTCCGCACCGACCGCGCCCTCGTCTTCGACCACGCCGCCCGCGAGGTCGAGCTGGTCGCCCTCGCGGCCGACGACTGGGCGCGGTCGGTGGCCGCGGCCTGGCCCGGCGTCGTCCCGCTCGGCGAGCCCGGGGAGCCGGAGGCACGGCGCGGCCCCGGTGCCGTCCGCCGCCGTCACGGCGACGACGAGTACCTCGCCCTCGTCGCGCGCTGCCAGGCCGCCATCGCGGCGGGCGACGCGTACGTGCTCTGCCCGACGACGTCGTACGAGGTCGCGGGGCCGGTGGACGCCTTCGAGACCTACCGCCGCCTCCGTCGGTCGTCGCCGTCGCCGCGGTCGTCGTTCGTCCGCATCGGCGGGACCGCCGTCGCGGGCGCCTCGCCCGAGTCGTTCCTCGAGGTCTCGCGGGGCGGCGTCGTGAGCTCGTCGCCCATCAAGGGCACCCGGCCGCGCTCCGCCGACCCGGTCGCCGACGCGGCCCTCGCCGCGGAGCTCGCGACGAGCGAGAAGGAGCTCGCCGAGAACCTGATGATCGTCGACCTGGTGCGCAACGACCTCACCCGCGTCGCCCGCCTCGGCAGCGTCGTCGTCGACGAGCTGTTCGCCGTGCGCTCCTACCCGGCCGTGCACCAGCTGGTCAGCACGGTCACGGCCCGGCTCGCCCCGGGCCTCGGGGCGCTGGACGCGCTCGAGGCGACCTTCCCCGCGGGCTCGATGACGGGTGCCCCGAAGCGACGCGCCGTCGAGCTGCTCGCCGAGGGGGAGGGCGCGCCCCGCGGCGTCTACTCCGGCGCCGTCGGCGTGCTCGGCCTCGACGGCAGCGCCTCCTGGGCGATGGCCATCCGCTCGGTCGTGGTCACCGACGGCGGGGCGACCGTCGGGGTCGGCGGGGGAGTGACGTCGTCGTCGGTGCCGCGGGAGGAGCTGGCGGAGGTGGCCTGGAAGGCGACCGCGCTGCTGCGCGCGCTGGGGGTCCCCGCGGGAGGCGCCTCCTCGTGACCTGCCCCGGTGCGGTCGGCGCCCCGTGCGGACCACGTGCGGCGGGCCGCTACCCTGGACGACGGGCCGCCGCGTGCCCGCACCTCGTCGTGCCGTCCGCCGGTCGCCTCCACCCCGTGAGCGAATGAGAGTCCCGTGGCACACGAGCACGACAACACCCCCGCCGAGGAGCGCGAGTACGACGTCGCGCGCCTGCAGCGCAAGTGGCAGCAGGTGTGGGAGGTCGCGAAGCCCTTCGCGGTCGACCCCGACGACAAGCGCCCGCGCAAGTACATCCTCGACATGTTCCCGTACCCGTCGGGCGACCTCCACATGGGCCACGCCGAGGGCTACGCGCTCGGCGACGTGATCGCGCGCTACTGGCGCCAGCAGGGCTTCAACGTGCTCCACCCCATCGGCTGGGACAGCTTCGGCCTGCCCGCCGAGAACGCCGCCATCAAGCGCGGCGTCGACCCGCGCGAGTGGACCTACGCCAACATCGCCCAGCAGGCGCAGAGCATGAAGCTCTACGCGCCCTCCTTCGACTGGGACCGCGTCCTCCACACGAGCGACCCCGAGTACTACAAGTGGAACCAGTGGCTGTTCCTCAAGATGTACGAGAAGGGGCTCGCCTACCGGAAGGACAGCTGGGTCAACTGGGACCCGGTAGACCAGACCGTCCTCGCCAACGAGCAGGTGCTCGCCGACGGCACCTCCGAGCGCTCGGGCGCCGTCGTCGTCAAGAAGAAGCTGACGCAGTGGTACTTCGGCATCACCGAGTACGCCGACCGCCTGCTCGACGACCTCAACCAGCTCGAGGGCCGCTGGCCGACCAAGGTGCTGAACATGCAGCGCAACTGGATCGGCCGGTCGATCGGGGCCGACGTGCACTTCGAGATCGAGGGCCGCGACGAGCGCGTCACGGTCTTCACGACGCGCCCCGACACCCTCTACGGGGCGACCTTCATGGTCGTCGCGCCCGACAGCGACCTCGCCGCCGAGCTCGTGGCCGAGGCCACCGACGACGTCAAGGCCGCCTTCGCGGAGTACCTGGTGCAGGTGCAGAAGTCGACCGAGATCGAGCGCCAGACGGCCGACCGGCCCAAGACCGGCGTGCCCCTCGGCCGCGTCGCGGTCAACCCGCTCACCGGCGCCCCGATGCCCGTCTGGGCCGCCGACTACGTGCTCGCCGACTACGGCCACGGCGCGGTCATGGCCGTGCCCGCGCACGACCAGCGCGACCTCGACTTCGCTCGCAAGTTCGACCTGCCCGTGCGGGTCGTCGTCGACACGAACGCCCCCGTGACGGGCGTGATCCCGAAGCTCGAGCTCGACGAGGACGGCCAGGCGATCCTGCCGGAGGACCTGCCCGAGCTCGACCCCGCGAAGACCGGCGTGGCCCTGACGGGCGACGGCCGCCTGATGAACTCGGGCCCGCTGACCGGCCTCAGCAAGTCGAACGCGATCAAGCGCGTCGTCGAGCTGCTCGAGGAGAAGGGCGCCGGGAAGGCCGCGAAGACCTACCGCCTGCGCGACTGGCTGATCTCGCGCCAGCGCTTCTGGGGCACGCCCATCCCGATCGTCCACGCCGCCGACGGCACCGAGGTGCCGGTGCCGGAGGACCAGCTGCCCGTGCTGCTGCCGTCGACCGAGGGCCTCGACCTCAAGCCGAAGGGCAGCTCGCCGCTCGGCGCCGCCACCGACTGGGTGACCGTGCCGAACCCGGTCGACGGCACGCCGGCCCGGCGCGACGCCGACACGATGGACACCTTCGTCGACAGCTCGTGGTACTTCCTGCGCTTCCTGAGCCCGAACGACGCCGAGAAGGCCTTCGACCCCGCCGTCGTCAACCGCTGGGCGCCGGTCGACCAGTACGTGGGCGGCGTCGAGCACGCCATCCTGCACCTGCTCTACGCCCGCTTCATCACCAAGGTGCTGTTCGACCTCGGCTACGTCGACTTCACCGAGCCCTTCAGCGCGCTGCTCAACCAGGGCATGGTGCTGCAGGACGGCGCGAAGATGAGCAAGAGCAAGGGCAACCTCGTCACCCTGTCGGAGGAGGTCGAGAAGCACGGCGTCGACGCCATCCGCCTCACGATGGCCTTCGCCGGCCCGCCGGAGGACGACATCGACTGGGCCGACGTCTCGCCGGCCGGGTCGGCGAAGTTCCTCGCCCGCGCCTTCCGCCTCTCGTCCGACGTCGCCAGCCCGGTCGACGCGGTCTGGGCCGACGGCGACCAGGCCCTGCGCCGCCAGACGCACCGGTTCCTCGCCGAGGCGCCCGGGCTGACGGAGGCGTTCAAGTTCAACGTCGTCGTCGCGCGCCTGATGGAGCTCGTCAACGCGGTGCGCAAGACGATCGACTCGGGTGCGGGCGCGGCCGACCCCGCGGTGCGCGAGGCGACCGAGACGGTGGCCCTGGCCCTGTCGCTCTTCGCCCCGTACACCGCCAGCGAGATGTGGGAGAAGCTGGGGCACGACGGCGTCTCGGTCGCCTCGGCCGGGTGGCGCAAGGCCGACCCGACCCTGCTCGTCGAGACCAGCGTCACGGCCGTCGTGCAGGTGAACGGCAAGGTGCGCGACCGCCTCGAGGTCTCGCCGAAGATCAGCTCGGAGGAGCTCGAGGCCCTGGCCCGCGACTCCGCCGCGGTGCAGCGCGCCGTCGGCGAGAAGGAGATCGTGAACGTGGTCGTCCGGGCGCCCCGCCTCGTGGCGATCGCCGTCAAGTAGCGGCGCTCCGTCCCTCCCCGGTCACCG